>DASUQI010000012.1:0-77446 GCA_036280655.1 Actinomycetota bacterium
GCGCTCAACCGCGGGATCCTGCTGACGCCGTTCCACAACATGGCGCTGATGTCGCCGGCCACGACCGAGGACGACGTCGACGCGCACACGAGGGTCTTCGACGAGATGGCGGGCGAGCTCACGGCCTGAGCCGGCCCGGCACCGGACAGGGAACCGCAAGCCGCTCGGAAGCCGGCCGACGTACGCTTCGAACGAGATGTCCGAACCGATCGCGCGCTTCCACTGGATCGTCATCGACTCGGTCGACCCCGCCCGGATCGCCCCGTTCTGGTGCGCGCTCCTCGGGGTCGAGATCTGGGGCTGGTTCGGGAACGATTACCTCACGCTCCGCAACAACGACGGCGCCGTCCCCTCGATCGCGTTCCAGCGCGTGCCCGAGGCCAAGTCGGTGAAGAACCGGGTGCATGTGGACCTGAACGTCGACGACATGGACGACGCGGTCCGAAGGATCCGCGAGCTCGGCGGCTCGGTCGTCTCCGAGGAGCGCGAGCTCGACGGCTACCGATGGCGGGTCATGGCCGACCCCGAGGGCAACGAGTTCTGCATCGCACCGGACGCCCAGGACTGAGGATCAGGCGCTGCGGAGCATCTGGCGGACCTTGACCCGGCCCGGCTGCAGCACGGCGCGCGCGTAGACCTTCGTCGCGATCGGGATCAGCAGCGCGGTGCTCGCGACGGAAAGCACGATCGAGAACCCGACCTCCCACAGCTCGGCCTCGCCGAGCACGATCCGCGTCGGCATCACGAGCGGCGACGAGAACGGAAGGATCGACGCGAGCGTCGCGAGCGTCGACGAGGGGTTGCCCGTGGCGGCGATCCCGATGAAGAACGAGGCGACGATCGCGATCGTGAGCGGCGTCATCGTCGACTGCAGGTCCTCCTGGCGCGTCACGATCGCGCCGGCCACCGCGAACAGGCTCGCGTAGAAGAAGAACCCGAGGACGAACCAGAACAGGACCAGCGCGGCGACCTCGAGCGCACCGGAGGGGAACTCGAGCCGGCCGATCGCCATCGAGACCGCCAGCGCGACCACCGCGATCAGCAACAGCTGCAGCAGCCCGAGGAACCCGATCCCGAAGATCTTGCCCCGAAGCAGCTCGCTCGGTCGCACGGTCGAGAGCAGCACCTCGACGACGCGGGAGCTCTTCTCCTCGACCACCCCGGCCGCGACCCAGTAGCCGTAGGCGAACAGCTGCCCGTAGAGCGCGAGGACGCCGACGAACGCGACCGTGCCGAGCTCCCTCCGCCGGGGGTCCACGGGTTCGACCGATTCCACCGGGAGCGGACCCTGCGCGAGCACGGCGTCGATCTGCTCGCCGGACAGGCCCGCCTCGAGCAGGGCCGCGCGCGTTCGCCGCTGGATCGAAGCCGCCTGGATCAGCGCGACGAGCTGCGCGTTTGGCTCGCCGCGGACGAGGAGCCGTTCGCCCGAGACGATCACCGCGTCGACGTCGCCGGCGTCCACGGCACTCTCGGCGGGGGCGAGGTCGTCGAACGCCGCCACCCGGACCTCGACGTCGAGGAGGCGTGCCGCCGCCGCGACGTCGCGCGCGACCTCGCGCGAGCCCTCCCCCACCGTCGCGAGATCGAACCGGGTGCCGCGGTCGAAGATCGCCGAGACCACGATGATCCCCACGAGGATCACGAGCGTGATCGCCGTGGAGATCGCGAAGCCGCGGTCGCGCGCTCGTTCGACGAACTCGCGTCGGGAAACGATCGTCCAGACGCTCATCCCGCCACCGCCCGCCGGAAGATCTCGGACAGCGTCGGCTGCACGACGCTGAAGTGCCGGACCGATCCCGCGGCGCGCGCGGCGTCGAGGACCGCCATCTCGCTCACGCCCTCGTCGAGCTCGAGGATCGCGCCGTCCGGCAGCGGCTCGAGAACTCGGACGCCGCCGAGATCGCGCAGCCATCCGTCCGGGCCCGCCCCGTCGGCGACCTCGACCCGCAGGAGCCGCCGCGGGTCCGCAGCCCGCAGGTCGGCGATCCTCCCGTCCGCGACGACACGGCCGTGGTTGATCAGGACGACGGACTCGCACAGTCGCTCCACGAGGTCGAGCTGGTGGCTGGAGAACAGCACCGGGACGCCTCCCTCCGCCTGCTCGCGGAGGACACCCGAGAGCACGTCAACGCCCACCGGGTCGAGCCCCGAGAACGGCTCGTCGAGGATCAGGACCTCGGGCCGGTGGACGAGCGCGGCGGCGAGCTGCACCCGTTGCTGGTTCCCGAGCGACAGGCTCTCGGTCCGGTCGCGCATCCGGTCGGGCACGCCGAGCAGCTCGACCATCCGCTGCGCCTGCGCCGTCGCGTCGGCCCTGTCGAGCCCGTGGAGCCTCGCGAGGTAGATCAGCTGGTCGAGCACCCGCATCTTCGGGTAGAGGCCTCGCTCCTCCGGCATGTAGCCGAACCGCCGCCGGATCTCGGCGTCGACCGCGCGCCCCCGCCACCGGACGTCGCCGGCGTCGGCCGTCAGCACGCCGAGCATGATCCGCATCGCGGTCGTCTTGCCGGCGCCGTTCGGTCCGACGAAGCCCACCATCCGGCCATCGGGAACCGAGAAGGAGACGTCGTCGAGGGCCACGACGTCGCCGAACCGCCTGCTGAGGCCCTGGAGCTCGAGCACGGCGGGCCAGCGTAGCCGAGGACCGGCGCGTGCGGCGGCTACGTGACGACCTGGTGCGCCATCGAGAAGCCGCGCTGCAGCTTCAGCTCGGCCTGGATCAGGTGCACGACCGCGTTGATCAGCGCGAGGTGCGTGAAGGCCTGCGGGAAGTTGCCGAGGTGGCGGCCGGTCACGGCGTCGATCTCCTCGGCGTAGAGCTGGAGCGGGCTCGCGAACGACAGGAGCTTCTCGCAGAGAGAGCGCGCGCGGTGGAGCTCGCCGATCTCGACGAGCGCCGAGACCAGCCAGAACGAGCAGATCGTGAACGTCCCCTCCTCGCCCGACAGGCCGTCGTCCGTCTCCTCCACGCGGTACCGGTGCACGAGGCCGTCGACCGTGAGCTCGTCCGCGATCGCGAGCACCGTCGCCTTGATCCGCTCGTCGTCCTTCGGCAGGAAGCGAACGAGCGGCAGCAGCAGGAGCGACGCGTCGAGCGCCTTCGTGCCGTAGTACTGCGTGAAGACGCCTCGGTCGTCGACGCCGTTCGCGCAGATGTCGGCGTGGATCTCGTGGGCGACCGCGCGCCACTTCTGCTCGAGCGCCTCCTCCCCGCGGCGACGCGCGAGGCGTGCCCCGCGGTCGACGGCGACCCAGCAGAAGAGCTTCGACGACGTGAAGTGCTTCGGCTCGCCGCGCACCTCCCAGATCCCGCGGTCGGGCTCGCGCCAGTGCTGGATCGCCTGCTCGACCTGCGCGGTCACGATGTTCCAGCTGCGTTCGGGCAGCCGGTCCCGCGACTTCGCGTGCAGGTACACGGAGTCGAGCAGCACGCCCCACACGTCGTGCTGCTTCTGGTTGAACGCGCCGTTGCCGATCCGGACGGGGTACGCCCCCTCGTAGCCCGAGAGGTGCGGCAGGATCTCCTCGGTGAGGTCGCGCTCGCCGCCCAGGCCGTACATCACCTGGAGCTCGGATCCGTCCTCGCACCGATCGGCGACGAACTCGAAGAAGCCGTCGGCCTCCGAGTCGAAACCGAGCGTGTACAGGCTCCACAGCGCGAACGTGGAGTCGCGGATCCATGAGTAGCGGTAGTCCCAGTTGCGCTCGCCGCCCGGCGTCTCCGGGAGCGACGTGGTGGCCGCGGCCATCAGGGCACCCGTCGGCGCGTACGTGAGGCCCTTCAGCGTGAGGGCGCTGCGCTGCAGGGCGGACCGCCACGGGTGGTCCGGGAACTCGCCGTGGTTCATCCACTCGCGCCAGTACTCCTGCGTCCGCCACATCCGGTCGGCGGCGTCCTGGTAGACGGTGGGCGCCTCGTGGTCGGACCACGAGAGCGCGACGAACCGCTCGTCGCCCTCGCGGACGGTGCTCGACGCGTGGGCGCGGTTGCCCTCGAACCCCATCCGGAGGTCCGTCGTGAGCCGGAGCGTGAGGTCGCCGCCCTCCATCCGGGCGACCGCCTTGTTGTACCCCTCGCCCTCGTACTCCCAGGCCACGCTCCCGCGGCCGTAGTCGGGCACCGGGTCGCAGTTCATCAGGACCTCGACGTGGCCGTTCACGCACCGGATCGTGCGGAGCAGGATGTGCTCGGCCTCGTGGTCGCCGGGCGGACGGTGGTACTCGACGGCCCGTTGCGTGTCGTCGTACCACGGGCCGACGAGGAGCGTGTCCCGGACGACGATCCAGCCGGTCCGGGTCTGCCACGTGGTCTCGAGCACGAGGGTCCCCGGCACGTAGCGGCGGCCGACCGGGACATGGAGGTCGGCCGGTCCGAGGCGGAAAAAGCCGGCGTCGCGATCGAGCATCGCGCCGAACACCGACGGGCTGTCGGGTCGCGGAAGGCAGAGCCATTCGACGTTGCCGCTCGGCGCGACGAGGGCCTGGACCTGCCGGTCCGACAGGAACCCGTAGTCGGCGATCGGCGGGAACGGGCTGTTCTCGGCGAACCGCATCCGGCGCTCGGCGCTCATCGTGCGGATAGTAGTGCGCGGTCCCCCGGTTCAGGCCAGGGTCACTCCGGCGGAACTTCGAACGACGCCTCGGTCGGCTCCCCGACCCGCGTGATCGCGCTCCCATCCCTCGTTCTCCAGCGTGATCGTCTCGATGGCGACGGCGGTGCCGTTCGCTCGAAGTCGGGAAGCGCCTGGTTCTCCGAAACCCGGCACCGGTACATCTGTAGGACGCGACCCGCTGGCCGGCCTCGTTGAACAGGTCGATGAGGGCGTCCCTGCGGAAGTCCCACGTACCGGCCGTCCCACTTCACTCGCACCTTGAAGTTCTTGTACGGGTCGAACCGATGAGGTTGACGGTGGAACTGCGGCACGGGCCACCTCCCTCGCGACGGTCGGCACATCATGAGCCGTTCGGGCCCGTCGAGGCGACCTGTTGCCTAGCTCGACACGCCGACGATGTGCCCGATCCAGTCGTCGTGGCCGAGCGCATCCAGCGCCGCGTCCGCGAGGTCCACTCGAGCCGTCCGTTTCCCGGGCGCCTTCTCGTCGGCGGAGGCCGAGTAGGAGCCCGCGCTCTCCTCGTCGGCGAGCGTGGGCGAGGCGACGAGCGTCCAGTCGAGCCCGCTCGAACGCAGGAGGTCGCGGTTCCGGCGGTGCTCCCGGGCGAACGCCGCGAGATCCGGCGGCACCTCCTCGTCGTGGAACGCGTGGTTGTTCGCGGTCACGACGATCCTGCGGACCCCTTCGGTCTTCGCGGCCTCGACGATCGTGCGCGTCGCCTCGGAGTGCTGCGGCTCGTCCTCCGGTCTCGCGAGCGAGATCACCGAGATCGCGGCGTCGCTCCCCCGCAGCGCGGGGACGACGTCGTCGGGGTCTCGGGCGTCGCCCTCGACGACCTCGAGCCGCTCCTGCGACCTTTCGAACCGAGACGCGTCCCGCACGAACGCGACCATCTCGTGCCCGCGCTCGAGCCCCTGCTCGATCACGAGGCGACCGGTCTTGCCGGACGCCCCGAAGACCGCGATCCGCATCGCTCGCCTCCTCGCCGGACAGGCTAGCCTTCGCCTCCATGCGACGCCGTGCCTCCACCCGGATACTTCGCGTCCTCGTCGTGGCCCTCATGGACACGGACGGCGCGCTCGCCCTCGAGCTCGCCGGGATCGCGGCGGCCGGCCTCCCGACGAGTCGCTGAGCTCTAGGCCGCCGCCTCATCGGCGCCGCCGGCCTCGAGCGCGATCGCGAGCGCCTCGTCGATCGTCTCGACGGGGTGGAACGCGATCTCATCGCGAACCTGCTCCGGGACATCGTCGAGGTCGCCCTCGTTGCGCTTCGGCAGGATCACGTCCTTCAGACCCGCTCGGTGGGCGGCGAGCACCTTCTGCTTGACCCCGCCGATCGGCAGCACTCGGCCCTGCAGCGTGACCTCGCCGGTCATGCCGACCGAGCTCTTCACCGGCGTGTCCGAGAGAAGCGACGCGAGCGCGGTCACCATCGTGACGCCGGCGCTCGGGCCGTCCTTCGGTACCGCGCCCGCCGGCACGTGGACGTGGAACCGTCCGCCGAGCCGCGACGCGTCGACGCCGAGCTCGCTCGCGTGAGACCGCACGTAGCTGAGCGCGATCTGCGCGGACTCTTTCATCACGTCGCCGAGCTGACCGGTGAGCACCAGCGGGTCGCCGTCCCCGCCCTCGAGACGCGTCGCCTCGACAAACAGGACGTCGCCGCCGGTTCCGGTCACGGCCAGGCCGGTCGCCACGCCGGGGACGCTCGTACGCTCGGCGGCCTCGAAGAAGAAGTTCGGCCGGCCGAGGTACTCGCGGATGTCGACGACGTCGACGCGCACCGGCGCCTCGGCGTCGCCGCTCGCGAGCCGGGTCGCCACCTTGCGCAGCACCTTGCCGAGCTCACGCTCGAGGTTCCGGACGCCGGCCTCCCGCGTGTAGTCGCCCACGATCTGGCGCAGCGCGTCGTCGGTGATCTCGACCTCATCGGCCTTCAGGCCGTTGCGCTCCTCCTGCCGCGCGAGCAAGTGGTCGCGCGCGATCGCGACCTTCTCGTCCTCGGTGTAGCCGTCGAGCCGGATGACCTCCATCCGGTCGAGCAGCGGGCCGGGGATCGTCTCGGCCACGTTCGCGGTCGAGATGAACAGCACCTCGGACAGGTCGAGGTCGACCTCGAGGTAGTGGTCGCGGAACGTGTGGTTCTGCGCGGGGTCGAGCACCTCGAGCAGCGCGCTCGAGGGGTCGCCGCGCCAGTCGGCGCCGACCTTGTCGACCTCGTCGAGCATCATCACCGGGTTCTTCGTCCCGGCCTCCTTCAGCGCGCGGACGATGCGACCCGGGAGCGCGCCGACGTAGGTGCGCCGGTGCCCGCGGATCTCGGCCTCGTCGTGGATCCCGCCGAGCGAGATCCGGACGAACTTGCGGCCGAGCGCGCGCGCGACGGACTCGCCGAGCGACGTCTTGCCGACGCCCGGAGGGCCGACGAGCGTGAGGATCGCGCCCGAGCCGCGGCCGGCCGACGGCCCCATGCCGCGTTCCTGCCGCAGCTTGCGAACTGCGAGGTACTCGACGATGCGGTCCTTCACGTCGGACAGGCCGGTGTGGTCTTCGTCGAGGATCCGCCGCGCATCGGTGATGTCGAGGTTGTCCTCGGTCCGGACGTCCCACGGGATCTCGGTCATCCAGTCGAGGTACGTGCGGATCCATCCGTACTCGGGCGACTGTTCGGAGGTGCGCTCGAGACGGTCGAGCTCGCGCTCGGCCTCATTCCGCGCGCCCTCGGGGATGTTCGCGTCGGCGATCTTCTTGCGGTACTCCTCGACGACGCCCTCGCCCGACTCGTCGCCGAGCTCCTTGCGGATCGCGTCCATCTGCTGGCGCAGGATGTACTCGCGCTGGTTCTTCTCCATGCCGTCGCGGACGTCGCTGCGGATCTTGTCCTTCAGCTCGAGCTCGGCGAGGACCTCCTTCGCCCACGCGAGCGCCTTCTCGAGCCGCTGCTCGACGTCGAGCGTCTCGAGGATCTCGACCTTCTGTTCGACCGACAGGTCGGGCGAGTAGCCGGCGGTGTCGGCGATCTGGCCGGGGTCGGAGATCCCGCGGAGGAAGTCGGCGACCTCGGGGACCCCGCGCGCCTCGACGATGTTCTCGACCGTCGCGCGGTACTCGCGGGCGAGCTCCCGGGCGCGCTCGGTCGACGTCTCGGGGTCGAGTCGCGGCTCGTGCTGCACCCACACCCCGTCGCCGGTCCCGGCCACGCCGGTGCCGACGACCGAGCGGTGTGCGCCGCGGATCACCAGGGCCTCGAGGCCGTTCCGCAGCCGGCCGACGTCCTCGACCTTGGCGACGGTCCCGATCTTCGCGTAGCGCGAGCCGACCTTCGGGACGAGTAGGAGCTCGCCATCGGAGGACTCGGAGGCGGCGATCGCCCGCCGGGCATCCTCGGATTCGATCGTCAGCGTGACGACCATGCCGGGGAGGACGACGCCTGAGGTCAGGGGCAGGAGCGGGAGGATCTGGGTGTCGAGCTGTGCCATGGCGTGCCGGTCTCCCTTCGGGCGCTCGGCTTGAGCGCGTCCCACTCAACAACGCGCCTACCGAGGCACGGTATTCCCGTGCGTGTAAGCAAGATTACATGCTTCCGAGGCGTGGGCTGCCGTGCCATCCTGGCCTCGTGTTCGAGCGGTTCACGGACCGGGCGCGGCGGGTGGTCGTCTACGCCCAGGAAGAGGCGAGGATGCTCGACCACGACTACATCGGGACCGAGCACATCCTCCTCGGCCTGATCCATGAGGGCGAGGGCGTCGCGGCGAGGGCGCTCGTGGCGATGAGCATCTCCCTGGATGCAGCCCGGCAGCGGGTCGAGGAGATCATCGGCCGAGGCTCGAAGGCCCCGGCGGGCCACATCCCCTTCACCCCGCGCGCCAAGAAGGTGCTCGAGCTCGCGCTCCGCGAGGCGCTCCAGATGGGGCACGACTACATCGGCACCGAGCATCTCCTCCTCGGCCTGATCCGGGAGGAAGAAGGCGTAGCGGCGCAGGTCCTGGTCGCGCTCGGCGCGAGCCTCGAACGTGTCCGGGAGGCCGTGATCGCGATGCTGGAGGGCTACGCCGGCGGCCCCGCGATGACGCCCGTCGCGCAGGGCCCCCTCATCGAGACCCCGTCGAAGGCGCCTCCCGAGTGTCCGAACTGCTTCGCGCCGCTCGAGGAGACGCTGGCGATCCGCGCGGTCGAGGCCGCGGGGGGCGACGAGCCCGGCACCGTGAAGATCGCCTTCTGCAGGCGGTGCGGCGTCGCGCTCGGCACCGTTGCCTAAAGGTCAGGTGCCGTCGACGGGCTCGAGTTCAGGCATCAGCAGGACCGCTTCCGGCCCGTAGCGTTCCTCGACCGCGGCAACGTCTTCCGGGCCGGCCACCACCACGCCGACCTCGACGCGGTTGTCGACAACGCTCCCAGACGACCACGTCACCTGGAGCCCGAGCCCCTCCCCGACCTCGCCACCGAGCTCGCGCTGGATCCCTCGCAGTTCGGCCTCGGTGCGATCGTGTTGGGTGACGCAGAGTGCGCCGCCCCAGATCTCGCGGAGCTCGGACTCGTGCCGTTCGAGGTCCCCGGTGAACGCGGCGACCGCGATGACGTCCTCGGGGGCGATCGACTCGGATGGCTCCTCGATGTAGTCGATCCAGAAGCCCGCGGAGTCCGGCTCGTCCTCGGCCGCGTGCATCACGGCCTGCAGGTCGGCGTCGGACGCGCGCGACGGGTCCGCGACCGCCCATCCCCCGGAGGGCTCGGGGCACGGCGCGGTGAAGTCGCGCGAGTCGGATGGCGGCGGTTCGTAGACCCCCACCTCAACCACGGTGAACGACGAGCCGTCGTAGGTGCCGACGATGTGGAAGTCGCCCCAGGTCGTCCCACCCACCGACTCCTCGCCCTCGACGCCCGCCCAATCCCAGTCCCGGATCGGGAGGCCGCCGCACTGCGGCGGCAGCGAGTCGGCGATCGCGCCGAGGCACAGCTCGGGACCGTGGTCGGGGCCCTCGAGCACCGTACCGTCCGTCTCGTATCGGGTCGGCCCGGATCCGGCGCCCGGGCCGTTCGGATCCGCGGGTGCGTCCGCACATCCGGCCGCGATGACTAGGAACGGTGTGAAGAAGACGAGGATCGTCCGGAACCTCATGTCTCCTGGACGCGCCGGCGGTCGCTCGCGGTTCCTTGGATCTCGTTCCGAAGGGCAGGAATGCGCAACCCGCCGGGCCCCCCATACGCCCTATCCTGGGGCGATGGCCGAGGTGGAGACCGCCCGGGCGCTCTTCAAGGACCTCGCCGACCGCGTCGACGAGCGCCTCTACGGCGTGCGCGAGCCCCTCCGGCTCGTCATGGTCGGGATCCTCACCGGCAACCACGTCCTGATCGACGACGTCCCCGGGGTGGGCAAGACGACGCTCGTGCGGATGCTCTCGACGCTGCTCGGGCTGCGGTTCCAGCGCGTGCAGTTCACCCCGGACCTGATGCCGTCGGACATCACGGGCACGTCGGTCTTGAACCTGAAGACGAACGAGTTCGAGTTCCGCGCCGGGCCGCTGTTCACGCAGGTGCTCCTCGCCGACGAGATCAACCGCGCGACGCCGAAGACGCAGGCCGCGCTCCTGGAGGCGATGCAGGAGCGCCAGGTGACCGTCGACGGCCAGACGCACCCGCTCCCCGACCCGTTCTTCGTCCTCGCGACCCAGAACCCGATCGAGCTCGAGGGGACCTTCCCGCTCCCGGAGGCGCAGCTCGACCGCTTCCTGCTCCGCGTGAGGCTCGGCTACCCGGACGAGCGCGAGGAACACCGGATCCTGCAGACGCGCCCCTCGGAGCGGACGCTGCCGACCGATGCCCTCCCCGACCGCCCGCCGCTCGAGGAGCTGCGCGATTCGATCGCCGCGATCGGGCTCGAGCAGCCGGTCCGCGCGTACGCGATCGGGATCGCGCGCGCGACGCGCGACCATCCCGAGCTCTCGGTCGGCGCGAGCCCGCGCGCGGTCGAGCAGATGGGCGACGCCGCGCGCGCTTACGCGATGCTCGATGGCCGCGACTACGTGCTGCCCGACGACGTGAAGGCGCTCGCGGAGCCGGTGTTCGGTCATCGGCTCGTCACGACGACCGACGCGAGGATCCGGGACCGCCACGTCGACGAGATCCTCCGCGAGGTCCTGCGCTCGGTCCCGGTGCCGACCGAGCTCGAGCCCTAGGGGGCGCCCACGGACACCCCCGAGCGGCGACAGATCGCCCTGTACGTCTCCGGGATCGTCGGGGTGTTCGCGATCGCGTGGGGCCACGCCGCGGTGCTGCTTTGGGCCTCGGCGATCGCGGGGCTCGCGGTCGCGTCGGCGCTGTGGTCGCGTTCGGCGCTCGACGACGTGGAGGTCGAGTTCGAGTTCGACCCGCCTCGGGCGTTCGTCGGCGAGGAGGTCGCGCTCCGCGTGCGCATCGCGAACGGCAAGCGGCTGCCGCTCCCGATCGTCCGGCTCCTCGTCCGCTTCCCGCCGGGCCTGCTCCCCGAGGCCGACCCGGACCCGACGGCGTTGAAGGGGCACCGGCGCCGGCTCTCGATCCCCGGCCGGAGCGACGTCGAGGTCGTCCTGCCGGTCGTGGTCTCGACGCGCGGCGAGTACTGGCTCGAGGGCGTCGACGTCGTCGTCTCAGACCCGTTCGACCTCGCGCCGGTGAAGCTCGAGGTGCCGATCGAACGCGCGCTGCTCGTCCTGCCCCAGCCGCGCTCGGGCATCCCGCTCCGGATCGCGCGCCGGCTCCCGTTCGGCTCGCCGGCGCCGGCCGTGCGGCTGTTCGAGGACCGCGAGCACTTCGCCGGGGTACGCGACTACGAGCCCGGCGACCCGATGCACCACGTCCACTGGCGGCTCTCGGCGCACGCGGGGCGCCTCCAGACGAAGCGGTACGAGCCGACGCGGTCGGCCGAGGTGCTGTTCGCCCTCGACGTGTCGAACGGCGAGCCGTTCTGGCACGCCGTCGACCCCGACACCGCGGAGGAGACGATCGGGTGGACCTCCTACCTCGCGCGGCAGGCGATCCACGCGGGCTGGAGGACCGGCCTCGTCGCGAACACGCACTTGCGTCGCGGCGGCGGACCGCTGCGCGTCCCGTCGGCGCAGTCGGTGGGCGCGGAGGCGGCGCTGTTCGCCGCGCTCGCGCGGATGCCGAACCAGCCGACGAACGATCTCGGCCCGATCCTGCGCGAGATGGGCCGACGACTCGTGCGACGCACCACCGTGATCGTCGTCTCGCCGCGCCCCGGACCGTCGCTCACCCACGAGATGGAGGGGCTGCGTCGACGCGGGTGCGAGGTCTACCACCTGTCGCCGCTCGAGGCGTTCAAGAAGGCGGCGTCGTGATCGCGCCGACGAGGGTCGCGCCGCCCGAGCCCCGCGAGCTCCGCGCGTGCGGGCTCGCGGCGCTCGCCGAATCCGGAGTCCTCGCGCTGCCGGTCTGGCTCCTGCTCACCGAAACCCGCGGGCTCGAGATCGGCGTCGTCGCGCTCGCCGTGCCGTTCATGACCATCTACGTCGGCGCCGTGCTCCTCGCGTGCCGCTTCCGGGCATCGCGCCACCTTCCGCTCGCGGCGATCGTCGTCGCCGTGCTCGCCGGCGCATGGCTCGGCCGCGGCGACCTCAACCGATCCGTCTTCGCGGTCGTCGTGTTCCTGCTCGTCGCGCTCCGCGCGATCACGCTCGCACTGCGCGACTGGCGGCTGCCGATCCATGCCGAGTTCGGCTGGTTCGCGCTCGCGCTCGGCATCGAGGTGATGGTGTCCGCCGGCGCGAACCCGGAGTGGCGAGGACCGCTCGTCGTGATCGTCCCCCTGTTCTTCGCGGCCGCCCTCGCGAGCCGGGCCGCGACGGTGTGGACCACGAGCGGCTCCTCCGAGCTCGACGAGCGGGTCCGAGCCTCGTGGATCCGCCGCGCCGGCCTGGCGACCGGCCTGCTCGTGGCCGCGATGGCCGCGGCGGTGGCGTTCAGCGTTCGGGGCGGCGTCTTCGACCGGGTGGGCGCCTGGATCGCGCCGGCCGCCAACGCGTTCGCGTCGCTGCTCGCCTGGACGCTGTCCCAGATCGTGCGGCCGATCTTCTGGCTCGTGGACCAGCTGGGGATCGACCCGGACCGGGTCCGCGAGTTCTTCGAGGACCTCCGCGAGAGCGCGGCGCGGGCGGCCCAGGAGGCCGGATCGAGCGAGGGCCCGACCGTCTGGCAACGGATCCTCGGGTTCGTCGCGTTCGCCGCGATCGGGTACGCCGTCTTCCGCGTGATCCGCAGGTTCACGCCGAAGGGCGGCGGTGCCGAACCCGAGCGGGCCGTCCCGGCGAGCGCCACGGTGTCGGCGCTCGAGGAACCGCAGCCCGTCGTGTCACGGTTGCGCAGAGAGCTACCGGCCGATCGGGTTCGCCGCTGGTACGCGGAGACCCTGGAGATCCTGCGGAACCGCGAGGTCGTGAAGGAGGCGTGGCAGACGCCCGCGGAATTCGTTCCCAGGGTGGCGACGGCCTTCCCGGCCTGCGCCGCACCGTTCGCCGAGCTCACCCGCGCGTACGAGGACGTCCGGTACGGCGGGTTCCGGCTGGCGGGCGACCGGCTCGGACGGCTGGAGAAGGGTCAGGAAACGATGATCGCGGCGATGAGTTCCAGCGGTTGACGCCGTCGGTAACCTTGCAAAGCTTATGACCGAGCCAGCCATCGTCGTCGAGGGCCTCGCCAAGCGGTTCGGGAAGGTGGAGGCGCTGAAGGGCGTGGACCTGCAGGTCCCGCCGAGCACGGTGCTTGGCCTCCTCGGCCCCAACGGGGCAGGCAAGACCACCGCCGTCCGGATCTTGACCACGCTCCTGCACCCCGACGAGGGCCGTGCCACCGTCGCCGGCTACGATGTCGTCAAGCAGGCCGAGCAGCTCCGCCACGTGATCGGCCTCGCCGGGCAGAACGCCGCCGTCGACGAGAACCTCACCGGGCTCGAGAACCTCGAGATGGTCGGTCGCCTGTACCACGTCCCGGCTGCGGAGGCGAAACGGCGCGGCGAGGAGATCCTCGAGCGGTTCGACCTCGCAGAGGCGGCGCACCGGGTGGCCAAGACCTACTCGGGCGGCATGCGGCGCCGGCTCGACCTCGGCGCGAGCCTCGTCGGCAAGCCCAAGGTGCTGTTCCTCGACGAGCCGACGACCGGGCTCGACCCGCGGGGCCGGATGGAGATGTGGGACGTCATCCGCGGGCTCGTCATGGAGGGCACGACGCTGTTGCTCACGACGCAGTACCTGGACGAGGCGGACCGTCTCGCCGACAAGATCGCGGTAATCGACCTCGGACTGGTGATCGCGGAGGGCACCTCGGACGAACTGAAGGGCCGGGTCGGCGGCGAGGTCCTGGCGCTCCGGGTCGCCGACCGGGACCGAGCCGCGGAGGCCGCCGGGACCGTGCTCGGCCTCGGGCCGGGCGGCGGCAACGTCGACAACAACACCGGCGAGATCAACGTGCCGGTCGGCGACGACGGGACGGCGATCCTCACCGAGGCGGTCCGGCGCCTGGACGCCGAGGGGATCAAGCTCGCGGACGTCGCGCTCCGCCGGCCGACCCTCGACGACGTGTTCCTCGCGCTGACGGGCCACGCCGCCGAGCAGGCGGAGTCCGGCGAACCGGCCGCGGAGGAGGACGGCGGCAAGAAGCGCCGGCGCGAGCGGAAGCGCGAGAAGGTATGAGCGCCGTCACCGAGACCTTCCGCCAGCCCAGCAAGCTCGGGGCCACGGTCTCCGACTGGTGGGTCATCACGTGGCGGAACCTGCTCACCTACATCCGCAAGCCCGACCTCCTCGTCTTCTCGACGATCCAGCCCATCATGTTCGTGCTGCTGTTCGTCTACGTGTTCGGCGGCACGTTCGAGCTGATCCTGCCGGCCAGCGTCCCCTACGTGGACTTCCTGATGCCGGGCATCTTCGTGCAGACCGCGATCTTCGCGTCGACGCAGACCGGCGTCGGCCTCGCGGACGACCTGCAGAAGGGCCTGATCGACCGGTTCCGCTCGCTGCCGATGGCGCGCTCGGCGGTGCTCGCCGGACGCACGGCCGCGGACACGGTCTCGGTGTTCGTGCAGACGATCCTGATGCTGATCGTCGCGTTCCTCGTCGGCTACCGGCTCCACGAGGGCGGTTGGGAGGCGCTGCTCGCGTTCATCGGCATCATCGCCGTCGGCTACGCGTTCACCTGGGTATCGGCCTTCGCAGGGCTGTCACTGAAGACGATCGAGGCCGTGCAGGCGGCCCTGTTCACGATCGTGTTCCCGTTCGTGTTCCTGAGCACGGCGTTCGTGCCGCTCGCCACGTTCCCCAGCTGGCTCCAGCCGTTCGTCGAGTGGAACCCCGTGTCGATCTGGGTCGACACGATCCGCAAGCTCACCCTCGGCGACCTCTACTCGCCCGCGACGAGCCCGCTGTTCGCCGACGTGAAGCCGCTCGGCGAGCTCATGTGGCTCTCGGTGGGCTGGTTCGTCTCCTTCCTCGTGGTCTTCTCGTTCCTCGGCGTGCGGTTCTACCGCAAGACGTAGGCCCGCCCTCCTCGCGTTCAGCCCCCTCCCCGCGGTGCCGATAGGTACCGGGGAGGACGAACGCCATGCAGGCACCCACCACGCCGAACGGCCAGCCGGCGCAGGACCCCGGTCAGCGGACCTGCCCGATCTGCGGCGCCGCCAACGGGCTGACGGCCGCGTTCTGCTGGCAGTGCTATCGACCGTTCGGCGCCTACGCGGCGCCGCCGGGTCTCGCCGGCGCACCGGGCGGATCGTCGGCTCGGCCGGACGCGACCCCCTTCCGTTTCCCCACCGAGCTCGAGGCGCCACGTCGCGGCGGCGGGGTCTCCCGGGTCGCCGCGATCGTACTGGTCACGGTTGCTGTGATCGGCGGCGCGTATTGGTTCGTCTCGCGTCCGGACGCCGTGACGATCCCCGAGTCGTTCGGCGGTCTCGACCGCATCGAGGGCGCGCAGACCGAGATCGTCGCCGAGGCCTTCCGGGCCCAGGTCGAGGACACCGGTATCGAGGGCGACCTCGCGTTGTACGGCGACGGGCTGCCGACCACGGCGCTGATCTGGATCCGCGACGCCTCGGTCCCCACGACCGACGCCGCGTTCGACGCGTTCGCGAGCGGCTTCGACGCCGGGATCGGCGACGAAGCGTCGCTCGACGCTTCGCGCAGGACGACCGAGACCGTCGACGGCGTGACGTTCGTGTGCGCGCCCGTCCTCGGGGTCACGCCGGGCACGATCTGCATGTGGCAGGTGGACTCGGTGTTCTGGCTGCTCTTCGATTTCTCCGGCCAGGGCCAGCAGGCGGCCCGTTCCCTCGCGGTCGTCGCGAACGACGCGGTCCGCTCCGCCTAGGACGTCGCGGCGTCGAGCTCCTGGAGCAGCCGGTAGGCCGCCCGCTCGACCTCCTTGTGTCGCCACTCGGCGGCGCGGTAGAGGCAGGCGATGAGGCCGCTCCGGTGGAGGCGGCGGAGGTCGCCGTACACGAACGCGTAGCGCGCCTTCGTCTCGTCGCCGGCCCCCTCGGTGAGCCCCAGGAACCAGCCCGCGTAGTCCTCCCACGCGTGCTCCTTCAGGAACGCGTTCTCGTCGGCGGCCTTCGGCTGCACGTTCCCCCACTCGCTCCGCAGCACGTACTGCCGGGCCTTGATCAGCCTCCGGGCCTGGGCGACCCCTCGTCGGTTCACGGAATAGCTCGCCATGGAACCCTCCTACCCACGGATGCGCCGCGCGACGCGGACCGGGAACATCCCCGGCGCCCGGGGGGTTGCCACACCCGACCGGTACAGTGACCGGGGGAGCCGCCCGTGTTCGGATTCGAAGGCGACAACGCGCGCGAGAAGCTCATCGTCCTTTTCACGATGAGCTTCGCCCTGGCGATGGCGATGCTCGACAACACCGTCGTCAACGTGGCGCTCCCGACGATCAGCCGCGAGCTCGGAGCCGGCGTGAGCGGGCTCCAGTGGATCGTCGACGGCTACGTGCTGCTGTTCGCCTCGCTCCTGCTCACCGGCGGGATCGTCGGCGACCGGTACGGCCGGAAGAAGATCTTCCTTCTCGGGCTCGCGATCTTCACGATCGCCTCCGCACTGTGCGGACTCTCGCAGTCGACCTCCCAGCTGATCGCCGCGCGGATGCTCCAGGGAGCGGGCGCCGCGCTGCTCATGCCGGGCACCCTCTCGATCATCACGGTCACGTTCCCGCCGCACGAGCGCGCGAAGGCGATCGGCCTGTGGGCCGGCACCTCCGCGTTCGCGCTCGCGCTCGGGCCGACGGTCGGCGGCCTCATGGTCGAGCACCTCGGGTGGCAGTCGGTGTTCTTCCTCAACCTGCCGATCGGCGTCGTGGCGTTCTTCGTCGCCACCCGCACGGTCACCGAGTCGAGGTCCGAGATCACGCGCGAGCTCGACCTGCCGGGCCTGTTCCTCGGCTCGGGGGCGCTGCTCGGCGCCACCTACGGGCTGATCGAGGCGAACGAGCGCGGCTGGAGCGACCCGGTGATCGTCGTCTCGCTCGTGGCGTCGGCCGTCCTCGGGATCTCGTTCCTGCTCTGGGAACGCCGGAGCCCCAAGGCGATGCTACCGCTCAGCTTCTTCCGGATCCCCGCGTTCACCGCCGGGAACACGGTCGCGTTCAGCGTCTCGCTGGGGATGTTCGCGACGTTCTTCTTCCTGTCCCTCTACATGCAGCTGATCCGCGGGTACACGCCGTTCGAGGCCGGGCTCCGGTTCCTGCCGATGACCGCGGTCATCATCGTCACCGCACCGAACGCCGGGCGCTACGCCTCGAGGCACGGCTCGCGGATCCCGATGACGTACGGGCTGATCCTCGCGGGCACCGGCCTGCTGATCTTCTCCCGCCTGTCCGTGGACACGCCGTACCTGCTGATGCTCCCGGTGTTCGTGATCATGGGCCACGGGATCGGCTCGACGATGGCGCCGATGACCGCCGCGGTCATGAACGCGGTCGGGCCCCAGCGCGCCGGCCTCGGCTCGGCCACCACGAACACGTCCCGGGAGGTGGGGGGGCTGTTCGGGATCGCGCTGCTCGGGACGATCCTCACGACCCGTCTGAAGGCCACGCTCGAGCCCTCGCTCGTCGCGATCGGCCTCTCCCCCGCACAGCAGGCGCCGATCGAGAACGCGGCCGGCCAGGGGCGGCTCGACCCGTCCGCGCTCGCCGGGTTGTCACCGGAACAGCAGGGCGCCGTCGCCCACGCGTTCCGCGAGTCGTTCATGAGCGGCTTCCGCGTCTCGCTGCTCGTCGGCGGGATCGTGCTGCTGGTCGCGGCGGTGGTCGCCAACCGGTTCATCCCCGGGCGGGCGCACGCGCAGGAGGTCCGCCAGGCGGCCCGGGTCGGCCAGGTGGCGGCGCAGGAGGGCTAGCGCCGGCCGACGATCAGGAGGCCGGTTCGCGTTCGGCCGGCATGGCCGGGTCGGTGAACCCGAAGATCTTGTGCGAGCCGTCGCAGAACGGCTTGTTCCTCGACTGGCCGCAGCGGCAGAGCGTCTGCCGGTTGCGGACCTCGTAGGGCGTCCCGTCCTCCGACACGACCGGGATGCCGCCGCGGAGGCGGTACGGGCCGTTGGGCTCGACGCCGACCGACGGCTCGAACGCCGGCTCGATCGGCTCGGGGTCGGGGAGCACCGCGTAGGCGAGACGGCCGGACGGGCACCGGCCCACCATGGCGATGAACTCCTCGCGGACCTGGGGGTCGTCCGCCTCCTCGATCATCTCCCACACGCCGGTCCGCACGTTGCGGCAGAAGCCGGCCTTGGAGCACAGCGACAGGTCGTCGTAGAGGACGATGTTCTCCTCGCCCTCCCACGTCTGTCGCCGGGCCGAGATCGGTCCGCGGTCGGCGACCTCGGTCCCGTCGAACGGGAACGTCTCGTGCGTCGAGTCGCAGAAGGGCTTGTTCGACGAGCGCCCGCAGCGGCAGAGCTCGACGAGCTCCTCGTCGGGAGGCTCGAACTCGGGGCCGTCCTTCCACGCGATCGGCTCGCCCTGGTCGGTCTCCACGATCTCGGCGCGGATGATCGGCACGCCGCCCTCGACGCGGTAGGGCCCGTCCTTGCGAACGACGATCCTCGGCTCGTCCATCGCGACGAGAGTACACCTCCCCGTCGACCCAACGGGCGGGCCTTACGGCGGCAGGAAGAACCGGTCGAAGTCGAGCGCGGCCCACGGCCGCCGCCCGGTCGCGAACAGCTTGCCGGTCGCCATCGCGCGCCACTTGCTCACCCGCCCGTACGAGAGGAGCGCGAGTGAGACCGGGTCGGCGCGGATCGTGGCGTCGGCCTCCCCCGCCGACTCCTCGACGGTCGCCGTCCCGTCGTCGAATCGGATCCGGAACGCGGGCCCTCCCCGCACGGCGATCCGGAACGTGACCGAGACTCCCCGCGTCGCCTCGGGGTCGACGTAGAGCGGCGCCAGGACCACGGCCGCTCGGACGATCGTGCGGCCGTCGGCCGGCCGGATCTCCCACGGCGCGCCGACGGTCCTCGCGACGTCGAACCCGTGGATGTCGAGCTCCCCCAGCAGGAGCCCGGTCGCGGTCGCGACGTCGATCTTCCAGCCCGAATACCAGGGGTAGGGATCCGAACCCAGCCTGCCGCGGGTCGACGCCACGAACGCGGCGACGTTGGCCCGGAGCTCCTCGACGTGCTCGCTCAGCGTCCGGGCCGCGCGTTCTCGGACGTCCCGCTCGTTCTCGGCCGCGATCACGGAGACCGGGCCCTCGGGCGCCGCCGAGCCGGCCAGGTAGGCCGCGAGCCGTCCGGTTCGGCCGGCGAGGTGGGCGGCGGTCTCGGCGATCGACCACTCGAGACCCGTCACGCCACGGCCCGGGTCGTCCTGGCGCTCGAGCAGGTCGGCCACGCGCCGTCCGGCCCGTTCGACCGCCTGCGCGGCGGGGCCGAGCTCGATCCGAAGCTCCGGGATGTGGGTCACGCTCATGGTGCACCTCCAGCCTATGAGGCGGCGACCGTCCCGCGGAACCCCGGTTGATAGCGTGCGGGCGTGTGTGCGAGACCCGTTCGATCCGTCGGAGTGCTTGTCGTGGCCGTCCTGTGCCTGCAGGCCTGCACCTCGACGTCGCCGTCGCCGTCACCGCCGACCTCGGCCGAGGAGACGACGCCGGCCGCGACGGGCCCGACGGGTTCGACCGGCGAGGCGCCGGACGTGGCCCGCCTCCGACCGCCTGCCGGCGGCTCGTTCCTCATCCGCGGACGGTACCCGTTCGCCCCCTCGGTGTGCGCCCGGCCCGACCGGCCGCTGCTCCTCGCGCGCTACCCGGGCACGCTCGAGGTCCAGCGCGCCGACGACGGCACGCTCGAACTCACCGTCACGCTCGCCTTCGAGGCGTACCTGCAAGGCATCGCGGAGGTGCCGCCCTCATGGCCGCGCGAGGCGCTGAAGGCCCAGGCGATCGCTGCCCGGAGCTACGCGCTCGCGACGACCGACTGGGACGGCGAGGAGGGCGAGCCGCTCCGCACCCCGATCTGCGCCACGACGGCCTGCCAGGTCTACCGGGGCATCCCCGTGCCGTTCGAGCCCTCGGTCCGCCGCTGGTACGCCGCCGTCCGCCGGACCTCGGGCGAAGTGCTGCTGTTCGACGGGCGGCCCGCCGACACCGTGTACTTCTCCACCTCGAACGGCCAGACCTACGGGAACGACGTGGTCTTCGGCAGCCCGCCGCTCCCCTATCTCCGGCCGGTCGTCGAACGCGACGACGGCGCCTCGAGCGTGTCGCACTGGAGCGTGCGGCTGCCGTTCGACGACCTCCGGCGGTTCCTCGCGGCGGCCGGCGAGTGGCCCGCCGGCCGGTCCATCTCGCGCGTGCAGCTCGACGGCTCGACCGTGACCGTCTCCGGCGAGGGGCGGTCGCGCTCGATGGACCAGAGCACGTTCCGGGACGCGGTGAACGTGTGGGGACCGTGCCTGAAGCCCGGCCGCTACCCGCCCGGGTCGCTGCCGGTCACCGTCCCGTCGCGGTGGATGACGATGTCGAGCGGGCCGGATGCCGTCGTGGCGACCGGGCGCGGGTGGGGCCACGGCGCCGGGATGGTGCAGTGGGGCGCCTACGGCAAGGCCCGGCGGGGGCTCTCGGCCTCGGACATCCTCGCCTACTACTACGGCGGGCTGCGGCCACAACCGTTCCCCGAGCCCGGGCTGATCCACGTCCAGGTCGCGAGCGGCCTCGACTCGCTCCGCGTCACGCCCTCGGCGCCGGGCGCTCGGCTCGGCGGCGAGCCCCTCGGCACCGGCGTCGTGACGATCTCCGGGGGCGACGAGCTGACCGTGACCGGCGCGACGTGAGCGCTCGCTCGCTCGTCGTCGCCGCGATCGCGGTGGCGGTCGCCGTGGCGTTCGCCGACTCGTCGATCGTGGTGCTCGCCCTCCCCGAGCTCTACGGCACGTTCGACACCACGATCGAGGGCGTCGCCTGGGTCATCACCTCGTACAACCTCGTGCTGGCCGCCTCGGCGCTGCTGCTCGTGTTCGTCGTGCACCGCGTGCGCGCGAACGTGCTCCTCGCCGCCGGGTCGGTGGTCTTCCTCGGCGCGTCGATCGCGTGTGCGCTCGCGAACTCGATCGGGTTCCTGATCGCGGCTCGCTCGGTCCAGGGGCTCGGCGGCGCGCTGCTCCTCACGGGGTCGCTCCCGGTGCTGGCGGCGTTCGCGGGTTCGAACGCGCGCGGCGTGGCGATCTGGACGGCGGCGGGCACGCTCGGCGCGGGGATGGGGCCGGCGCTCGGCGGGATCCTCACGCAGGCGTTCGACTGGCGGGCGATCTTCGTCGCGCAGGCGCCGGTCGCCGGCCTCGCGCTCCTCGGCGCCATGGGCTCGCATGTATCCGCGATCCTCGAGGAGGGATGGACCTCGGGGCTGCGCCGGACGCTGCCCGCCAATGGCGCACTCGCGCTCGTGTCGGGGGCGCTCGTCGGCGCGTTGTTCCTGGGCGTCGTCCTCGTGATCGATGTGTTCGGGCTCTCGCCGATCGCGGGCGCGGCGGTCGTGAGCGCGATCCCCGTCGCGACGCTGCTCGCCCGGCCGGTCGCGGCCGCGCTGCCGATGCCGCTCGCGGCGGGGGCGGGGGCGCTCATGCTCGCGTCGGGGCTGATCGGGCTCGCGTTCCTGCCCTCGAGCGAGCTCGCCTACGCGATCGCGTCGTTCGCGCTCTGCGGGTTCGGCCTCGGGCTCTCGGTGCCCGGGCTCAGCCACGCGGTGCTCGGCGGCCGCGGGATCGGCCGGAAGGCGACGTTCACTGTCGGCGTCCGGCACCTCGGGCTCGTGCTCGCCCTCGCCGTCATCGCACCGCTGCTCACGGACGACCTGTTCGAGGCGGCCGAGGTCGCCGAACTGAACGCGACCGCGGTGATCATCGACGGCGAGATCTCCGCCACCACGAAGATCCCCCTCGCGCTCGACATCCGCGACACGATCGACCGAGTGCCCGAGGGGGAGATCCCCGACTTCACCGCCGTGTTCGAGGAGCACGGGTCGCTGACCGAAACGTCGGTCCGCGCCGTCCAGGACGAGCTCGTCGCGGCGATCGAGCAGGCGGTCATCCGCGGCTTCCGGTCGTCGTTCCAGTTCTGCGCACTGCTCGCCGCGCTCGCGGTGATCCCGGTGGCGGCGTTCCGAAGGAGGCTCGCGTGATGGATCGACGCGTCGCGGTGGGGATCCTGGTCGCGGTGTTCGTCGGCGCCATCGCCCTCGTCGGGATCGCGTTCGCGAACGGGGCGGCCGACGCGGGCGCCCTCGCGGTCCGCGACCCGTGCGAGCCCCGGGGCGCCTTCCCCGGACAGGGCCTCGACGCGACCCTGCAGCGCCTCGTGCTCGACGGCCTGGACGGTGCCGCGTGCGAGCTCGGCGCGACGCGGGAGGAGCTCGTGCTGTCGCTCTCCCCGCGTTCGAACGCCGACATCCCCTGGGACGACGAGACGATCGAGCGCGCGCTGCGCGCGGGGCTGCTCGGCGCGATCGACGACGCCGAGCAACGCGGGTCGCTGAACGGCGTCGTGGCCGCGATCCTCCGGCCGATCGTCGAGCGCGCGCCGGTGCAGTGGCTGATCGACGGCGGCCAGGGGATCGCCGGCCTGTTCGACTAGGCTCGCTCTTCCGGCCGGCAAGGAGGCGCGATGGGTGCGGATCGCTCGTACGTGGAGACCAACCGGCGGGAGCTCGAGCGGTTGAAGGCGCTCGTGGACCGCGCGAGCGACGAGGACCTCGCGCGGCCGATGGACGACGGATGGACGGTCGCGAGCGTGCTCGCCCACATGGCCTTCTGGGACCTGCGGGTCGCGACGTGCCTCGAACGGTGGGGACCGGACGGGAGCGGACCCGAACCGACGTACCACGACGATGCGGTCGATTGGATCAACGACTCGACGAAGCCGCTGATCTCGGCGCTCGAGCCGCGCGTCGCCGCCCGTCTCGCGGTCGAGGCGGCCGAGGCGGCCGACGGGGGCGTGGCCGAGATGTCGGACGAACTGCTGGAGTGGAACGGATCTCCCGGCCGGTACGTCAACACCGACCGCACCGAGCATCGGACCGAACACCTCGACGAGATCGAACGGCTCCTGCCGCCGGCCTGAGGGTCGCCGCGATCAGCCGGCGGGGAAGTCGTCGGCGAAGTCCCACGCCCGGAGCTCGCCGGGCGCGACCCGCACGATCACGTCGCTTCCCGCATCCGCGGCGAACGAGGCGCCGCGGTCCGGCCCCACGTACCGGGACGCGATCTCCACGGCCGAGGCGGCCACGTCGCGATCGATGAACGCCGCCTCCCCTCGCACCTCCACCCCGCGGTAGGGCGGCGCGGGTTCGGCGACCAGCACGGTCGCGCGCGGGTCGTTCCTCAGGTGCCGAGCCTTGACGTCGTCGGCGCCCATCCAGAACTCGAACCCGTCGTCGCGCCACCGGTGCCACACCGGTGACAGGAGCACGGAGCCGTCGCTCCGTTGGGTGGCGAGCACGGCGAGATGCGGCTCGTCGAGGAAGCCGCCGAGATCATCGAGCGTGAGGTTCGTTCGCATGTCGCGTCTCCGCGGGCCGAACCCTAGAACATCGGGTGCGGGTTCGCGCTCTCCTGCGGCCACGGCTGGAGCACGTCCCAGTGCTCGACGACCTTGCCGTCCTCGAGGCGGAAGAAGTCGGCGGCAACGCTCCCCGGATCGTCGGCCGTGAACCTCACGAGGCTGTGCGTCACGACCATGTCGCCCTCGGCCATCACCCGGCGGATGTCCACGCTCAGCTCGGGGAACGCCCGGACGAACGCGATGAACGCCTGCGGCCCGTCCGGCGCCTGCGGGTTGTGCTGGATATACCGCGAACCGACGTACTTCTCGACGGCCTGCTCGGGCTCCTTCCCGTTGAACGCGAGCTCGTAGTACTCGACGACCGTCCGCTTGTTCTGCTCGAGATCCGCCATGCGAGCTCCTTCCTGGTCCGGGTACGTTCGACTCAGGGTTCGACAACCGATCGGGCGTCACCATTCCCTGCCGGAGCGCCGGCCGCCTCAGGGATCGACCGGCGTCCGCTGATCCGGTCGCCGGTCGGGATCGAGCACCCAGTGCTCGCTCGCCTTCGCGCGGAACAGTCGCAGCGCTGCCGGTGGCCGCACGTCCTCGAGGCCCCACGGCTTCGCCCCGTGGCTGAGGGACACCCGCGAGAAGACCTCGATCCCCCGCTCGAGCTCGCCGCCGGTGAGCTCGGCCGCGACGGCCGACATGTAGACGGCTTGGCCCTCGCCGATCGGCACCCGCGAGTCGAAGATCACGACGGCGATCTCGGGCCGAGCGGCGACGTTGCGCGAATGCGTCCGGTCGAGCGCCGAGACCCAGTAGAAGTCGCGGTAGCCGTCGGCGGCGTAGTACACGGGGGTTGCCCACGGCTTCCCGGACGCGTCGGCGGTCCCGAGCACCATGTACCGGTTGTCGTCGACGATCGCCCTGGCGACCGCGTTCAGGTCGTCGGCCACGCGCGGCCTCAGCCGAGGAAGAACTCGCGCAGGGCGGGCACCACGACCGCCGGTTCGGCCTGGTGGGTCTGCCCCGGGAGCGAGCGATAGGTGGCGTCGGGGAGCGCCTCGGCCACGGCGCGAGCGACGTTCCGCATCCAG
This sequence comes from Actinomycetota bacterium, assembly GCA_036280655.1. Classification (GTDB taxonomy): domain Bacteria; phylum Actinomycetota; class UBA4738; order UBA4738; family HRBIN12; genus DASSJM01. The sequence continues at coordinate 24,740 of DASUQI010000012.1, forward strand.
TCCGGGCTCGCCTCCCCGGCCATCGCGAGCACCGGGACCTCGATCGCCTTCCAGCGCTCGACCGGCAGCGAGCGGTCGGGCCCGTCGTACCCCGTCACCCTGGCCTCGTACGGGAGGGTGTGGGCCACCGCCTCCAGGCCGGGCCAGAACGGCGCCCCCCGCATCTGCGCCACCTCCTCCTGCGAAAGGCCGACGCCGGCCGTCATGAAGTACTCGACCGCATCGCCCCGACGATCCTCCGCTCGGAATCCGTCGAGCCGGGCGACGAAGTCGTCGGGGATCCTCGGCTCGCTCTCGTCCAGGTCGTAAGGCGGCTCGTAGACGGCGAGCTTGTCCGCGCCGCCGCTCCGGGCGGCGGTCTCGAGCGCGAGCGCCGCGCCGGAGGACACGCCGAACAGGAACGCCCGGCCGCCGGCGTCGCGGATCAACGCGTCGAGATCCTCGACCTCGCGCTCCACGGCATACGGCTGCGTGTCGCCGCTGTCGCCCTTGCCCCGCCGGTCGTACGCGTAGGCGGTGAAGTCCGGCGAGAACTCGGCGGCGAACGGCGCCGCCGCGCGGCGATCGCTCAGCGCGCCGCCGACCAGGATCACCGGTGGACCCTCGCCGGTGCGCTCGAACACGATCCTCGTCCCGTCCTTCGAGGTGACCTCGCCGGTCGTGGTCTGGCTCATGACGCGCGCTCCTCCGCCGGTGGGATGTTCTGGTTGAGGTGGAACAGGTTCGTCGGGTCGTAGCGCGCCTTGATCGTTCGAAGGCGGTCCCACGTGCCTCCCGGATACGCGGCGCGGATGCGTTCAGGCCCCTCGTCGCCGAGGAAGCTCACGTAGGCGGCGTCGTCGCCCTGGTGCAGCGCCGCGGCGAACGCGCGGACCCAAGGCTCGTGCGTCGCCCGGTCCTCGACCTTCTCGTAGAGGGCCGCGACGTTCACCATGATGCGGTTCCTCCTGTGCGCGAACGCCGTCGCCTCGGCCGGCACGCGCGCGACGGCGCCCCCGAGGACCCGGAGCTGCGCGACGCCCATCATCGCGGTCGACGTCGCGAGGTGCTCGAGGATCGTGTCGGCCTCCGCGCGTCCGGCCGTCTCGAGGTACATCGTGTGGCTGATCGCGATCGGGTGGTACGCCTCCTCCTCCGGCGGATAGATCTCCGGGTACGCGATCGGCTTCACCATGTCGGCGATCGGCTCGGCGAGGTCGCGGAACGGCGCGAGTGCGCGCTCGCCGCTCTCCGCGTCGCCCGCGTAACACATCAGGCCGAAGATCACCGGCTTGCCGTGGTGCTCCTCGGGGACGAACGGCATCGGCGGCGCCGGCATCACGTTCGCGATCGTCGAGAGCTCCTCGGGCGCGGCCTCGGCCGCCTCGATGAACCCGGCGATCGAGTCCGTCGTCGCCGGCAGGAACAGCATGCCGCCCACGACGCCGGGGAGCTCGTGGAGTCGGTAGTGGAACCGCGTCGCGACGCCGAAGTTGCCGCCGCCGCCGCGGATCGCCCAGAACAGGTCGGGCTCGGTCTCGGCGTCGACGCGCCGGATCTCGCCGTCCGCGGTGACGATGTCGGCGGCGAGGAGGTCGTCGATCGTGAGGCCGAACTTCCGCGCGAGGTACCCTACGCCGCCACCGAGCGTGATCCCGCCGATCCCGACGGAGCCGGCGTCGCCGAACCCGATCGCCAGGCCGTGCCCCGCGGCGGCCTGAGCGACCTCCACCGCCGTGAGGCCCGTCTCCGCCCACGCGGTCCGCTCGCCGGCATCGACGTCGATCGCGCGCATGTCGGCGAGGTCGAGGACGATGCCGCCCTCCGAGACGCTGTGCCCGGGGATGCTGTGGCCGCCGCTCCGAACGGCCAGTTCGAGCCCGGTCTCCCGGGCGAGCCCGACCACCTTGGCGGCGTCGGCGTCGCTCGCGACGCGCACGATCGCGGCGGGCCGCTTGTCGATCCCGCCGTAGAAGAGCGCGCGGGCCTCGTCGTAGCCGGGGTCGTCGGGGCCGATCACGCGGCCGTCCAGGTCGGTCCGGAGCTTGTCGATCGAGATCGTCGTCATCGGATCCTCCTCCCTCGGGCAGGGATACCGACGCCTTGCCGGTGCGGAACTCATCGGTCACCTGCCGCGCCGGTGGCGTACGGCCACCCCTCCAGCCCTAGCAGACGGCGACGGAAATGCGGTCGTGCGGGACCGGACGGAAGTCTGTTAGGAAGGAATCCTGTCCCCGACCCCATCGGAGGGACCATGAGGAAACGTAGCCTCGTCCTCGCCTGCATCGCGGTCACCGTCGCGATGGTGCTCCCCGGTGAAGCAGCAGGGGGTGCCGGAGGTTTCACCACCTCGCAGGATCCGATGCTCACGCCGGTCATGGCCGGCGTCACCGTCGAACCGCTGTTGACCGTCGGGGACGTCCTCCCGAGCGGCTTCCGGTTCGAGGCCATCCCGGACGGGATCTCGCTGCGGACCCGTGGCCAGGGGCGCGTCGACGTGTTCGTCAACCACGAAACCAGCAAGGCGCCGTTCCCCTATAACCCGCTCCAGTGGACGACCGACCCCGGGGAGTCGCAGAACGACTTCGACAACTCGCAGGTCAGCAAGCTGCTCATCAACCGACAGACGGGCGGCGTGCTGAACGGCTCGTTCGCGATCCCGAGCAGCGCGGGCTTCCAGCGGTTCTGCTCGAACTTCCTCGCGACCGCTGCCGAGGGCTTCGATCGCGAGATCCTGTTCACGAACGAGGAGGCGATCGACTTCGTCTTCCGCGAGGAGGACGCGTGGCCGCCGCCGATCGGTGACCCCGACGAGAAGCAGGCCGGCCTCGCGGTGGCTCTCGACGTCAAGGCGGGGACGTTCGTCGCGATCCCCGGGATGGGGCGCCACAACCACGAGAACAGCGTGGCGATCCCCGGGTTCGACGACCTCGTGATCCTGTCCGGGGACGACACGTTCACGAGCGGCCCGCTCACCGACCCCACGGTTCCTCCGACGGTCCCGCCAACCCTCCTTGCCCCCTCCCAGTCACAGCTGTATTCGTACATCGCGTCCGACACTGGCTCGGTGCTCGCCGACGAGGGCGACCTGTGGGCGTTCCACTCCACGACGGCCGGGTTCGACGATTACTACGACTTCACGCCGGGCTCGACGGCGGACATCGCGGGAGAGTTCATCGAGGTCCCCAGGAACATCGCAACGGGCCTCGACAGCGACGGATCCGAGCTGAAGTCCGCGGACGTCGGGTTCCCGCTACCCCCGAACGACGGGAGCTGGCAGCGCGACATCCGCACGCAACCGCCGACGACCGGACTCGACGGGCCGCAGTGGGTGCTCGAGTATTGGAGCCAGACGCACGACGTTTTCAACTTCGTCCGGGTCGAGGACGTCGCGTACGACAAGCGCCCGGGCATGGAGAACGTCGTCTACGTCATCGACTCGGGCCGCGGGACGGCCGGCGCCTCGCAGGCCGGCCGTTCGACCAACGGACGGATCTGGCGGTTGGAGCTCGACCCCGACGACCCGACGCAGGTGGACTCGATGCGGATCTTCGTCGACGGCGACGACTTCCCGGTCCAGACACCCACAGAGATCCACCAGCCGGACAACCTCGAGAGCACCGAGGCCGGACTGATCGTCACCGAGGACCCGGGGTCGAGCCAGCAGTTCCCGGTCACTTCCATGGATCCGAACAGGACGACGGCACGCCTGTGGTTCGTACCGTTCGACGACGCGGACCCGATGGCGGCCGGTACGCCGGCGATCGTGGCCCGCGTGGATCAGTCGGCCGACGAGGCCGACACGGACGTCGATCCGCCGGACAATCCCCCGTTCGTCGGCGGCTCCTTCCCGCTCAGCCCGGGCAACCTGGGCGCGTGGGAGACGAGCGGGATCGTCGACGCCTCGGCGGCATTCGGAGAGGGCTGGTTCCTGATCGACGTCCAGGCCCACACGCTCTGGGTGGACTCCGAACCGGGGTTCGACACGTTCATCGACACGAACACCGACCCGGACTTCACGTTCAAACGTGAGGGCGGGCAGTTGCTCCTGATCTTCATCCCGGCGACGATCCCCGCCGAACCGACATAGCCGGCAGGGCGCCCGAGAGGGCGCCCTCTGTTCCGCTCCCTGGGCGGCTTCGAACGCGCCATCCGCCTAGACTCCCGCCGTGGCGGCCTGTCCGAACTGCGGCACAGAGAACGCCGAGGGCGCGAACTTCTGCTCGGTCTGCGGCACACGCCTGTCGGCCGCCGACGCCGCCGAGACCCGCAAGACGGTCACGATCGTCTTCTGCGACGTAACGGGCTCGACCGAGCTCGGCGAACGCCTCGACCCCGAATCGATGCGCAAGGTCATGGGCCGCTACTTCGACGCGATGCGCGCGGCGCTCGAGCGGCACGGCGGCTCGGTCGAGAAGTTCATCGGCGACGCCGTGATGGCGGTCTTCGGCATACCACAGCTCCACGAGGACGACGCCCTTCGTGCCGTCCGGGCGGCCACCGACATGCGGGACGCGCTCGACGAGCTCAACACCGAGCTCGAACGCGACCACGGCATCCGGCTCGCATGCCGCATCGGCGTGAACACCGGCGAGGTGCTCGTCGGCCCCGGTGACGCCGACGTCGGCCGCGTGACCGGCGACGCCGTGAACACCGCCGCGCGCCTGGAGACCGCCGCCGAGCCGGGCGACGTCCTGATCGGCGAAGCAACGATGGCACTCGTCCGCGATGCCGTCGGGGCCGAGCCCGTGGAGCCGATGTCGTTGAAGGGCAAGGCAGGGCTCGTCCGCGCCTACCGGCTGACGGGCGTGCTCCCGGGGACCGCGCAGCCGCCACGGGGGCTCCGCTCGGCGATGGTCGGGCGCGACCGCGAGCTCGACGATCTTCGCCGCGCGTTTTCGCGGGCCGCCGAGGACCGGACGTGCGTGCTGTTCACCGTGCTCGGCGCCGCGGGCGAAGGCAAGTCTCGCCTCGTCGAGGAGTTCCTCGGTTCCGCGGGCTCCGCGGGCGTCGTGACCGGCCGGTGCCTGCCCTACGGCGAGGGCATCACCTACTGGCCCGTCGCCGAGGCGATCCGATCCGCGCTCGGCGTGCGGTCGTTCGATGAGCCGGAAGCGACGGGGCGTCGACTCGACGAGGTCGTCGCGGGCAACGAGCACGCCGACGCGATCGCTCGCCGCATCGCCGAGATCCTCGGCACCGGCGGCGGTATGGGCTCGGCCGAGGAGATGCCGTGGGCGATCCGCCGGTTCCTCGAGATCCTCGCCGCGGAGCGCCCGCTCGTGACGGTCTGGGAGGACATCCACTGGGCCGAGCCCGCCTTCCTCGACGTCGTGAACCACATCGCGGATTGGTCGCGGGACGCCCCAATCCTCATGCTCTGCACCGCGCGTCCGGAATTCCTCGACACACGGTCGGACTGGGGCGGCGGCAAGCTGAACGCCACCACGCTGCTGCTGCAGCCGCTCGACGCGAAGGCCTCGACGGAGCTGATCGGCAACCTGCTGGGCGGCTCGGGGCTGCCGCTCGAGGCGTCCGAGCGGATCACTGACGCGGCCGGCGGCAACCCGCTGTTCGTCGAGCAGATGCTCTCGATGATGATCGACGACGGTCAGCTGATCCGGCAGGGCGGCGGGTGGGCACCCGTCGGGGACCTCTCGTCGGTGAGCGTGCCCCCCTCGGTGGCGGCCCTGCTCGCCGCGCGGCTCGAACGCCTGAGCGACGACGAGCGCCTCGCGATCGGATGCGCGTCCGTGGTCGGCCGGGAGTTCTACGCCGGCGCCGTCCACGACCTGCTCCCCGAAGGCCCTCGGGCCGAGACGAACGAGCTGATCCACTCGCTGGTCCGCAAGGAGCTCGTGCGGCCCGACCGCTCGACCGTGCCCGGCGAGGAGGCATACCGGTTCCGGCACATCCTGATCCGCGACGCCGCGTACCAGGCGATCCCGAAGGAACGACGGGCGGATCTCCACGAGGTGTTCGCCGCGTGGATCGACCGCGTCGGCGGCGAGCGAGCGGACGAGGCGGACGAGATCGTGGGGTATCACCTCGAGCAGGCGTACCGGTACCGCGAGGCGCTCGGGCCGCTCGACGAGCGCACCCGGGAGCTCGGCGACCGCGCGGCCGGGCGCCTCGCCGATGCGGGCCGGCGCGCCCTGGCTCGCCACGACATCACGGCGGTGTGCAACCTCCTGTGGCGCGCCCAGGCCCTGCTGGATCCGGCCGATCCCACCCGCGTCGCGTTCCTCCCGGACCTCGGGATCGCGCTGTGGAACGCCGGGCGGATCGACGAGGCGAACGCGATCGTCGACGACGCCCGCAGGCAGGCCGAGCAGCTCGGCGACTCGGGGTTGATCGCCCACGCGACCGTGGCTCGTTGGTGGGTCGTCTCGGACGGGGTGGAGCGACAGCTCGACGTCATCCGGTCCGATACGGAGCGGGTGATCGAGCGGTTCTCGGCGAGCGGCGACGACCGGGGGCTCGCGCGGGCGTGGCACCTGGTGGCGGACGTCGAGTGGGATCTCGGCCACGCGGGCGAGCAGCTCGCGGCGATCGACCGTGCGCTCGAGCACGCGGGACGCGTCGGGGCCACCTTCGAGACCGCGGAGCTGCTCCTCAGCGCGACGTCGGCGATCGTGCGGGGCCCGATGCCGGTCACGACCGCGATCGAGCGCGTGGAAGAGATCCTCCGCGAGCACCGCGGGAACCGCAGCATCGAGTCGTACATGTTCCACGCGCTCGGACACATGCAGGCACGGCTCGGCGACTTCGACACGGCGCGGGCATCCTCCGATCGCTACCGCACCTTCCTCCTCGACACCGGTCAGCTGATCGGGTACCTGCGCTCGGCGGAGCTGCGGTTCGACGTCGAGATGCTGGCCGGCGACCCCGAGGCCGCGCGCGCCGTCGCGGAGGAGACCTACGCTCAGCTGCTCGAGAAGGGGGACCGTTGGCCCTACCTCGCCGCCTTCCTCTCGCAGGCGCACCTCAGGCTCGGGAGGTTCGATGAGGCCGTCGGGTTCGCCGAGGTCGCCGTCTCGAGCATGATCGCGGTCGAGCGCGGGCTCGGGCTCGGCGTGCTGGCCCGCGTGCACGCGGGAGAGGGCGACGCGGCCCGTGCCGAGCGAGAGATCTCGGAGGCGGTCGCGATCGTCGAACAGACCGACTTCCTGTTCGACCGCGGCACGGTCTTCTCCGATCAGGCCGAGGTGCTCCGGGTGCTCGGGCGGGCCGACGAGTCGCGCGCGGCGCTCGAGCGCGCGCTCGGCGAGTTCGAGCGCAAGGGCGACCTGGTCTCGTCGGCGCGGGTGCGTTCGGAGCTCGACGCGTGACTCAGTCGAGCAGCGCATCGAACGAGCGCATCGTGTCGCCGAGCCGGTTCGCGACCGTCCAGGCGAGCCACCGATGGAGCGCGGCCGCGAGCTCGGGATCCTCGGCCTCGATGCGTTCGATCGACGACCGGCTGAGCCGCAGGACCACGCTCGGCGTCGCGGTCACGACGTCCGCCGTCCGCGCCGCGCCGGTGTAGAGGGCGATCTCGCCCACCACCACGCCGGGATGCATCGTCCGCAGCCGCACGCGGGTGCCGTCCGCCGTCTCGGTCTCTGCCTCCAGCAGGCCAGACTCGAGCACGAACACGTCGCCGGGCGGCTCGTCCTGGCGGAGCAGCACGGCACCGGCCTCGAGCTCGACGCGCTCGAGGTGCGGCGAGAGCCCCTCCGGCATCCGCGCGCGGCCGTCGCCGTCCGGGCGCGCTCCCCTTTCCGGCCCCGGCAACGCCAGGGGCGTGGCACCCACGAGCAGGCCGTCCTCGCACCGTTGCAGGGCCCGGTCGAGATCGGGCTCGAACCAGACCCGGCCGTCGATCCCCTCGACCCCGCCGCGAGCGAGTTGTTCGCGCACCGTGTCGGATGCGCCCGCGAACACGAGCTCGAACCCGTGAGCCTCGCCGAGATGCATCGTCTTGACGAAGCACGCGGCCGCGGAGGAGTCCACGCCGGTCGCGCGGCCGAGGTCGATCACCAGGAACCGCAGCAGTCCCCGCTCGAGCCGCTTCCTGATCCGCTCGAGGAGCCCGTTGGCCGTCCCGAAGAACATGAACCCGTTCACGCGCAGGATCTGGACGAGCTCGGCCGTCTCGCGGAGCGCGGCGCGCTCGGCGGCCGGCCGGTCGACGTTGGAGTGGAACGTCTCGCCCAGCGTGACCTCGCGGACGAGCTCACCCCGGCCGTAGCTCACCGCGAACAGCACGACCGCGAGCACCAGGCCGAGCACGACCCCTTCCAGGAACGTCGTGGCGATGATCGTCGCCAGGATCACGAGCACGACCCCGTACTCGAGCGGCGGGAGCTTCTTCCGCATGTCCCAGACCCACTCAACGAGGAACGCGAGGCCGAGGAACACGAGGACGCCGCCCACGATGATGCGCGGGATGAGCTCGATCACCGACGCCCCGAAGACCACGCCGGCGAGCGGGACGAGCGCCGCGATGAGCCCGGCGAACCGGGCGTCCACGCTCATCCGATCCGCGAGCGCTGAGAGACTGAGCGCGTGGTACGCCGGGGGTCCGCCGATCCCGCCGCTGATCAGGTTCACGAAGCCCGCGTCGCGCAACTCCTGGTTGGTGTCGAGGTCCCGACGCAGCACGAGCTCCGACCCGCTGATGTTGAACAGGATCGCGAGCGACGCCACCAACACGGCCGGCAGGATCTCCGCCCACGCCCCGAGCACCGTGGACCAGTCGGCGCCGGAGAGCGATCGGAGCGTCCACGGCTGCCACAGGCGGACTGCGTCGAACGGGCCGAGCAGCCACCGGCCCTCCCGGGCTTCCTCGAGCGACGAGCCCGTGAGGACCATGCCGAGCGCGAACATCACGACCCCGATGCCGAGCACGATCGGGATCACGAGCGGCCGTTTGATCGCGCGGACGGCGAGCAGCATCACCGCGCCGAACAGCAAGGCCGGAACCCACCTGACCAGCTGGTGTTCTCGCACGAGCTGTTCGATCGTGCTGAACAGCTTGGGTTCTTTCAAGAGCTGTTTGATCGTGGGGATCGAGATGCCCGAGGCGACGAAGATCCCGCCCTTGAACAGGAGCCATCCGGTGCCGGCGAGGAACCCGCCCACGACCGGGTACGGGACGAACCGGACGAGGTTGCCGAGCTTGAACGTGCCGAGCAGCAGGAAGACGACTCCGCACAGGAGCGTCACGACCAGGGTCGCCGCGACCACGGTGAGGAAGATGTCGGGCGCCTCGTAGTCGAGGGCGCCGGACGCCCGAGCCTGGCGCTCGAGGGTCACGGCCTTCGTCGCGGCCGCACCCGCGGCGCCCGCGAGCACGGCCACCGCCGCGTCCTGCACGCTGCCGACGACACCCCGGCGACCGGCCCGGATCGCCAGGATCGCGAGGGTGACCGTGGCGGCGGCCAGGTACAGGCCGATGCCGTCGGCGAGGCGAGAGAACAGGTAGCCGCCGAACACGAACGCGGCGAACGCGACCGCGAGGACGGTCTCGACCGTGCCGATGATCACGCCCGCGGCGGCCGTCGCCAGCGGGCCCGCTCGTCGTCGCTCGGTCGGCGTCGTCGTCGCCATCAGCTCATCAGGGCGTCGAACTCGCGCATCGTGTCGGTCAACCGCTCCGAGATGACGCTCGCGAGCCACCGGTGCAGGGCGGCGGCGAGCGCCGGATCCTCGGCTTCGATCCGGGCGATCTCCGCCCCGCTCAGACGCCGGACCACGCTCCGGGTCTCGGTGACGACGTCGGCGGTGCGCGGCACCCCCGTGTACAGGGCGACCTCTCCGACGACGACCCCCGGCCGGAGCGCGCCGAGTCGCAGCCGGGTGCCGTCGGCCGTCTGGGTCTCGACCCGCAGCCGCCCGGACTCGAGGACGAACAGGTCGCCCGGCGCATCGTCCTGCCGGATCAGGACGCTGCCCTCCTCGAGCTCGACCCGCTCGAGGTAGGGAGCCAGGCCCGGCGGCATCGCGACATGGCCGTCCGGCTCGTCCGGGGCGCCGACCGGTGCGGCCGTGTCCGCGGCCTCCCCGAGCAGCACGTCCTCGCATCGCTGCAGGCCGCGATCCAGATCGGGCTCGAGACTCACGAGCCCGGGGGTCTCCTCCACCCCGCCTCGCGCGAGCTGGCGCCGCACCTGCTCGCGGGCCCCGGTGAACACGAGCTCGAAGCCGTGCGTCTCGGCGAGATGGGTCACCTTGACGAAGGCCACGACCGCCGAGGAGTCCACACCGGTGACGCGCCGGAGGTCGATCACGAGGAACCGCATCCCGCCCTCGTCGACGCGCTTGCGGATCCGTTCGAGCAGGCCGTTGGCCGAACCGAAGAACACGAAGCCGTTCACGCGGAGGATCTGCACGCGATCGCCCATCGTCCGGAGCGCCGCCCGCTGCGCGGGCGGCCGGTCCACGTTCGAGCGGTACGAGTCCCCGAACGGCACCTCGCGGACGAGCTCGACCCGGCCGTAGCTGACCGCGAACAGCACGACCGCGAGCACGAGCCCGACCACGATGCCCGGCAGGAACCCCCTCGCGACGATCGTGAGCAGGATCAGGAGCATGATCCCGTACTCGACCCGCTGGAGCGATCGCCGGCGGTCCCAGACCCACTCCAGGATGAAGGAAAGCCCGACGAAGACGAGCACGCCGCCGACGATCATCCGCGGGATCAGCTCGATCACCGAGACGCCGACGACGACGCCCGCCAGCGGCACCGCCGCTGCGATCAGGCCGGCGATCCTCGCGTTCGCGTGCATCCGATCTGCGAGGGCGGTGAGGCTGAGCGCGTGGTACCCGGGAGATCCGCCGACCGCGCCCACGAGGAGGTTCGCGAGGCCCGCGTCGCGGAGCTCCTCGTTCGTGTCCAGGTCGCGGCGCAACAGGAGCTCGCTGCCCGAGACGTTGAACAGGATCGCGAGTACGGCGACGAGCACGGCGACGAGGATCGAGGCCCACTGCCCGGCCACCGCCGACCAGTCCGCGCCGGTGAACGCTCGGAGCACCCAGGGCTCCCATGAAGTCGGGTCGTCGAACGGCCCGTAGAGCAACCACCCGCCGCCTCGCGCGAGGTCGAGCGTCGACCCGCTGACGACCACGCCGACCCCGAACGCCACGAGCCCGACCAGCAGCATCACCGGGATCACGAGCGGCCGCTTCACGATCCGCACCGCGAGGAGCATCAACACGCCGAACCCGAGGGCGGGCAGCCATCGCTGCGCCGCGAACCACTCCGTGAGGTCGCCGACCGTGTCGAGCGCGGGCGCCACGCCACCCGCAACGAGGATCCCTCCCTTGAGCAGCAGCCATCCCACCCCGGCGAGGAACCCGCCGACCACCGGGTACGGCACGAACCGGATCAGGTTGGCGCGCTTCGCCCGCCCGAGCACCAGGAACGCGACGGCGACGAGGATCGTGACGACCAGCGTGGCAGCGACGACGCTGAGGAACCCCCGCTCCGGGCCTCCGAAGGCGGTCAGCGAGGTCCCCGCCGCCACGATCGTCAACACGGCGGCGATCGGTTCCTGCAAGCCGCCGACGACCCCACGCGAACCCGCCCGCCACGCGAAGACCGCGAGGACGAGCGCGGCGGCCCCGAGGTAGAGCATCACGCCATCGGGCAGGGAGTCCACGATGCGGCCGGAGAACACGATCACGGCCAGTCCTGCCGCGATGACGGTCTCGATCGCGCCGATCAGTAGCCCGGCGACGACCGACGACACGAGGCGCCCCGAACGGCGCTCCTCCGACACGGTCCCCCCTCCGCGGTCCCGACCCACGGCCATCGGACCTCTCCTCGAGGCCCGTGCGAAAGATAGTCGTTTGCGGCAGGACGGGCTTCGTCGTGCATCACACCGGGTGTGTGACCCGGGGCCGGATCCGGGATGCCGGCCCCGTCAGGCGGGAGGCGGCGCGCCCGGTCCGCGGACGAAGCGTCCGGGTGTTGCGCCGGTGTGCTCCCCCTTGGCGATGACCGGCGTGCCGTTCACGAGGACGTGCGCGACCCCGGTCGCGTAGCGGTGCGGATCCTCCGGTGTGGCGTGGTCGCGGATCTCGCCCGGGTCGAACACGACCAGGTCGGCGAAGAAGCCGTCTCGGAGCCTCCCCCGCCCCTCGAGCCGGAGGTTCTCGGCGGGCAGGCTCGTCAGCTTCCTGATCGCCTCCTCGAGCGGCAGGATCCCCTCCTCGCGCACGTACCGGCCGAGGACCCGCGCGAACGCACCGTAGGCACGCGGATGCGGGTTCGCCTTCAGGAAGATCCCCTCCGGCGCCTGCGACTCCTCGTCGGAGCAGAAGCTCACCCACGGGAGCGCGAGGACCGTGCGCACGTCGTCCTCGGACATCTCGAAGAAGAGCGCGTTGACGTTGTTGTCGTCCTCGATCAGGAGGTCCATCACCGCCTCCTCCGGCGTCGTCCCGCGGATCGACGCCACCTCCGCGAGCGTCTTGCCGGTCAGGTCGCGGAGCGCGTCCCCACGGAACCCGGCGACCACGATGCGTTCGGGCCCGCCCTCCCGGAACGGGTTCTCCCACCCGTCCACGACCGATCCCAGATCCTCCACGACCCGCGCCCGGACGTCGGGGTCCCGCAGCCGTTCGACGAGCGCGTCGAACCCGCCCTCATGCGCCCACGGCGGGATGCACGAGTCGAGCCCCGTGCCCGAGTAGTGGTACGGGTACACGTCGGCCGTGACGGGCAGGCCCTCGGCGCGCGCGGCCTCGACGATCTCGATCGCCCGGCCGAGCTTCGGCCAGTTCGGCCGTCCGGTCGCCTTGAGGTGGTAGATCTCGGCACGCGCGCCGGAGCGCCCGGCGATCTCGATCAGCTCCGCGATCGAGCCGAGCAGCGCCGCGCCCTCGCCGCGGATGTGCGAGGCGTACGACCCGCCGAACTCGGCCGCCGCCGAGGCGAGCGCGACGAGCTCCTCGGTGGTCGAGGAGGTGGCCGGCGGGTAGATGAGCGCGGACGCCACGCCGAGCGCCCCCTCGGCCATCGCCTCGCGGACGAGCCCGCACATCCGGTCGAGCTCGTCCTCCGTCGGCGGCCGGGCCTCGTACCCGAGCTCGTGGATCCGGACGGTGGACGCGCCTACGAACGACGCCACGTTCGCCGAGATGCCCCGCCGCTCGAGCCACCCGAGGAACTCCCCCAGGGTCCTCCACTCGATCTCGTACTCGACGAGCGGATTGGCGAGGCCCCGCCGCTCGAGCTCGTCCTTCATCTCCGCGGTGAGCGGCCCCATCGACAGGCCCTCGCCGAGCACCTCGAGCGTGACTCCCTGTCGGAGGTCGCTCTGCGACCGGCCGTCCTCGATGAGGGACTCGGGCGACCAGCTCATCATGTTGATGAACCCGGGGGCGACCGCCAGGCCCTCGGCGTCGACGACGAGCTTGGGATCCACGGCGCCGAGGTCGCCGACGCCCACGATCCGGTCGCCCCGGATCGCGACGTCGCCGGTCCGCGCCGGCTCGCCGCTACCGTCGAGGATCGTTCCGCCTCGGACGAGGATGTCGACGTCGCTCATCCGTCTCGGCTCAGGAGAACTCCCGGAACAGCCGGCGCTCGATCTCGCTGAACGCGCCCCAGCGCCGCCCGCCCAGGTACGCGTTCGTGAGCGAGACGACGCCCACGCGGCGGTCCGGCCGGAAGAACATCCGAGTGCTCTCGCCGTAGTCCCCGCCCGTGTGGCCCATCATGAAGAAGCCCCACGTCGGCTCGCCGTACCAGATCAGCCCCTGACGCCAGTCGGTGACGTCGCCGATCTGATGACGCCGGATCTCTCGCACCGTCGCATCGTCGAGCACACGGACGCCCTCGAACGCGCCGAAGTTGATGAACGCGCCGAGCCACCGCGCGAGGTGGATCGCGCTCGATCGCAGCGCCCCGTCGGGATAGTCCGGATAGCCGTAGTGGAAGATCGGTTCGAACTCGCCCTGCCGCGTCGCGTACGGCATCGCGAGGTTCGTCGTGCCGACGTCGGCGAGTCGGAACCCGCTGTCGGTCATCCCGAGCGTGAGCAGGATGCGCTCCTTGCAGAGCTCGTTGAAGTCGATGCCGCTCGCGGACTCGGCCACGAACCCCGCCAGCGCGGTCGCGAGGTTCGAGTACGCGTAGCGGTCGCCGGGTGCCCAGTCGAAGAAGTTCTTGCGTCGCCGGTACCGCTCCTCACCCGGGACGAAGTACGAACGACAGAAGTCGCCGAGCGAGATCGGCGAGTCCCCTTCGAAATACAAGGTGGGTTCGGACCAGGGGGTGCCCCACACGTCCCAGCGATCGCGGATCCCCGACGTGTGCGTCAGGAGATGCCGCATGGTGACGGGCGCGTCGGGCGCGAACGGGATGTGGACCTCGAACGGCAGGTAGGTGTTGACGTCGGCGTCGAGGTCGAGCGCGCCGTCCTCGACCAGCGCCATGATCCCCGCGCACGTGACGGTCTTCGAGACGGACGCGAGCTGGTAGACGGTCTCGCTCGTCGCCCGGATGCCTGCCTCGCGGTCGGCCCAGCCGACCCCGGCGGACCAGACGACCTCGTCCTCCCGCACGACCGCGACGCAGATGCCCGGCGTGTTCGCCTCGACCCGCTTCCGGCGCAGGTAGCGCTTCAGCTCGTCGGTCCGCGCGGAGGCGGCCTTGACGATCGAGAACGGCGCGATCGCGCCGACCCCGGCGATGGTGGCGGCGCGCGTGACGAACTCGCGGCGGGTGAGCGGCGGCGCCTGATGGGCCTCGGGCTCGGAACGTGGGCCGGTCGCGATCTCGTCCGGCGGCTCGCCGCGACCGAACCGATCGGGTTCGCGGGTCATGGTCGATCCGATCCTCGTCCGATCGCTCCGGGCCGGTCAATCCTCGGCCCCGACCGGTTAGTCCTCGTTCTTGTCGTTGTTTGCGTGCTCGGGCGGGCCCTCACCCTCGCCGTTCCCGTCGTCTCCGTTCCCCTCATCGACGACGGTCGGCGCGGGCGTCGGCGACGCAATCTCCACGAGCGCGCCCTCCTCCTGGAACGCCGTCAGGAGCTCGAGCATGGCCAGGTTGAGGGCGGCGGCCGCGTCGGTCGAGATCTTCCCTTCGTCGACGCCCTTGGCGAGCTCGTCCTCGAGCTCGCCGAGTGCCCTGGCGAGGCCATCGTCGTCGCCCACGCCGTACGCCTCGAGGATCTTGACGGCCTTGTCGGCGAGCTTGTCCGAGACGCCCTCGTCGATCCCTCCGGACGCCGCTCCGGATGCGATCTCGTCGATGAGGTCCGTCCACGCGTCCGCGACCGACGGCGGCGTGGACTCGGGCACCTGCTCCGACACGGACCTTCCGGCCTCGCGCGCGGCCTGCCGGGGACGCAGCTCGTCGTCCGTCGACGCGAGGGCGAACGCCGCGAGCACGAGGAGCGCCACCACGCCGGCGACCGCCAACCACCGCGCCGGGACCCTTCGGTACCACGGCCTCCTCGCCCGGCGGCGTGAACGCGGGATCGGAGGCATCTCGGCGGTCCGGTCCCCCACCGGGACGACCGGGCGCGTGTCGGCGTCGCCGCCGACCGGGACCAGGGGCGCCGTGAACATCCCGTCGAGCGGCGCCGCGAACAGCGCCTCCTCGAGATCCTCCGCAGAGCCGAATCGCTTCCTCGGGTCCTTCGCGAGGCACCGCATCACGATCGTTTCGAGCGCCGGCGGAACCGGCCGGATCGAGGACGGCGGAGGCGGGTCCTCGTTCACGTGCCGATACATCGTCGCGACCGGCGTGTCGGCCCGGAACGGCACCTGCCCGGTCAACATCTCGTACAGCACGCAGCCGAAGGCGTAGACGTCCGAACGAGCGTCCACCCGGTTGCCGCTCGCCTGCTCCGGCGACAGGTACGCGGTGCTGCCGAGGACCACGCCGGTGCCGGTGAGCGTGTCGGAGCCGGTGGCGTGGGCGATCCCGAAGTCCAGGACCTTCACGGCCCCCTCGGGGGTGAGCATCACGTTCCCGGGCTTCACGTCCCGGTGGATCACTCCCCGCTCGTGCGCCGCGGCGAGGGCCCGCGCGACGTCGACGCCGATCGCGACGGCCTCGTCGGCCGGGAGCGGTCCGTCGCGGCGGATCCGCTCGGCGAGCGTCTCGCCCTCCACGAGCTCGGTGACGATGTAGTGGATGCCGTCGTCGGACCCCGTATCGAACACGGCCACGATGTTCGGGTGGCCGAGCCCTGCCGCGGAACGGGCCTCGCGTCGGAACCGCTCGACGAAGGCTCGGTCGCGGTCGAAGGGGGGCGCCAGGACCTTGACGGCGACCGGCCGCCGCAGCTGCCGGTCGTGGGCGCGGTAGACCCGGGCCATCCCCCCCTGGCCGAGCAGTGGGCCGAGTTCGTACCGGCCGTCCAGGACCTGGGTGGTCTGCACGGGAACGGGTTACCCCGCAGCCAGCGTTCGTACGCTCAGCCGGCTCCCCCGCCGGTGCCGCCGCCGCCTCCGCCGCCGCCTCCGGAGAACCCGCCGCTCGAGAAGCCGCTGGAGGAGCTTGAGGAGCCGAACCCGCCGCTCGTGGACCCGCTGCCGGCGCTCGCCATCGACGAGAGCACGAGGCCGGGCGCGGCCGCGTGGACGGTCCGGAAGGCGGTGATCCCGGCGAGGCCCGTGGGCGCCCCACGCATCGGCGAACGCAGGCTCTCGACCGGCACGAGCGCGCGGACCTGCTTCTCCACCTCGTCGGCGACGCCGAGCGCCACGGCCCACTCGAGGTAGTGCTCCCAGATCACGACCGCGAGCGCCGGCGCGTTCGGCAGATCGGAGAAGTCCCTGAGGTAGCGGCGGAAGGCCTCGAGCCGCGTCACGCGCGTGCGGTCCTCGAGCCCGAGCCTGGCGGGGATCATCCGGAGCGCGGCGATGAGCGAGAGCGCGGAGACCGGGACGAGCCACCAGCCGATCGCGCCGCCGAGCCCCCAGATCGCCGTCCAGACGCCGTAGCCGGCCGCGCCGATCGCGATCACGGCCGCGAGCACCGACTCGAGCCGCGCGTCGCCCTTCTGGATCCGCCGGACCATGCCGCCGGACTTCATGCGGACGCCCATCCACCAGGTCGAGAACGTGGAGGACGAGCCCTTCCTCGCCTTCGGGCGCTTGACCGAGATCTCCTCCAGCGCCCGCTCGCGGCGACCGAACAGCAGCCACATGAAGTCCTGGTCGGTCTCGGTCGGCAGGTCCATCGCGTCCTTCTGCCGAACGATCCTCACGTCCTCGGGGTCGGTCACGCGTCCGTCGGCCCGGAGCTCGACCGCGCCGAGCCGCGCGAGCCGGAGCACCTGCGCCCGGTACGCGTTCTGCGGCGAGAGGTGGCCCTCCCACGCCGACCACAGGACCGCCGCCTGGACCGGGTCCTCCTCGGGCGGCTCCTCGAGGAGCTTCGGCACGCCGGGGACGCGGTCGCGGTACCGGGCGAGCAGCACGAGGCCCGCGAGCGCGAGCGGCACGCCGACGAGCAGGATGACGACCCACCGGCGTTCGGCGTCGTGCCGGGCTCGGAGCGCGTTCGCCTGCTCGGCCCAGACCGCCTCCTGCTCGAGGATCCGGTCGAGCCCCGGCTCGCCCGTCGACACCGCGGTCGGCACCGCGTCGGTCGGGAACAGGATCGACCCCTCGACGTGGGACAGCGGTGGCACATCGCGCACCTCGTATCGGATCGTCTGCGGGTCGACGAACGTGACCTCGCCGTTCAGCGGGCCGTGACCGAACGCCCGCACGTCGCCGCGCTCGAGCGGCGTCTGGCCGAGGTCGAGGATCGCTCCGTCCTCCTCACACTCCTGCTGCCGGATCCCGGGATCGCCGCCCTGCCGTCCCGGGAGGTGCACGGTGATGTCGGCGTGCTCGGTCGGCTTGTCCCAACCGGTGCCGATGAACTGCCAGTACAGGTGCGCGGTTTCCGAGTACACGTCCACGGCGCACGCCACGCGGTAGCGGAACACCCAGGTCCGCGTCTCGTCCTCGGCCTCGTAGCTCCATTGCGACTGGAAGCCCTCCGTCACGATCGAATGGCCGACCGAGTCGGGCTCGACCGGCACCTCGGTCCCGTCATCGAGGCGCTCGGCGATCGTGAAGTCGCGGACGCGGTCCAGCGGGTCGTCCACGTTGAAGTACGAATAGGTGAACGGGCCGTTCTGGAAGTCGAAGGTCCGGGTCTCCTCGAGCCGGATGTCGCCGTTCGGGAGGACGGTCGCGTCGATCGTGACCTCGGGGAAGTGGTAGTCCTTCTCGACCGCGTGGGTGATGATCGGCGGCAGCCAGATCCCCGCCGTGGTCACGGCGATGAAGCCGACGATCAGGACCCACCCGAAGACGCGCTTCATCCGCGCCGCACGCCCCTGGACACGGGCGGAGAGTCTACGCGGCCGTCATCGCCTCGCGAGGACCTCGCGCGAGAGTCGGCGGAGCGCCTCGAGCATGCGGTCGACGTCCGGCTCGGTCGAGAGGTAGTTCACGATGCCGGCGCGCAGGTACGTGCGGCCCCGCAGCTTCGTCGTGGAGACCCACGCCTCGCCGCTCGCCTCGAGCGCGAGCTGCAGCGCGTCCTGGTACGCGTCGAGCTCGTCGCCCTCGAGCCCCTCCGGGAGGTGCCGGAAGCAGACGACGGAGAGCTCCGGCTCCTCGGGGGCCGCCTCGAAGTCGGGACCCTCTCGACAGAGCTCGGCGAGGTACTTCGCGAGGTCGATGTTGTGCTCGATCAGTCGGGCGAACCCCCCGGACCCGAGGTGCTTCCAGGACAGCCAGAGCTTCAGCCCGCGGAACCGCCGCGTGCCCTCCATCGTGTACTCGAACCAGTTGAGGGGCGCGTCGGCCGGATTCGGGTGCCGGTAGTACTCGGGCATCCGGTGGAACGTCCGCTGCAGGTCCTCGCGCCGCTTCACGACGAGCGCGCCGATGTCGTAGGCCTGGAAGAACCACTTGTGCGGGTCGATCGTGACGCTGTCGGCGCGTTCGAGCGCGGGGACGCGCGGCGCCATGCGGGGCGAGAACCGCGCGGCGCCGCCGTACGCGGCGTCGACGTGGAGCCAGAGGTCCTCGCGTTCGGCGAGGTCGGCGAGCTCCTCGGTGAGGTCGATGCTTCCGGTGTTCGTCGAGCCCACCACGGGGGCGATCGCGAACGGCACGAGGCCCGCCGCCCGGTCCTCGGCGATCGCCTCGGCGACCGGCTCCGCGTGCAGCCGGAACCGGTCATCCGAGGGCACGATGCGGAGCGTCTCCGGCGGGAACCCGAGGACGTCGAGCGCCCGCGCGATCGAGAAGTGTGCCTGGTCGCTCGCGTACACGCGCGCACCCGCCAGCCCGGCGGCGCGCGGCGGCTCGCCGAGTCCGAGGAGCCGCGCCAGGTGGATGTCCCGCGCGACGGTCAGCCCCATGATGTTGGCCATCACGCCGCCCGACGTCAGCGCCGCCCACGATCCGTCGCCGAACCCGATCAGGGTGCGCAGCCAGGTCGTGACCTCCTCCTCCACCAGCGCCCCGATCGGCCCGGCGGCCCACACGTCGACGCCCTGGTTCACCCACTGTGCGAGCAGCTCGCCGGCGACCGACATCGGCAGCGGCGGCGGCGTGAAGTAGCTGTACGAGCCGGGATGCTGGCTGTTGAAGACGTACGGCGCGACGCGCTCGCGGAACTCGGCGATCACCTCGTCGGAACGCGCCGCCTCCTCGGGGGCGGGCGCCGGCTCGCGCGACGGGCCGTAGAAGGCCGTCCGCAGCTCGCCGTACGGCACCTGTCGAATCGGCCGGCTCGCCGCGTCCTCGTAGAGGTACCGGAGCGCCTCGTCCCACAGCGCCTTGCCGAACCGCTCGAGCGCCGGCCTCGACACGGACCCGTCGCGGATGTCGACCAGCTCGGGCTCGGGAAGCGACGAGAACGGGTCGGACATCGCGGGCGAGGCTAGCAGAGCGCCTTCACACGGCCTGCACGCCGGTGAGCACCGCGACGCCGATCGCCGTCACGGCGACGCCCGCGACCTGGACGCGCGCCAGCCGCTCCCGGAACAGGAAGTACGCCGCCACCGCGGCGAAGGCCGCGAACTGCGACCCGAGGATCGCCGCGATCGCGATCCCGTGGCGCGCGCCGATCGTGTACGCGACGAGCCCGGCGACCTCGAGGAAGCCGGACGCGACGACGTACGGGAGGGCCTCCCGCGTCATCCGCAGCCGCCCGATCAGCGCGAGGGGGAGCGTGACGAGTAGGACCGCGAGCGTTCGCGACGGGAAGACGATCCAGCTGATCGGCAGGTCCTCGGCCAGCCGGCCCATCGCGAACAGCCCGAGGCCGAAGAACCCCGCGGCGAGGAGCGCGAACGTCACGGCGAGCCCCTCCCGCCGGCCGTCCACCACCTCGCTCGAGCGCGCCACGCTCGAGAGCACCACGCCGAGCACGACGACCGCGAGCGCGAGGCGGGCGCCCGGCCCGATCTGCTCGCCGGCGGCCACGGCGATCACCGCGGCGGCCGCGCCCTGGGTCGAGGTGATCGGCGCGACGACGCCGACCTTGCCGAACCGCAGCGAGCTGTACGCGCAGAGCAGCCCGGAGGTGTTCCCGACCGCCGTCAGCAGCAGCAGGACGACGTGCTCGCCGCCGAACCCCTCGGGGACGCCCTCGGTCAGCGCGAACGGCGCCGAGATCACCGAGCCGATCAGCAGCACCCACGCGAGGATCGAGATCGGCGGGATCATGCGGCTCGAACGGCTCGTGCAGAGCGTCGACGCCGCCCACATCGCCGCGGCGACCAGTCCCCCGATGATCGCGATCACGCGGTGGAGTCTGGCATCAGCCGGTCGCGCGACGCCGCGCGTGGTGGCGGGCGACGCGGATCCGGTTGCCGCACGCGACCGAGCACCAGCGGCGATCGGACCGGGTCGCGACGAAGACGTTCCCGCAGGAGCCGCAGCGGCGGAGCCGATCGCGGTCGGGTCCGCCGACGAGCTCGATCGTCGACCAGGCGATCCGTGCGAGCGTCCGCGCGGTCGCGTTCGCCGACGCCGGCTCCTCCCGCGCGTGGGGCGGGTCGAGGACGAGGGTCCGCGGGACCCGGGCGCTGACCTCGTTCAGCAGTTCGACCGCGTCGACGGGCGGCGCCGTCCCGTTCACCGACGCGTCGTGGACGCTGCGGGCGGCCGCCCGCAGCGCTCGGAACTCGGGCAGTCGGAGCGCGACCTCCTGGATCTCGCCCCGGTCGAGCCCGGCCGACGCCTCGAGCCATCGGGCCAGGTCCTGGCCGGACTCCAGGGGCCCGTTGATCAGCGATAGGACGAGATCGCCCGAGGTAACGGGCTGATCAGATGACTCCGTTTCCATCGGGCACGATGATAATGGATTCTGAGACCTAAATCCATCACATCGGGGCCGCTAACGGATCAGCCGGGAGAGCCGCCGGTCCGCCAGGACCTTGTCGCCGGTCTGGCAGGTCGGGCAGTACGTCACCTCGTGCGACTCGTAGGAGACTCGCCGGAGGTCGCCCCCACAGCGCGGGCACGGCTCCCCGTAGCGCCTGTGGACCGTGAAGTGGTCGCCGATCTTCGTCGGGAGCCCGCCGGTCCGGCGACGCTCCTGCTCCAGCGCCTCGTCCAGGACCTCGCGCACCGCCTCGAGGAGCGCCCGGCGCTGCGGCTCGTCGAGCGATCCCAGCGAGGCGTACGGCGACAGCATCGCGCGGTGCAGGACGTCGTCGGAGTAGCCGCGGCCGATGCCGGCGACCGTCCGCTGGTCCCGCAGGATCGTGTGGACGCGCCGGCCGTCGTCGCCCGAGAGTACGAGCTCTTCGAACTCCTTCGAATCGGGCTCCGGCCCGAGCTTCCCGAGCGGCCCGTCGTCCCCCTCCGCGAGCACCCACCACCCCGCCTTCCGCTCGCGGCCGAACTCCTTCGCGAGCACCGTCGTGCGGTTGTCGAACCGGAGACGAACCACCGCGCCGCGGGGCTTCGTCTTCTTCGGCGGCTGCTCGACGTCCATCCGTCCGCCCTGCGAGAGGTGGACGAGGATCCTCGGCCCGCCGAGCTCGAACAGGAGGTATTTCCCGCGCCGGCCGACCCGGTCGAGCGTCTCTCCAACGAGCTCGGACGCGCGTGGCGTCACGGTCTTCAGCGACGAGAACTGCAGCACGTCGGCGCCCTCGAACGCGGACCCGCCGACCGCCTCGGTCAGCCGTTCGGCGAGGGCGTGGATCTCGGGCAGCTCCGGCATCGGGGGCATGCTAGCCGCGCACGCCGGAGCCACCCGACGCTGCGGGTGGCTCCGGGCCTTGGACTCAGACTCAGGCGGTGACCAGGTGTGAGCTCCACCTGCGGCGCATCGCGCTCGCCTGCAGACCCACGTAGATCCCGGACAGCCCCACGAGGCCGTACACGGCCCGCGTGAACGCGTTCGTCTCGCCGAACTCCAGTCCCGCGATCGCCGCAACCAGGTCGAACTCGGCCACGGCCACGAGGCCCCAGTTCAAGGCGCCGACGATCACCAGCACGAGCGCCAGGGCATCGAGCTTCTTCATGATGCAGACCGTCCCTTCCGGGTTCCGGGCGAACCCACCCACCGGAGTGTCCTCGAGCGCGCCGAACCTAGGCAAGGTCTCTGACGAGAGTGCATAGGTTCGTGCCGGACCGTCAGGCCTCGAGCGCGTGGAGCTCGACCGTGCGGCCGTGGAACCCGACGTCGCGCTCGTATGCCATCCCGAGCTTGCGGGCCACGCCCTTCGACGCCGCGTTGCCGTGGTCGATGAGCGCGATGAGCCGAGACAGTCCGAGCTCGCCGAGCGCGCGATCGCGCATCGCGGTGGCGGCCTCGGTCGCGTAGCCCTTCCCCCAGTGCGCGCGTCCGAACAGGTACGCGACCTCGTGCTCGGTCCGGCCCTCGATGCCGCGCACCGCGAGCCCGCACCGGCCGATCACCTCGCCGCCGTCGGCGAGGAGCACCGACCGCATGTCCCAGCCCTCGAACGCGTTGCGCGCGAGGGACGCCTCGATCCACTCGGCGGACTCGTCCCGCGTGGCCACAGTTCCGTCGCCGATGAACCGTGCGACCTCGGGGTCCGTGAACATCTCGGCGAACGCGTCGAGGTCCTCGCGAGCGATCGGGCCAGGACGAGCCGCTCGGTGCGGATCTCCTCGACGTCGGTCACGACGCGACGCCGGCCACCGCGCCGCGGACGATCTCGATGCACTCGTCGATCCGGTCCCGGTGCGTGCGGTGGGACAGGATGCACGCCCGGAGGGTGAACCGGCCGTCGAGCACGGTGCTCGAGAGGAACACGCGCTTCGAGTCGTTGATCGCGTCGAGGAGCCGCCGGTTGGCGGCGTCGTCGCCGTCGCGCAGCCGGAACGGCACGACCGAGAGGTCGGGCTGCCACGGGAGCTCGAGCTCCGGGATCGCCTTCAGGCTCTCGTACAGGTGCTCGGCGAGGTCGAGCTTCTCGGCGAGCGCCTCGCGGAACGCCGACACGCCGTGCAGCTGCAGCGGGAACCACACGCGCAGGCCGCGGAAGTCGCGCGAGAGCTCGGCCGAGTACTCGGCGAAGTTGGGGATGTGCGCGTCGGCCGCGAGGTCCTGCAGGTACGCGCTCGTGCCGATGTGGTGCGCGTCGCGCAGCTTCGCACCGTCCCGGACGACGAGCGCGCCCGTGCCGTAGGGCAGGAACATCCCCTTGTGCGGGTCGAGCGTGATCGAGTCGGCGCGCTCGATGCCCCGGAAGCGCTCGCGACCGCGGTCCGTGAGCTGGAAGAAGCCGCCGTAGGCCGCGTCCACGTGCAACCAGAGGCCCTCGTCCCGTGTGACGTCGGCGATCGCGTCGATCGGGTCGATCGCGCCGGTGTTCGTCGTGCCGGCGGAGGCCACGACGGCGAACGGCGCGAGCCCGGCGGCACGGTCCTCGGCGACCGCCAGCCGGAGCGCGTCGGCGTCCATCCGCAGGGACGGGTCGGCGGTCACGAGGCGAACGTTCCGAACCGGGAAGCCGGCGAGCATCGCCGCCTTCGTGACCGACGCGTGGACGTGCTCGCTGACGTACAGGGTCCCGGCGAGGAAGTTCTCGGGGAGGCGATCCTTGCGCGCCGCCACGATCGCCGAGAAGTTCGCCATCGAGCCGCCGGAGGTGAGGACGCCGCGCGACTCGGGCGGGAACCCGAACAGGTCGCACAGCCAGCGCACGACGTTGTACTCGATCTGCGCTCCGACCGGCGCCTCGCCCCACAGGTTCACGTACCGGTCGATCGTGGTCGAGAGCAGTTCGGCGAGCGACGCCGCGTAGAGCCCCCCTCCCGGGATGTACGCGAGCATGCCGGGTCCCGCGTTGTCGGACGAGTTCTCCGCGATAGCGTCGACGAGCTCGAGGAGCGGCGCGAACCCGCCGCCGGTCTCGGACGGCGCCGCGCGGTACGCCTCGGCCGCCTCGACCGCGTGCTCGAACCCGGTGGCGGGGGCCTCGTCGCGGCTCCCGAGGAACCCCACGACGTACTCGAGCGCCGCCTGCCCCATCTCGCGCATCTGATCCGGGCTCGGATCGAGCGGGTAGCCCATGGCGGGGCAGCCTACCGGCCGAGTGTGGCGGTGACGGTCTCGAGCAGGCGGCGAGACGCGGCGGCCACCTCGTCGACCGCGGTGTCGAACGCCTCCTGGTGGCGCTTCGACGGCGTCCCGAACCCGCTCACCTTGCGGACGTACTGGCGGGCGGCCTCGTGGATCTCCTCGTCGGTCGCGGGGACGTCGCCCTCGCGCAGTCGTTTGATGCTCCGGCACATGACCGCGATGGTACGCGGTGCTTGCCCGTGTGGATCCGCCACCCTACACTGCCCGAACGCATGTTCGAGTCCCTCAACCCCGACCAGCTGGCCGCCGCCGAGCATGCCGGCGGACCGCTCCTCGTCGTCGCGGGGGCAGGCTCGGGCAAGACCTGGACGATCGCCTGCCGGGTCGCGCACCTCGTCGACCGGGGCGTGCCTCCGGAGCGGATCCTGCTGCTCACGTTCACGCGCCGGGCCGCCCGCGAGATGCTCTCGCGGGCCGAACGCCTCACCGGCGAGCGCGGCCTGAAGCGCGCCTGGGGCGGCACGTTCCACGGGACGGCGAACCGCCTGCTGCGGCTCCACGGCGGGGCGCTCGGGCTCGCGCCGGACTTCACGGTGCTCGATCGGACCGACACCGCGGACCTTATGGACCTGATCCGCGGCGAGCTTGGGCTCGGCGAGGGCGAGCGGCGCTTCCCGCGCAAGGAGACGCTCGCCGACGTCTACTCGCGCACGGTGAACGCGCAGGCGCGGCTCGTCGACGTCCTCGAACGCGGGTACCCGTGGTGCGCCGAGGAGCTCGAGGGGATCCGCGCGATCTTCGAGCGGTACACCGAGCGCAAGCGCGCGCAGCACGCGCTCGACTACGACGACCTGCTGCTGTTCTGGCACGCGCTTGGCAAGCACCCCGCCGCGGGGCGCGCGATCTCCGAGCGCTTCGACCACATCCTCGTCGACGAGTACCAGGACACGAACCCGCTCCAGGCCGACATCCTCGCGTCGCTGCGTCCCGGCGGCGAGGGGCTCGTGGTGGTCGGCGACGACGCGCAGTCGATCTACGGGTTCCGTTCGGCGACCGTGCGGAACATCCTCGAGTTCCCCGAGCGGTTCCCGGGGACGACGGTCGTGCGGCTCGAACGCAACTATCGCTCGACGCGGCCGATCCTCGACGCGTCGAGCGCCGTGATCGCGCTCTCGCCGCAGCGGCACGAGAAGACGCTGTGGACCTCACGCGAGGGCGGCGAGCTGCCGTCGCTGCTCACCTGCCTCGACGAACGGGATCAGGCCGACGCGGTGTGCCGGTCGGTGCTCGAGCACCGAGAGCGCGGCACGCCGCTCAAGCAGCAGGCCGTCCTGTTCCGCGCCGGCCACCACAGCGACGTGCTCGAGATCGAGCTCGCGCGGCGCAACGTTCCGTTCGTGAAGTACGGGGGACTCAAGTTCCTCGAGTCGGCGCACGTGAAGGACGCGCTCGCGGTCCTGCGGATCGCCGACAACCCGCGGGACGAGGTCTCGTGGTTCCGGGTGTTGCAGCTGCTCGACCACGTCGGACCGGCTGGGGCGCGGCGCGTGATGGCGGCGTTCGGCGTCTCGGCGCCCGGCGACCCGATGGCCCGGTTCCTCGAGCAGACGATCGCGGTCCCGGCGCCCGCGAGGGCCGAGCTCGACGCGCTCCGCACGACGTTCGGCGAGCTCGCCGGCCCCCCGCCGAGCCAGGTCGAACGCGTCCGCGGCTTCCTCGAGCCGCTGCTGCGGCGCCGCTACGACCAGGCGGAGCCGCGCCTCCGCGATCTCGAGCAGCTCGAGCAGCTCGCGACGGGATTCGAGACGCGGGACCGGTTCGTCGCCGAGCTCACGCTCGAGCCGCCGGTGTCCACGTCGGACCTCGCCGGCCCGCCGCACCTGGACGAGGACTACCTCGTGCTCTCGACGATCCATTCGGCCAAGGGCGGCGAGTGGGACGTCGTCCACGTGATCCACGCGGCCGACGGGATGATCCCCTCCGACATGGCGACCGGCGACGCTGACGAGCTCGAGGAGGAGCGGCGCCTGTTCTACGTCGCGCTCACTCGCGCCCGCGACGAGCTCCACGTGTACTTCCCGCTCCGGTACCACCGGTCCAACCGCGGGCTCGAGGACCGGCACTGGTACGCGCAGCTCACGCGGTTCCTGCCCGAGGAGGTCCGATCGCGGTTCGCGACCGCCTCCACGTACGCGGACGCGGGCGCCGACGACGGGCCGGCTGCGGCGGCCGGTCCCGGCGGGGCCGAGGGCGTCGACGCGCTCCTCGCCGGCTTCTGGTCGGACTGAGCCCTCGGTAGCATCGCCCGGTGCAGGTCCTCCGTCCCGCCGGCGCGCCCGAGTTCCTCGAGCTCGCGCTCCCGCTGCTCGAACGCGACGAAGCGCGCAACCAACTCCCGCTCGCGGTCGCCGGAACGGTCGCGCAGCATCCCGAGGCGTACGACGAGGCGCGCTTCTGGGTGGCGCTCGACGGTGGTGAGCCCGTGGCGGCCGCGCTCCACACGATGCCGTACGGAGCCCTGCTCGCCGATCCCGTCTCGGATGCCGGGCTCTCGGCGATGCTCGCCGCCATGGCCGAGGACGATCCCGAGGTGCCCGGGCTCGTGGGCATGGCTCCGCACATCGACGCCGCGGCCGGCACGCTTGCCGCTTCGACGGGACGGCGAACGGAACGCCTGCTCTCCCAGGGCGTCTACGCGCTCCGCGAGGTCCGACCGGTCCCACGAGCGTCCGGAGCACCGCGTCCGGCCGCGGACGGCGACCGAGAGCTCCTCCGGCGGTGGATGACGGACTTCGCCGACGAGTCGCTGCCCGATCCC
This sequence comes from Actinomycetota bacterium, assembly GCA_036280655.1. Taxonomy (GTDB): domain Bacteria; phylum Actinomycetota; class UBA4738; order UBA4738; family HRBIN12; genus DASSJM01. The sequence continues at coordinate 52,066 of DASUQI010000012.1, forward strand.
GGCCGCGAGATCGACCGGATCGACCGGACGCTCGACGTTCGGCTCCATTCGGACGACGCCGGCTACTGGCTCTGGGAGGTCGACGGTGAGCCCGTCTCGCTGTCGGGGTTCGGCGGTCCGACCCCGAGCGGCATCCGGATCGGCCCCGTGTACACCCCGCCCGAGCATCGGCGCCGCGGGTACGCGACGACGCTCGTCGCCGACCAGAGCGCGTGGCTGCTGGAGCATGGCTACCGGTTCTGCTTCCTGTACACGGACCTCGAGAACCCGACCTCGAACCGGATCTACGAGGCGATCGGGTACGAACGCGTCGGCGACTCGGCCGACTACCGGTTCGTGGAGCGCTGACGGCCACTCGGGAAGGTTGTGAAGCGCAGGCACGACTAGCGTCGCTGGACGCATCGGCTTGACGACTTCCGGACCTCTCTAGGGGATCGTTCCGCCGACGGATGGGCATCGGGTCCCGCGCCGCACGGCGGTACGGCCGTCGGGTTCTTCGAATAATGCCCAGGCCCGATACGAGCAGCTCGGGACGTCGGCTGAGGGCGGGTGCAGCGTTTCCAGGGTAGCTGTGCGTCTCTATACCGTGAGCGAAGAACGCGACATGATGCCCGTCGCCATGACCAACGAGAGCCCGCTCGAGCGCAGTTCGCTGGGCGAGCTCTACGTCCGGCACGCCCCTGAGGGCATCCGGCTCGCATTCCTGCTGACCGGCGATCGAGCCTTAGCCGAGGACCTCGTCCAGGAGGCCTTCGCGCGGCTGGTCGGCCGGTTGAGGCACCTCCGCGATGCGGACGCCTTCGGCGCCTATCTCCGTCGGACAATCGTGAACCTGTCGACCAGTCACTTCCGCCGCCGACGGGTCGAGCGCGCTTACCTGGCACGGTCCGCGATGGTCCCTGAGGCCGAGACCAATCCCAACCAGGAGCTGGACGCGACGATGCACGAGGCGCTGCTCCGCCTACCCGAACGCCAGCGCGCGGCGATCGTCCTTCGCTTCTACGAGGACCTCTCGGACGTCCAGACGGCCGAGGTGCTCCGTTGCGCGCCGGGGACCGTCCGCTCCCTCGTCTCACGCGGCATGAAGACCCTCAGGGGCGAACTCGAAGGAGCGGCCCGATGATCGACGAACGCGAACTCCGCGAGATGCTCGAGCGCCGCGCCGGGACCATCTCAGCCACCCCGACCGATGCGCCTGTGGCGATCCGGCGGGCGCGTCGGCGCCTCGTCCTGAACGCTGCGGTGGGAACGGTCGTGGGTCTCGTGGTGCTCGTCGGAGCACTCGCCGGAGTGCGGGCGATCCAGACGGCGGCGCCGATCCCCGCGGATCGCCCGACGCCGACGCCGCTCGGAGCTGGCGAGGTCCTCACTGTGGGGGGGCGGGACCTAGTCGCCCAGGACCCCGACAGCGGAGAGGCGCGCAAGATCGTCGATTCACTGACGCTCCCCGAGCGCGCCGAGGGCATCACCAGCGCCGCATGGTCACACGACCGCAGGTGGGTCGCGTTCCGTGCCGGAGGCCTCTGGGTCGCCGACACCCTCGGCGGCGCTCCGCGACAGGTGAGCGAGGACTTGGGCTGGTCTCCGTGGGCATGGTCGCCCACCGAGGACCAACTCGTCGTCGTGCTCGGGCGAGATGTGACCCTCATCGACGCGGCGACCGGTCGTGAGACCGATCTCGGGACCGTGGTCGGTCCCGAGGACCGGGAGGGTTACGCGGTGCACACCCTCGTGTGGTCACCGGACGGGACCCGGATCGCGTACGACGGGGGACCGGGATGGGGCTCGGTCTATGCGATCGACGTGGACAGCGGCGAGCACACCTCGCTCGTGCGTCAGCCTGCGGGTACGGGGGAGATCAAAGACATCGATTGGTCGCCGGATGGCGCGCACCTGGCAGTCTCGTATGTCGACGCGTCGTACATCGCGAGCCACCCCTTGGAGGATCACGCGAAGGCGTTGTACCTGGCGAACGCGGATGGGTCCGACCTCCGCCTCCTGGACAATATCGTCGCAAGCCAGTGGCCGGTCTGGATCCCCAGTCTCAGTGTTGGCACCGCGTGGTCGCCCGATGGGACCCGGCTCGCCTACACCAGCCTCTCAGGGCCAGATCCTCGGAAGCTTCAGGTCTGGACGGTCTCGGTGGACGGCTCGGCCCCATCGTTGGTCGCGTCGCGATGTTGCGTTTCAGATGGGGGGGGTGCTGTGTGGTCACCCGACGGCTCACGGATCGCCTTCGAAACTGAACCTCCAGGAGACCTACCCCACCCCTTTCTGGTCGTCAACGCCGACGGAACGGGCGAAACGGGGGAGATCGACGAGCTCACGTACCGCAGCTGGCTCGGCGGTTCGTACTTCTGTTACTGCTACGGGTAAGCGTTGATCCCGACCGGCGCTACCGCTGCCTGACCGCCTTACGCTGGAGTCGAGCGGACTTGAACCCCCGACCCATTGCTTGAAAAGCAGTTGTTCTTCAAGGAGCTACATTCCCAGCGTTGACCAGCGGAAACACTCCAGAGCCAGCCCACGCGACCTGCGTGTGCGCACAGGGACCGTTGTCGGCGGATCAAGAGGGCTGGGCGACGCAGCCGTCAAGTTCTTCGAGCGCTTCCGAGGCCCGATTCGACCAGCAAGGGACGTCGGTTTGGGCGGGTGCAGCGTTCCGAGGGTAGCTATGCGTCTTCCTACCGTGAGGGAAGAACGCGATCTGATGGCCATCGCCATGACGCAGGAGAGGCGGGCGCGTCGACGCCTCGTCTCGAACGCGCCGGTGGGGGCGCTCGTGGGCCTCGTGGTGCTCGTGGGAGCACTCGCCGGAGTGCGGGCGATCCAGACGGCGGCGCCGATTCCGGCAGATCCACCCGTCGAGCCCCGGCCGGCGCCGGCGGCGTCGGGCACCCTCGCGTATGGGCTGGACGGCGACATCTACGTGGCTGACTGGGACGGTGCGAACGCGGTCAAGATCGCGAACGGCCGTTCCGACGACGAGTGCAGCGGCGACAGTACCGGCGAGAACTACTCGGCGGAGGGACCGATGTGGTCGCCGGACGGGCGGTACCTCGCCTATCGCTACGCGGACTGTTCCAACCCGGAGTTCCTCGGGGGCGGCGTGATCAGCGACGCGGAGGGCAACGTGCTCGCCAGGTTCCCGCGCCAGGGATGGGAGATCGCGTGGTCGCCGGATTCCACACGTGTCGCGGTGTGGGCCGTCACGTTCGAGACGATCGGCGTCTACGGGCTCGACGGCGCTCGGCAGGCGCAGCTCACGATGCCGCCCGGATGGACCCCGTCCGGCGACCACGACCCGAAGTGGATGCCGGACGGTACCTCGTTCTGGGTCGAGGACTGGGAGCTGCCGCTCGACGGCAGCCCGCCGCGGCGGCTCCCGTGGCGGGGGGGCGACCCTTACGCCACGTACTCGCCCGACGGATCGCTCGTCGCGTACGACCTCGGGAGCATCGGGCTGATGGTTACGCGGCCCGACGGCTCCGAACCTCGGAGGGTGTTCCCTCGGCAGGTCGAACCGGCCGCCGACTGGGGCCACCCCTGGTCACCGACCGGCGATCGGATCGCGTTCACCACCCAGGTCGGTGGCCCTGCCGCCCCCGTGGACCTGAACGTCGTCGATGTCGCGACCGGATCGGTGACCCAGCTGGCCGAAGGGGAGCCCGGGGAGAGCCTCCAAGCGGTCGGGTTCTCACCGCAGGGGGACCGCATCCTCTTCTCGAGCACCTCGAGCACCCTCGTCAGGAGCGGCCGACTGGTCGAGTCATCGCTGTGGAGCATCGGCGTCGACGGGTCCGACCCTCGCGTCATTGTCGCCGGGACGGAGGATGGATATTGGCTCTCGCGGTGATCATGCGCGGCTGGAGTGACGGCGCCCATCCTGGATTCCATCGAGTTCCACGCCCATGAAGCGCATCGGAGGAAAGAAATGAAGAGATTCGTGATCACAGCACTTTTCATCAGCATCCTGTCCGGGTGTGCGGGGGCTGCCCCGACGCCCAGCCCGAGCGGCAAGCCGTCAAGTGCCGCTCCGTCGACGACCGAACCGAGCTCGTCAGCTGTGGCCAGCTCGTCGTTGGACCCGGAGGACACCTCGGCATGGCTGCCCTTCACCTCGGAGCGCTACGGGTTCCGCATGGCGTACCCGCCCGACTGGTCGGCCCACCCTGGGAATGGCGATTGGACCTTCCCCGAAGACACCGCCTGGCCCGACGGCGTGGAGCGCACCGACTGGTTCTACCTCGACGGGGCCGACGGAAGTGCGGCCGCGTCGGCCTGGTCGGTGGCGCTGGAGCCCGGCATCTCGGCCGACCAATGGTTCCTCGACTACTGCGCCGTCGAGGCGACGCCCTGTGACGGGACCGAACCGAAGGTTCCCACCAGCCTCGATGGCCACGCGGGTTGGTTCGTTCCCTCCTCAGATCCACAGGCGTACTTCGACATCGCGGACCGGATCTACCTGGTGGTGATCTGGCAGCCAGAGGACCACCCGGCTCTCGAGCCCTATGGCGGCGGCCGCCAGCTTGTCGAGGCGTTCCTGTCCACGATGCAGCTCCTGCCAGGCTAGGTGGGCAACACCGGCGTGACACACCGGTCCGGCCGCGGACGCAGGGCCCGGGTGACCCGATGAAGCCGTCCATGGTCACCGCGGCGAGGCCACGCGCGGCGCCGGGTCTGATGGGTCGGCTCCTGGCGATCGCGATGATCACTGACCGGGACAGCCTCGAGACCGTGCTGGAGATCAACCTTCGACTGAGACCGACGCCGAAGCACTTGCAGCGACCGGCCTCGGCGCCACGCGGAGCCCCGCCTGTCGACAGCGTGAAGGAAGGCGGAAGATGCGGCTTGCCGTGAGCCATCAGCGCGTGATGGCCATGCCGGGGGTGGCGCTGGTCCTCGCGCTCTCGCTGGTCGCGTGCCAGTCCGGGGATGGCGAGGAGAGCAGCACCGGTCCGACCCCCGGGCAGGCGCAGACCCCCTCGCCCCGAACCGAGCTGGAACTGCCGGACATCACCAGCGTGAGGCGGGCGGGCGCTGAGGCGATCCGGGCCCCGTCGAGCGCGGACTGGGTCCTCGTGGACTTCGGACGTGCATGGGTGAGCAAGGTGGGCAAGGGCATCGGGGTCTACGACGCCGAGACCGGTCGTCTTCAGGGTTCGGTCGCCGTCCCGCAGTCGCCGTGTGCCTCGATGGATTCGGGGTTCGGTGCCCTGTGGACGGCAACGTGCGGAACGCAGGGGGTCGCGCGCATCAACCCTGAAACCGGCAAGCTCACCGGGTGGGTGGCGGTCGATGTGCCGGCCGAAGGAGAGTCGAGCATCGGCGCCGGCGAGGGCGGCATCTGGGCGATTGCCGATGGAGATGACTGTTCCGGGTGCGTGCTCGTTCGGATCGACCCGGAGACCGTCGAGATCTCCAACACGTACGACGTACCGGAAGGGGGCACCGCCGTGCGTGCCGGCCTCGGTGGGATCTGGATCACCTACGCATCCGAGGATCGCGTCGTGCGCGTTGACGCCGCGACGGGCGAGGTCGTGTCGGAGATCGAGGTCGGTTCCGGCCCTCGGTTCTTGGATGTGGGTGAGGGCGGGGTGTGGGTCATGGACCAGCTCGATGGATCGGTGTCCCACGTCGACCCAACGTCCAACGAGGTCGTCGCCACGATCCCGGTGGACGCCGCAGCCATCTTGGGCGGCGATGTCACCGTCGGAGCGGGGTTCGTCTGGCTCCGTGCCAGCTCCGAGATGGTCGCACAGATCGACCCCGCCACCGATCGCGTCGTTGCGCGGATCGGGCGCCCGCAGGCCAGCGGAGGCGTGCACGCAAGCGAGGGGCAGCTCTGGATCGTGGCCCATTTCGAGACGCCGGAAGGGTGGCGGGCGGTGCTCTACCGGATCTCGATCACGGATGGGTAGCCACGACTTCTTGTCTCACGACCGCACTCGGCGCGTTCGCCGACCGATCCCCAGTCGGGAGTACCCTTCATATGAGCCCGACGGACGTCTGTTCCTCTCCTGGCCACACCGAAGCGAGTTCTGGATCCTCGACGACGAGCACCGCAGCAAGTGCGACGAGCCTGAGGGCAGTCATCCGAGGTCGGGATGACGAGGGGCGAATGTCCGTCATCGGATCGTCACCTACGCCCCATCTCTCGCAGCATCCCGACGAGCACCGCCCCGAGCGTCCGGTCCTCCTTGCATCGATCGGCAGGTCGGCCGCCGGCAGGCTTCAGCGAAGCCGCGGTCGTCGGCGAAGAGGAAGCCCGAGACAAGCGTGGATCGTCCGGATTCGTCGCTCAACTGCTTGACCACGGACCCCCTGCCTTTCGTGCGGCGAGTATGGGGCGGTCGTGGGAACCGGACAAGGTGATGACGAACACGCTCCGATGGTGTTGTTCCGCACCAGTCAGCCTGCCCTTCCCCGCGGGTGTGCGAAGGAGCCTTGTCGGCCCCGCGGCTAGCTGCGCGATCGCTTCTTCAGATCCGAGAGGATCTCGCGCGCCGCGTTCGCGCCGGGTGCGCCCGTCACGCCGCCTCCCGGATGCGCTCCCGAGCCGCACAGGTAGAGCCCCGGCACGCCGAACCGGTACCGCGCGTGGCCGAGCATGGGTCGCCACACGAAGAACTGATCGAGCCCGTGCTCACCGTGGTAGACGTGCCCGCCGCTCAGCCCGTACTCGGCCTCGAGGTCGACTGGCGTCGTCACCCGGCGGGCGGTGACGAGGTCCGAAAGCCCCGGCGCGTAGCGTTCGAGCGTCTTCACGACGAGGTCGCCGAGGCGATCGCGTTCGGCGCCCCAGTCCCCGTCGGCGAGCGCGTACGGCGTCCACTGCGCCACGACGCTGAGCACGTGCGTCCCCTCGGGGGCGAGCGTCGGGTCCGAGAGCGTCGGGATCGTCGCCTCGAGGAACGGCTCGTCGCTGATCCGGCCGTACTTGCTCGCGTCGAACCCGCGTTCCAGGGCGTCGATCGACGGGGCGATCACGATCCTGCCGGCGAGGAGCCCCGGGCCGGCGCCGGCGAAGCTCGGCAGTCCGTCGAGCGCGAGGTCGACCTTCGAGACCGCGCCCGGGGTCCGGATGTTGGTGGCGCGCCACCGCAGGTGCGGGCCGATCTCCACGGGGTCGACGAGCGTCGTGAGCGTGCGCTTGGGGTCGGCCGAGCTCACGACCGCACGGGCGTGGACCTCCTCGCCGCTCGTGAGCGCGACGCCGCTCGCGCCGTGATCCGCCGTCAGCACCCGAACGACCTCGGCGCCGGTCCGGATCTCGGCGCCGAAGGAACGCGCGGCGGCCTCGAGCGCCCCGGCGAGCGCCCCCGGACCACCCCGGACGATCGTCGACTGGCCCGGTGCGCCGCCATCGTTCCCCGCCGAGTCCGCGAGCAGGACCGCGGTCGTGCCCGCCGACCACGGCCCCATCGCCGTGTACAAGACCGCGCGCGACGCGATCGCGCCGCGGACCGCGTCGGTCTCGAACGTCTCGGCCACGTAGTCGGCGATCGCCATCGGCAGCGCCCGCGTCGCCTCCCGGCCCGGCTTCTTGCCGAGCCGCCGGAAGGCGTTGCCGAGCTTCAGCCCGTTCAGCGCGTCGGCGAGCGAGGGCTCCTTCACGTCCGGCGGGGTGACCGCGTGCAGGTAGGACAGGAACGACGCGATCGCGCGGACCCGCTTGTCGAACTCGACGTAGGCATCCGCGTCGTGCTCCGAGTGATTGCGCAGCCCGCCCGACGTGCTCGCGGCGTCGCCCCACAGGACGAGCGGTGGGCCCTCGGGCTGTGGGGCGAGGACGCGCACCTCGGGTTCGAAGGTGACGAGCCCGTGCTTCACCAGCTCGAGCTCGGAGATCACCTCGCGCCGGAGGCGCCCGACCGTGTGCACGATCCCGGGCGCCCGCACCCCCGGGGCGAGCTCGACCGTGTCGAGGATCCCGCCGGCACGGTCGCGGCGTTCGAGCACGAGCACCTTCCGGCCGGCCTTCGCGAGGTACGCGGCGGTGACGAGCCCGTTGTGGCCGGCGCCGATCACGATCGCGTCGTAGCGCTTCGTCACGCGGCGCCCCGCTTGCCGCGGCCCTTCAGCAGCTCGAGTGCCGCGATCCGGCCCGGCGCCCCCATGATCCCGCCGCCCGGGTGCGTGGCCGAGCCGCACATCCACAGGTCCTTGATCGGCGTGCGGTAGCGCGCCCAGCCCGGGACCGGGCGGTTGAAGAACAGCTGCTCGAGCGAGAGCTCGCCCTGGAAGATGTTGCCCTCGGTGAGCCCGGTGATCTGTTCGATGTCGAGCGGCGTGAGCACCTGCGCGTGCAGGATCAGGTCGCGGATCTTCGGGAACCGTTCCTCGAGCGTGTCGATCACGGTCGCGCCGAACGCATCCCGCTCCGCGTCGGTCCACGTCCGCCCGTCCGAGAGGTGGTACGGCGCGTATTGGACGAAGCACGACATCACGTGTTTGCCGGGCGGCGCCATCGACGGGTCGACGAGCGTCGGGATGATGCAGTCGATGTACGGGCGGGCGGAGAAGCGGCCGTACTTCGCGTCGTCGTACGCGCGCTCCATGTACGCGACGCTCGGCGAGAAGCTGATCGCGCCGCGGAGCCACTCCCCCACGCCGGGCTTGCTCGCGAGCTCGGGGAGCCCGTCGAGCGCGAGGTTCACCTTGCCGCTCGAGCCCCGGTACTTGTAGCGGCGGACCTCGTCGAGGAAGCCGTCGTCGAGGTGGCCCGGCTCGACGAGCCCGAGGAACGTGACGTGCGAGTCGACGCTCGAGAGCACCGTGCCGGCCGCGATCTCCTCGCCGGACCCGAGGACGACGCCGATGGCGCGCCCGTTCTGGACCTCGATCCTCGCGACCGGCGCCTCGGTGCGGATCTCGGCGCCGAGCGCCTGCGCGGCCGAGCCGATCGCGTTCGAGATCCCTCCGGTGCCGCCGCGCGGGATGCCCCACGCGCGGAACGCGCCGTCGATCTCGCCCATGTAGTGGTGGAGCAGCACGTACGCGGTGCCGGGCGACCGCACGCCCTGGAAGGTCCCGATGATCCCGGACGCCGACATCGTCGCGATCAGCGGATCGGTCTCGAACCATCGCTCGAGGAACTCCGTCGCGCTCATCGTCATGAGCTGGACGAACGTCGACTGAAGGCGCTCCGGCAGGTCGCGGAAGGTCTTGGCCAGGCCGACGACCGGCATCCAGTCGAACGGGTTGAACGTGCCGGGGTCTGGCGGCACCACCGAGAGGATCGGCTTGATGAACCGCGCCATGTCGGCCATGAGCAGGCCGTACTCCTCGTACGCCTCGGCGTCGCTCCTCGACCAGCGACGGAGCTCGCGGATCGTCCGGCCGTGGTCGTTCACGCGCCACAGCGCATCGTCGTCGAGCGGGGTGATCGTCCCGTCGAGCGGCAGGATCTCGAGCCCGTACCTGGGCAGGTCGAGCTCGCGGATGATCTCGGGGCGAAGGAGCGAGACGACGTAGGAGAACTCGCTGAACCGAAAGCCCGGGAAGACCTCCTCGGTGACCGCGGCGCCGCCCAGGACGTGGCGCTTCTCGAGCACGAGGACCTTGCGGCCGGCCCGGGCGAGGTAGGCGGCGGCCGTGAGCCCGTTGTGCCCACCCCCCACGATCACGGCGTCGTACCGCTGCGCCACGGGCGTCATCGTAGGGGCGGGGTCGGGCACACACCAACGGGCCCTTGACTGCTGGTCAACGGGGTCAAAGCGCCGTTCGGGGCCGCTCGCTACGCTACGGGCCGCATCGGAGAGGAGACCCGTGAGCATCGGGACGGCGTTCCATCCGCGCACCGCCGAGCTAAACACGAAGATGGTCTGGGGCGAGTGGTCCGGCTACTTCGCGGCGGCCGTGTACTCCGACGCGCACGACATCGAGTACAACGCGATCCGAGAGCAGGCGGCGCTGATCGACGTCTCGCCACTTTACAAGTACGAGATCTCCGGCCCCGACGCGGCGCGGCTCGTCGACCGCGTGATCACCCGGGACGTCGGCAGGCTCGCCGTCGACCGCGTGATCTACACGCCGTGGTGCAACGAGGAAGGCAAGGTGATCGACGACGGTACCGTCACGCGCCGGGAGGGCGACGCCTTCTTCTGGACCGCCGCCGATCCCTCGTACCGCTGGTTCGTCCTGAACGCGGCCGAGCTCGACGTCGCGATCGAAGACGTCTCCGAGCGGGTCGCAGGCGTCGCGCTCCAGGGGCCACGCGCCCGCGCGATCCTCGAGGCGACGACGCGCCGGGACTGGGCCGACCTCCGCTACTTCGGCCACCGGCGGACCGAGATCGCAGGCGTCGACCTCAACGTGACCCGAACGGGGTATACCGGCGATCTCGGCTACGAGATCTGGGTGCCGGTCGACGCGGCGACCGAGGTCTGGGACGCGCTGTGGGAGGCCGGGCAGCCACACGGCATCCGTCCCGCCGGGATCCGCGCGCTCGACGTCGCGCGCCTGGAGGCCGGGCTGATCCTGATCGAGGCCGACTACACGAGCGCGCGCCACGCGACCGCGGCCGAGCAGCAGTACTCGCCGTTCGAGATCGGCCTGGGTCGGCTCGTCGACTTCGGCAAGGCGGCGTTCGTCGGCAAGCACGCGCTCGAGCTCGAGCAGGGCGGCGGCGGGCCCGCCCGGCGCCTCGCCGGCCTGCATCTGGACTGGCCGGCGATCGAGGCGATGTTCGCGCGACACGACCTCGCGCCGTCGGTCTCGGCGGCCGTGCAGCGGGACCCGGTGCCGGTCTACAAGGAGGGGAAGCGGGTCGGCCGCGCGACGAGCGTCGGCTGGGGACCGACGATCAAGCGGATGGTCGGGTTCGGCTCGCTGCCGCCCTCCCTCGCCGAGCCCGGGACCCGGGTCTCGGTCGAGTGGACCGTCGAGGGCGAGCGAGGCAAGGTCGGAGCGACGGTCGTCGAGCTCCCGTTCCTGGATCTCGAACGCAAGCGCGCCTAGCCGGCCGGCGAACCCGCGGGCCCACGAGGCCGAACGGGTCTCTGGGATGATGCGCTCACCGATGCGTTCCAAAGGCTTCCTCGTGTTGCTCGCGATCGCCGGACTCGTCGCGCTCCTGATCGCGGCGACCGGCAGCGCGATCGTCGGCGTGCTCGCCGGGCTCCTGGTCCTCGCGACGGTGCTCGTGGTGATCCGTTCGCGCACGCCCGAGGACGCCTCCCGGCGCCGCTTCCTGGCCGCGATGGGCGGGATCGGGCTCGCGATGGTGGCGCTCGGGAGCGCGGCCGGCGCCACGATCCGCCGCCTCACCCGGCCCGACCCTCGGCCGGCGCTCGAGGCGATGGCGAATGACCTCGGCGCCGAATACCTCGAGCTCGTGACGCGCTCCTATCACCCCGAACGGCTCGGCGACCTCCAGCTGCTCGTCACGCCCTACTCGAGCTCGAACTACCCACAGGAATCGCTCTCGCTCGAGCCGAACGACCCCCGCACGAGCCACGCCGTGCCGTGGATGTACGGCGAGAGGGTGCCGATCGTCGTCTGGGCGCCAGGGCGGATCGAGCCCCAGGACTTCGAGGACCGGGTGACGCTCGCCGACCTCGCGCCGACGACGGCCAAGCTCATGGGGTTCGACGAGTTCGAGGCCGCGGACGGCGTGCCGCTGCCCGGCATCCCGTCGGTCACCCCTCCGGTGCAGCCCCGGGTGTTCGTCACCGTGGTGATCGACGGCGGCGGGTGGAACGTCCTCGGCCGCTGGCCCGACGCGTGGCCGAACCTCAAGCGGCTGATGCGCGAGGGCGCGACGTACCGCAACGCGATCTCGGGCTCGTTCCCGGCGGTAACGGCGTCGACGCACGCGACGATCGGCACCGGGGCGTTCCCGCGGACGCACGGCATCACGGGTCACAACGTCCGCCGCGGCAGCGGGCCGGTGAAGGCGTGGGGCGAGCCGGGCCGGATCGACCCGTCGTTCCTGCTCGAGCCGACGCTCGCCGACAAGTGGAGCGAGTGGACCGAGGACCGCGCGTGGGTCGGGCAGCTCGGCTACCAGGTCTGGCACGTCGGGATGCTCGGCCGCGGCGGGCACCCGCCCGGAGACCCGCCGGTGGGCGTGTATTGGGACGAGGACGGCGGCGGCGGCTGGCGGCCGCACCACCCCGAGCGCTACCGCCTCCCCGTGACCGCCCCCGGGCTCGAGCGCCTGGAGGCGCTCTCGGCCGGCTACGAGCCGCCGGCACCCTCGCCGTACGACCCGACCGGGAGGAAGGCGATGTGCTGCTTCCCGCCGGTCGTCCGCTACCAGGGCGAGCTGATCGAGGCGACGCTGGACTCCGAGCCGATCGGCGAGGACGAGATCCCGGACCTGCTCTACGTGAACTTCAAGGCCCCCGACTACGCCGGGCACGTCTACAACATGGACGACCCGCGCCAGGCCGAGGTCCTGTCGGCCGTCGACGACGAGCTCGGCCGGCTCGCCGAGGGCATGCGGCGGCGGTACGGCGACTCCTGCGTCCTGATCGTCACGGCCGACCACGGCCAGTGTCCCGAGATCGACGCGAACGGCGGCGTGCGGATCGACCCGATCCAGCTCCAGGAGGACCTCGAGGCCGAGTTCGGGCCGAGCGTGTTCGGCCTCGTGCAGAGCGTCGCGCCCTCGGAGGTCTACCTCGACCGCAAGGCGCTCACGGATCTCGGCGCGAGCTCCGAGGATCTGGCGGCGTTCCTCGCCGATTACCGCTACGGCGACAACCTCGGACCGTACGTCCGGCCGGACGCCGTGAACCGCGACCGCCTCGACGACCGCGCGTTCGCGGCCGTGCTGCCGGCGTCGTACATCGCGGAGCTCGCGCGGCGCGACCTCGGCGCGTTCGGCGAGACGCGCTACGCCGACGCCGACCCCGACGGCGTCCCACCCGTCACCTGGTAGCTCACACGCCCGGTGATAGGGTCCTCCCCGCAGGCCCCAGGAGGAGACCATGGCGCACCGCTTCTCGAAGAGCATGCTGCGGATGCAGGAGGCGGACGCGCCACTCTGGCGCTTCTTCACCGAAAGCGGGTACGCGCGCCGTGACCCCGCCGATCCCGAGCTCTGCGATTTCGTCGCGGGCAACCCGCAGGAGATGGTGCTGCCGGAGTACGTCGAGTCCCTGCAGCGCTGGACGGTCCCGCAGGACAAGGACTGGTACGCGTACAAGTTCAACGAGCCCTACGCGCAGGAGGCGGTGGCCACGAGCCTACGCGAGCGGCGCGGCGTGCCGTACGAGGCCGACGACGTCATCGTCACCGACGGCGCGTTCGCCGGCCTGAACCTCTGTATCCGGACCGTCACCGACCCCGGCGACGAGGTGATCTTCCTCACGCCGCCGTGGTTCTTCTACGAGGCGCTGATCATCGGCAGCGAGGCATCACCCGTTCGCATCGCCGTGGACTACGAGACGTGGGACCTCGACGTCCCCGCGATCGAGGCGGCGATCACCGACCGCACCTCGGCGATCATCGTGAACTCGCCGAACAACCCGGCGGGCAAGATCTACCCGCCCGAGACGTTGCGCGCGCTCGCGGACGTCCTCGTGGACGCGTCCGAACGGATCGGCCGCCCGATCTACCTGATCTCGGACGAGGCCTACTCGAGGATCGTGTACGACGACCGCGCGTTCACGAGCCCGACCGAGTTCTATGCGAACTCGTTCCTCGTCTACACGTACGCGAAGCAGCTCCTCACGCCGGGGCAGCGCTGCGGCTACGTAGCGCTCCCGCCGACGATGGCCGACCGCGAACCGATGCGCGAGGCGCTGATGCTCGGGCAGCTCACGTACGGGAGCCACGGGGCGGCGAACAACGTGCTCCAGCGGGCCCTGGGCGATCTCGAGCACATGAGCGTGGACATCAAGGCGCTCCAACGACGCCGCGACCGCATGGTCGAGTCGCTTCGCTCGTTCGGCTACGACCTGCACTCGCCCGAGGGGACGTTCTACCTCCTCCCCACGAGCCCGGACCCCGACGACGAGGCGTTCGTCGAGCGCCTGGCGCGGGAGAAGGTGTTCATCCTGCCGGGCACCGTGGTGGAGATGCCCGGGCGGTTCCGGATCTCGATCACCGGCAACGACGAGATGGTCGAGCGCGCGCTCCCGGTCTTCGAACGAGCCGCCGCGGGTTCCTGAGGACCGGCGGTGCCGGTCGAGCTCTCCGAGGCCGACCGCGCACGGCTGTCCGGTTCGCACGGCGACGCCGCCGTGCTCGCGATGCGCATCGTCGTCGAGACCGCCGCCGTCATGGGCGCCGAACGCCTCGTCGACATCGTCGCCGCGCACGTGGACGGCTGTCTGTACCACGGCCTCGCGGGGCTCGAGTTCGCCGAGCGCCTGGTGGCCGGCGGCGCGAGCGTGTCCGTACCGACGACGCTGAACGTCGGGTACCTCGATCTGCTGCATCCGGACCGCGCCCGCGGCGACGAGCATACGGTCGCGAACGCGCGGCGCCAGATGGACCTGTACGTCGCGATGGGGTGCCGCCCGACCTGGACCTGCGCGCCCTACCAGCTCCCCGAGCGGCCCGCGTTCGGCGATCACGTCGCGTGGGCCGAGTCGAACGCGATCGTGTTCTGCAACTCCGTGCTCGGCGCGCGGACGAACCGCTACGGCGACTTCATCGACGTGGCCGCCGCGATCGCCGGCAGGGCGCCGTTCGCGGGACTGCACCGCGACGAAGAGCGACGGGCGCGGCTCGTGCTTCGACTCGACGGCGTGTCTTCGCGGCTGCTCGCCTCCGACGGGCTCTATCCGGTCCTCGGGCACCTGCTCGGGACCGAGGCCGGCACGTCCGTCGCGGCGATCGACGGCCTGCCGGCCGAGACCTCCGAGGATCGGCTGAAGGCGATCGGCGCCGGCGCCGCCTCGTCCGGCTCGGTCGCGATGTTCCACGCCGTCGGCGTCACCCCGGAGGCCCCGGCGCTCGAGGCGGCGACGGGCGCCGAGCCCGCGACCGAGATCGCGGTGACCCCGGAGCGGCTGCGGTCCGCTCGCGACGAGCTCGTGACCGCGGACGGCGACGCGCTCGGCGCCGTGAGCGTGGGCACGCCCCACGCCTCGCTCGCCGAGCTCGAGCGGCTGGCGGCGCTCGTGGAGGCGCGTCGCCCGGTGGTCCCGTTCTACGTGAACACGTCGCGCGACGTCCTCGCCGAGGCCGAACGCCGCGGGTGGGTGGCGCCGCTCACGGCCGCCGGCGTCGAGATCGTCGCGGACACGTGCACCTACCTCACCCCGATCATGGGCGCCGTGGACGGGCCGGTGATGACCGACTCGGCCAAGTGGGCCTGGTACGCGCCCGCGAACATCGGGGCGGACGTCGTGATCGGCGGCCTGGAGGAGTGCGTTCGGTCGGCGGGCGAGGGCCGGGTCGTGCTCGACGACACCCTCTGGGCCGATGCCTGAGGCGCGGACGCTCGTCCCGGGCACGGGGAGCGGCGAGGTCCTCGTCCTCGACGAGCCGCTCTCGTTCTGGGGCGGCGTCGACCCGACGACCGGCGAGGTGATCGACGTTCGGCACCCGCAACGCGGCGCCACCGTCGCCGGCCGGGTCCTCGTGATGGGGTCGGGCCGCGGCTCGAGCTCGTCGTCGAGCGTCTTCGCCGAGGCCGTCCGCGCCGGCACCGCGCCCGCGGCGGTCGTGCTCGCCGAGCCGGACCCGATCCTCGCGCTCGGATCGATCGTCGCCCGCGAGCTCTACGGTCGGGCGGTCCCGGTGGTCGTCTCGGCCGAACCGGGAGTCCGCACCGGCGACGTGGTCACCGTGCGCGCCGCGGCCTCGGCGACCGAGATCCGGCCCGACGGCTGATCGCCGCCGCCCTCATCCACCCGGTCCCCCATTGCGAAGGTCCGATGTACGCACCGTGACCGACCGGTGCGTCTTGGAACCGACAGGAGGTGGGACATGAGGACGACGGGAGAGAAGATCGCCGGGATCTTCGGGGCGACCTACGTGGCCATCGGGCTACTCGGGTTCGTCGCGACCGGCGGCGTCGGCTTCGCCGACACCGACGGGAGCAACCTGCTGGGGATCTTCGAGGTCAACCCGCTGCACAACCTGGTGCATCTCGCCATCGGCGTCGCCCTGCTGCTCGCGTTCGCCGCGGGCGCCAGGGCCGTGACCCTGGTCGCCGGGATGATCGGCGTTGTCTACATCGCCGTGGGCGTCGTCGGGTTCTTCGTGGAATCGACCGACGCCAACATCCTTGCGCTGAACGGCACCGATCACCTGCTGCACCTGGCCTCGGGGGCGTTCCTGTTGCTGGCCGCGAGCCTGGCCCGGCAGCCGCGCGCCGCCACGGCCTGATCGACGCGGCCGCGTTCCCCCCTCGCGCGACCGCCGCACCGACGAGGCACCCCGGCCCGGGGGTGCCTCGTCGTGGTGCCGGACTTCGGTCATGGGCGATCGTGCCGCGTCAGGGCAGCTCCACCGTCGGGGCGCGATCGAGGTACCCGCCGTATCGCTCCGCGGCGCGCCTCAGGGCCGCGACCTCTCTCGGGCGCAGGTCGCGGTAGGGCGCGAGCTCGAAGACGACGCGATCGGGGGTGACCGTGCGGCGCATCGCGGCGAGCAGTTGGGCGTCGACGAGGGCCATCCCCGTCGAGGGCTCGCGGGCGCCACGCTGAACGGCCGCGGCGGCGTCGAGCACCCAACGCGAGTCCTGGTAGCCCCGATACGTCTCGTCGAGGATCTGCAGGAGGTGGGCGAGCGGCTCACCCCGTCGGGTCGGCGGATCCTCGGGGGCGTGCCAGAAGGTCCTGCCGTCGTGTTCGAAGGACGCGAGCCGGTCGCCGACCACGTCCAGTCCGCGGCGGACATCGGTGAGGGTGAGCGTCGCCCAGTAGGCCAGGTCGCGCTCGGTCGCGGGTCCGTGCCCGGTGAAGTAGCGGAGCGCCAGCTCCCCGAGCGCCTCGCTCCGCTCGAGCCGGGCCGCCTCCGGCACCCGATCGGCGAACAGTGCATAGGTGTGTTCGTCCTCGAGCGGCCGGCCGCTGCAGACGATCCGGTCCAGCTCGAGATGCGCGAGCAGGATCATCATCATCCCGCCGTCCGGGTCGAACCCACGGTCGCGCAGGCCATCGGCGATCCGGCCTCGGGTGAGATCGGGGTGCTCGCGCAGGATCTCGACCACCGCCGAGGTGGCGCGTTCGAGCCGGCGGCCGGCGAGACCGTGAACGGCCTGCAGCTGCTTCTCGGTGGTCTGCCGCACCCTGGGAGCGGTCAGCTCGATCAACCATCCGACGTCCTCGGCACGCACGTAGTGCCAGGTCGGCCGCAGCACATGGGTTCGGATCACCCGCCCGTCCTCGAGCGCGGCTCTGAGCTCGCCCGGAACGGGGTCGGACGTCCGCGAGGCGACGGCCCACGCCGACTGGCTGGGATTCTCGGCCTGGACCGCCAGCAGATGCCCCACGACGTCGAGCACCGAGGCGGCGTGCGGTCGAACTAGGTGCTGGCTCCGCAATCGCCAGCGAGCGATGTGGTGGTCAGAGATCATCGACGATCGTGGTGGAGGTGGGGGGAATCGAACCCCCGTCCCTGGGCGACCGTTCGGGACTTCTCCGGGCGCAGCCGGCGGTGAGATCTCGCCTCGAGGCTCCCGCCGGCGGAGGACCCCTCGGCCAGCCCGGGTGCGGTGTCCGGCGGCGGCCCCCGGGCGGAGCCACCTCCGTGAGCCTGCTCACGACGCCCATCCTCCGGTCGCAGGCGGCCCGGAGGGGACGGCTACCTAGCTACCTAGGCAGCGAGCGCGTAGTCAGTATCGGCGCTTGTGTTGGTCCCGGCTTTTAACGAGGCATCCGGGGACCTCGGCCCGCTTCCCCCGAGCGGTACTCGCTCAGGTCGAAGCCAGTACACCCCCATATGCGGTTGTCCCGGGAAGTATACGGGCGCTACCGACGCCGGCCGGCCTCGCGCTCGATCTCACGCCGGTGCTCGCGCTCGGCGATCGCCTGGCGTTTCTCGAACTGCCGCCTCCCGCGCCCGAGCCCGAGCTCCACCTTCGCGATCCCGTGCGTGAAGTACACGCGGAGCGGCACGAGCGCCAGTCCGCGTTCGGCCGTCTTGCCGATCAGGCGCTCGATCTCCTTGCGGTGCAGGAGGAGCTTCCGGGATCTCGTCGGGTCCTGGCGACCCTTGTCCATCGCGTACTCGTAGGGCGGGATGTGCATGCCCTCGAGCCACACCTCGTCCCCCCGGACGCGGCCGAAGGCCTCCGCCAGCGAGCCGCGGCCGCCGCGGAGCGACTTCACCTCGGCCCCCGAGAGCACGATCCCCGCCTCGAACCGCTCGAGGATCTCGTAGTCGTGGCGCGCCCGGCGGTTGGAAACGACGGTCTTCTGGCCGGCGGCGTCGCCCTTCGGGCTCACGGCCGGGGCGCTAGACGTCGAGGAACCGGCGCATCCCGGCCAGGGACGCGAGCAGCGACACGACCACGGCCGCGAGCAGGAGCCACGGGATGATCGCGATCACGTCGGAGTTGACGATCCAGGGGACGAACTGCACGGACTCGTTCAGGGGGTTGATGAATGCCACCTTGAGCCCGAACAGCACGAGGATCGCCGCCGCCGCCCCGATAAGGCTCTCGAACAGCCCCTCGACCAGGAACGGCGTTCGGATGCGCCAGTTCGTCGCGCCGACGAGCTTCATGATCCCGATCTCCTTGCGTCGGGCGAACAGCCCCATCCGCACGGTGTTCGCGATCAGGATCGCGGCCGAGACGAGCATCACGAACGAGATCAGCAGCACGCCGACCCGGAAGACGCGGGTGACCGCGAACAGGCGGTCCAGGAACGCGCTCTGGTCCACGATCCGGTCGATGCCGGGCTGCCCCTGCAGCACGGCCTCGACCTGAGCGTATTGCTCGGGGTCCTCGAGCTTCACCCGGAGCGAGGCGGGCAGCGCGTCGCAGTTCACGTTGTTCACGAGCGCCGGCTGGTTGGCGAACAACTCCTTGAAGCGGTCGCACGCCTCCTGCTTGCTCTCGAAGTCGACATTCTCGACGACCGGCAGCCCCGTGAGCGTCCCGCTGAGCGAGCGAACCGTGTCGGGGTTCACCGGGTCCGTCAGGTACACGGCCACCTCGACGTTGCCCGTCGTCGCCTCGATCATGAGGCTCACCTGCCGGCTGATCAACAGCGACAGGCCGAACAGCAGCAGCGCGATGAAGGTCGTCGAGATCGCGGCGAACGCGACAAGGCCGTTCCGCCGCAGCCCCGATGTCGTCTCTCGGAACAGGAACTCGAACCGCGACACTACGCGTACACCCCGCGCGCCTGGTCGCGGACGACCTTGCCCTTGTCGAGCTCGATCACGCGCCGGCGCATCGCGTCGACGATCGCCTGGTCGTGGGTCGCCATTACGACCGTCGTGCCGATCCGGTTCACCTTGTCGAGCAGGCGCATGATCTCCACCGAGGTCGAGGGGTCGAGGTTCCCCGTCGGCTCGTCGGCCAGGAGCACGAGCGGGCGGTTCACGCAGGCGCGCGCGATCGAGACGCGCTGCTGCTCGCCGCCGGACAGCTCGTCCGGGAAGTTGTTGATCTTGTCGCCGAGGCCGACGAGCTCGAGGATCTCGGCGACGCGCTGGTCGATCACGTGCTTCGGCTTGCCGATCACCTCGAGGGCGAACGCGACGTTCTCGAAGACGGTCTTGTCCTGGAGCAGCTTGAAGTCCTGGAAGACCGTCCCGATGTTCCGGCGCAGATGCGGGACCTTCCAGGAGGTCAGCTTCGCGAGGTTCTTCCCGGCGACGTAGATGTCGCCCTTCGTCGCCTCCTCCTCCTTGAGCATCAGGCGGATCGCCGTGCTCTTGCCGGATCCGGACGGGCCGACGATGAAGACGAACTCGCCCTTCTCGACCTCGACGGTGACGTCCTCGAGCGCCGTCGTGCCGTTCCGGTAGACCTTCGTGACACGCTGAAGACTGATCATGTCAGGGGTTCCTGGAGGACTCGCGGGAAGAAACCGGCGCGGAGTCTAACACGCACCCTGCGCAACCGGAACGAAGCGGGGTCGGTAGCCTGAGGCGATGGAGACGGCGACGCGTCGGCCGCGCGCCCCGGAGCCTGCCTCGCAACCATCGACCTCATCCCCGACCCGTCGGTTCCTCCGCGCCGCCGCCGGCCCAGCTTTCATCATCGGATCGGTGCTGCTCGCCTTGAGGGGCATCGCCTTCCTGCCGAACCTCACCGACCAGCACCCCGACATCCTGTCCTTCTGGCTCCCCCGCTCGTGCCTGCTCGGCGAGGCTCTGTCGAACGGCTCCGTGCCCACCTGGAACCCGCACGAGCTGGTCGGGGCGCCGTTCGCGGCCGACCCGCAGAGCGGGTGGCTCTCCGCGCCGACGATGGCGCTCTCGTGGGGGTTCGGCTGCGGTGGCGGCCTCCGCGCGCTGATCGTGCTGAACCCGATCCTGGCCGGCCTCGGACTGCTGTGGTTCCTGCGGAGGGAGGGTCTCGGCCGGGTCGCGGCCACCGCGGGCGGGCTCGCGATCGCGCTGGGGATCTCGGCGTCGGTGGTCGCGATCAGCCTGCCGTTCGCGGGGTCGCTCGCATGGACGCCGTTCGTGTTGGTCGGCGCGAGCGGGTTCTTCTCCGCCGCCGGATGGCGCCGGATCCCGTGGCTCGCGCTCTCCGCGTTCGCCTGGGGGCAGGTGGCGTCCGCGCACCTGTCGCACGGCCTGGTGATGGCGACCGCGCTTGCGATCGCGTACGTGATCGCGCGCGGCGTCCGGGAGGCTCGCGCCGGTACGATCCCGGTCCGAACGATCCTGCTGCTTTCTGTCGGCCTCATCCTGTTCCTGCCCCTCGCCAACCTCGCGATCCTGATCCCCCGGTTCTCGCTGCTGGCGCGTTCGACGCTCGCCGACGGCTACGGCGCGCTCGAGGGAACCCTGCCACGCGCGGCGGGCGCAGAGGACCGCCCGATCCCCACCGAGGGCCTGTGGGCGGGGTGGCCGTTCGCGTTCGGGGCCGCGCCCGGCGGGTACCTCGGTGCGGCGATGCTCGTGTGCCTCCCCATGGCGTTCCGCGACGCCGCGAGGAGGATCCTGGTGATCGCGTTCGCCGCGGTCGCGGTCGCCGGCTACGTGCTGACGAGCTCGCTGCTGATCGGCGCGGACTGGTTCCGGAGCTTCGTGCTCGCGCTGCCGTTCGGCGACGTCTACCTCCACAACCCCGGGCGGCTCCGGTACCTGATGTTCGTGATCGTCCCGGTGCTCGGCGCCGTGGGGGTGCACTGGCTGCTCGAACACCGGCCGTCGTTCGGCGAGGCGATGCGCTGGATCGGCCTCGGCATCGGGGTGTTCCTGCTGATCCCGCTGCTGCTCGGGGCGCACGTGGAGCGGTTCGTCCTCCTCGCGATCGGCTCGGTCGCGCTCGTCGCGATCGTATGGGTGATCGCGCGGGGAAGGCGGTGGGGCCCGGTCGCGCTGTGCGTCGCGCTCGCGCTCGAGTTGGTCGCCGGCGCGATCTGGTCCTCGATGTATCGGGGCGGGACCGTGTTCCTCGGCCTCGAGAGCCTCGACCAGAAGACGCTCGTGGCGCCGCCGCTCCGGTGGCCCGACGTCGCGGTCGACGAGTACCTCGAGCCAGGCCCGATCGCGCGGGCGCTCCGGGCGTCGCCGGACGACCGGTACCTCGCGTGGATCCTGCCCGACGCCTCCTTCAACAAGGGCTACCTGTTCACGCGGCAGCCCTCCGACTGGCCGGCGCTGCTGATCGGGCGGTCCGTCCTATTCGGGCTGGACGACGCGCTCGGGTACTCGCCGATCCAGCTGCCTCGGTACTGGTCCTACGTCCGAGCGATCAACCGGCTACCGGTCTTCTACAACGCGTCCGTGATCCAGCTCCCCCGGCTCGAGGAGCTCCGACTCCTCGGCGTTCGGTCCCTGATCGTCCGCGACGTCATCCGGGACGGGAGGCTCCTGCCGCCGGGGCTCTCGGGCCGCACGGTCGAGACCGAGGGCGCCTACCGGCTCGTCGAGATCGAGGGATCGGAGCCCCGCGTGTCCGTCGTGCCCGACTGGCGGGTCGTCCCCGGCGCGGTCGCGGCCCTCGGGGCGGTGACGGCCGAGGGCTTCGACCCGGCGATGTCGGCCGTGCTCGAGGACGACCCCGGCATCGAGCCGGTGGAGGGGGGCACGCCCGGGACCGCGTCGTACGCGGAACGACGGCCCGAGGACGTGACGGTGCGCGTCGACGCGCCGGTCCCGTCGATCGTCGTGGTTCGCAACGCCTGGGAGGAGGGGTGGACCGCCACCGTCGACGGCGAGCCGGCCGAGGTCCTGCCGACCGACCTGGTCCTGCAGGGCGTGGCCGTGCCGGCGGGGATGCACGAGGTCCGGCTTGTGTACCGGGAGCCCGCGCTCGCCCGCGGGCTCCTCGGGTCGGCGATCGCCTGGCTCGGCCTGCTGGTGGTGCTCGCCATGATCCTGGTCCGCGGACGCCGCGCTCGGGCGTCGGCCGTCGACGCCGAGGAGGACGGCGGCTCGACCGGCGCGTAGCCCGCGACCCTCGGAACCCTCAGCGCCGGCGGCGGAGCAGGCCGCCGAACGTCGGGAGCAGGATCACGAGCCCCACGGCAACGTCGCCGCCACCTCCCGGGTGATCGGTGACGGTGACGGGCGCCGCGTCCGTCGGCCTCGCGCAGTTGGCCGACGCGACCACACCGTAGGTTCCCGGCTCGTCGATCCTCAGTGCGTTGAACACGATCGTGCCGTTGCCCGTCCAGGTCTCCGATGTCTCCCCGGAGGAGAACGGAGCGCCGCCCAGGGAAACGGCCAGCGGACCGTCGGGGTCTCCACCCGCGAGCACCTCAACCCGGATCTGGACGTTGAATGGCTGACCGGATCCGATGCTCTTCGGCGGACGGGTGTGGAACGAGAGGGCGTAGTTGGGGCATGGGGGTGGCGCAGGTGACTCGACGGTGAGCGTGGCCGTATCGCTGTCGCCGGCGAAGGTCCCAACGACGGTGAACGTCCTGGCGGAGGCAGGCGTGCAGGTGTTCCCGTCGCACGGACCGCCCGGTCGGGTCGCGAACCTGGTGTCGGCCGTGACGTTGCCCATCGAGTCGCCGTTCGTGTCGAACGCCTCCGCCGTGTAGTTCATCGAATCGCCGAGCTCGATCGTCGCGTTCGACGGTGCGATGACGATGTGGTCGAAGTCGCTCGTCTGCGGCAGGATCGTCCATGGATAGGCATCGGATCCGCGGTTGCCCGATTCATCGGTCATGGACACCGTGAACGAATGCGGCCCGGTCGAGAGGCCCGAGTAGTCGACAGAGCCGATCACGTCGTTCCCGGTCGGCGCGGGGATCCCGGGCCCGCAGGGCTGCCGGTCACCGTCCAGCGTGCAGACGAAGCCCATCCCGGGCTCCGATGACCTGAACCGGAAATGAGCGCTCTTCGCGTGGGTGGGGTGGTCGGGTCCGCTCGTGATCCTGACCACCGGCGACTCATCGTCGGACCGCGTCCCGACGCTTATCTCTCGGGTCCTCGTGTCGGATGCACCCTGTGGATCGGTCACGACAAGCGTCACCGTGTAGTCTCCCGGTCGTTCGAAGGTATGTATCGGGGTCGCGCCGAAGCTCTGCGAACCGCCGTCCCCGAAGTCCCAATCCCTCGAGATCGAGTCGCCGTCGGGATCGAACGAGGTGTCCCGGAAGCTCACGGTCAGTGGAGCCGGTCCGAAGGCCGGTGACGCGACGAACCCCGCCTCTGGCTGCCGATTCCGCCCGCCGGGCGGGGCGTCGGCCGGCGGCGGCCCATCGACGTCCTCGCCCGGTGGGATCGATCGCGGTGGGGTCCCACCGGACCCGCCCTCAGGCTCCTCGTCCTCCGGTCCGGGATCGTCGATGTCTGGTGCCTCGCACCCGCCGGCCCCGTCGGCACATCGGTTGAACGAGATCCAGTCGCCGTTGAGCAATCCATCCGGGATATCGACGAGTGATCCGACGGCCCCTCCGCCCGCTACGACGACCATCTTGCCCGCCGGGACATCGACCGCGCCCGCCGTCGAGCTCGCCGAAACGAGTCCCTCGAGCGTCGCGATCGTCGTCGAACCATCCTCGTTCACCATGACGACGTAGACCGTTCCCTCCACCGACGCGGTCGCGCTGGGCGTCCGGATGGCGAACCGACTCGCCGGATCGTCGATTTCGACCACCCGGTTGTACGAGTTGCCCTCGATCTGAGACACCTCGATCAAGCGGGAGTCGACCTCGTCGTCAAGCGTCTCGAGCGATCCGAGCTCGAGCATGGTTCCGTGATCGAGCCGCGTGAGACTGCCGTCGAAGTACTCGATCGAGGCTCGACCGTTCGTCCCCGTCTCGATGACGTCACCCGCACGCAGCGATTCGCCGTCGATCGCTGGCTGGCTGGTGCCGCCGCCGTGTCGCATCTCGACGATCCCGTCGAGGATCCTGAGCGTCGCGATCTGTCTCGCGGTGGCGGACCCGCCGGAGAAGATCAGGACGCTTCCAACCATGATCAACGAGAGGATGAAGATCGCCGAGAGCGAGGCCTCGACCCGCCTCTTCGTCTTGTCGGACACGGTCCGCTGCCCCCCGACCTATGCGGGTCCAACGATTCTCTCCGGTCGACCGAGCGACCACAAGCAACGTGAGCGGATCAGCGAGCACGGTCGAGCTGATCGGACCAAGGACCTAGGTCTAAAGATGGTACCCGCGGGATCAGCGTGACTCGAGGTCGTCCCCCGTGCGACGCCGGAGCTCGGCCTCGACGAACGCCCCGAGGTCGCCGTCCAGGACGCGATCGACGTCGCCGATCTCGACACCCGTCCGGTGGTCCTTGACCAGCCGGTACGGGGCGAGGACGTACGAGCGGATCTGCGAGCCGAAATCGATGCCCTTGCGCTCGCCCCGGAGGTTCTCGAGCTTGGTCTGCTGCTCCTCGCGCATCCGCTCGGCGAGCCGCGCCTTCAGGATGCGCATCGCGACGGCCCGGTTCTGCAGCTGGGATCGTTCGTTCTGACAGGCCGCCGTGATCCCGCTCGGCAGGTGGGTGATCCGGACGGCCGAGTCGGTGGTGTTCACGGACTGCCCGCCGGGACCGGTCGAGCGGTACACGTCGATCCGCAGGTCCTTCGGGTCGATCTCGATGTCCTCGTCCACCGTCTCCTCGAGCAGCGGGATCACGTCGAGGTTCGCGAACGAGGTGTGTCGCCGCTTCTGCGCGTCGAACGGAGAGATGCGGACGAGCCGGTGCACGCCGCGCTCGGTCGAGAGCAGGCCGTACGCGTTCGTCCCGCGGACGATGAACGTCACACTCTTGATCCCCGCCTCGTCGCCGAACAGCGTCTCGTCCACCTCAACGTCGAGCCGCTCGCGTTCGGCCCAGCGCACGTACATGCGCAGGAGCATCTCGGCCCAGTCCT
>DASUQI010000013.1:0-17751 GCA_036280655.1 Actinomycetota bacterium
CGAGCCCGACCGAGACCCCGAGCCCGACCGAGACCCCGAGCCCGACCGAGACCCCGAGCCCGACCGAGACCCCGAGCCCGACCGAGACCCCGAGCCCGACCGAGACGCCCCCTGGAAGCGTCGAGACGCTGGGCGGCGTCGTGCTGATCCCTCCTGGCATCATCCTGGTGCTGCTGACCGGCACGGGGTGGGGTCGACGGCGGGGCCGCCGAGGAGGCGGGCGCACCGGCACGTCGTGACGCGGATATCGCCTCGGCCGCTCTGAGAAACTCGAGAAGCCAGATGAAACGCAAGCGCCTGCGATTGCGCCCGCCCGGCCTCAAACCGACCACGAAGGTCGGCACGATCGGGCCGTACCGCGGCCGCCTCGGGCTCGCGTGGGTGATCGCGCCCATCGTCGTGGGCACCCTCATCGTGATCGCGGGATACCTGGCGCTCACCCGGTGACGCTCGAAGCGTACTGCTGGCCGCCCTCGACCGGGCGGGGCGAGCCGGTCGCGCTCCACGTCTCGACCGACGCGCCGTCGTTCGACGTCGAGGTCGCGCGCGAGGACGCGACGCGCGAGCCCGTGTGGCGCGCCGAGAGCGTACCCGGCGAGCCACACGAGACGCCGCCGGACCCCTCGTCGAACGGCTGCCGTTGGCCCCCGGCGCTCGAGATCCCGGTCGGCGACTGGCGCTCCGGCTACCACGCGGTGACGGTCACCGCGGGCTCCGAACGCTCGGACGCCTTCCTCGTCGTCCGGCCCGACCGGTCAGATCCCGCGCCCGCGATCCTCGTCCTCTCCACCACGACCTGGCACGCGTACAACGACTGGGGCGGCCCGTCGTTGTACACGGGCGGGACGAGGGTGTCGTTCGAGCGGCCGCTCGCGAACGGCTTCCTGGTCAAGCCCGAGCCGATCGGCCGGATGATGCAGCTCGAGCCCGACCGCGAGGCGATGGGGTTCCGGAACTGGGCGCGGCCGCTCGGTATCTCGGACTGGTGTGGCGGCGCCGGCTGGTTCACGTACGAGCGCGCGTTCACGCGCTGGGCCGCGGCGAACGGCTATCGGCTCGACGTCGCCACCTCGCAGGACCTCGAAGCGCACCCGGAGGTGCTCGACGGGCACCGCCTGTACCTGTCGGTCGGCCACGACGAGTACTGGTCTTGGGGCATGCGCGACGCGCTCGATGCGTTCGTCGCGGGCGGCGGGAACGCCGCGATCCTGTCGGGCAACACGTCCTTCTGGCAGGTGCGGTTCGACCCCGACGGTCGCGGGATGACGTGCTTCAAGTACCTGGCCGACCAGGACCCGGTCCTCGGGACGGACGACGAACCGTTCCTCACCGGCTGCTGGGCGGATCGGCGGGTCGGCCGGCCGGAGGCCTCCACGTTCGGCCTCACGTTCTCGCGCGGCGGCTACGCCCACTACGGGCTCGGCGCGGCCGAGACCTCGGGCGCGTACACGGTCCACCGGCCCGAGCACTGGGTGTTCGCGGGCACCGGCCTCGAGGCCGGCGTGGAGTTCGGCGGGGACGACGTGATCGTGGCGTACGAGTGCGACGGGTGCGCGTTCGAGACCGGGCCGGACGGCCGGCCCGAGCCGACACACCACGACGGCGCGCCGGAGGGCCTCGAGATCCTGGCGACCGCACCCGCGCATCTGTGGGCGCGGCACGAGCAGCCCACGCGCTACGCGGACGAGGAGGGAGATCTCGAGACCGTGACGAAGGCGGTGTTCGGCGACACGAGTCCCGAACATCTCGCCGAGATCGGCGACGGGCACGCGGTCGTGGCCGCCTACTCGCGCCCAGGAGGGGGCACCCTGGTCCACGCCGGCGCCACCGACTGGGTCCTCGGCCTCGGCGATCCGACGGTGGAACGCATCACGCGCAACGTGCTCGACCACCTCTCGGGCGTCTGAGCCCGGCGCGTACGATGCCGTCGTGCGCTGGGACGGGTTCGAACGCGCGTGTCCCGAGATCGCGACGCTCGCCCGGGAGCGGTTCGAGCGGGACCAGCTCGTCATGCTCGGCACGGTCCGCCGCGACGGCTCCCCTCGGATCAGCCCGTGCGAGTGCGACTTCGCCGCGGGCCGTCTGTTCGTCTCGATGATGTGGCGCTCCCGGAAGGCGCTCGACCTGCTCCGCGAGCCTCGGATCGTCGTCCACAGCGTGACGTCGAACAAGGACGGCACGGACGGCGACGTGAAGCTCTACGGCCGCATCGTCGACGAGCAGGACCCGGAGGTGAGGAGCGCGTTCCGGGACGCGATCCGGACGCGGATCGACTGGGCGCCCGACGAGCCGAACTACCATTGCTTCTCGGTCGACGTGGAGCAGGCGGGGTACATCCGCTTCGGCGACGACAAGGCGGCGCTCGCGTGGGACCCGGAGCGCGGCCTCCGCCGGCTATCGCACCCGGGCTAGGTCATCCCACCTTCTTGAGCGGCGCGTAGGCCACGAGCAGCCGCTTCTCCCCCGCGTCCTCGAACCGCACCGTCGCCTCGGCGTCCGAGCCCGAGCCGCTCACCGTGAGCACCACGCCCTCACCCCACTTGTCGTGCAGGACGGTGTCGCCGGCCGAGATCTGCGGGATCTCGCGCCGCCCGTCGACCGCGGCCCGGATCGGCGAGACCTCCCCGCCGGCGCCGATCACGTTCTCCTCCTCGATCGCGTGGACGAGCTCGCTCGGGATCTCGCCGAGGAAGCGTGACGGCGGGTTGAAGGAGGTGGAGCCGAACAGCATCCGGCTCCACGCGTGGGTGAGGTACAGCCGCTGCCGCGCCCTGGTCACCCCGACGTACATCAGCCGGCGCTCCTCCTCGAGCTCGGCCGGGTCCCCCATCGAGCGGTAGTGCGGGAACACCCCGTCCTCGAGCCCGATGATGAACACGACCGGGAACTCGAGCCCCTTGGCGTTGTGCAGCGTCATGAGCGTCACGTTGCCGGACTCCTCGTCGTACTCGTCCTGCTCGGACACGAGCGAGACCTGCTCCAGGAACTCGGCGAGCGTCCCGTCGGGCGAGCGCTGCTCGAACTCGGCCGCGACGCCGCCGAGCTCGCGGAGGTTCTCGATCCGGCCCTCGGCCTCGACCGTCCTCTCGGCCTCGAGCTCGAGCAGGTAGCCCGACTCGGTCGCCGCCGCCTCGACCATCTTCTGCGGCCCCGCCCCCGATCCGATGGCCTGCTGCAGCCGGTCGAGGACCCCGACGAAGCCCGCGACGGCGCCCTTGGCCCTCGCGCCGAGCTCGGGGATCTCGTCGACGCGGCGCGCGGCCTCGAGGAACGAGACCTCCTCGAACGTCGCGAACCCCTCGAGCGAGGTCACGGTCGCGTCGCCGATCCCGCGCCGCGGCGTGTTGACCACCCGCCGCGCGCTCACCACGTCCTGCGGGTTCAGCAGCAGCCGCAGGTACGTGAGGACGTCCTTGATCTCCTTACGCTGGTAGAAGCGCACGCCGCCGACGACCCGGTACGGGATGCCGGCCCGTTGGAAGATGTCCTCGATCACGCGGCTCTGCGCGTTGGTCCGGTAGAAGATCGCGACGTCGGAGAACCGGTGCCCCTCGGACTCGACGAGGCGGTGGACCTCCTCGGCGACGAACACCGCCTCCTCGTGCTCGTCGTCCGCGCGGTATCGGACGGCGAGCTCGCCGCCCTGGGTCTCGGTCCACAGGGACTTCGGCTTGCGGTGAACGTTGTGCTCGATCAGCGCGTTCGCGACGGCGAGGATGTTCGAGGTCGAGCGATAGTTCTGCTCCATCAGGAAGATCTCCGCGTCGGGGTAGTCGCGCTCGAAGTCGAGGAGGTTCTGGATCGTCGCGCCGCGCCACGAGTACACGCCCTGGTCCGCGTCGCCGACGACGCAGATGTTCCGGTACTTGGCGGCGAGCAGGTTGACGAGCTGGTACTGCGCGCGGTTCGTGTCCTGGTACTCGTCGATCAAGATGTAGCGGAACCACTCCTGGTAGTGCTCGAGCACGGCCGGGAACTCGCGGAACAGCCGGACGGCCTCGGTGATCAGGTCGTCGAAGTCGAGCGCGCCGGCCGCGTGCTTGCGCCGCTCGTACTCGGTGTAGACCTTCGCGATCGTCTGCTCGTAGAGGTTGCCGGCGGCCCCCGCGAACTCGGCCGCCGACAGGACGTGGTCCTTGGCCTTACCGATCGCCGCCGCCATCGCCCGGGGCGGATAACGCTTCAGGTCGAGGTCGAGGTCCTTCAGGACGCTCGTGATGAGGCGCTCCGTGTCCCCCTCGTCGTAGATCGTGAAGCTCGAGGGCAGTCCGAGGCGGTCGTGCTCGCGCCGCAGGATCCGCGCGCAGGCGGAGTGGAACGTGAGGATCCACATCCCCTTGGCGATCCGCTCGCCGAGCAACGACTCGACCCGCTCGGCCATCTCGCGGGCGGCCTTGTTCGTGAACGTGATCGCGAGGATCGAGTAGGGGTTCACACCCTGCTCCCGGATCAGGTAGGCGATCCGGTGGGTGAGGGCGCGGGTCTTGCCCGAGCCGGCGCCGGCCACGATCAGCGCGGGTCCCTCCGTGTGCAGGACGGCTTCGGCCTGGACCGGATTCAGGGATTCGATGAGCGGCGAACGCGTCGACACGCCCCGATTGTAGGGGCGCATCCGGATGCACTTCGGCGCTCAAGGTCGGGGCGGGAACCTGCGAGAATCAAAGGATGCAGGACGTCGAAACCCCCCTGCCCGCCCCACCACCCGGAACCCGTCGTCGGCGTCGGCCGCCGCATCGCCGGACGCGGCGCGGGAGGATCCTTCGGATCCTCGGGCTGCTCCTGATCGTCGGCGCCCTGGGGGTCGGCGGCTACATCTGGTGGAGCCTGTGGGGAACCGGGTTCGCGGCCAGGGCCGCGCAGAACGATCTGCGCACCGAGTTCGAGCCACGCATCGACTCGCGGGTCACGCTCGAGGCTCAACCACCTCGCGACGCCAAGGTCCCAGGAGACGCGGTCGCGATCATCCGCATCCCGAAGATCGATGTCGACCTCGTCGTGGTCGAGGGCACCGGGACCGAGCCCCTCAAGAAGGGTCCCGGGCATTACGCGGACACCGCCTATCCCTGGGACGACACCGGTCGGGTCGGGATCGCCGGCCACCGGACCACCTACGGCGCCCCGTTCTGGTCCCTGAACGAGCTGCGGGAGGGCGACCTCATCGTGCTCGCCACCGAGTACGGGGTCTTCGAGTACCGGGTGACGCGCAAGGTCGTGACGCCGCCGTCCGGGATCCTCCCCTCCGGCGACTCGGTGCTCGCGCAGACTAGCCACCCCACGCTGGTCCTCACGACGTGCAACCCGCGATTCTCGGCCGCCGAACGGTTGATCGTCATCGCCGACCGCGTCGAGAAGCGGTAGCGTCCTCGGGAGGGCGACTGAGCGTCAGAGGGCCGTCGCAGGCGCGGAGCCCGGTGGGCGATCCGGGATCCGTCTCGTGAAGAAGAGCGCGATCACGGCGAACACCGCCAGGAGCGACAAGGCCGTCCGGATGCCCTCGAGCCTTGCCTGGCCGTAGTCCTCGAGGATCGCGTCGGTGGTCTCGTCGTCGAGCGATGACGCATCGAGCGCTGCCTCGAGATCCTGATCGGAGATGAATGGGATCCCGCTCGCGAGCTCGGTGGTCGCCTGATCCGAGACGTCGGCGGGGACGTCCGGGTTCACGGCGATCAGGCCGAGGAACGAGGCGGTCAGGGCCGTGATCATGACCGATCCCGCGAGCGCCGTGCCGAGCGAGGCCCCGAACTGCGACGCCGTGTTCTGGAGTCCTCCGACCTCGGGACTCAACTCCTCCGGAGCCGCGGACACGGTGACGGCGCCGAGCTGCGATGCCAAGGCCCCGAGTCCCAGTCCGATCACGAGGAGCGGCACCGTCACGACGCTCGCGGAGGCATCGACGTCCATCGCGCCGATGAGCGCGACGATGCCGATCAGGACGGCCACGAACCCGAGGGTGACGACCCGCCGGGGCGAGGCGGCGGGGTAGAACTTCGGGACACCCGCGGCCGCGAGGAGCATCGTGACCGACAGCGGCGTGATCCTGAGGCCCGTCTCGATCGCAGACTGGCCGAGCGCGACCGACAGGAAGAGCGGGAGCACGAAGAAGACGCCCATCATCACGATGAACTGGAAGAGGAACATGAGCAGGCCGCCGTTCAGACCTTGGTCGATCAGCGAGGGGCTGAAGAGCGGCTCCTTTCCCTCCTGGTCGAGCCGGCGGATGTGCGTCCCGAACAGTCGCAGCGTGACGAGCCCCGTGACGATGAGCCAGATCACCGGCGACATGCCGAAGATCGTAGGCGCGTCCTCCGACGGGAGGAACCAGCCCCACTCACCGGACTTCAGCACCGCGAAGACGATCAGGCCCATGCCTGCGGCCCACAGGATCGACCCGAGCACGTCCAGCCGCGGACGGACGTCGATCGGCGCGTCGGCGACGCGACGTGAGAACAGGAAGATGCCCGCTCCGATCACCACCTCGCCCGCGAACACCCATCGCCAGGAGGCGTACGTGGTGGCGAGCCCACCGATCAGTGGCCCCACCGCGATCGCGATCGCGCCCGCCGCTCCAACCAGGCCGTACGCCCGAGGTCGGCCATCGGGAGGAAAGTTCCCCGCGATCAGGGCCACGATCGCGGGCATGATCAGTGCGGCGCCGATCCCCTCGAGCAGCGACCAGCCGAGCAGCAGGATGCCGAGGTTCGGCGCCAGGGCGGTCGTCAGCGAACCGGAGCAATAGATGAACAGGCCGATCAGGAACGCACGCTTCCGCCCGATCATCGAGCCGATCTTCCCGCCGGTGACCATCAGCATCGCCATCACGAGCGTGTAGAGCACGATCGCGCTCTGGATGCCGGTGATCGAGGTGTCCAGGTCGTCGGCGACCGTCGCGATCGATACGTTCATCACCGAGCTGTCCAGGGCCATCAGGAACTGACCGGCGCACAGGGTGAGCAGGACGACGCCGGCCCCGGTCGCGACCTTGGTGTCCTCCCCCCCGAACGACATCGGGCGACTCTAGCCCGCCATCGAGGGTCGTGTGGTCACTCCCACTCGATCGTGCCGGGCGGCTTGCTCGTCACGTCGTAGGCCACCCGGTTCACGCCCGGCACCTCGCGGACGATCCGGCTCGCGACGCGGTCGAGCACCTCGTAGGGCAGCCGAGCCCAATCCGCAGTCATCGCGTCATCGCTCGTGACGGCGCGCAGGATCACGGGGTGCTCGTATGTTCGGCCGTCGCCCATCACCCCGACGCTCCGGACGTCCGCGAGCAGGACGCAGAACGCCTGCCACGTCTCGCGATCGAGGCCGGTGCGGCGCATCTCCTCGCGGACGACGTGGTCGGCGCTCCGGACGATCGCCAGGTTCTCCGCGGTGACCTCGCCCACGACCCGGACCGCGAGCCCCGGGCCGGGGAACGGCTGCCGGCCGACGATCTCCTCGGGCAGGCCGAGCTCGGCCCCGACCGCCCTCACCTCGTCCTTGAACAGGTCGCGGAGGGGTTCGACGAGCTCGAGGTCCATGTCCTCGGGCAAGCCGCCGACGTTGTGGTGGCTCTTGATCCGCGCCGCCGTCCTCGAACCGCTCTCGATCACGTCCGGATACAGGGTTCCCTGCACGAGGAACCGCGCCCCGCGGTGTTCGCGCGCGACCTCCTCGAACACGCGGATGAACTCCTCGCCGATCCGCCGTCGCTTGTCCTCGGGATCGGTCACGCCGGCGAGCTTCGCGAGGAAGCGGTCCGCGGCCTTCACGTGCACGAGCGGGACGCGGAAGTGCCGCCCGAAGGTCTCCTCGACCTGCTCCGGCTCGCCCTCGCGCAGGAGCCCGGTATCGACGAACACGCACGTCAGCTGGTCTCCGACCGCCTTGTGCACGAGGAGGGCCGCGACCGCCGAGTCGACGCCGCCGGAGAGCGCGCAAAGGACCTCGGCGTCGCCTACCTGCTCGCGGATCGCTGCCACGCTGCGTTCGATCACGTTGGTGGGCGTCCATTCGGGCAGGAGCCCGCACGCGTCGTACAGGAAGCGCTTCATGACCTCGGTGCCCTTCGGTGTGTGGGCAACCTCCGGGTGGAACTGCACGCCGAACAGTCCGCGCGCAGGGTCCTCCATCGCTGCGATCGGCGTCGCGTCGGTCGTCGCCGTGACGCGGAATCCTTCGGGGGCACGGGTCACGGCGTCGCCGTGGCTCATCCACACGTCCTCCCGAGCCGCGAGGTCGCGGAGGAGGAATCCGGGGTCGGAGACGTACAGGACGGTCCCGCCGTACTCCCGCCCACCGGTCGCCTCGACCTCCCCGCCCAGCGAACGCGCCATCAGCTGGTGCCCGTAGCAGATGCCGAGGATCGGCACGTCGAGCTCGAACGCGTCGTCGTCGAACGGCGGCGCCCCCTCCTCGTAGACGGAGGCGGGACCACCCGAGAGCACGATGCCGGCCGGCCGGCGGGCTGCGAGCTCGGCGGCTGCGAGGTCGTGCGGGACGATCTCGGAGTACACGTGGCACTCCCGGATCCTGCGCGCGATCAGCTGCGCGTACTGCGCCCCGAGGTCCACGACCAGGACGGGCCGCGGCGCGGGGGCGCTCGCGCTCACCCGGTCAGTGCCCCATCCCGACGCGCTGCGCGGTCTGGTAGGTCTTTCCCTCGGTCTTGATCGCCGGCGCCACCACCAACTCCGCCTTCTGGAACTCGCGGATCGTCGCGTAGCCGGTCGTCGCCATCGAGGTCGCGAGCGCCCCGAACAGATTGAACGTCCCGTCGTTCTCGTGGGCCGGGCCGACGAGGATCTCCTCGAGGCTGCCGACCTGCTGCGTCTTCACCCGCGCGCCGCGAGGCAGGCTCGGGTGGAACGTGGCCATCCCCCAGTGGTAGCCGCGGCCGGGGGCCTCGTACGCGCGCGTGAGCGGCGACCCGATCATCACGGCGTCGGCGCCGCAGGCGATCGCCTTGGCGATGTCGCCGCCGGTGCGCATCCCGCCGTCCGCGATCACCTGGCAGTACCGTCCGGTCTCGCGCAGGTGCTCCATCCGCGCAGCCGCGGCGTCCGCGATCGCCGTGGCCTGTGGGACACCAACCCCGAGCACACCGCGGGTCGTGCAGGCGTTCCCGGGCCCGACCCCCACGAGCACGCCGACCGCGCCCGTCCGCATCAGGTGCAGCGCCGTCGTGTACGAGGCGCACCCGCCGACGATCACCGGCAGCTCGAAACGCGCGATGAACTCCTTGAGGTTGAGCGGCTGCGACTGGGCGGACACGTGCTCGGCCGAGACGACCGTCCCCTGGATCACGAGGATGTCGAGCCCCGCCTCCACGACGGGCTTCGCGTAACGTTCGACCCGCTGCGGCGTGAGCGAGCCGGCCGAGACCACGCCGGCTTCCTTGATCTCGCCGATCCGGCGGACGACCAGCTCGTCCTTGACCGGCTCTCGGTAGAGCTCCTGCATCCGCCGGGTCGCCTTCTCATCCGGGAGAGAGACGATCTCCTCGTACACGGACTCGGGATCGTCGTAGCGGCTCCACAGCCCCTCGAGGTTCAGGCAGGCGAGGCCGCCGAGGCGCCCGATCTCGGCCGCGGTCGCCGGGGAGACGGCGGCGTCCATCGCCGACGCCATCATCGGCAGGGCGAACGTGTACGCGTCGATCTGCCAGGAGATCTCGACGTCGTCGGGGTCACGGGTCCGCCTCGACGGCACGATCGCGACCTCGTCGAACCCGTACGCCCTTCGAGCGACCTTTCCCTTGCCGATCTCGATCTCCACCGCGCCTCCCCAGAGCCCGATATGCAGCGGCGCCCACCCGCTTCCGGGTGGGCGCCGTCACTCCATACCGGGCAAGGTATCACGCGACCCGCCCCCGAACGCGCTTGCGGGAACCCCGAGCCGGGTGGATAGTCGAACCGTGGCGCCGTTCACCTGACGCTGACCGACCCGTGCTCGTGGTCCTCCGTGGGCCCGGGCCCCGCCCGGGGCCGCTGATTTTTGTGTCCATGCCCCGGAAGGAGGACCACGTGACGACGATCAGGGAGATCCGCCGCGACGAGGTCGAACTCGTCACCGACCTGTACCTGGAGCTGTGCCGCTCGCTGTCGGAGCGTGACGCCGAATGGGGCGTCCCCGACCGGGAGCCGATCCGCCGCTGGATCGAGCGGACCACGGAGACCGACGAGGCGGTGTGCCTCGTGCCGGAGATCGAGGGCCGCGCCGCCGGCTACCTCCTCGCCTCGGTGAGCCGACATCCGGCGATGCCCGGCGTCACCGGCGAGCTCGAGGAGCTCTACGTGCGCCCCGGACCCGAACGGGATCCGGCGATGCGTGAGCTCGTGGAAGCCGGCGTGGGCTGGGCGCGCGCTCGCGACGCCGGAGTGGTCGTCGGGACCGTCGGGCTCGACGCGCCGTGGACGGACGAGGAGCTCGGCTTCTGGTCCTCGCTCGACTTCGAGCGCGAGACGGCCGAGGTCAAGCGCTACTACCTGGACGGCTGCGACTGAGCCGCGGTCAGCGACCCCTCGCGACGTCGCCGCTCTCGGTCAGCCGGAGATCGGTCATCCCCGAGTGCTTCCGGTCGTCCTCGACGAGCACCCTGTCGTCCTCGAGATAGCCGAGCTCCTTCAGCCGGCTCAGCGTCCGCCGCAGCGACTGCTCCGGCGTCTCGACCATCGTGTCCAGGACGAGCTCGGGGTCCTTCGGCATCTCGTAGGGGTCGTCGACCCCGGTGAATCCCTTGATCTCCCCTGCGAGGGCCTGCTTGTAGAGGCCCTTGGGGTCGCGGTTCTCGGCGAGCTCCTCGATCGTCGCGTGCACGTACACCTCGACGAACTCGCCGATCATGGCGCGGACCCGGTCCCGCGCCTCCTTGTACGGGGAGATCGGGCAGCAGATCGTCGCGACGCCGTTGCGCGTGAGCAGCTCCGCAACGAACCCGATCCGCAGGATGTTCGTGTCGCGGTCCTCCTTGGAGAAGCCGAGCCCCTTCGACAGGTTCTGCCGGACGACGTCGCCGTCCAGGATCTCGGTCCTCATCCTCCGCGCCTGGAACTCGTGGTAGAGCATCTCGGCGATCGTCGATTTGCCGGCACCGGACAGACCGGTGAACCAGACGGTGAAACCCTTGCTCTCGGGGCGATGGGTCACAGGAAGCTCCCTCCCACCCCGCCTTCGGGCGGTTCGATACCGTAGAGCGACAGGATCGAGGGGCCCACGTCGACGAGGTTCAGGTCCGAGACCTCGCCCGTGGGCTGCCCGGGGAGCCCCGCCATCGCGAACACCCCCATCCGGTCGTGGTTCGCGCCGTCGGGGCCGGTGTCGTTCTCGAACGTATGGATGCCGCGATTGCCCAGCGAGCCGACCGAGCGCCAAGCGAGATCGCCGAAGTACACGATCAGGTCGGGCGCGATGCCCCGAACCTCGGGGTAGACGTCTTGTGGCTTCAACACCTTGGTCCCGAGCGGTTCGCCGTCGGGCCCGCTCGTGGCTTCGAGCTTCGCGATCAGCTCGTCCCGAACCTCCTCGTACCTGGCGGGCTCGACGATGCCCTGCGGCTCGCGGCCCTTGACGTTCAGGAACAACCGACCGTAGTAGCCGCCGTCCCCCCATGCGATCGTGTTCGGCCAATCGATAGCCGCCTCGTTGATCGGAATGACCTTCGACGGGTAGGCCTCGACGGTCAGATATCGCTCGCGGATCAGCCAGTCGTTGAAGCAGAAGCCGCCCATCATCGGACGGGCGCCGTGATCGCTCATCACGATCGTGATGGCGTCGTCCGGCAGGACGTCCAAGAGGCTGCCGATCTGCTCGTCCAAGAATCGGTAGTACTCCTCGAAGGCCGACTCGTACTTGTTGCCCGGCTCGTAGAGCGGGTGGGTGGGATCCCAGTGCTGCCAGAACACATGGTGGATGCGGTCGGGCGCAATCTCACAGAGCATGAAGAAGTCCCACGGCTTCTCGGTCGCCAGCTTGCGTCCGACCTGGAAGCGTCGCTCCGTCATCTTGAAGACCTGCTCCAATGCGACGTCATAGCCGACTCGACGGAAGTCCGAGATGTCGAAGATGTATTCGTTGGCCTCGCCGAGCTCGTCGACGATCTCGGTCTCGAGCTCGGCCGGGTACGCCCATGACTTCGACGAAGGCGGCGTGAGGAAGCATCCCACACGCCAGCCCGGGAACTCCTTCGGCGGGGGGTATGACGGGGGGACACCGATCAGGAGTGATCGCATCCCCTTCGCCCCGAGGCTGTCCCAGACGGCGGGCTCCCTGACGGCGTCGGACGTCGCGATGGACAGTCCCTCGTACGTCGTGTCCTTGCGGTTGCGGAAACCGTAGATGCCAAGCTGACCCGGCGTCTTGCCCGTCATCGCGCAAGCCCAGGCCGGCACGGTGATCGGCGGGGTGATGCTCGCCAGATCGCCCCACATCCCTCGCTTCATGAGCTCGTTGATGTTGGGCGTCTCGGCTGCGAAGTCGCGGAACATCAGCTGGGGCGGCACACAGTCCAGCCCGATGACCGCGATCCGCGGCGAATCGGTCACTCGCGCTCCCTACATGTGGTCACGGAACGGGAGCCCTTCGGGCTCCCACGGCGCATGCTACCAGGCCCCTCGTGCCAGCGGCGCACCGACCTGGGAGGATGCGCCCACCGTGAAGCTCCTGAAGCAGGTTCTGGCCTGGCAAGCGGCGCTGTGGGCCGCATTCGGACTGTTCCTCGTGATCGCGCCCGAGTGGGTGGTCGAATCGGTGTTCAACCAGCCGCCGTTGGAGGAGGAGGCGTGGCTTCGCGTAACTGGTGCGATGGCAATCGCGCTGGCCAGCATGATGGTGCTTGTCTCCCACCGGGTCGAGGAGCTGTGGTGGTGGTCGTGGACGTTCGTGATCCTCGAGGTAGTGAGCACGGTCGTGCTGGTGCTCCACGCCCTTGTCGGCGTGCCGGATGGGGCGGCCTCATGGCCGTGGTGGTTGCTCGCAGCCGCGAACGCCGGGTTCGCGCTCGTCGAGCTCGCCACCCTCGCTCAGATCGGGACTGAACGGACGCCGGTCTAACGCGAGGATCTCAGGAACGGACCGGGTGCCACGTTCGATGGATCGGAGGAAGCCCAATCGGGCCCGCCCGTCTCCCGTTCCGCGTCGTGTAGACGTTGCTGGCGCGGCGTGACGGTCAGGACCAGCGTTGAGCCGCAGCTCGTGAATGTGACCGAGCAATGAGCTCACGCAGCGACCGAGGTGCTGCTCGATGAGACGGACGCCACGTGCCTCTTGCTGCCCGTCAGGTTGCACCCGTTCTAGCCTTGGCGTCAGTGCATGTGTCCGTGGCCGCCTGCGGCCTCGGGCTCCTCCTCCTCAGGCTTCTCGACCACGGCGCTCTCCGCCGTGATAATGATCGCCGCGATTGAGGCCGCGTTCTGCAGCGCAGAGCGGGTGACCTTCGCGGGATCGAGGATCCCGGCTTTGAACATGTCGACCCAGTCTTCCCTCGCGGCGTCGTAGCCGCGCGAGTCGCCCTCGGAGCGGATCCGTTCCACGACGACCGCACCCTCGACGCCGGCGTTATCGGCGATCAGGCGGGCCGGCTCGGCGAGCGAGTCCCTGACGATCCGGGCCCCGGTCGCCTCATCGCCCTCGAGATCGAGCTTGTCGAGAGCCTCCTCCGCGCGGATCAAAGCGACGCCGCCGCCCGGAACGATGCCCTCCTCGATCGCTGCGCGGGTCGCCGAGAGCGCGTCCTCGATCCGGTGCTTCTTCTCCTTGAGCTCGACCTCCGTTGCCGCGCCCACCTTGACGACCGCGACGCCGCCGGCGAGCTTGGCCAGACGCTCCTGCAGCTTCTCGCGGTCCCAGTCGGAGTCCGTCTTCTCGATCTCGGCCTTGATCTGGTTGATCCTGCCCTTGACCTCGTCCTCGGATCCGCCGCCCTCGACGAGGGTGGTGTCGTCCTTGGTCACGACGAGCTTCCGGGCGCCGCCGAGCAGGTCGAGCCCGACGTTCTCGAGCTTCAGCCCGACCTCCTCGCTGATGACCTGGCCGCCGGTCAGGGTCGCGATGTCCTGGAGCATCGCCTTGCGGCGGTCGCCGAACCCCGGGGCCTTCACCGCGACGACGTTGAACGTGCCACGGATCTTGTTCACCACGAGCGTCGCGAGCGCCTCGCCCTCGACGTCCTCGGCGATCAGGAGCAGGGGGCGCCCCGCCTGCACGACCTTCTCGAGCATCGGGAGGAGTTCCTGCACGCTGGAGATCTTCTTGTTGACCAGAGCCACGTACGGCTCCTCGAGAACGGCCTCCATGCGCTCCTGGTCGGTCACGAAGTAGGGCGAGATGTAACCCTTGTCGAACTGCATGCCCTCGACGAACTCCAGCTCCATGCCGAAGGTATTGGACTCCTCGACCGTCACGACCCCGTCCTTACCGACCTTGTCGAGCGCCTCGGCGAGCACGTCGCCGATCGCCGGATCGGCCGCCGAGATCGAGGCGACGTTCGAGATGTCGTCGCGGGACTCGACGTCCTTGGCCTGGTCCTTGATCGCGTCGACGGCGGCGGCGACCCCGCGCTCGATGCCACGTTTCAGCGCGATCGGGTTCGCTCCGGCCGCGACGTTGCGCATGCCGTGCCGGACCATCGCCCGCGCGAGGACCGTCGCGGTCGTGGTGCCGTCGCCCGCAACGTCGTTCGTCTTGGTGGCCACCTCCTTCGCGAGCTGGGCGCCCATGTTCTCCCACGGATCCTCGAGCTCGACCTCCTTGGCGATCGTCACCCCGTCGTTGGTGATCGTGGGCGCTCCCCACTTCTTGTCGAGGACCACGTTGTGACCCTTCGGACCCAAGGTGAGCGCGACCGTGTCCGCGAGTTTGCCGACGCCGGCCTCGAGCGATCGCCGGGCGTCCTCGCTGAACTTCAGAAGCTTGCTGGCCATGGTGCCTCCTTCGACTACGTTCGGTGCGGAACGGGGGCGGGCCGTGGAACGGCTCGCCCCCGCCCGAGATCTGTGCGAGGTTACTTCGAGACGACGGCCAGGACGTCGCGAGCCGACAGGATCAGGTACTCGTCGCCTTCGACCTTGACCTCCGTCCCGCCGTACTTCGAGTAGATCACGGTGTCACCAACGGCCACGTCGAGCGGGACACGCTGCCCCTCCTCGAACCGCCCGGGGCCCACCGCGACGACCGAGCCCTCCTGGGGCTTCTCCTTCGCGGTGTCGGGGATGACGATGCCGGAGGTGGTCGTCTGCTCCTCCTCGCTGGGCTTGACCACGATCCGGTCCTCGAGGGGCTTTAGGTTGAAGTCCTTCTTGGCCATACGTTCCCCCTCCTTGTTCATTAGCACTCGGCTACGGTGAGTGCTAACAGGATATCGGGACGAGTGCCAAGGGTCAATCTCGTGGCGGCGCGGCGGGATGGTGTCACGCTTGGACGTCGAACTTGAACACGGCGGACTTCAGGCGATCACCAGCGGGCCGAGAAGCGCCGTCCAACACGAAGAACCGGCCTCCGACGCGCTCCACGGCTCGACTGTCCATGACACCGAAGGGCGTCAGATCGAACGACCAACCCGGGATGCTCGTCTTGCTCTGCCAGTCGACGGCATACAGCACCTCGCCGCTGCTGACGGCGTACATCTTCGATCCGTCCCGCGAGAAGCTGAGGCCGAGGACGCCGTCTAGATCGGTGAATCCGAAGGGTTGGCCGAGCGCGTTGCTCGGATAATCGTAGGTCTGAAGATCGGCTCCGTTGGCGACGTACAGAGTGTGATCGACGGAGTTCCATCCCGCGGCCGGGAAGTCGCTGGTCTCGTCCAACGGCTGCCACGAGTCGAGCTTGAGTTCTCCATGACGGCGCGTCAGGCGGAAGACCGTCGGTCGGCCAGCTCCGTCGCAGCATTCGCCGGAGAAGACGTACAGAGCGTCGTTCGCCTCGTCGTAGGCCATGCTCTCGAAATCACCGGTCCGGCTTGGCCTGGCAACAGGGCCGCCGCCGAATCGACGCGTGGATCGGAATGCGTCTTCGCGAATCACCCGTCTGAGTCTTCCGGTTCTTGGAGCGACTTCGAAGATCGCGTCACGGTTGTCATCCGCGAGCCAGAGCGAGCGATCCCGCGGAACGTAGGCGCTGCCTTCACCGTCGCCCATCGAGATCCGAGTGTGGGCGAACGGGTTCGTCCGGATGATGCCAACGCGCTTCAGCTGCTGCGTCGTCTGTGCGACCGACAGGGATGTGGTGAAGACAGCCGAAAGTACGAGAACCAATACGATCGTTCCGACCCGAAACGCCAGCCTACCCCTGTTCGTGCGCATATCCCTCCCTCTGCACCTCATGTCGTCTGACACAACGCCTTATCGAACGGCGGGGAGGCAGTCTCATCCGTGCCTCATGTTCAATGTTTAGCGCTCGCTCGATCGGCACATCGTCACGCATGCGTAACGGGGGTACCGCGGATCTCGTACCCGTCAGGGGTCGCCTTCGACTTGATTCGACGACTCGTCGAGTCGCACCAGGCTCGGATTGTCTGGTTGCCCGCGGCATCGACCGTCCGATACAGAGCGACGAGAACGCGAGAAGCCGGACACGGGCGAGGGCAGGATCTTCGAGTCGTTCACTCCATCGCGGAGATGCGGGCCAGTGTCTTTGATGCTCCAGGTCCCCATCCTTTGCCTGTTCCGGACGAACCGCAGGAGAACTGAACCGTTCGGCAGGTAGGCTCAACGGTGTGGGCGCTCGTTGGGATACTCGCCGTCTAGCGGCCGTTACATGCTCGGTCGTGCTGCTTGTAGCGGCTACCGCCTGCGAGTCCGAGCGAGCCGGCGACCCAGGTGTGAGCGACGGCCCCATGCTCGCCAGCCCGAGACCCGCCACCGGCTTCGTCTTCGTCGGGGACTTCGGAACCGGAGGCGAGGCGGAGGCCGACGTATCGTCCGCGATCCGCACCTGGGTAGATGACCGCCCCTTCGACGCGCTGGTCACGCTCGGGGACAACGTTTACAGCGATGGAAGTCCGTCTCGTTTCGACGAGGCATGGAACGAGCCCTACGGGTGGGTTGAGGACGCCCGCGTTCCGGTCGTCGCTTCACTCGGCAATCACGACATCGAGACCGCCAACGGTGGTCCCGTCATGGACCTCTTCGACATGCCGAATCGATGGTACGAACGACGTGTCGGGCCCGTCGATGTCTTCGTCCTCGACTCGAATGACCTGGAAGAGGAGGGCCAGATGGCATGGCTCTCGACTGCCCTGGCGTCGTCGAGCGCACCCTGGCAGGTCCTCGTCTTTCACCATCCCGTCTACAGCTGCGGAAAGCATGGCAGCACCCCTAGGGTGCAGCGCGAGCTTCTGCCGATCGTCGCGATTCAGGGCGTCGATTTGGTCGTGAACGGCCACGATCACAACTACCAGCGCTTCGCGCCCGTGAACGGAACGACGTACGTCGTCTCTGGAGGAGGAGGGGCGACACTCTACCCCGTCGGCGACTGCCCAGCCGACACGCCCGACCCGGTCGCATGGAACGACGACGTTCACGGGTTCCTCTACATCTCGGCGACGCCGGCCGAACTCGTCGGAACGGCGGTATCGGGGAGTGGAACGGTCCTCGATACCTTCCGTCTGCAACAATCGGACAAGGGGTGACACGAAATCCCCGTGTGGGTGACACGCAATCCCCGTTGGAGCGACAGTCCGCGCCGACGGTCGTGACCTGTTGATAGTGTCAACAGGTCGGACTCGGTCGAAGGCCTGTATCGCGGTTACGGACATCGCGTGCCTGGCGTTGGCGTGCA
>DASUQI010000014.1:0-40803 GCA_036280655.1 Actinomycetota bacterium
GCTCGGCCGGGGACCCGTAAGCGGAGCCGAGCCCGGCGACGTCCCGAGACTCGACGCCTCAGGAGTCGGCTCAGGGATCGGAGCCCCCACGATCGTGATGTCCGAGCGGCGCGGGATCGGGCGCTCCAGCGTGGCGTGGTGGACCTCGGCCGCGACCGTCGACTCCTCGCCGCTCCCGTCGTCGACGAAGTCGAGGATCACGGCGGTGATGTTGTCGATGCCGCCCGCCCGGTTCGCCTCCTTCACGAGCTCGTCGACCGCCGGCTGCGGGTCCGGGTTGCGGCCGAGGATCTCTCGGATCTGCTCGTCGGAGACCATCCCGGTGAGCCCATCCGAACAGAGCAGGATCCGATCGCCGCCGGCCACCTCGACGTCGGACTCGTCGACCTGGACGGCGGCGTCCACGCCGAGCGCGCGGGTCAGGATGCTGCGGTGGGGATGGGTCTCGGCCTCCTCCTCGGTGATCTCGCCCTCCACCACCATCTTGTGGACGAGCGTGTGGTCCTCGGTGAGGAGCGAGAGCTCGCCGGCGCGGAACAGGTACGCGCGCGAGTCGCCGACGTGCGCGAGGTGCACCCGGCCGCCGTCGATCAGCGCCGCGGTGAGGGTGGTTCCCATCCCGGAGACGCTGCGGTCCTTCTGCGACCGGTCGAACACGGCGCGGTTCGCCTGCTCGACCTGCTGGGCGAGCGTCCCCGATCCCTGCTCGAACAGCGTCTGCACGGTCTCGAGCGCGAGGTTCGAGGCGACCTCTCCGCCGCGATGGCCGCCCATGCCGTCGGCGACGGCGTACAGGGGCGCGATGACAAGGTAAGAGTCCTCGTTCCCCTCCCGGACCTGCCCGATGTCCGACGCGGCGCCGACCGCGACGTTCATCGGCGGAGCTCCAGCACGGTCTTGCCGACGCGAACCACGTCGCCGACGTGGACCTCGACCGGCGCCTGCA
The DNA here is from genome assembly GCA_036280655.1 of Actinomycetota bacterium. Classification (GTDB taxonomy): domain Bacteria; phylum Actinomycetota; class UBA4738; order UBA4738; family HRBIN12; genus DASSJM01. Next base: position 947 of record DASUQI010000014.1, read on the forward strand.
CCCGCCGGTCGTTCAGGTACGTGCCGTTCGTCGAGCCGAGGTCCTCGACGTACCAGGAGCCGTCCCGGTCGGCGAGTCGGGCGTGCATCTGGGAAACGTACGTGTCTTGGAGTCGAATCGCACATCCGTTCCCACGCCCGATCTCCGTCGGGTCGCCCAGCCGAACGGTGGCCGCCTTGTCGCCCCCCGCGTCGTGGACCACGACCTGCGTGGGCCGCTTCCCGCCCTTGGACGCCTTGGCCGGCGGCGCAGCGGCCGACGTCCGCATCTGCGCGGTGCCCCCGCGGCGTTTCCCGCTCACGTCCGTCGCGACCGAGCGGATCGCGCGGTAGACGAAGAAATAGAGGAGCACGAGCAGGCCGTACTTCAGGACCGACAGGACGAACGGCGACACGTCACCCGCTCCTGAACTCGAGGGCCGTCTCGCCGATCGTGATCCGGTCGCCGTCCTCGAGCAGGTGCTCCCGGATCGGGGTCCCGTTCACGAGCGTGCCGTTCGTCGAGCCGAGGTCCGACAGGACGAACCCGTCCTCGGTCCGCCGGACCTCCGCGTGCTGCCGCGAGGCGCCGACGTCGTCCACGACGACGTCGCACTCGGGGAGCCGCCCGATCGTCATCGTGGGCCGGTCGAGGGCGTGGCTCCGCCCCTCCGAGACCGAGACGAGGGAGCCGCGGCCGCCCTCCGGTTGCGGGGGGAGCTCCTCCTCGCCCTCCACGAAGGACGCCGCGCACACGAACCGCCCCTTGCCGAGCTCCTCGTCCACCTCGAACTCGATCTCGGGCGGGCCGACGAGGCCCCAGCCGCGCTCGGCCGCGGCATCGCGGACCACCTGCTTCAGCTCGCCCACGAGCGCCTGCTCGGCCTGCTCGAACCGCGCCCCGTCCTGCTCCGAGAGCGTGAACACGTAGCGGTTCGGCGCCCAGACCTCGCGAACGCCGACCGTCTTGGCCGAGTCCATCTCCCGCATCAGCCGCTTGGCGAGCTCGACCGGTTGCAGTCCCGAACGGAAGGTGGTCGCGAAGAAGCCCTCGACGAGTCCGCCGAGGCGTCGTTCGAAGTCGCGAAGGATCGGCACGTGTCGGTGTTTGCGCTGGTCAGGAGCGCTCGCGCGTATCCTACCCGCCGGCGTCCGACGGGAACCGGACCGGACCGCTGCTACGATTCCGAGCCCACGGGCGAGTGGCGGAATCTGGCAGACGCGCAGGATTCAGGTTCCTGTGTCCGCAAGGACGTGGGGGTTCAACTCCCCCCTCGCCCACGATCGCGGACCCCGATCGAAGGCGCCCATCCCAGCAGCGAAGTGGCCGGCCCTGGAGGGCCGGCCACTTCGTGCGCCACGAGAGGGACTAGGCGCCCAGGAAGTCCAGGCTCCGGTCCATCAGGTCACCCCGAGCTGCGGCTCCGTCCACGCCCTCCAGGCCGAAGCCGAAGTAAAGCGTGATGAAGTTGGTCTCGGGGGGCGTCATGGAGACGATTCCTCCCTCCTCGAAGCCGAGATCCTCCGACCGCACCCAGTCGTTGAAGTTCGGATCCGAGCCGTCGGGTGGACCCGTCACGTCCCACGCTCCGAATCCGGTCTCGAAGGACTCCACGTCTTCGCCCGGCATCTGGACCGAGTCGACGAAGGACCCGAGCCCCTGGACCGCCCAGTCGCTGGCGTACGAGATGAAGACCTCGATGTCGTCCTCCGCGAAGGCAGCGAGATCCAGCGCCCAGGGCTCCCAGCCGGCCGAGCGTCCTGAGTTGGCCCACCATTCCCCGGTGGTACCCGTCGGGGTGCACGCGCCCTCGCCGTCCCACGTCTGGTAGTGAGCGAGGTGAGGATGCAGCTCCTGCCATCCCGCCGGACAGCTCGCCAGGTCGGGGTCGTTCGGCCCGGTCGACTGGCTGTTGTGCCCGTTGAGATCCTCGAGCGTCGTCCATTCGGGGCTCGGTTCTCCCCTGTCCACCACCGTGTGAACCTCGACGAAGACGAAGTCCCAGTCGTGCTCCGTGTCGTAGGAGAACCGGAGCGTCATCTGGCCGCCGCTCGCCGGCACCGTGAAGGTCCGGCCGAGCCGCTTGTACGAGATGTCCGCCTGCTGCGAGAACACGTACCAGTTTCCTTCGAACGGAGCGAACGGGTTCGCACCGATGCCTCGATCCCAGTTGGCCCGAGCGTCGCTGGTGAACTGGGGGTAGACGTGCCTGGACAGGACGGTGCTGGTGGTCAGGAACGACGCGGTCGGGCTCAACCCCGCCCCGCCGACGTGGTTCTGGGCGCTGTCCGGGCCGTTGAAGGTCCACGGCCCGCCACCCGTGTACGGCGTGTCGGTCGCCTCCAGCGGGAACGGGTCGCCCGTCGAGCCGTCGAAGCCACCGCCCGCGTTGCGGCTGAACGCCCCCAGGTAGTACTGGAAGAAGTCGTTCTTGTCGCCCCACAGCAGGCACCGGTCGGCGACCTCGGGCGGAACGGCCGGCCCCACGCATCGCTGGTTGGCGACCGGGTCGTAGAACTGCTGCTGGCCGGAGTTCTCCAGCCACCCGGCCCACTGGCCGGCGTAGAGCAGGGTGCCGCCCTCGTTGAGGTACTGGCGCATGTTGAGGGTGGCGTCCACCGCCAGCCGGGACACGTTGCCGCCCGTCCAGCCCGGCTCGCGGGTCACCAGATCGTTCCCCGTGTACCAGACGACCGTGTCGTAGTGGCCGAGCACGCCCAAGGGGTCGGGCGACGTCCGGCCGTTGGCGTCGATGTCGTAGACATCGAAGGTCCGGCCCGACGCCGTCACCGCATCGGCGTAGTAGGAGAGGTAGTTCGGATCCGTCGTGCTTGCGTAGTTCGGGATCTGTGATACGCCGGTGCGGTCCTCGGCGGCCACGATCAGGACGTCGGCGTCGGCGTCCTCGACCACCTCGAACGTCACCGGGTCGGTCGACTCACCGCCTCCGGAGAACCAGTACTCGACCGAGTCACCGACCGCCAAGCCGGGGATCTCGCCGCGGAGGTAGTGGTAGTAGACGTCGTAGTCGTTGTTGCCCCCGAAGACCTCGCCATCGGCGGACTCCGACGTTTCAGCCGTCTGCTCGCCCCCGTCGTCGATGGAGTAGTGCAGGGTCACCGCCCCGACATCTCGCTTGGCCAAGACCTCGACGGGTTGGCTGCTTCCGCCCGCGTACGAGGTCTGGACACGAAGGTCCGAGCTCGGCCAGCTCGACTTCCACGGGTCGATCTCCCCGACGTTCACGTACAGACCGGCGGTGTCGAGGCCAGTGTGGGATGTCGGGTCGTCGGGGTCGCCCGCGGAACGGGCCAGGTTCAGGGCGAAAGCGAGGTTCCGCTCGAACTCCGCCCGGACCTTGGCCTCGTCGTCGGGGAACTCGAACCCGTTGTTGCAGCCGGGCTCGCCCTCGCATCCCTCCGAAAGCTCAGGGGTCCACGCCAGGACGCCCTCGGTCGCGTGGGCCCAGTCGGTGAACTCTCCGTTGGTCGTGTACAGGTCTGCCCCGACTCCGGGGTTGAAGTCCGCGATCGCGGGATCGTCGTCGGTCCCACTCAACGCGACGTAGATGGGGTCGTCGGCTGAGGGCGTCAGTGTTTGCCACCCCTGCGCGTACAGCAGGAGCTGCCCGAACGAGTGATAGCTGATGGCGAACTTGAAGTCCGCCATGTTCTGGACCAGGCCCATGCTGGACTGGGTCTCTGGCTCCGAGCCCGGAGCATCGCCCCGATACGTCTCGTTGGACGGCACCGAGGACGACCGGTCGTCCTCCCAGCGCCAGTGGTTGGGGTAGTTCCGGTTCAGGTCCACGCCGTCGGCGCTGTTGATGATGCCGTTGTCGTCGTTGTCTTGGAGGTTCTTGCGCCAGAGCCGCTCGTCGGTGAACGTGAACTCGTACCCGTCGGGGTTCACGACCGGGACGAACCACAGCTCGGACGTCTCCAGGATCTCGACGACGTCCGGGTTCTCCGCACGCCGCTCGGCGAGGAACCACTCGAGCAGCCGCATCGTCACCTCGGTGCTGATCCACTCCCGCGCATGCGTGGTCCCCTGGTACAGGACCGCAGGACGACTGCCGAGCGGGCGTCCGCGAGCACCTTGCGTCATGCGGATCGCCAAGATGTCTCGCCCTTCCACGGTGTCGCCGATGTCGTACAGCTTGACGAAGCCCTGGTACTGGGGGTTGACGCCGATCTCGAGGAGCTGGTCCTCGATGCCGCCGGGTTCGTCGTACGAGCGGAACACGTCGAATCCGAAGATCGACTGGCTCGCGGCAGCGACCCGCGCTTCGCGCTCCTTGGGAGCACTCTGGAGTGTGAGCTCGACACCCTTCGCCTCCAGCACGCGCTGCTCTCCGGGGGAAAGGACCAGCGCCACCACGATCCCGTCGAGCGTGTCCTCGACCGGCGTGACGTCGTAGCCCTGGTTGACGAGGCCCTGCAGCGTCGAAGCGTCGACCGTGGCCTCGAACACCTTGAGCGTGCCGGGTTTCCCGCTTGCGACGGCCGCGGCGGGAGGCAGCTGGGCTCCGCTCAGCGGAGATCGTTCGGTTTCGCCCTGCCCTCGTTCCTGTGCGCCGACGGTGGTGACAAGCGAAGCGAGCACGATGACGACGGTCAGGGCGGGGAGTCCCGCCCGGCGATGGTTCCTCATTCGGACCTCCTTGCGTAGAAGCAGGTGCTCCGAGGCGCCCGAGGGGTACCCAAGTTCCGGGAGCCTAAACCTGGAAGATCTGCGGCCTCGATCGGCCGACCGCGCGACCTACCCGGCGTCGCCGTCGTCCTCCCGGTCCGGCTGATCGAGTTCGGGGACCAGGCGGAGCTCGGGGGTCCCCGGCACGGTCGGAAGCGACGAGGCGGGCTCCTCGGCCCCGACGAGCACGCGCGTGACGTTCGGGAAGTCGAGGCGGGCCTCGCCGGCCCCGTAGCCCGCCGTCTCGACGCGGATCGCCGGAAGCTCGCCGTACCCCTCGACGGTGGCCGCGAGCACGGCCGCGCCGGCGGCGTTGGTGAGCTCGGCGGTCACGCCCCGCGAGTACAGGGGTGCACCACGGAGGAGCTCGACCACGGTGGGCGAGGGGATCGGCATCGCGCCGTGCTCGGTCCGCGCCATCCCGAGACCGGTCGGCACCGCGGACGCGAACACCCGCTCCACGCCGAGCATCGTGAGCGCGAGCGCCGTGCCGGTAACCACGACGATCGTGTCGAGCCCGGCGACCGCGTGGAACGTCACGCTCTCGAGGTCGCGTCGTTGCACGCGGGCCTCGGCCTCCGCGTACCTGCGGAGGATCCGGTGCGCGAGCTGCGACGCATCAGCCGGCAGGTCCGCGGCGTCGAGCGTCGCGCGCACGCTCGCGTACGTACGGATCACGCCCGCCGTCCCCGAGGTGTGGATGCCGAGCCGCACCGCGCGGATCCCGTGCTCGTCGACCTCCTCGATCTCAAGCTCGAACGGCTCGAGCGGGAGCGTGGACAGGTGCGTTCGGACCTCGTCGAGGTCCGCGCCGGCGTCGATGAGCGCCGCGAGCGCCGAGTCCCCAGAGATCCCGGCGATGCAATCGAAGTAGGCGAGCCGCACGCTGATCAGGGAGCTCCTCGCCCCGCTCGTCGGCGAGGGGGTTGATTGTATACTCGGCCCCTCCGAGAAGCCGCAGGTCAGCGGCCACTTCGGCCAAACGACGATGAACTTCTCCACCGAGACACTCAGCCGACTGGTCCTGATCGCGATCGGTCTCGGGGTCCTCGCGCTCGCGTTGTCGGCATTGGCGCCGGGACGCCGTCGCAAGCAGGGGCCGATCGAGGTGGACGAGGTGCTCCACGACATCCTCGAGGGACAGTCCGACCGGATCGCCCGGCTGGAGGGCGCGGTGCGATCGCTCATGACGACCGACCGGCGGCACGAAGGACTGATCGAGGGGGCGGTTCGGCGCGTCGGGCTCGTGCGCTACGACGCGTTCGAGGACGTGGGCGGCAGGCTCTCGTTCTCGTGCGCGCTGCTCGACGATCACGGCAGCGGCGTCGTGATGACCTCGATCAACGGACGCGCGGATACCAGGGTCTACGCCAAGCCGGTCACGGAGGGTCAGAGCCAGTACAACCTGTCGCTCGAGGAGGAAGAGGCGATCGGGCAGGCCCTCGCGGGGCCGCGGAAGGTGGTGAGCGCCTCGTGATCTGGCGCAAGGACGAACCGACGGATGCGGCCGGCCAGGACGGTCCGGCGACCACGACCACCGCTCGATCGGACAAGGCCGACGGGCGACGGAGAACGGGGGTGGAGCGCATGGCGGAGCAGGGCGGAGAGGTCACGATCGTCGGCCAGGGAGCCAGGCTCGAGGGGACCGTGGTCTCGGCCGGCTCCCTTCGGATCGACGGCCAGGTCAAGGGCCAGATCAACGCTGAGGGCGACGTCCTGCTGTCGCCGCAGAGCCAGGTCGAGGCCGACATCCGCGCCCAGAACGTTGTGGTGGCCGGGCGGTTCAAGGGCGCCATCAACGTCAAGGGTCGCGCCGAGCTCGCTCGCGGCGGTCGCGTCGACGGCGACATCACGTCCAAGACGCTCGTCGTGGAAGAGGGGGGCATCTTCCAGGGTCAGTCGATCATGGACCAGCAGCCCGCCCAGCCGGCGGGCAAGCACTCGAAGGCGCCCGAGCCCGAGGTCGAAGAGGCCACGGTCTAGCGTGCTCGACGTCCGGGCGATCCGCGAGGACCCGGAGCCGTTCCGCCGCGGACTCGCCCGCCGGAACCTCGGGGACGTCGTCGACGAGATCCTCTCGCTCGACCAGCGCCGTCGTGAGCTCACGGCCGAGGTCGAGGAGCTCCGCGCCGAGCAGAACCGCGCCGGCAAGGCGATCGGCGCGGCCGAGGGCGAGGAGAAGGGGCGGCTGATCGAGGAGGTCGGCAAGGTCTCGGCGCGTCTCAAGGAGCTCGAGCCCGAACTCGAGCGCGCGGATGCCGATCTAGCGGACATCCTCGCCAAGACACCGAACGTGCCGCACGACTCGGCGCCCGACGGCTTCACCGAGGAGGACGCCGTCGAGGTCCGTTCGAGGGGAGAGCCGCCTTCGTTCGATTTCGAGCCTCGCGACCACGCCGAGCTCGGAGGAATCCTGGGCGTGCTGGATACCGAACGCGGCGCGCGGACCAGCGGATCGCGATTCGTCTACCTCATGGGGGACATCGTGCACGTCCAGTTCGCGCTGGTGCGGCACGCTCTCGACACGGTAGTCGAGAGCGGATTCGTCCCGGTGATCCCCCCGGTGCTGGTCCGCGAGGAGGTGATGTTCGGCAGTGGGTTCCTGCCGACCGACGAGGTCAACATCTACGTGACCTCCCCCGACGAGCTCTATCTGGTCGGAACCTCGGAGGCGTCCCTCGCCGCGTTCCACGCCGGCGAGATCCTGGAGGAGGGCGACCTCCCGATCCGGTACGCCGGCTACTCGACCTGTTTCCGCAGGGAGGCGGGGACCTACGGCAAGGACATGGGCGGGATGTTCCGACTCCACCAGTTCGACAAGGTCGAGATGTTCTCGTTCACCCGGCCCGATACGTCGTGGGACGAGCTCGAGCTCATCCTCGCAACCCAGGAGGAGATCCTCGGCAGCCTCGGATTCCCCTATCGGATCACGAACACGGCGGCGGGCGATCTCGGGAGCGCCGCGGCGAAGAAGTACGACCTGGAGGCCTGGCTGCCAGGCCAGGGGCGGTATCGCGAGATCACCTCATGTTCCAACTACACGGACTACGGGGCGCGCCGGGCGCAGACCCGCATGCGCCTCGCCTCGGGAGAGACCGCGACACCGCACACGTTGAACGGTACGGCGACGGCGATCGGTCGAACCCTGATCGCGATCCTCGAGAACAACCAGCGAGCCGACGGCAGCGTCGAGCTCCCGAAGGTGTTGCACCCCTATCTCCCCGAGAGCGTCCGGGAGCTCACCCCGAGCGGCTAACCGCCTGGACAGCCGTGCCGGGGCCCCGGAGAATGCCCGGCGAGGAAGGGGGCAGCGTGGGGGGACCGTCGCAGGACGAGCTCCGGGAGCAGGTCGAACGCTTCGCGCCCGTCCTCGACATCAGCCCCAGCGCGCTCGTGGTCACCGACCCCGACACGATCGTCGTCGCGTGGAACCAGGCTGCCCAGCGACTCTTCGGGTACTCGGCGGACGAAGCGCTCGGGCGCAACCTCGACGATCTCGTGGCCGCGACCGAGGAACTGCACGAGGAGGCGGTGGCGATCGGTGAACGCACGATGGGCAGCGGCCGTGTTCAGGCGCTCGCGAGGCGTACCCGCAAGGACGGCACGCTCATCGACGTCGAGCTGCTCTCGGCGCCGCTGACCGTCGATGGTCGGATCGTCGGCATGATCGGGAGCTACCACGACATCACCGAACTGAATCGCCAGCGTCGGCTGTTCGAGGCGATGCTGGAGGTGAGCCCGGAGGCGATCGCGCTGGTCGCCATGGACGACACGGTCACGTCGTGGAACCCGGCGGCCGAGAGACTGTTCGGATACTCGGCCGAAGAAGCGATCGGCCACCACATCAACGATCTGGTCGCGAACCGAGAGGATCTGGCGACCGAAGGAGAGGCGATCGATCGTCGCGCCGATCAGGGACAAACGGTCCACCTCCTGACCCAGCGGACTCGCAAGGACGGGTCGCTCGTCGACGTCGACATCGTCGGTGGGCCGCTCACCGTCGGCGGCGAGATCGTGGCGAAGCACGCCTTCTATCACGACGTCACCGAGCTCCAGGAGCAGAAGCGGTACTTCCAATCGCTCCTCGACCTCAGCCCCGCGGCGATCGCCGTCACCGATCTGGAGTCGAGGGTCGTCTCCTGGAGTCCCGGCGCCGAAAGGGTCTTTGGCTACACGGCCGAGGAGGCGGTTGGCGTGCATCTCGACGATCTCGTGGCCAACGACCCCGCCTTGCATCGGGAGGCGCTCGGCTACAGCGAGCGGGCGGCCAAGGGTGAGCGGATCCAGGTCACCGAAGTCCGAACCCGGAAGGACGGCTCCCTCGTGGACGTGCAGATCTTCTCGGAGCCCGTGGTCGTGAACGAGAAGCGCATCGGCGCGGTGGTCATCTACCACGACATCACCGAGGTGCAGCAGCAGAAGCGCTACTTCGAGTCGCTCCTCGAGATCAGCCCCACGGCCATCGCCATCGTCGACCTCGACGCGAGGATCGTCTCGTGGAACCCCGCGGCCGAGCGGCTCTTCGGCTATTCCGCGGACGAGGTTATCGGGCGCGTGATGGACGACGTCGTGGCGTCGCGGCCGGACCTGCACGACGAGGCTGCTGGATACAGCGAGGCGGCGGAGCGGGGTGAGCTCGTGCAGGCGGTGACCCAGCGGACGCGGCGCGACGGCTCGCTGGTGGATGTCGTGCTGCATCACGCGCCCGTGACCGTCGGCGGGGAACGGGTCGGCTTCCTGGTCATCTACCACGACATCAGCGAGGTGCAGCAGCAGCGGCGATGGTTCGAGTCGGTGCTCCAGCTCAGCCCCACCGCCATCATCACCGTCGACGACGGCACCGTCGTTACGTCGTGGAACCCGGGAGCGGAGGCGTTGTTCGGGTACTCGGCGGAGGAGGCGCTCGGGGTGCACCTCGACGATCTCGTCGCCAAGACGCCCGAGCTCCGCGAGGAAGCCGAGCGGTACGACGCCGACTCGATCCAACGGGAGGAGGGCGGCACGCGCTTGGTCACGCGCCGGACCAGGAAGGACGGCTCGATCGTAGACGTGGAGCTGGTCGCGGCTCCCGTCTTCATCCGCGGCGAGCGGGTCGGCTGGAGCGTGATCTACCACGAGATCGGCGAGATCCAGCGGCAGAGGCGCTACTACGAGGCGCTCGTGCAGGCGAATCCCGTTGCGATCGTCCTGATGGATCCCGACGGCCGGGTGACCTCGTGGAACCCTGCGGCCGAGCGTCTGTTCGGCTACTCGGCCGAGGAGGCGATCGGGCGGCACATCGACGACCTGGTCGCCACCGACGCCGCCGTGCGCGCCGAGGCCCTCGACGCCAGCGCGGTGGGGATGGGCGGCGAGCTCGTCCACAAATTCACGAAACGCACCCGCAAGGACGGCGCGCTCGTCGACGTGGAGCTGTTCGGTGCGCCGGTGGTCGTCGGCGACGAGGCCGTTGGCCTGTACGGGCTCTATCACGACGTCGGGGAACTCCAGCGGGCGCGCGAGGACGCGGAGGCGGCGACCGAGGCCAAGAGCGCGTTCCTCGCGACGATGAGCCACGAGATCCGCACGCCGTTGAACGCGGTGATCGGGATGACGGGACTCATGCTGGACACCGAGCTCTCCCCCGAACAGCGGCAGTTCGCCGAGGTGATCCGCGGGAGCGGCGATGCGCTGCTCACCGTGATCAACGACATCCTGGACTTCTCGAAGATCGAGGCCGGCCGACTCGAACTCGAGCGGGCGCCGTTCGACCTGCGGGAGTGCGTCGAGTCCGCGCTCGAGCTCGTGACCCCGGCCGCGGCGGCCAAGGGGCTCGATCTCGCGTACGACCTCGACACCGACGTTCCCCGTGGCGTCGTGGGCGACCTCACGCGCGTCCGGCAGATCCTCACGAACCTGCTGAGCAACGCGGTGAAGTTCACGCAGGAGGGCGAGGTGGTGCTCACGACCTCGTCCGGGCCCGGGCGCACGCCCGAGCGCCGACGGCTCACCTTCTCGGTGCGCGACACCGGCATCGGCATCCCGCGGGACCGTATGGATCTGCTCTTCCAGTCGTTCAGTCAGGTCGATGCCTCGACCACTCGGCGCTACGGGGGAACCGGGCTCGGGCTCGCGATCAGCCGGCGCCTGGTCGAGCTGATGGACGGCACGATGTGGGCGGAGAGCGCCGTCGGCGAAGGGTCGACGTTCTCGTTCGCGGCCGAGATGTCGACGGCAGAGCTTCCGAGCCGGCCCTTCGAGCTCGCGAACGCCCCCGAGCTGGGCGGGAAGCAGGTCCTCGTCGTCGACGACAACGCGACGAACCGCCAGATCCTCAACCGGCAGCTGTCCACGTGGGGCATGTCCGTCCGGGAGACCGGCTCCCCGCGGGAGGCGCTCGGCTGGGTCCGCGATGGCCGGTTCGACCTCGCCATCGTCGATATGCAGATGCCGGAGATGGACGGCGTCATGCTGGCCTCGGAGGTCCGAAAGGTTCGCGAGAACCTGCCGCTCGTCCTGCTCTCCTCGCTCGGCGGAGCCATGGACGTCCCGGCCGAGACGTTCGCGGCGTCGCTGACGAAGCCCGTACGCCCGTCGCAGTTGTACGAGGCGCTGCTCGACGTCGTCGGCGTGGGCGTCGAGGTCGCGAGCCCGCACACGTCCGCCGCCGGGCCCGAGCTCGCCGTGCGACATCCGCTCCGGATCCTGCTCGTCGAGGACAACGCCGTGAACCAGCAACTGGCGCTCCTGCTGCTCGAGAAGCTCGGCTACCGAGCCGACGTCGCGGCCAACGGCGTCGAGGCGCTCGAGGCGATCGAACGCCAGCCCTATGACACCGTGCTCATGGACGTCGAGATGCCGGAGATGGACGGGCTCGAGGCGACGCGGCGCATCCGCGAGCGGTCGACGAGCGGGCCGCACATCATCGCGGTCACGGCGAACGCGTTGCAGGGCGAGCGCGAGCGGTGCCTCGCCGCCGGCATGAACGACTACATCACGAAGCCGCTCCGGCTCGAGGAGCTCGCCGACGCGCTTGGCCGCAGCGGCCGCATGGACGGCGGCACCTCGCCGAACGCCGCCGTCGACGTCGACGTGCTGCGGCGGCTCGCGGCCTCCCTCGGCGAGGGTGGCGGGGACGCGGTCCGCGGGCTGGTCGAGACCTTCCGTACCCACGCGCCGGACCTGATCGCGGCGCTCCGCCGGGGGATCGAGAACGGCGATGCGGAGTCGGTGCGGGTCGCGGCGCACACGCTGAAGTCCAACGCGGCGATGTTCGGAGCGACCGCCCTGGCGGACGTGTCCCGACAGGTGGAGGCGTCGGCGAGCGAGGGCGTGCTCGAGGACGGTGCGGGTCTCGTGGACGGCCTCGCCTCGGAGCTCAAACGGGTGACGGGGGAGCTGCAGCGTATCGGTCCGGAGCTCGAGCCGTGAGCGACCGCGCCTCGGTGCTCGTCGTCGACGATGACCCCGTGAATCGCTCGATGCTGTCGCGGAGCCTCGAGGCGGACGGGCACGAGGTCACCACGGTCGAAAGCGGTGCCGAGGCGCTCGAGCTCATGGGCTCGCAGGACTTCGACGTGGTGCTGCTGGACGTCGTGATGCCGGGGATGGACGGGTACCAGGTGCTCGAGCGTCTGAAGGGCGATCCAGGGCTGCGGCACCTGCCCGTGGTGATGGTGACGGCGGTCGACGACGTCGCGAGCGCCGTCCGATGCATCGAGCTCGGCGCCGACGACTACCTCTCCAAGCCGGTCGACCCGGTCCTGCTCGGTGCCCGGGTGAGGGCGGGACTGACGAAGAAGCGGCTGCACGATCTCCAGCGGCGGCACGTCGAGGAGGTCGACCGACTCAACCGACGGCTGGAGGCGCGCGTCGACGAGCAGATGGCCGAGCTCGTGCGGACCGGTGAGCTGAAGCGATTCCTGCCCCATCAGGTCGCCGAGGGGCTGCTGGCCGGCCGGCTGACGAGCGACGGCGGCTTCGAGCGCCGCAAGCTCACGTTTCTGTTCGCCGACATGGTCGGGTTCACGGACCTGTCGGACACGCTGGCGCCCGAGGAGCTCTCGGACGTGCTGAACGAGTACCTGCGCGAGATGGCCGCGGTGGCGGTCGAGCACGGCGGCACCCTCGACAACTTCATCGGCGACGGGATCATGGTCCTATTCGGCGCGCCCGCCCGCGTCGACGAGTCGACGCAGGCGCTGGCGGCCGTGCGGGCCGCGTTCGACATGAGGGAGCGGGTCGAGGCGCTGTCCGCGGCGACGCGCGCGCGCGGCATCCCGGCCGACCTGAAGGTGCGCGTGGGCGTGAACACCGGCCACTGCACGGTGGGGGTGTTCGGCAGCGACGTGCTGCGCGCCTACAAGGCGGTCGGGTTCGAGGTGAACGTCGCGGCCCGCCTCCAGTCCGAGGCCGAACCCGGGACCCCGCTCGTCGGGTTCCGAACCTACGCCCTGGTGAAGGACCGCGTGCGGGCCGAGAAGCGGGAGCCGCTCTCGATCAAGGGGGCGTCTCGCCCGGTGGAGGCGTGGACCATCCTGGAGTTGCGGGACCTCAGCTAGTCGCGTCGCTCCCGAGCTCGTTCGACATCAGGCTCGCGAGGTCGCGATACCGCGTCTCGAGCTCGCGGTGCGCCGTGACGTCGATCGCGACCCCCTGCCAGAAGCGCGGCCTCCCCTCGTCGTCACGGACGAGCACCGCCCGGCTGTCGAGCCAGAGGATCCGCCCGTCCGGACGGACGATGCGGAACTCCTCGTTGAACGGCTCGCCGGTCTCCTCGGAGCGGGCGTTCGCGGCGTAGACGCGGTCGCGGTCGTCGGGATGCACGTACTCCGCGAGGTGCGACGGGTTGGCGAGCAGCTCCTCGGCGCTCCGACCGAAGATCTCGGCCGCCTGCGGGCTGAGGTAGCTGAACCAGGTCTCGTCGGGCGGACCGCCGATCTCCTCGATGAAGGTGACGGCCGGGATCTGCTCGACGAGCGTTCGGTACCGCTCGTCGAGGAGGCGGAGGTTCTGCTCGGCCTCCTTGCGTGCGGTGATGTCGGTGGCGACGCCGTGCCAGAAGACCGGGCTCCCGTCGTCGTCGCGCACGAGTACGGCGCGGTCGTGGATCCACCGGTACCGCCCGTCCTTGGTCCGCTGCCGGAACTCCTCGTCGAACGGCTCCTCGGTCCCCTGCACGCGCATGCTCTCGGTCATGACGCGTTCGAGGTCGTCGGGGTGGAGCGTGTTCGCTAAGAACAGTGGGTCGGACATCGTCTCCTCGGGCGTGAACCCGAGGATCTCCTCGACCTGGGGGCTCATGTAGGCGAACCGCGACTCGCGCGGCGCGTCGGGGCTCGCGTACTCGAGATACGTCATCGCCGGGATCGCCTCGACGAGCGAGCGGTAGCGGCGGCGGACCTCCCGCCGGTCCCGGTCGATCCGACGCGCGTCGGTCACGTCCATCAGGAGCCCCTGGATCTCGGTCGGCCGTCCCAGCTCGTCCCTGGTGAGCACGTGCGCCCGGTCACGGACCCACCGGACGCCGCCGTCCCCATGGAAGATGCGGTACTCCATGTCGAACCCGCCGGTGTCTGCCACGTCGGCATCGACGCGCTGCACGCGCTCCCGGTCCTCCGGGTGCACCGTGGCCAGCCATCGATCGGTATCGGCCCAATCCTCGAGCTCGTAGCCGAAGATCGCGGTGAGCTGCGGGCTCGCGTAGCGGAGCCGGTAGCCGGGCGTGCTGGCGTTCAGCTCCGCGATGTAGATGACCCCCGGGACCTGTTCGGTCAGATCGCGGTACCGGAGCTCGGTCTCCGCGGCCTTCGCCTCCGCCTCCTTGCGGGCGGTGACGTCGGACATCACCCCCTGGAACAGGTGGGGCCGGCTCCACTCGTCGGTCGCCACCAGGATCGCGTTGTCCGTCACCCACACGATGTGCCCGTCCTTGTGGAGGTAGCGGTACTCGACCGCGAATGGCTCCCCCGTGATCTCCGAACGCATCGTGGCGGCGAGGACGGCCTGCCGGTCGTCCGGATGCAGACGCGACATCCAGAAGTCCAGCGGGTCGTGCCATTCCTCCACGGTGTATCCGAGGAGCTGCTCGATCCTGGGGCTCGTGTACTCGCGCGACTCGGCGCCCTCGGGGCGGTTGACCTCCCACACGTAGGTGACGGCCGGGATCTGCTCCGCGAGTGCGCGGTAGCGCTGCTCGGCGTCGCGGAGCTCGCTCTCGGCTCGGCGGCGCTCGCCGATCTCGAGCGTCATCAGCTCGTTCGCCTCCTCGAGCTCGGCGGTCCTCGCCGCGACCCGGCGTTCGAGCCCGTCTCGGGCCTTGCGGAGCTCCCTCTCGACCTCCTTCAGCTCGGTGATGTCGAGCTGGACCCCGAGCCAGTGGAGCGGTCGGCCGTCTTCGTCGCGGACGAGGTTCGCGACGTCGCGGAACCAGACGACGGTCCCGTCGCTCGCGATGAGCCGGTACTCCCGACTCCAGGGTCGGCCGGTCTCGTTGTGCAGGTCGTGCGCCGCGAGCGTCTGCTCTCGGTCGTCCGGGTGCAGCAGCTCCATCCAGATGTCGGGCTGCTCGAGCCATTCGGCGCGCGAATACCCGAGCGCCGTCTCGACATGCGAGCTCACGTACATCGTCCGGCGGTCGTCGTCGGGGGCCACCTGGTAGATCACCGCGGGGAGGTTCTCGACGAGGGCGCGGTACCTCGCCTGGTCGCCGCCCCGGTCACCCTCGTCTCGGTGGCCGGCATCCCGATCGTTCCTGGTCGAGCTCATCGGTCGCCCATCGTGGCAGAAACGGGGGGTGGCCGCAGGGGTCGATGCTCTCCGGACGTGAGGTGGCGAGCGTCGCGGAAACAGGAAGCCGTGATGCCACGGCTTCGCGGATGTGGCCCGGCACGTTCTCGGCCTGAATGAGGCGACCGCATGGCAGGATAAGCGGACCGTCGACTCCTCCGGGAGTTCCTTCGGCGCGAAGCGGAAGGGGCCTTCGGGGACTAGGACCTTCGGCGTACGGCCGCCGCGAGTGTAGCCCGAGTGCGGCCGGCGCCGGAACGGTCCGCGAAGCCTCCGATCGGACCACGATCTGATCTCGAAGGGTCCGTCGATAGTCCGAATGGGCGACGGACGGGTGGTGCCGCGTC
Source organism: Actinomycetota bacterium (assembly GCA_036280655.1). Lineage (GTDB taxonomy): Bacteria > Actinomycetota > UBA4738 > UBA4738 > HRBIN12 > DASSJM01. The sequence goes on from DASUQI010000014.1 coordinate 16,732, forward strand.
GTGCCGGCCCGTAGACCTATCGTGCGACATGACCGGGGGCGCCCGCGATGGTATCCAAGGTTCGGTGGAGGAAGTCGTCTACGACCATCCATAGGAGCCCGCGGCGCCATGTCGATGCTCGATCGTTCCGCCTCGCCAGAAGCTTCAGCCGCCGAGTCGGTGGAGCAGAGTGATCGGCTCAGCGTGATCACGGCGGGTCGCATCGGCAACATGGACGCGCTGCTCGGAGCGAATGGGTTTGACGTCGTCTCGGTCGCGCAGACGGAGGATGCGCTGATGGATGCCGTGTCGACGGACGAGCCGGACGCGATCGTCGTCGAGGCTGACTTGTGTACCTCGCTCGAGCACGTTCGCGATCTCGCGCCCCGCGCCGTGCTCATCGTCATCGGCGATCACACGCCCGCTGGCGCGCTCGGTCGCATCGAGCCAGGCGTATCGGGCACGGTGATGGCTGGACTCCTACACGCACTCGTCGCCGAGGGCGTCGGAGGGGCCGTCGTGTGGGGGCTCGTGCCGGCATTGGGCTCGGGGAGCGCGCTGCAGGTTCCTCAGCGCATCATCGGATGGCTGTCAGCCAGACCGGATCTCGTCCGAGCGCACGTTGCGAACGCGCTTCGTGATCACGCCGAACTCCTGACCGCGGCGACCGCCGCCGCGGTGACCGTTTCCGCTGGCCTTCTGCTGACGTTGAGCGCGGCCCGCACGCACGAACCTCCGCCCGAACGCCCGGAGCGCATCCACGTGGTCGCGCCGGCCGTGGAGCGCACACAGCAGCATCCGGTCGTCGGTGTGTCCCCCACAACGCCGATGCCCGTCTATAGCCCTTTCTGGAAGGAGGCTGAGCTCGGCGATCGACCGGGGTCGAACCCCGGTGAGTCGCGGGGTCGTGGTCGTGGCGGCCAAGACGGCCACGGCCAGGACGGCGACGACCACGGCCAGGACGGCGACGACCAGGACGGCCGAGGCCGGGCTACGGGGTGACTCGCAGGACTCGCTGAACGATCGGGTCCCGGGGCTCCCTTCGTACGAACATCCCTCCACGGGGCGGGCTCGAAGAGGCAGGCGGAGTCGTCTTCCATGCTTCATCAGTGCGTCGGCGCACGCGTCGCCCCGGTGCTGAGAGTTTCACTGCGCATCGGAGAGCTGGGGAATCTCACACATCGGCCCCATCGCGGCGGTAGACGCCCGGACCTCGGCGATGGGTTCAGGCTTTCCGTTGCTAGATTTCCTCCGGGAGGGTGGCCGAGCGGACGAAGGCGGCGGTCTTGAAAACCGCCAGCGGGGCGACCCGCTCGTGGGTTCGAATCCCACCCCTCCCGCCGAGGCGCGTCCGAGCACTCAACGCCGGATGTGTCTGCCCGGGACCGGCCATCCCTAGAATCTGACGTCCACCGATCGGGGGGAGTGGCGGTGGCTGGCGACGTCGTCGGACGGGAGCTCGAGCTCGCGACGATCGAGCGTGCCCTCGACACGATCCCGCACGGCCCGACCGCCGTGCTGCTGTCCGGAGATGCCGGCATCGGGAAGACCACGGTGTGGAGGCGTGGGCTCGCGGGAGCCCGCGAGCGCGGCTACCGGACGCTCTCGTGCAGTCCCGTCGAGGCCGAGACGCGTCTGTCGTACGCCGTCCTCGGCGACCTCGTCGAACCCGTCCTGGACGAGGGCCTGCCGTTGCTCCCCGAGCCGCAGCGCGCGGCCCTGGAGGTGGCGCTCCTCCGAACGCCTCGCACCGGCGGACGCGCCGACCAGCGGGCCGTCTCGCTGGCCGTCCTCGGGTGCATCCGTGCGGTCGCCTCCACCACACCCGTCGTCCTGGCCATCGACGACGCGCACTGGATGGATCTGCCGTCTGCGCGCGTGTTGCAGTTCGTCGTCCGGCGACTGAAGGACGAGCCGGTCGGCGTGCTGACGGCCGTACGGGGATCGGATGCCGAGGTCGATCCCCTCGGCATCGTGCCGGTGTTCCCGGAGGAACGCGTGCAGGTCGTCCACGTCGGCCCGCTGTCCCTGGACGACGTCGAGCGGGTCATCCTGGATGCGGTCGGCGAAGGGTTCCCGCGGACCGCGCTCTTGCGTATCCACGAGATGTCGGGCGGCAACCCCTTCTTCGCTCAGGAGATCGCACTCGCGCTGATCCGTCGTGGTGACGATGTGGGGTCGGGCGAGCGGCTCCCGATCCCCGACCGCCTGCAGGAGCTCATCGCTCACCGCCTCGGGGGACTGCCGAAGGATGCCGTGGAGGCGTTGGAGATCGTCTCTGCCTTGTCTTCACCGACTCTCGAGACACTCTCCGCCGCGATCGCACCGTCGTCGATCGACGCTCGTCTGGATCCCGCGGTCGAGAGCGGGGTCGCATCGATGTCGGGCGACCGGCTCCGGTTCACCCACCCGCTCCTCGCGGCTGCCGTCTATCAGACGATCCCGCCGGCTCGGCGTCGCGAGCTTCACGCGCGGCTCGCGACGATCGTCCGCGATTCGGAGGAACGAGCCCGCCACCTGGCGCTGTCCGTCGAGGGACCGGACGTCGCCGTCGCTGCCGCCCTCGAGGAGGCCGCCCTGCTGGCCTCCTCCCGGGGTGCGCCGCAATCCGCGGCCGAGCTCTGGGAGATGGCCCGCCGCGCCACGCCGGGGGATCGACTCGGGGACCTGGTGCGTCGGACCCACCAGGCGGGCGTGGCGCACTACGAGTGCGGCGACACCTCGCTGGCGCGGAGCGTCCTGGAGCAAGCGATCGACCTCTCGATGCCCGGGCCCGCTCGGGGCCGCGTGCTGCTTGACCTGGGGATGGCCCTCGCCGAGACCGAAGGCTGGCGGGGGGCGTGGGCCGTGTTCGAGGCTGCTCGGGGCGAGGCGGGGGATGATCTGGTGCTGCTGGCACTTATCGAGCAGAACCTCGGGTACGCCTGGCTGTTCAGGGGAGACCTCGCGGCATCGGAACGGCACGCTCGCGCAGCCCTGCAGCTGGCCGAGGAGCAGCAGGAACCACGGGTGATGGCCGAGGCGTTCCAGGCGTATCCCTTTGTCGAGTTTCTCCTCGGACGCGGGGTCGATCAGGAGATGCTCGATCGCGGGATCGCCCTGGAGGGGCACATGGAGGGCGAATTCAAAGCCCACGTCCTGCGTGCAAGCCACGTCCTCGCTCAACTCCTCAAGTTCACCGATCGTCTGGACGAAGCTCGCCGGACGTTCAACGAGCTCCTGGGTGATGCCGCTGCGCACGGCGTGGAGAGTCCGATCCCCCAGTTCCAGTACCACCTCGCCGAGCTGGAGTGCCGAGCGGGCAACTGGGATGCGGCCATGGAGCACGCCCAGCGGAGCAGGGCGGCCTCCCAGCAACTCCACATGGGGCCGTGGGTCTCGGCGGAGGGCCATTTCGCGGTGGGCCTGGTCGAAGCTCATCTGGGGCGCTCCGACTCGGCGCGGTTGGAGGCCAGCGAAGGGGTGCGCGTTGCCGAGGCGGCGGGCGAGATCCTCCTCCTGATCCCGAACCTGGCGGTCCTCGGGTTCCTCGAGCTCTCCCTGGGCCGGCCCGCCGAGGCCGATGCGTTTCTGTCCAGGGCCCTCGAGCTCGAGCGAGCGATGGGCGTTCGGGAGCCCGCCTACTTCCGGATCGTCCCGGACGAGGTCGAGGCGCTGGTCGCTCTCGGCCGGCTCGACGAGGCCGAGGCGCTCCTCCTCCCCTTCGAGGAGACCGGCGATGACTCCGACGGGGGCTGGACCAAGGCCACGGGAGCCAGGTGCCGGGCGCTCGCGCTCGCCGCTCGGGGCGACCTCGAGGCTGCGTCGGCGGCGGCCGCCCGCGCGCTTCGAGAGCAGGAAGGCCTGCCGCTGCCGTTCGAGCTGGGCCGAACGCTCCTCGTGAGCGGAACGCTGGAGCGACGCGCGAAGCGGAAGAAGGAGGCTAGGGAGACGCTGACGAAGGCCTTGGAGATCTTCGACCGGCTGGGGGCCGCGTTGTGGGCGGAGAAGACACGTGCCGAGCTGGTGCGGATCGGCGGGCGAGCCTCCTCGTCGCTCGCTCTGACCCCGACCGAGGAGAAGGTCGCGGCGCTGGTCGCCACGGGGAGCACCAACAGGGAAGTCGCCGACGCCCTGTTCGTGAGCGTCCACACGGTCGAGGCCCACCTCAAGCGCATCTACCGCAAGCTCGGCATCCGCTCCCGCACGGAGCTGGCGTCGAAGTTCCCTCCCGACGCAACGGGGTCCTGACCCGAGCGTTGTACCGGTCGACGCCTCGATCGATACGGATTTCGGGGATTCCTCCGCGCGCACGCCACCCTACGCTCGGCCCAGAGCAGAGAACCGACGACGGAAGGAGGAGTCATGAGCACGAAGGCGGGAACCATCGAGGTCCGGCGGCCCACGGGATTCACGCTCTGGGCCGCGGCGGTCTCCGTCCTCGCGGCTGCGGCGGTGATCATGAGTGCGGTGGCGCTCAACCAGGCGGTGCGCACCTCCGACCGCGAGGCCGTCAGCGTCGGCGCGCCGCTCTGGGACGCGGGCAAGCTCGAAGCCATGCAGGGTCGCGTCCTGGCGGCGAGCGTCGGGTCCACGGGCTACGCGCTGTGGGACGCGGCCAAACTCGAAGCCATGAGTGGTCGCGTGCTCGCCGAGAGCGTCTCCAGCCCGGGGTACGTCCTGTGGGACGCTGACAAGCTGGAGGCGATGGCGGGCCGGGTCCTCGCCGAGAGCGACCAGCGCTACGAGCTCTGGGACGACGCCAAGCTCGAGGCCATGGAGGGTCGCCTGCAGGCCGAGGAGTGAATGGCTCTCGGATCCAACGACGGCATTGACCCGGGCGACATCCTCTGACTAAGGTCAGAGGATGTCGCCGTCTTCCGAGACGATGGTCGCAAAGGTCCGGCGTTTCAATCGGCTCGTGACCGAGCGAGTCGGCGCACTGAACGACCACTACCTCGCCCGTGACCTGCCGCTCGGGCAGGCCCGAGTCCTGTGGGAGATCGGCAACGACGGGTGCGACGTCCGAACGCTTCGGTCGCGGCTCGGTCTGGACTCCGGCTACCTCAGCCGGCTCCTGCGCGAACTCGAAGGGGCGGGCCTCGTGAGCGTCGAACCTAGCGGGCGGGACCGCCGGGTGCGGACGGCGCATCTCACCGCCGGCGGCGTGAAGGAACGCGCGCTGCTCGACCACCGGAGCGACGACCTCGCCCGATCCCTCCTCGAACCGCTTCCGGTGGCGCAGCGGGATCGCCTGGTGGAGGCGATGCGCGAGGTCGAGCGACTCCTGACGTCGGCGATGGTCGAGATCCATCGCGTCGAACCCGCCGATCCGCGCGCTCGGTTCTGTGTGCGCGAGTACTTCGCCGAGCTCGACCGGCGCTTCTCGAAGGGGTTCGATCCGGGGGCGAGCATCTCCGCCGACGACGACGAGTTGCGCCCGCCCCGGGGCCTGATGCTCGTGGCCACCCTCCGAGACGAGCCGGTCGGCTGCGGCGCGCTCAAGTTCCAGCGGGACGCCCCCACCGAGCTCAAGCGCATGTGGGTCGCGTCGTCCACGCGCGGACTCGGGATCGGTCGGCGGTTGCTCACCGAGCTCGAGGCCGAGGCCGCGCGCCACGGCGGCCGAGTGGTGCATCTGGAGACGAACGGCTCCCTGAAGGAGGCCATCGAGCTGTACCTGTCCGCCGGCTACGAGGAGGTCGAGGCGTTCAACGACGAGCCGTACGCCCACCACTGGTTCGAGAAGCGCCTCCGGCGAGGCGCCTCACGAGTGGCGCGCTAGGCGCCGTCGCGGCCGACGACGAACCAGATCCCGTGGACCGGCTCGTCGCCGAGGTTCCAAAGTCGATGCGGCAGCGTCGAGTCGAACGCGATCGAGTCGCCCGGCTCGAGCTCGTGTCGCTCGAACCCGAGCTGCACGCCGAGGCGGCCCGAGAGCACGTGGCCGTACTCGCGACCCGGGTGCCGCATCAGGCGTTCGTCGGGTGCGGAGGACCCGCCCACGTCGTAGATCACATGGAGGAAGTCGACGTCCTCGTGCTGGTGGCTCGTCAGGCGCTCCCACGTCACGCCCGAGTCGAGCTCGACCACGTGGCGCTCCCGAGGACGGACCACGGGCGCCGCGGCGCCGTCGGTCTCGGCGTCGGCGCCGACCGCGGTGGCGAGCGAGAGCTCGTGCTCGTGGACGCGGAAGACGTAGTCGAGCGAGACGCCGAGCTCGGTGACGATCGCGTACAGCGTGCTGACCGACGGCTTGGACTGTCCCGACTCGATCTGGGAGATCAGGCTCGCCGAGACGCCGAGCCGACGCGCGAGCTCGCGCTGACTGATGCTCGCCCGTTCACGTTCCTCGCGGAGCCGGGAGCCGATATCGCCGAGCTCCCCCGCCATGTTCCCCCTCAACGCCGGTGCCAACGGTAGCCCCCCTCAGATCCCCGGAAGCTTGAACCCGGACCGCTCGATCACGTGGTCGCGGGAGTCGGCGGCCATCCGTCGCACCGCCGGCCAATCGACGTGGAGCAGCTCGCCGTCTCGCTTCATCAGCCGGCCACCGATCATCACCGTGTCGACGTTGCCGGTGTCCATCCCCGAGACGACGGCGGTCGCGGGGTCGTTCAGCGGCGTAACGTTGAAGCGGTCGGTCCGCAGCAGGATCAGATCCGCCTGCTTGCCGGGCGTGAGCGTGCCGACCTTCGCGTCCAGTCCGTTCGCCCTCGCGCCCTCGATCGTGGCGTACGCGAGGACCTCGCGCGTCGACACGGGCGTCTTGCCCTGCTCGGTCGCCATCGCGCGCTGCAGGGACAGCACCGATCGCATCTGGTTGAACATGTCGGCCGGCACGTTGGTCTCGACGTCGACCGAGAGGCTCGGCCGCAGGCCGCGATCGAGGAACTTCTGGATCGGCGGCATCCCATGGCCCATCATCATCTCGACCGGCGAGGCGAGCGAGACCGTGCCGCCCGTATCCACGATCATCTGGATCTCGGTGTCGTTCAGCGTCGTGCAGTGGATGTACGTCGTGTCGGGGCCGAGCAGCCCCGCCTCGCCGAACTCCTGCACCTTCGCGTCCTGGCCGTAGCTGCCGACGCCGACGTGGGTCGTGAGACGCGCGTCCGCCTCGCGCGCGAGCTTCCAGTGGTCGCGGGTCACCTCGAAGTCGGTGAACTCCGGGCCGGGCGCCGCGAGCGCGAGCGTGAGCTTCTGGTCCTTCGTGGAGAAGTACTCGGTGGCGGCTCGGACGAACCAGCTCGGCTGGCGCTCCTCCCACTTCCCCCACCAGGGGAACCCGTACGCGAAGACCGCACGCAGCCCCGAGTCCTTCAGCGCCTGGATCACCGCGTCGGTGTGCGCAGGCGAGCCCTGGATGTGCGACCAGTCGAGCAGCGTGGTGATCCCCGCGTCGATCGCGCCGAGCGCGGAGACGAGGTTGCCGACGTAGGCGTCCTCGGGCCGGAACGCCGGGGCGAGCTTGTGCAGGACGAAGGAGATGTAGCTCGTCCGTCCCTCGAGCGGGACGTCGGTCCCGATGTTGCGGAGCAGGCCCTCCCAGATATGGCGATGGGAGTCGACGAACCCGGGCATCACGATCATCCCGGAGGCGTCGATCACCTCGACCTCGCCGTTCGACAGGTCCCGGCCGACGGCCAGGATCCGGTCGTCCTCGACGAGCACGTCGCCCTGCTCGAGATCGCCGAGTTCGGGGTCGAGGCTGAGCACGGTGCCGCCCCGGATCAGCGTCCGTCCGGTCGGCGGCACCGAGAAGTCGACCCCAGGGGGATACAGGTCGGGGATCTCGGCGGCCTTCGGCGGTCGGCTCCCGATCACGAGGCGCCGTGCCCGCTTGTAGTTGCGCTTCACCAACTCCTTGAGGTCCGCGAGCTGGTAGAGCGCGATCCCGATCACGACGAGCACGCCGATCACGATCAGGCCGTACTCGCCCGTGAGGCCGAGGAACGGGAGAACGGTGAGGATCAGTGCGAGGAGCACGGAGGCCACCACCGCGCCGAGGAACGTCGCGCGCCCGCCCGAGAGCGCGGCCCCGCCGAGGACGGCGGCCGTGATGCTCTCGAGCGCGTAGCTGTCGCCGATCGACGCGTTCCCGATGCCCGAGCGCGTCATGACGAAGAACGACGCGAGCGCCGCGAACGCCGCGGACAGCACGAGCGCCCGCCCGCGGACATAGGTCGTGCGGACGCCGCTCCGCTTGGCCGATCGCTCGTCGAACCCCACCGACCGCGTCTGCAGGCCGGTGCCCCGTGCATGGAGCCAGTAGTCGAGCGCCCCCGCGCCCACGAGGACGACGAGGAACATGATCGGGAACGGCCCGAGCTCCGTGCCCACCCACGACCGGAACTCGTCGTTGATGACGCCCTCGGGCGACTCGCGGAGCGTGAGCGAGATCCCGTTCAAGATGCTGAGCGTTGCGAGCGTCGCGATGATCGACGGGATCTTCACCCCGAGGACGAGGACGGCGTTGATCAGCCCGAGGGCGAGCGCCGCGAGGAAGATCACCGCCACGCCCAGCACGATCTCCAACCCGCTCGCGTCGGGTCCGATCAGGAACGAGGCGAGCACGACGCCGAACGTCACCATCGCCCCGACCGACAGGTCGAGGTAGCCGACGAGCAGCGCGTGCGTCTGCCCGATCGCCACGGCGGCGAGCGGCGCCGCGAGGATCAGGATGCTCGAGATGTTCGTCGCGTTGATGAACCCGGGGAACCGCGCCGTCGTGTACAGCGCCACGATCACGATCAGAAGGATCTGCAGCGCCACCGGCATCCACAGGCGGAACCGGACGATCTTGCGCCACTTGTTCTTGTCCCGCGCGTCCCGCAGGACCTTGCGGACGGCTAGGCGCGTGGACTCGGTGCGTGTGGTCACGTCGTGCCCCGCGGGGTGGGGCCCCTCGGCACGGCCGCGCCGAGGGGCGAACGACCGGCGCGCGACATCCCGGGGCCGCGGACTATCGCCTCGACGATCCGCAGCTCGTCGAGCTCGTCGCCCGGGATCTCCTCGACGATCTGCCCGCGGGACATCACGAGCACCCGATCGCACAGGCCGGCGAGCTCGAGCGGGTCGCTCGACTTGACGAGCAGCGCCGTGCCCGCGTCGCTCCGCGACCGCAGCGCCGCGTAGATATCGAACCGTGAACCGACGTCGACCCCCTGCGTCGGCTCGTACGCGAGGATCGCGGCCGGCTCCTTCAGGAACGACCTAGCGACCGCCACCTTCTGCTGGTTGCCGCCCGACAGGAACTGCACCGGTTGCTCGAGCGACGGCGTGCGGATCTCGAGCCGGGCGATCAGCGCTTCCACGCTCTTGCGCTCCTTGCGCCGGCGTAGGAACCCGAGGACCCCGAACCGGCGGAGCGACTGGATCGTCGCGTTGACCCGGACGCCGAGGACTGGCATCAGCGCCTCGTGCGTGCGGTCGCCCGGGAGCAGCATGACCCCGCTCTTCACGGCCTCGTGGGTCGAGATCAGCATCAGGTCCTTGCCGTTGCAGGCGACGCGGCCGGCGCGCGGCGGCTGCCGGCCCGACAGGCAGTCGAAGAGCTGCGGCTGCCCGTTGCCCTCGGCGCCCGCGACCCCGACGATCTCGCCGGCCTCGAGCGTGAAACTGACGGGGCCGAATGACTGGCCCTGGAGCCCGTCGACGACGAGCACCTCGCGGTGCTCGCGGACGACCTCCGACGGTGGCGGGAAGGCCGCCTCGAACGGCCGCCCGACGATCAGGTCGACGAGCGCGGACTCGCTCGTCGAGCTCGCGTCGAACGTCCCCTGGCTCCGCCCGTCGCGAAGGACGGTGATCCGGTCGGCGATCTCGATCACCTCGGGCAGGCGGTGGCTCACGTACACGACCCCAACGCCGCGCGTGCGGCAGGCCGCGACGGCCCGATGCAGCGCATCCACCTCGTGCGGACCGAGCGCCGTCGTGGGCTCGTCGAGCAGCAGCACCTTCGGGTCGACGACGAGCGCCTTCGCCACCTCGAACAGTTGGCGCTCGGCGAGCGTGAGCGTTCCGGCGGGCGCGTCGGGGAACAGCTCGAGCTCGATGTCGAGCTCGCGAAGGACGCGGCGCGCCCACTTCTTCCGGCGCCGGAACGGCGGCCGCCGGTCCGGCGGCGCCGCGAGATACAGGTTGTTCTTGACCGGCTGGGCCAGGATCAGCGACGTGTCCTGGTACGCCATCGACAGCCCGAGCCTCCGGGCGTCGGCAGGGGAGTCGCGACGCAGGAGCTCGCCGCCGATCCTGACCGTGCCGGTGTCGGGTTCGACGAACCCGCTGGCGATCCCGAGGAGGGTTGACTTCCCGGAGCCGTTCTCGCCCACGACGGCGTGCACCTCGCCGGCGCGGCAGTCGAAACTGACGTCGGTCAGCGCTCGAACCGCACCGAACTGGCGGGACACGCCCCGCAGCTCGAGGACGAGGCCTCCGGTGGCCGACCCTCCGTCGGAACCGTCATCGATCATCCTTCAGGGAACATCTGCGCCAGGACCTCGTCCGGCACGAGCGAGGTGCCCGACACCGTCGGGGTGACCCGGTTCGGATCGCAATCGTCCGTGCCGACCTCACGCATCACGTGCGGGACGACGATCTCGGGCGGGATCTCCGCGCCGGCGATCTTCATCATCTGCGCCGTCACGGCGGTCCGGGACTGGAAGTTGCCGCCTGCCGAGAAGTAGATGTGGTAGTTCGGGATGTCCCGCTCCACCCAATCGCAGAACAGCGTCTGCTCGTCGGTGCGCAGCGCCATCGTCACGTCGTCGAGCGGGATCCCCAACTCGTCGTAGGCCTGCAGCGCGGTGTACATCCCGTCCGCGTACTCGTAGGCGTACCCCTTGATGTCCGGGTCGGTGGAGAGCATCCCGAGGACGGCCTCCAGGGCTACGTCGTTCAGCCAGAAGGTGTCCACCGGGTCCGAGACCAGCGAGATCGAGTCGTTCAGCGCCGGCGTGAGGCACTGCTGCCAGCCGAGCGACAGCGCGTTCCCCGGCGTGCCGCCGAGGACCCCGATCGATCCCGAGTCGATGTTGTCGTTCAGCACCTGCGCGAAGCTCTCGCCGAGGGCGCACAGGTCCTCGCCGACCACGCTGGTGTAGTCCTCACCCGGGATGAGCGCGCCTTCCTGTTCGGGAAGCCCGACCCAGCCCGCAGAGAACGGGATGTACGGGACCCCGGCCTCCTCGGCAGCCGCGATCGCATCGGCGATCGCCACCCCCGCGTCGGGGTAACCGATGATGAAGTCCGCGCCCCGCTGGACCAGGAAGTTGATGTCGCCGGCCGGGACGGCCGGGTCCTGGTCCCACAGCGCCTCGGTCGAGACGATCGTGCCGATCTCCGGGTACGTGAGGGCCTGGAGGATCGCCTCCATGTGGGTGACGGCGCGCCACACGTTGAGGTGTCCGCCGCCGTCTGCGTAGCCCATGACGAGCTCGCCGCCGCTGCCCGTGTCGCACTCGGGCTGGGACCAGCACTCCATGGCCTTGTCGATCGTGGCCTGATCGAGGTCCTGGTCGGCCCGAGCGATCGAGGCCAAGACGATGTCCGGGACCTCCTCGACCGGCCCGAGCGCCTTTTCGACCAGCGCCGGGTCGGCGTCGGTGCTCTCGCCGAACTCCGACAGCGCGCCCTCGGCGCCGGTGGCCGCCGTCTCGCCGCCGGCGGTCTCGCCGGTCGCGGTCGGCTCGTCGTCGTCACCGCCACTGCATGCCGCCGCGACCAAGCCGAGCATCGCGACGACGGCGACGATCTTGATCAACCGTTGCATGTTCCTCCTCCCCTGGATCGTTGGTCGTGCACCTGGATCCGTGTCGCTTCCCCCGAGGCCTCCTTCCTCAGCCCGTCCCGTCGCCGGAACTCACGCTGGTCTGCAACTCGGTCGGTGGCGAACGTTTGCGCTGGCGGAGCACGCGTTCGACTGCGCGGATGATCCGGTCGCCCGACACGAGCATCCCGCCGATGATCACGAGGCCGAAGACGACGAACTGCAGCGCGGTCGGCAGACCCATCACGCGCATCATCTGGTCGAGCCCCGCCAGGAAGAACGCGGCCACCCAGGTCGCGAGCGGGCTCGCCAACCCGCCGGTGAGCGAGGCCCCGCCGATCACGACCGCGGCGATCGGGCCGAGCAGGTACGGGATCCCGATCGTGCTGTTCGGCGTCCGCAGGAACGAGGCGATCAGGACGCCCGCGATCCCGTAGAAGACGGCGGCGATCACGTAGGCCGAAACCTGGTTGAGGTTGACGCGCAGGCCTGCGATCCACGACGCGGTGGGGTTGGCGCCGACGACCTGGAACCGCCGGCCGGGCGTCGTGAACCGGAAGATGACGATGAGCAGGAGCGTGATCGCGACGCCCACCCAGAACGTCCGGGTCACGCCGAGGAACCGGGTCCGGGTCCACTCGGAGAGTCCGTCAGGCACCGGGCTCTGGATCACGGTCCCGGTCGAGTAGCGGAACGCGAGGCCAGTCACGACCTGCCCGACCGCGAGCGTGACGATCAGGGCGTTGAGGCCGATCCCGCCGATCAGGATCCCGTTCACGAGTCCGACGAGCGCCGAGAGCAGCAGCGCCACGCCGATCGCGGTCCAGATGCGTTCGTCCGCCTCCTGCCCAACGCCGACCGTCACGAGCGCCGAGAGCGTCAGCGTTCCCGGGACGCTGAGGTCGATGCCGCCCGTCATGATCACGAGCATCTGGCCGAGCGCAGTGATCGCGAGGAACGTCCCGAGCGGTGCGATCGAGTTGAGCCCGGGGCCGCGGAGCGTGGCCGGGGCCCAGATCGAGGCGACGACGATCAGCAGCAGGATCGCGATATAGACCGGCATGTACCGCGACGCCACGACGAACGACGTGACCGCCGAGGACGGAGCGCGGGTGGCGGTGGTGCTGCTCATGCCACGCCCCCCGACGAGGCGCCCGCGACGACCCCCGAGGTGGCGCCCACGCGCCGCCGGGCCTCCTCGGTCAGTGCCCGGACGCGCTGGGCATCCGCCTCGAGGACGCCCGCGCGCATCACGGCCTGCCCGCCGACGAACACCCAGTCGATGTTCGACGTGTCCATCCCCCAAACGACCGCGCCGATCGGGTCGTTGACCGGGAAGATGTTGGGGCGGTCGGCACGGAGCACGACGACGTCGGCCTGCATGCCCGGTTCGAGCGATCCGGTCACCCGCAACCCGGCGACGCGGGCGCCGTCGACCGTGGCGTAGCGGATCGCGTCCCGCGTGCTCATCAGCCGCGGGAGCCCCGCCTTGCCCGCGAGCTTCCGATCGAAGACGGTGGCGTGCTGCAGCGAGATCGTCGCTCGTATCTGGGCGAACATGTCGCCCGAGGACAGCCGTTCGTCATCGATGCCCAAGCCCGGCCGGATGTCGCGGTCGATGAGCGGCTGGATCGGTGGCGATCCGGAGCCCCCGGTCATCTCGCTCACCGGAGTGAGCGCGACGGCGGCGCCGGACGCCGCGATCGCCTCCGCGTCGGCGTCATCGAGCTCGGTCTGGTGCAAGAGCGTGACGTCCTCACCGAGCAGACCCCGTTCGGCGAGACGCGAGATCGCGCCGGGGGACGAGCCCTCGCGGCCGGGGTGGACGTGGATACGAAGACCGGCCTGCCTTGCACGCGCCCACTCGGCCGAAACGGCGTCGAGGTCGGGCGAGGCGGGGAGGGTGGACCCCCACGCGATGCCGGTCGTCGGTCCGGCTGCCTCGGCGAGGCGTTCGGCGACGTCCGGGCGTGGTCCACGAGCGTCCCCGGCGTGGACGAACACGGTCCGCAGCCTCGAGTCGGCGTGAGCCCGGAGCGCGGCCTCCGCCGATCCGTCGTCGGCCGGCGCGTGCGACCGATCGACGACCGTGGTGATCCCCGCCTCGGCGGCGCGGAGCAAGCCGATCAGCGTGGCGGCGTAGACGTCGTCGGGGGTCGCGGTGGCAGCTTCGGACGGCGTGCCGGTCGCGCCGAGTTCCCCGAGGTTGCGGAACAACGCGGTCGACGCGTGACGATGGGTGTCGACAAACCCGGGCATGACGATCGTGTCGGTCGCGTCGATCGTCTCGGCGTCGCGAGCGCGGATCGACGGACCCACCTCCGCGATCACCTCGCCGTCGATCAGGACGTCGCCCTGCTTGAGGTTGGCGGTCCTCAGGCCGAGGGTGAGGACGCACCCACCGCGCAGCAGGGTCTTGGACGTCATGTAACCCGCCCCCGCCCCTCGTGCGACCGTCGCTGGACCTCGGCCCCCACCGTTCAGGGACACTACACAGGTTGCTGTAGCTTCGCCAGGGGCACAGAACCGCTGGTGACGAGCCGAGAACCGCACGTCGGATGGCGGGATGCAGCCCTGATCGGTGTGTGCGTATCATTCAGCCTTAACGCCCCGGCACCCGATCGAACGGAGGCCACGGATGGACGAGTTCCCGGTCGCGACGACGCCGTCACCGGGGTTGCACGGGGTGGACTGGGAGAACCGCGTCGACTTCGCTCGTCTCCGCGACTACCGGCTCGCGCGGGTCAAGGAGCAGCTCGAGGCGTCGGATCTGGGCGCCGTGCTGCTGTTCGAGACCAGCAACATCCGCTACGCGACGAGTACGCACATCGGCTACTGGGCCTTCAACAAGGGTGAGCGCTACGCACTCGTCACGCGCACGGGCCCGCCGCGGATCTGGGACTTCGGCTCGGCCGCCAAGGCGCACCGGCTCCAGCTCCCGCAGTGGTTCGACGAGACGAACTCGGTCGGCGGCAACACCGGCCTGCAGGGCGCGATCTCACCGATCGTCGGGCTCCAGAAGCGGGCTGCCGAGGAGCTCGCGTCGGTCCTGAAACAGGACGGCGTCGGCGACATGCCGCTCGGCGTGGACCTCGCCGAGACCTCGGTGTTCCTCGAGCTGCAGCGCGCCGGCATCGACGTGCGCGACGGGCAGCAGGTGATGATGCTCGCCCGCGAGATCAAGAGCCAGGACGAGATCACGCTGCTCACCCAGGCCTGCGCGATGGTCGACGGCGTGTACCAGGACATCTTCGAGTTCCTGAAGCCCGGCGTCCGCGAGAGCGAGGTCGTGGCGCTCGCGCACGCGCGGCTGTTCGAGATGGGCTCGGAGTTCGTCGAGGCGGTCAACTCGATCGCCGGCGAACGCTGCAGCCCGCACCCCCATGTGTTCTCGGACCGGCTGATCCGGCCGGGGGACCAGGCGTACTTCGACATCATCCACGTGAACAACGGCTACCGGACCTGCTACTACCGGACGTTCGTCGTCGGCCGCGCGACGCAGGCGCAGCGCGACGCGTTCTCTCGTTCGCGCGAGTGGATGGACGCGGCGATCGACCTGGTCAAGCCCGGCAACTCCACCGACCAGATCGCGTCGGTGTGGCCCGAGGCGCACGAGTTCGGGTTCTCAGACGAGTTCGACGCGTTCGGGCTCCAGTTCGGGCACGGCGTGGGGGTCGGGCTGCACGAGCGGCCGATCATCACCCGCCTCAACTCGTTCAAGGAGCCGATCGAGCTCAAGGAAGGGATGCTCTTCGCCCTCGAGACCTACTGCCCGGCCTCCGACGGGCGCTCCGCGGCGCGGATCGAGGAGGAGGTCGTCGTCACGGCCGAGGGTCCGAAGATCATCACGCTCTTCCCGTGCGAAGAGCTCATGGTCGCCAACGAGTACTGATCGAAGGACGGCGAGTGGCCAAGACCTCCCCGGCGATCGCGGACGAGACCGTCCGACTCGATATGTACCGGATGATGCAGGAGGCCCGCCTGTTCGAGAAGCGGGCGCAGGACCTGTTCCTCGAGGGGCTCATCAAGGGGACCTCGCACCTCGCGCTCGGGCAGGAGGCGGTAGCGGCCGGGTTCGCCGCGGCGCTCCGCCCCGAGGACCTCGTGTTCTGCACGTACCGCGGGCACGTCCACACGCTGCTGCGGGGCGCTCCGATGGCGGCGCTCATGGCCGAGCTGATGGGCCGGGCGACGGGGATCTGCGGCGGCAAGGGCGGGTCGATGCACCTCACGGACGTCTCGCACGGCGCGATGGGCTCGTACGCGATCGTCGGCGCGCACATGCCGATCGCGGCCGGCGCCGCGTGGGCCGCGCAGGAGCGCGGGACCGGGCAGGTGGTCGTGTGCTTCTTCGGCGACGGGACGACGAACATCGGCGCGTTTCACGAGGCGCTCAACATGGCGGTGGTCTGGCGCCTTCCCGTCGTCTACGTCTGCGAGAACAACCTCTACATGGAGTACACGCCGATCGGGCAGGTGACGGCGGTCGAGCACCCGGCGGCGGACCGGGCCTCCGCCTACGGGCTCGAGCCGATCGTCGTGGACGGCAACGACGTCGAGGCGGTGCACGAGACCGCGCTCCGACTCGTCGAACGCGCCCGCGAGGGCGGGGGCCCGGCGCTCGTCGAGGCCAAGACGTACCGGCACGGGGGCCACTCGCGCGCGGACCCGGCGAAGTACCGGCCCGAGGACGAGGTGAAGGAGTGGCTGGCCCGCGACCCGATCCCGGCCTACCGCGAGCGGCTGCTCGCCTCCGGCGTGGACGCCGAGTCGGTCGATCGCATCGAACGCGAGGCGCTCGAGACCGTCGACCGCGCGACCGAGGAGGCGAAGGCCGGGCCCTTCCCCGACCCGGGCGCGCTCGAGACCGAGCTGTGGGCCGACGGAGGATCCGCGTGGCGGAGCTGACCTACCGCGAGGCCGTGAGCCGCGCGATCGCGCAGGAGATGGACCGCGACCCCACCGTCTACTTCATCGGGGAGGACGTAGCGGCCGCCGGCGGCGTCTTCAAGACGACCGAGGGGCTGTTGGAGCGATTCGGCCCGAAGCGCGTCCGCGACACCCCGATCTCCGAGCAGGCGATCATCGGCGCCGTCATGGGCGCGGCGATGAACGGTCTCCGGCCGGTCGCCGAGCTGATGTTCAGCGATTTCTTCGCCGTGTGCTGGGACCTGATCGCGAACCAGATCGCGAAGACCCGCTACATGACCGACGGCCAGGTCGCCCTGCCGCTCGTGATCCGCACGGCCAACGGCGGCGGGGTGCGGTTCGGCGCGCAGCACTCGCAGAGCGTGGAGGGGTGGGCGATGGCGATCCCGGGGCTGAAGGTCGTCGTCCCCTCGACGCCGGTGGACATGATCGGCCTGTTCGCGGCGGCCGTGCGTGACCCCGACCCCGTGATCGTCGTCGAGCCGAAGGTCCTGTACGCGAGCAAGGGCGACGTGCCCGACGGCGAGATCGTGGACGAGCTCGGCGCCGCGAAGGTCCTGCGCGAGGGCGAGGACGTGACGATCGCTGCGCTCGGCGCGATGGTGCCGAAGACGCTCGAGGCGGCCGAGCGGCTGTCGACGGACGGGGTCGACGCCGAGGTGATCGACGTTCGATCGTTGGTCCCGCTCGACACGACCACGATCCTGGCGTCGGTGGGGAAGACCGGGCGGTTCGTCACCGTCGAGGAGAACCCGCGTCTGTGCGGGTGGGGCGCCGAGGTCGCCTCGGTCGTGGCCGAGGAGCGCTTCTTCGACCTCGACGGGCCGCTCGTGCGGATCACGACGCCGCACATCCCGCTGCCGGCCGCCGACGCGCTCGAGGACCTCGCGATCCCGTCGGTGGACGCGATCGCGGATCTGGTGAAGAAGGCGACGATGGACTAGGGGCCCGGCGGCCCCAGGAACGCAGGAGGAGAGGCATGGCGGACCGGATCCTGCTGAAGGGCGGCACCGTGATCACCGTCGACCCGAACCTGGGCGACATCCCCGACGGGGACGTGCTGATCGAGGGCGACACGATCGCCGAGGTGGGTACCGACCTTTCCGCCGACGCCGAGGTGATCGACGCGACGGGCAACATCGTGATCCCCGGGTTCGTCGACTCGCACCGGCACACGTGGGAGACGGCGATCCGCAACTGCGCGCCGAACGCGACCCTGGACGACTACTTCGTGGAGGTGCTCGACAGCTTCGCGCCGCTCTACCGGCCCGAGGACGTCTACGCGAGTAACCTCGCCGGCGCGCTCGAATGCATCAACGCCGGCATCACCACGCTGCTCGACTGGTCGCACATCAACAACACGCCCGACCATCCCGACGCGGCGGTGCGGGGCCTCCAGGAGTCCGGGATCCGCGCGGTGTACGCGTACGGCAGTGCCAACACCTCGCTCGCCGGCTACTGGTTCAACAGCTCGATCTCGATCCCGAGCGACGACGTTGGCCGGGTGCGGAGCACGTACTTCAGCTCGGACGAGGGCCTGTTGACGATGGCGCTCGCGACGCGCGGCCCCGGCTTCTGCCAGGAGGACGTCGTTCGCGAGGAGTGGGGGATGGCCCGCGACCTGGGTCTCCCGATCACGATCCACATCGCGATGGGCAAGCTCGCCGGCAAGTGGAGCATGCTGAAGCAGCTCGACGACCTCGGCCTGCTCGGCGCCGACACGACGTACATCCACTCCTGCTACCTCACCGACGAGGAGTGGGAGCTCGTCGCCAAGAGCAAGGGGACGGTCTCGATCGCCCCGCAGGTCGAGATGCAGATGGGTCACGGCTGGCCGCCCGTGATGAAGGCGCGCTCGTACGGGCTCCGTCCGAGCCTGTCGATCGACGTCGTGACGACGGTGCCCGGCGACATGTTCACGGAGATGCGGTGCGCCTTCGCGGCGGAGCGGTGGCGGAGCAACGACTCGGTGTGGAAGAACGAGGACCCGCTGCCGGAGGAGGCGCTCACGGCGCGCGACATGCTCACGATGGCCACGCTCGACGGCGCGCACGTCGTGGGGCTCGAGTCGAAGACCGGGTCGCTAACCCCCGGCAAGCAGGCCGACGTCGTGATGATCGACGGGCACACGCCGGCGGTCGCTCCGGTGATCGACCCCGTGGGCGCCGTGGTCCTGTCCGCCGACACGTCGAACGTCGACACCGTGATCGTCGGCGGGAAGATCCAGAAGCGCGGCGGCACGCTGCTTGCCGACTGGGAGAGCGCCCGCAAGGGCGTCCAGGCCTCGAGCGAGTACCTCCAGGAGGCGCTGGCGAAGAAGCGGGCCGAGGCCGCCGAGGCCGAGGCGCCGTCGTGAGTCCGGCGCACGTCGTCCGCACGGCCGCCGACGCGACCTGGGGCGTCCCGCCGGCGCTGGAGGGGCACGCCGAGGGCTTCCGCCGGTGGACCGTCGTGGACGAGGCCGCCGGCGCCGTCCACACGGGGTTCGGGATCGGCGAGATGGAACCGGGCGGGCGGCTCGACTGGCACCTGCATTCGTACGAGGAGAGCCTGTACGTGATCGACGGCGAGGTCGTGCTCCACACCTCGGAGGCCTCGGTCCTGCTCCGGCCGGGCGACTACGGGCTGATCCCGCTCGGACAGCCGCACGCGCTCGCGAACCTCGGGTCGGAGACCGCCCGGTGGGCCGCGCTGTCGGCGCCGGTGCCGCGCGCCGGCCACGCGGGCGACACCTACTTCGTGTCGCCCCTGCTCGAGCGCGACCCGGTCCCGGTCGACGCGCGCGACCCGCGCACGCGCTCGTTCGGGAACATCGAGCCCGAGCACATGGATCCCGTCAAGCAGAGCCAGGAGCTGCTCGCGGCGTCGGCGAGCATGCGGACCGCGCTGCTCGTCTACAGCGGGATCACCGTGAAGATGATGATCGACTCGGACCTCGGCGCGCAGCTGTCCACGATGTTCATGGTCGAGTACGAGGCGCTGAAGGGCGTGATCGGCGGGCACGACCATCCGCTCGAGGAGACGTACCTGATCCTCGACGGCGAGGTCGACGCTACGTTCGACGGGCAGCGGTACCACATGGTGGCGGGCGACGTGGCGTGGGCCGGCGTGGGATGCGTCCACGCGTTCGCGAACCCCGCCGAGGTGCCGGTGCGGTGGCTCGAGACCCAGTCGCCCGCGCCGCCGGCCCGGCACTCGTACCGGTTCGAGCGCGACTGGGAGTACCTGCGGGAAACGATCGGCGAGGCGAGGGAGGTTCGATGACGGAAGGTGCGGTGGTGGTCGTGGGCGGGACGTCGGGTCTCGGCAAGGAGGTCGCCCGGTACTACGTCGAGGCCGACCGCGAGGTCGTGATCACCGGGCGCGACCCGACGAGAGGGAGCTCGGTCGCGGCGGAGCTCGGCGGCAAGACCACGGAGCTCGCGTTCGACCTGTCCAAGCCGGAGGAGATCGCGCCCGCCCTGAAGGGCGTGGGCGACGTGAGCCGGCTCGTCCTCGCTGGGGTCCATCGCGACGAGAACTCGATGGGCGAGTACGACATCGGACAGGCCGTCGCCCTCGTGACCCTGAAGCTCGTGGGCTACGTGGAGGTCGTGCACGCGCTGCTCGACCGCCTCCACGACGACTCGTCGGTCCTGATCTTCGGCGGGCTCGCCAAGGAGCGCCCGTACCCCGGCTCGATGACCGTGACGACGATCAACCACGGGGTGGACGGCCTCGTGCGTTCGCTCACGGCGGAGCTCAAGCCGATCCGCGTGAACGCCCTCCACGCCGGCATCGTCGAGGACTCGCCGTACTGGGCGGGCAAGACCGCGGTCCTCGACGCACACCGGGCCCGGACGACCACGGGTCGCCTCGTGCAGATGCAGGACATCGTCGACGTCGCGGTCCTCATGCTCGAGAACCCCTCGATCGCCGGGACCGAGTTCCGCGTCGACGCCGGCTGGTCGCTCCCGTTCTGAGGACGTGACGATCGTCGGTCTGCTCGGCGCGGGTCGCATGGGCGGCGCGATGGTGCGCACGCTGCGCGGCGCCGGGTTCGACGTCGTCGTGTGGAACCGCGAGGCGGCCAAGGCGCACGCGCTCGCGGACTCCCACGGGGCCAAGGTGGCCGGGACCGCGAGTGAGGCGGCGGCCGCGGCCGACGTGGCGATCACGAGCCTCGCCGACGACGCGGCCGTCGAGGCCGTCTACGCCGACGCGGCCGAGGGCTTCCACCCCGGCCAGGTCGTCCTCGAGATGAGCACGATCGCGCCCGAGACCGTTCGGGCGGTGGAACCGCTCGTCCGCGAGCGCGGGGCGACGCTGCTCGACTCGCCGGTCTCCGGCAGCGTGCCGGTGGTCGAGCGGGGCGAGCTGTTGATCATGGTCGGCGGCGACGCGGACGCGCTCGAACGCGCCCGGCCGGTGCTCGAGGCGCTCTCGAAGAAGATCGTCCACGTGGGCGAGCTCGGGACGGGGGCCGCCACGAAGCTCGCGGTGAACGCGCTCGTGCACGGACTCGCCGTCGCTCTGTCCGAGTCGCTCGTTCTCGCCGAGAAGGCGGGCGTCGACCGGTCGACGGCCTACGAGGTGTTCGCGTCCGGGGCGGCCGGCGCGCCGTTCGTGCAGTACAAGCGGCCGGCGTTCGAGCGGCCCGACGAGACCCCGGTGGCGTTCACGCTCGACCTCGTCGAGAAGGACCTCGACCTGATCCTCGAGCTCGCCGAGCGCGTCGGCGCGCCGATGCCCCAGGCGGTCCAGAATCGGGAGGAGATCCGCGCCGCGCTCGCCGCCGGGATGTCGGGCAACGACATGAGTGCCCTCGCCGCGTACCTTCGGGACGTCGAGCGCTCAGGGTCTTAGCCGCCGGCGTCGTACGCGGCCACCACACGCTTCGGGGCCGCCAGCCGCCACGCGTCGAGCACGAGCTCGCGCATCTCGGTCTCGTCGATCGCCGACACGCGCACCTCGAGCCAGTGGTACCGGAGGTCGCCGGGGCTGGGCATCAGGAACTTCTCGGGTTCCGAGCGCACGATCGCCTCGCGTTCGGCCTTCGGGAAGCCGAACCCCATCTGGGTCTCGTCGCGCGAGAACGCGATGTACACGTAGCGGCCGACGCGGAACTTCACCCGGTCGCGGACGAGCGTCTCGTACGTGCCCGGCAGGGTCATCGCGAAGACCCGCACGTCCTCGACGGTCACCATGCGGTCAGGGCCACAGGCGCCGCGAGCGCTCCGCGAGGTCGCGGCGGAGCGTCCCGAGATCGGCGCCGAGCAGCTCCTCGTCCCGGACGACGGCGTCGCCGCCGACGAACACGTGCCGCGCGAGCCGGTCGGGGCCGAGCACGAACCCGGCGAGCGGGTCGGGCACGTCGGCCAGGTCGTCGCCGGGCCACACGACGACGTCGGCGCACAGCCCGGGTTCGAGGCGGCCGAGATCATCGCGGCCGAGGCACCGCGCGCCGCCCTCCGTCGCCAGGCGGAGCGCGTCGGCCGGCAGGAACGTGTCGGGACGGGTCGCTCGCTGGCGGGCGGTGTAGAGCGACTGCCGGAGCTCGGGCTGGAGCCGTCCCGCCTCGTTCGACGCCGCCCCGTCCACCCCGAGCCCGACCGGGGCGCCGGCCCGCTCGAGATCGACCACGCGGCACATGCCCGCGGCCAGTCGTGCGTTGCTCGACGGGCAGTGGGCGACGCCCACTCCGGCCGCCCCGAGCCGCGTCACCTCCGCGTCGTCGAAGTGGACCCCGTGCGCCACCCAGACGTCGTCCGCGACCCACCCGAGGTCCTCGAGGAGGTCGACGGGGCGCCTCCCGAAGCGCCGCAGAGCATCGCGCTCCTCGTCGAGCGTCTCCGCGAGGTGCGTGTGGAGCCTCAGGCCGTGCCGTCGGGCGAGCGCCGCCGACTCCTTCATGAGCTCCGGCGTCACGCTGAACGGGCTGCACGGGGCGACGGTCACCACGATCCGCTCGCCGTCGTGGTGGCGTTCGATCACGCGCTCGGTCGAGGCGAGGATCGCGTCGAGGTCCTCGACGACGTGGTCGGGCGGGAGCCCGCCGTCCGACTCGCCGAGATCCATCGAGCCGCGCGCGAGGTGCAACCGGATCCCGATCGTGGTCGCCGCCTCCGCGAGCGCGTCGAACACCGAGTCGTCGGCGCGCGGCACGAGGTAGTGGTGGTCCGCCGCGGTCGTGCAGCCGGAGCGCGCGAGCTCGGCGAGGCCGACGAGCGCCGCCGCCCGCACGTCCTGGACGTCGAGCTTGCCCCACACCGGGTAGAGCTCGGTGAGCCAGCCGAACAGGTCGCACCCAACGCAGCGGCCGCGCGTCATCCACTGGTACAGGTGATGGTGAGTGTTCACGAGCCCCGCGGTGATCAGGTCGCCGTCGCACCGGACCACCTCGTCGCCCGGCTCCTCGGGAACGCTCCCGACGGCTACGATCCGGCCGTCGCCGAACGCCACGTCGCCCGGCCACCTGGCCCCGCGGAGCACGGTCCTCACGCGGTTAGCGTAGGCGTTCGAGGCCGTGCCACGATGCCGCCGTGCACGGAGCCGACCTCGTGATCCGGGGACGCCGGGTCGTCACGCCCCAGGGAGAGCGGGCGGCGTCGATCCACGTCGTCGACGGGACGATCGAGCGCGTGGGGGCGTTCGACGACGTCCCCGAAGGTTCCGAGGTCGCCGACGCGGGCGACCTCGTGATGCTCCCCGGGCTCGTCGACACGCACGTCCACGTGAACGAGCCGGGACGGACCGAGTGGGAGGGGTTCGAGACCGCGACCCGCGCGGCGGCCGCCGGCGGCGTGACGACGATCGTCGACATGCCCCTCAACAGCATCCCGCCGACGACGACGGTCGACGCGCTCGACGAGAAGCGCGCGGCGGCGGATGGGAAGGCCCACGTCGACGTCGGCTTCTGGGGAGGCGCCGTCCCCGAGAACCTCGGCCGGCTCGCGGAGCTCCACGAGGCCGGGGTGTTCGGGTTCAAGGCGTTCCTGTGCCCCTCGGGCGTCGACGAGTTCGGCTCCCTGCGTCTCGAACAGCTCCGGCGCGCGATGGAGGAGATCGCCGCGTTCGACGGGCTGCTGATCGTCCACGCTGAGGTGCCCGAGGAGCTGGTAGCGGCTCCCCCCGGCGATCCGAACGCGTACGGGACCTACCTCGCCTCGCGGCCGCCCGACGCGGAGGAGCGGGCCGTCGCCGAGGCCGTGGAGGCGAGCGCCGACACAGGCTGCCGGACGCACGTCCTGCACGTGTCCGCGGTGGGGTGTCTCGATCTCGTGGGCGGCGCCGTGACCGCCGAGACGTGCCCGCACTACCTCACGTTCGCGGCCGAGGAGATCCCCGACGGCGCGGCCGCGTTCAAGTGCGCCCCGCCGATCCGCGAGGCGGCGAACCGCGAGCGGTTGTGGGAGGGCCTGCGCGGGGGGAAGGTC
>DASUQI010000015.1:0-22253 GCA_036280655.1 Actinomycetota bacterium
CGGTTCAGCAGGACCGGGTGCTCCTTGATGACCTCCTCGAGCACGTCCCAGACCTGCGGGCGGGCGCGCTCGACCATGCGCTTGGCGCTCTTGATGTTCTGCGCCAGCGCCTGGTCCACGAGCCGCTTCATCACGAACGGCTTGAACAGCTCGAGCGCCATCTGCTTGGGCAGGCCGCACTGGTGCAGGCGGAGCTCGGGGCCGACCACGATCACCGAGCGGCCCGAGTAGTCGACGCGCTTGCCGAGCAGGTTCTGGCGGAACCGCCCCTGCTTGCCCTTGAGCATGTCGGACAGCGACTTCAGCGGACGGTTGCCCGGCCCGGTGACCGGGCGGCCGCGGCGGCCGTTGTCGAACAGCGCGTCGACGGCCTCCTGGAGCATCCGCTTCTCGTTGTTCACGATGATCTCGGGCGCCTGCAGGTCGAGCAGCCGCTTCAGCCGGTTGTTCCGGTTGATCACGCGGCGGTAGAGGTCGTTGAGGTCCGAGGTGGCGAACCGTCCGCCGTCGAGCTGCACCATCGGGCGCAGGTCGGGCGGGATCACGGGCACGGCGTCGAGCACCATGCCCATGGGCGAGTTGCGGTCTTCGGTGAAGTTGGAAACGACCTTGAGCCGCTTGATCGCCTTCAGGCGGCGCGTGCCCTTGCCGGTCGCGATCTGCTCGCGGAGCGAGTCGGCTTCCTCCTCGAGCTTGAGGTCCTGGAGCAGGCGCTTGATCGCCTCCGCGCCCATGCCGCCGTCGAAGTAGTCGCCGAAGCGCTCGCGCAGCGACCGGTAGACGGCGTCGTCGGCCACGAGCTGCTTGACCGACAGGCCCTTGAACGCGGTGAGCACCTCGTCGAGGTGGTCGGTCTCGCGCTTGGTCGCCTCGGTGATGCGGTCGACGTCGCGCTGTGCCTCGCGGCGGGCTGCCGAGAGCTGCGAGCCCTTGGCGCCCTCGCCCTCGAGCTCGCGGAGCCGGTCCTCGAGCTCGGTGAGGCGCTGCTTGATCTCGTCGTCGCGCTCGGCCTCGAGCTGCCGCTTCTCCTCGTCGATCTCATTCTCGATCTCGGGGAGCTCCTTGTGGCGACGGTCGTCCTCCACGCGCGTGATGACGTAGGCGGCGAAGTAGATGATCCGCTCGAGGTCCTTCGGCGCGATGTCGAGCAGGTAGCCGAGGCGGCTCGGGACGCCCTTGAAGTACCAGATGTGGGTGACCGGGGCGGCGAGCTCGATGTGGCCCATCCGGTCGCGGCGGACCTTGCTGCGGGTGATCTCGACGCCGCAGCGTTCGCAGATGATGCCCTTGAAGCGCACGCGCTTGTACTTGCCGCAGTGGCACTCCCAGTCCCGCGTCGGCCCGAAGATCCGCTCGCAGAACAGCCCGTCTTTCTCCGGCTTGAGGGTCCGGTAGTTGATCGTCTCGGGCTTCTTGACCTCGCCGTTGGACCACGCGCGGATCTGGTCCGCGGTGGCCAGGCCGATCCGGATCTCGTCGAAGTAGTTCACATCAAGCACGTAGAGGGCCTCCTCGCCGGTCTCGCCCCTGCACCCTGTTCAACGCTTCCGTGTTCCCGTTGCACTAGTCGTAGTCCGCTCCCGCCGGCTCGCGCCGGGACAGGTCGATCCCCAGCTCCTCGGCCGCGCGGAACACGTCCTCGTCGGTCTCCTTGAGCTCGATCTCCTCGCCCTCGGCGGAACGCACCTCGACGTTCAGGCAGAGCGACTGCATCTCCTTGATGAGGACCTTGAAGGACTCGGGGATCCCGGGCTCCGGGATGTTCTCGCCCTTCACGATCGCCTCGTACACCTTCACGCGGCCGAGCACGTCGTCGGACTTGATCGTGAGCAGCTCCTGGAGCGCGTACGCCGCGCCGTAGGCCTCGAGCGCCCACACCTCCATCTCGCCGAACCGCTGCCCGCCGAACTGCGCCTTCCCGCCGAGCGGCTGCTGCGTGATCATCGAATACGGCCCCGTCGACCGCGCGTGGATCTTGTCGTCGACCAGGTGCAGCAGCTTCAGGATGTAGGCCACGCCGACGGTCACGGGCTCCTCGTACGGCTCGCCGTTGCGGCCGTCGTAGAGCACGGCCTTGCCGACCTCGTCGACCAAGCGCACGCCGTCCTTGTTGGGATGCGCGCTGCGGATCGCCTCGAGGATCTCGTGCTCGCGGGCGCCGTCGAACACCGGGGTCGAGACGTGCACCGGCCCCTCGTGGTCCACGCCGTCCTTGCGGAACCCGACCAGGCCGGCCCACCCGAGGTGCGCCTCGAGCACCTGCCCGAGGTTCATCCGGGACGGGACGCCGAGCGGGTTCAGGATGATGTCGACCGGGGTCCCGTCCGCGAGGAACGGCATGTCCTCCTCGGGCAGGATCGTGGAGATCACGCCCTTGTTGCCGTGGCGGCCGGCGAGCTTGTCGCCGTCGGAGATCTTCCGCTTCTGGGCAACGTAGACGCGGACCAGCTGGTTGACGCCGGGCGGCAGCTCGTCGCCCTCCTCGCGCGTGAACACGCGGACGCCGATCACCTTGCCGCTCTCGCCGTGCGGGACCTTGAGCGAGGTGTCGCGCACCTCGCGGGCCTTCTCGCCGAAGATCGCACGCAACAGGCGCTCCTCGGGCGTGAGCTCGGTCTCGCCCTTGGGCGTGACCTTGCCGACGAGGTAGTCGCCGGGGTTGACCTCGGCGCCGATGCGGACGATCCCCCGCTCGTCGAGGTCCTTCAGGATCTCCTCGGAGACGTTGGGGATGTCACGCGTGATCTCCTCGGCGCCGAGCTTGGTGTCGCGGGCGTCGACCTCGTGCTCCTCGATGTGGATCGAGGTGAGGACGTCGTCCTTGACGAGGCGCTCGGAGATGATGATCGCGTCCTCGTAGTTGTGGCCCTCCCAGGGCATATAGGCGACGACGAGGTTGCGGCCGAGCGCGAGCTCGCCCGACTCCGTCGACGGGCCGTCCGCGATCACCTGGTTGCGGACGATCCGGTCGCCCTCGGCCACGAGCGGCCGCTGGTTGAGCGACGTTCCCTGGTTGGACCGGCGGAACTTCTGGAGCTTGTAGGTCCGCATCGAGCCCGTGCGCTCGCGCACCACGATGTCGTCGGCCGAGACGTCCTCGACCACGCCCGCATCCTCGGCGAGCACGACGTCGCCGGCGTCGACCGCCGCGCGGAACTCGACGCCGGTCCCGACGATCGGCGCCTCGGCCCGCAGCAGGGGGACCGCCTGGCGCTGCATGTTGGCCCCCATGAGGGCGCGGTTGGCGTCGTCGTGCTCGAGGAACGGGATCAGCGCCGCCGCCACCGAGATGATCTGCTTCGGCGAGACGTCCATGTAGTCGACCTCGTCCGCGGCGACCGAGTCGACCTCACTGCCCTTGCGGCGGACCAGGACCGTCGGGTTGGCGAAGCTCCCGTCGTCGTTCAGCGGCTCGTTCGCCTGCGCGATGACGTGCCGGTCCTCCTCGTCGGCCGAGAGGTAGTCGACCTTGTCCGTGACCTTGCCGCCGGTGACGCGCCGGTACGGGGTCTCGATGAATCCGAACTGGTTGATCCGTCCGTAGGTGGACATCGTCCCGATGAGTCCGATGTTCGGACCCTCCGGCGTCTCGATCGGGCACATCCGGCCGTAGTGGCTCGGGTGGACGTCGCGGACCTCGAACCCCGCGCGCTCGCGCGACAGCCCACCCGGCCCGAGCGCCGACAGGCGCCGCTTGTGGGTCAGCCCGGCGAGCGGGTTGGTCTGGTCCATGAACTGCGACAGCTGGCTGGTCCCGAAGAACTCCTTGATGCTCGCGACCACCGGGCGGATGTTGATCAGCGTCTGGGGCGTGATCGCCTCGACGTCTTGGGTGGTCATCCGCTCGCGGACCACACGCTCCATCCGCGACAGGCCGATCCGGATCTGGTTCTGGATCAGCTCGCCGACCGAGCGCAGGCGCCGGTTGCCGAAGTGGTCGATGTCGTCGGGCTCGTAGCCCTCCTCGCCCGCATGCAGCTTCACGAGGTAGGCGACGGTCCGAAGGATGTCCTCGTAGGTGAGGATGCCCTTGTACTTCGGCCCGCCCTCGCCCTGCTCCTCCTTCTGCAGCTCAGACCAGATGCGATAGCGAGGCTGGTCCCACCCCTTCTTATCGGGGTTGTCGAGCTCGGCGAGCTGCTTGGCCCGCGCCCGGAGCTGCGACTGGAGCACGCCCTTGGCGGCCTCCAGCTTCTTGTTGACCTTGTGCCGGCCGACCCGGGCGAGGTCGTAGCGCTTGGGGTTGAAGAACAGGTTCTCGAGCAGCGTCCGGGCGGACTCGGCCGTGGGCGGCTCGCCCGGGCGCAGCTTGCGGTAGATGTCCTCGAGCGCGGCCTCGGGCGTGTCGATCCCGTGATCCTTCTCGAGCGTGTTCTGGATGCTCGGCGCGTGGTCGAACAGCTCGAGGATCTCCTCGGCCGACCATCCGAGCGCCTTCAGCAGCACGGTCACGTTCTGCCGGCGCTTGCGGTCGATGCGGACGCCGACCGTGTCCTTCTTGTCGACGTCGAACTCGAGCCAGGCGCCCCGGCTCGGGATGATCTTGGCGACGAAGACGTCCTTGTCGGTGGTCTTGTCGATGTCCTTGCTGAAGTAGACCCCGGGCGAACGGACCAGCTGGGAGACCACGACCCGCTCGGTCCCGTTGATGATGAAGGTGCCGCGCTCAGTCATCATGGGGAAGTCCCCCATGAAGACCTCCTGCTCCTTGATCTCGCCGGTCGTCTTGTTGACGAACATCGCCTCGACGAACAGCGGCGAGGAGAACGTGGCGTCCTTGTCCTTGCACTCCTCCTCGGTGAACTTCTGCTCCTTGAAGGTGTGCTTGCCGAAATGAAGTTGGAACTGCTCGGTGAAGTCCTCGATGGGCGAGACCTCTTCGAGGACCTCCCTCAGCCCATCTGCCAGCAGTGCGTCGAATGACACCCGCTGGATACCGACGAGGTCCGGGAGCGGAAGGGCCTCGTCGAGCTTTGCGAAACTGACACGGTCACGGACAGGGACGAGCGAGTCAGGCAAGAACGATCCCCCCTAGGGTGACAGGCACGTCTGGAAACAGGGCATGCGGGACGCGGCACGGCAAACGAGCAGTATAGATGCGCGAGCGCGCAGCGTCAACCCCCGGGTGGGGTCCCGGTCGAAACCGGGCGAAGGTTACCCCCAGCGGGAGCGGAGGTCAACCCGATGTTCGGCGGATATCCAGGCTCCGCCGCCCGACGCCGCGATGGGTGTGCCAGGGGATGCGCCGGCGCGTCAGGAAACGTTCGGCCACACCGGGCCCTGAGCGGCCGCTGTCAGGCTCTCGGTTGCCGGACCGCCCGCCGTTGGTGCGGCCTCCGGCTCCTCGACCATCCCGAGCGCCCGCGCGATGTCGGCCACCGCGCTCCCGAGCGCGACCGCCTGCTCACTGGATCCGATGCGGACCCCACGGGTGGTGAGGACCTTGAAGAACTCCTCCATGAGCGCGCGGTCGTCGCCGAGCAAGGACGCCTCGGAGACGTTGAGCGCGCGTGCCAGGCGCTCGAGCGTCTGGATCGAGGGCGCCACATGCCCGTTCTCGTATCGGGAGAGGCGCGCCTTCGGGATCCCCGAGATCTCCTCGAGATCCGACTGGGAGTACCCCGCGTTCACCCTGGTCGCCCGAAGGCGTTGCCCGAACGTGCGTTCACCGTCCATCGTCATCGTTCATTCCCCCCTGTCACACTCACGAGGGACCCTTCGCCCCTCGAACCCCCCGGTTCTGCCGCGCGGAGAAGTGGGTCCTTCGCCCGGTTGTCCGCGAAGGAATCTAGCGTTCCCCGCGTCGGCCGCGCAACGTACGGAGCGGGGCACCGGAGCTCCGCTCGGCGTTCGGCCGAACGGCCTACTTCACCTCGATGCTCGCGCCGGCACCCTCGAGCTGCTCCTTGGCCTGGTCCGCCGACTCCTTGTTCACCTTCTCGAGCACCGGCTTCGGCGCCGAGTCCACCAGGTCCTTGGCCTCCTTCAGGCCGAGGCTGGTGAGGGCACGGACCTCCTTGATCACCTGGATCTTCTTCTCTCCCGCGCCGGTGAGGATGACGTCGAACTCCGTCTGCTCCTCGGCCTCCTCGCCGGGCGCGGCGCCCCCGGCGCCGGGCGCAGCCATCATCATCGGCGTGGCGGCGGCGGCCTGCACGTCGAAGGTCTCCTCGAACTTCTTGATGAAGTCCGAGAGCTCGAGCAGCGTCATCTCCTTGAACTGCTCCAGCAGGTCGTCGGCAGCCAGCTTCTTCGTGGCCATCCCTTACCCCTCCTCGCTCTTCGGTTCGTTCAGTTGCTCGGACTCCGGCTCGTCGATCGATGCCTCCTCGGCGGAACCCGCCTCGGTGTCGGCCGCCGGCTCGTCGGTCGACTCTGCCGCCGGCTCGTCGGCGGCTTCGGTGGCCGGTTCCTGGGCTTCGGCCGCCGGCTCCTCGGATGCTTCCGCGGCAGGCTCCTCGGGGGCCTCGGCGGGCTCCTCGGCACCCGGCAGCTTCTCCTTGTAGGCCTCGAGCAGGCCCGCGAAGCGCCCCTGCAGCGTCTGGAACATCGAGGCCGCGCGGCTCATCTCCGACTTCAGCATGCCCGCGATCTTCGAGAGCATGACCTCGCGCGAGTCGAGGGCCGCGAGCGCCTGCGCCTCGGCGGCCGAGAGGATCTTGCCGTCCAGGAAACCGCCCTTGATCACGAGCGCGGGGAACTTCTTCGCGGCGTCGACCACCTTCTTCGCGGTCGCGACGACGTCGTCCTGGACGAAGGCCACCGCGGTGGGGCCGTCCAGGAGCTCCCGCAGCTCGGCCACGCCTGCGTCGGCGGCCGCACGCTCGAACAGCGTGTTCTTCACGATCGCGAAGCGCGCGTGGTCCGAGAGCGAGCGCCGGAGCTCGGTGGCGTCGTGGACCGACAGTCCCCGATACTCGGCGAGCAGCAGCCCCTCGGAGCTCTGGATCCGCTCCTTCAGCGCCGCGACCTTCTCGATCTTCTGTGCGTTCGGCACCTGGCCTCCATGCCTCATGGAACGAAACAACGCGCCTCCGCAGACAGCGGAGACGCGCCTGGTCGCGAGTCTTCGGGCCTCGGCAGGTACCCCGGAGGGATTACGCGCTCACGCACCCCTGCTGTCTGCGGCGAGGAACAAGGATACGGACGGACTCCAGGCCCGACAACAGCTCAGGCCGGGAGGTACGCGCCTCTCAGACGGAGGCGCAGATTGCCCAGGCCGTCAGGTCCAGGTGGGGTTCGAGCCGGTCTCGCTCGCGCTCACCGCCCAGGTGTCGTCGTCCAGTGGGTAGCTCGCGTAGATGTGGACGCTCGCGTCGGAGGTGAGTCCTCCTCCGCCGAGAAGCTTCTTGCCACCCGAGCAATTGACCGAGACTCGTCTTGGTATTTGGCGCCGTCTGTCGCACTAGAGGCTGATACGCGCTCCCAGCCGGTAACGCCGCCCGCGGGGCCTTGTGGGCCGGCGGGGCCTTGTGGGCCGGCGGGGCCTTGTGGGCAGGCGGGGCCCTCGGGGCCGGCGGGGCCCTCGGGACCCTCGGGGCCGGCGGGTCCTTGCGAACCCGGATCACCCTCTGGACCCCAGGACCGTCGGGACCTTGAGGACCGGCAGGACCGACGGGACCCTGGGGACCGACGGCACCATCCGCGCCAGCGGGACCCGGATCACCCTCTGGACCCTGGGGGCCAACGGGACCTTGCGGACCCCGAGGTCCCGGAACGCTCGTCGATGACCCCGCGGGACCGGTGGGTCCCTGGGCGCACCCGTCGACCACGTACGTTCCATCTCTTCAGGTACTCGCCGCCACGCAGTCGCCGGCCCGATGAACGATCCGAACATCGCCGGTCTCGCGGTTGACACAGCGACAGCGGAGAGGCGAGGGAGGGACGCGCCCGAGCTCGCGACCGCGGTCGGGCTCGACCTGTCGCTCGAGTTACGGATCCCCGACGAGCTGGTGGTCTGGGTCGGCGCCACCGGACCCTGACGATCCTTCGCGCGCCGGACTTCGCGGTCGAGCCCGGCGCCGAGGCAAGATCGCCAGCGCCACGAGAGTGGCGATACCGAGGAAGAGGAGCACGTCGTACCGTGGGAAGGGCTCGTACCGGAACGTCACCACGTGCTCACCGGGAGGAACGCGTCGACCCACGAAGCTGGGCGCGATCATCTCGGGGTCCACGGGGATGCCGTCCACCGTGACCTGCCAGCGCGGGTCGAACGACGTCTTCAGCATCACGAACGACGGCCGGTCGGCTACAACCGTCGCGCGGGCGAACCCGTCGCGGAGGTCCACCTCCTCGTCGACCACCGTCCCCGGCGGCTCCTCGGGGCGCTCGTCGGCGGCGATCGTCGGCTCGGGCGCGGGATGGCCCTCGAAGGCGATCCCCGGATGCAGCCCGAGGCTCACCTGCTCCGAACGCATCCAGTCGGCGACGACGAGGCCGAGGTTCGTCCGCTCCGCCTCGATCGGGGGCAGGACGTCCACGAGGTCGACGTAGTCGGCGCTCGGGACCTCCCACAGCACGTGCCGGCCGCGCTGCGCGATCCGTTCGGCCCCCGCCGGCGGCGAGCGATCCTCTTCCAGGATCGTGTAGCGCACCGCGAACAGGTCGTAGTGCGCGACGTTCTGGTCGTTGAATCGGAACTCGACCGGCGATGAGAGCGACCAGGTCGGCCGCGTGAACCCGACGTGTTCGACGCTGTGGTTGAGGAGCACCGCGTACATCGGGACCTGCCCCACGACGTACCGCGGGCCCCAGTTCGAACGAAGCCCGCCGTAGAACCTCCCGGGACCTCGCGCCTGCGCGATCGAGATCAGCTCCGAAACGTTGGCGCCGTCGGTGGCGTCGGCGGCCGCCTGTTCCCGGATCCATCGCCCCCCGGTGTTCGCCCACGCCGCGCGTTCGCCGAACGCCGGCGCGAGGAACGCGACCGCGACGCACACCGCGATGACCCAGGCCGCCGCCGGCGTCGCGCGGATCGGCCGGATCCGCCGCAGCCAGCCGAGCGCGACCTGACCCAAGCGGACGGCGCCCACGCCGGCGAGGTACAGCCCGGCGAGATGGACGCCGGAGATGAAGCGGCGCAGGAACAGGTCGCCGGAACCCGGTAGCACCCGGAGCAGCGACCCCCACGTGGTCCTGCCGAAGAACAGCAGCAACGAAAGCACGAACAGGCCGAGCAACACGCGGGCGCGTTCATCGCGCCGGAACCTCCAGGCGGCCGTGACGATGCCGGCCGCGACGAGGATCGTGACCATCGGCAGCCGCCCGCGGTCGAACAGCTCGCCGCTCGCGAACCAGGTCATGATCTGCTTCGCGCCGAACGAGTCGTAGAAGACCTTCCCCCGCGAGAACTCGTCGTTCACGGTCCAGACGCGGTCGGCGACGAGCGGCACGATCACCCACGCGCCCACGAGGAGACTGCCGAACCCGACGAGCGCCGCCCGGCCGAACCTCTTCAGGATCCCCCGCCACTTGACGACGACGAACACCCCGAGCGACAGCAGGGCGAGGTAGCCGGTCAGCAGGTGACACGCCACCGCGAGCGCGAGGACGAGCGCGGACAGCCAGTACGACCGCCCCTGTGACACCGAACGCCACGAGAGCCCCCAGGCGAACGGGAGCAGCCACATCCCCCACAGCTGCGCCCACGTCCCATACCCGCGCCACGCGTAGCTCCCCCACTCATAGCCGAGGGTCGCCTGGCTCGCGAGCAGCGGCGAACAGACCGCGGCGATCGCGGAGACCCGCGGGCCCCATCCGAGCAGCCGCCCGCCGGCGTACACCGCGATGGGCCAGAGCGCCATCCCGAGGTACAGCGTCCACGAGACGGCGAGGTCGGGCCCCGTCACGACGGCGAGGGAGCCGCCAAGGACGTGCGGGAGGCTCTGGTAGTGGTGGAACCGCGACGAGCCGAGGGACAGGTCCGGGTACCACCCGTCGAGCGGCAGGTGTCCGTCCTCGATCCGGTCGTTCGCCCACGCGACCATCGAGCGGTGGATCGTGGCGTCGTTCAGGTTGTCGACGGGCCGCGCCTCGGCCCGGAGCACGACGAGGTTGAACAGGATCACGGCGCCGACGGCTACGAGCGGCCAGCGCGAACGCGAGGGCGCGCCCGCCGCAACGCTCGTTTCGTCGGGCTCGGTCGTCTCCCCGCGGTCGGGCAGCGTGTCGCGCACGGCGCTCATGTTCGCACGGACGCCGAGTTCGGCCGCCGAGGCCGGCGGGCTACGCCGTCGCCGCGGCCTCCGCCGTCCCCTTGATCCGGTTCGTGTCGATCGGGATCCCGGGGCCCATCGTCGTGGCGATCGTCAGGGTCTTCACGTACTTGCCCTTGGCCGCGGACGGCCGCGCGCGCAGGATCTCATCGACGACCGTCAGGTAGTTCTCGAACAGCTGCTGCTCGGAGAACGACTTCTTTCCGATGATCGCGTGGACGTTGCCCGTGCGGTCGGTCTTGTACTCGATCTTCCCGCCCTTGATGTCCTGCACGGCCTTGCCGATGTCGTTCGTCACGGTCCCGGTCTTCGGGTTGGGCATCAGGCCCCGCGGGCCGAGCACCCGCCCCGCCTTGCCGACCGCGGCCATCATGTCCGGCGTCGCGACGGCGGCCTCGAAGTCGATCGCGCCGCCGATCACCTGCTCGACGAGCTCCTCGCCCCCGACCACGTCGGCGCCGGCCTCCTTGGCCTCGGTCGCCTTGGGGCCCTGCGCGAACACCGCGACGCGCACCGACTTGCCCGTGCCGTTCGGCAACGAGACCGTGCCGCGGACGAGCTGGTCGGCCTTGCGCGGGTCGACGCCGAGGCGGAACGCGAGCTCGACCGTCTCGTCGAACTTCGCGTCCGGGAACCCCTTCAGCGCCTTGATCGCGTCGCCGGGCGTGTACTCCCGGTCCTCCTCGAACGCGGCGGCCGCCTGCGTGTAACGCTTGCCGCGGCCGCTCACGCGACCACCTCCACGCCCATGCTGCGTGCGGTGCCGGCCACGATCTTCATGGCGCCGTCGACGTCGTTGGCGTTCAGGTCCGCCATCTTCTGCTCGGCTATCCGACGGAGCTGGTCCTCGGTGAGCCTGCCGACCTTCTCGCGGTTCGGCTCGCCGGAGCCCTTCTCGAGCCCCGCAGCCTGCTTGATCAGCTCCGCAGCCGGCGGCTGCTTGGTGATGAACGAGAACGAACGATCCTCGTAGATCGTGAGCTCGGCGGGGATCACCTGTCCCGCCTGCTGCTGCGTCTGCTCGTTGTACTGCCGGCAGAACTCCATGATGTTCACGCCGTGCTGACCCAGCGCGGTACCCACTGGGGGTGCGGGGGTCGCCTGTCCGGCGCGGATCTGGAGCTTGACGACGGCGAGCGTCTTCTTCTTCGCCATCTGTTCGTTCCACCTCCTGCGGTCCAAGCGGCCGCGAACGGCCTCCCGCGTCGTACGGATCCTCGCTCCCGGGACCGGGAACCCCACGATGCTAGACGGCGCCCGGGCGACCGCCAACCGGTTGGACAAGGTTGCCCGAGGCCTCTACGGTTCGCGGCAGGCGGGATGAGGTCCCCCGGACCGCCTACAGCAGGCCGAAGGTCCCCTTCCCCCTTCCGACCGTCATGTGACGATCGGGCCCAGAGATGTCGACGGGCTGCCCGCGCTCGAGACCTGGACGATGGAAGGGGCTCGGCATGCTGACACGACGGACGTTCCTCAAGAGCTCGCTGGTCGCCGGTGGCGCCTTCGTCGTCCTGGGCGGTCGCACGTTCCGAGGCGACCGTGTTTGGGCGGCGATCCCGGGCGGCAGCCTCGATCCGCTCGACGTGGACAAGTTCGTGACCCCGCTGCTGATCCCGCCGGCGATGCCGCGCGCGGGGACGATCACCGGAAAGAGCGGTCAGGGGATCGACTACTACGAGATCGCGATGCGGCAGTTCGAGCAACGGATCCTGCCGAGCGGTCTACCGAGGACCACCGTGTGGGGCTACGGCCCGGTGCGGGGCACCCCTTCGATCTTCAACGCCCCCTCGCTCACGATCGAGGCGACGCACGGCAGGCCCGTCCGGGTCAAGTGGATCAACCAGCTCGTGGACGCGAGCGGAGGGTATCTGCCCCATCTCCTGCCGGTCGACCCGACCCTTCATTGGGCGAACCCGCCAGGCGGCCCGCAGCACCGGGACCACCGCCCCATGTTCGATGAGACCCCGGGTCCGTACACCGGCCCGGTGCCGATCGTGACCCACGTCCACGGCGCGGCCGGCGTCGGTGACGAGAGCGACGGGTACGCCGAGGCGTGGTACCTCCCTGCCGCCAACAACATCCCTCCCGGCTACGCGAAGAAGGGCACCTGGTACGACTTCTTCAGGGCGAAGGCTGCTAAGAAGTTCAACATCGGATGGGCCCCCGGGACCGCGACGTTCCAGTACCCGAACGACCACCGCGCCGCGACGATCTGGTACCACGATCACACGCTCGGGATGACGAGGCTGAACGTGTACGCCGGTCCCGCCGGCTTCTACATCGTCCGGGGTGGACCCGACGACGTCGTCAACGACACCCGGGCGGGCGTAGCGGCCGTGCTCCCGGGACCGGCTCCTGCTCTCGACGATCCGCCGGGGACGAAGTACTACGAGATCCCCCTCGCGATCCAAGATCGGTCGTTCGACGACGACGGCTCGCTCTTCTACCCGGACACGCGGGCGTTCTTCGACGAGGTCTTCGGTCCTTACATCCCCGACACCGACATCTCGCCGATCTGGAACCCCGAGTTCTTCGGCAACTTCCTGATGGTGAACGGCAACACGTGGCCGTTCCTGGACGTCGAGCAGCGTCGGTATCGGTTCCGGGTCCTGGACGGCTGTGACTCCCGCTTCCTGATCCTGGACTTCAATCAGATCCCGGGTGTCGAGGTGTGGCAGATCGGGAACGAGGGCGGGTTCCTCGCGACAGCCGTGAACCTGACGACGACGAACGGCAACCGCCTCCTCATGGGACCAGCCGAGCGAGCCGACCTCATCGTCGACTTCGCGAACGTGCCGGTGGGTGCCCACGTGTTGACGAACGTCGGGCCGGACGAGCCGTTCGGCGGGGGCATCCCCGGCGCGGACTTCGATCCGGCCGACGCCGGCACGACCGGTCAGATCATGCAGTTCCGGGTCGTCCCGGCGAGCGTCCCGGATCCAACGACTCCGCCGCAGTTCCTGGGACTGCCGGCGATCACTGCGATCACCGGCGGCACCCCACGGAAGCTCGCCCTGCTGGAACAGATGTCGGCGTTCGTCGAGGATGCCCCGGTTGAGACCCGCCTCGGCACGGTGGCGGATGATGGTTCGTGGACCTCCCTCAGGTGGCAGGACAAGGTCACGGAGAACCCGAACGTCGGAGCCACCGAGGTCTGGGAGTTCTACAACGCGACCGCCGACGCCCACCCGATCCATGTCCACGAGACCTTCTTCCAGGTGGTCGATCGACAGGACATCCTGGTCGAGGAGGCGGAGGAGGGGCCCGAGGAGGAGGGTGGGACCGTCCAACTCGCGCCGGGCTCGGTACCGCAGCCACCCGAGCCGTGGGAGAGCGGGTTCAAGGACACCGTGATCGCGTATCCGGGGCAGGTGACGCGCGTTCGCATGCGGTTCGACAACGCCGGGCAGTATGTCTGGCACTGCCACATCGTCGAGCACGAGGACAACGAGATGATGCGGCCGTACCGGATCGGACCAAAGCAGCCCGGGCAA
Source organism: Actinomycetota bacterium (assembly GCA_036280655.1). GTDB lineage: Bacteria > Actinomycetota > UBA4738 > UBA4738 > HRBIN12 > DASSJM01. The sequence continues at coordinate 13,709 of DASUQI010000015.1, forward strand.
CCGAAGGGTAGGAGGGGCTAGACCTTCGCCACTTGGTCGAAGGACAGCTCGACCGGGGTCTCCCGGTCGAAGATGTTGACGAGCACCTTGAGCTTGCTCTGGTCGAGGTTGATCTCGCTGATCGTCCCGTTGAAGTCCGCGAACGGCCCCGAGATGATCCGCACCACGTCGTTCTCCTCGAACCCGAGGCGGAACGTAGGCTTCACCTCTTCCTTCTTGACCGCGAGGATCTTCTCGACCTCGCGGCGAGAGAGCGGCGTCGGCTTGCTCCCGGTCCCGGCGGCGACGAACCCCGTCACCCCGGGCGTGTTGCGCACGACGTACCAGGAGTCGTTGTCGTACACCATCTTCACCAGCAGGTAGCCGGGGAACACCTTGCGCTGCACGACCTGCTTCTTGCCGCTCTTGATCTCCATGACGTCCTCCATGGGGATGTGGACGTCGAAGATCTTGTCCTCCATCTGCATCGTGTGGATCCGCGACTCGAGGTTGGTCTTCACCTTGTTCTCGTACCCGGCATACGTATGCACCACGTACCAGTCACCGGGTCCGCGGAACGGGTCGCTCCCGGCATCGAACGTCTCGGCCGGCTCATCGGCTTCGGGCTGGGGTTCGATCGCCTCGGCCTGCGGCTCGGGTTCGATCGCCTCGGCCTCGGTGGTACCAGGCTCCTTGGTATCGGCCTCGGTCGCCCGTGTCTGCTTGGCCTCTTCGGCCTCGACCTCGGCCGCGATGCCCTCCACCTCATCTGCGAGCTCGCCGACGATCGCGGCGTCGCTCATCTCCTCGACCGACCTCGCGTCCTGGACGGCCTCGACCACGGTCTCCTCGAGCGCCTCGACGATCGCCTCGTCCGCGATCGCTTCCTGAACGTCCGCGTCCGCGGCGGCCTGCGCGACGGCGTGCTCGAGCGCGGCGCCCTCGAGCCCCGACTCGACCGCCTCCTCGACCTTCTCCTCGTACGACTCCTGGATCGCGGCGTCCGACGCGACCTCGACGGACTCCGCGTCCTCGATCGCCTCGGCCACGGTCTCTTCCAGCGCCTCCTCGATCGCGGCGTCTGCGACGGCCTCACGCTCGGCGGCCTCCTCGAACGCCTCGACCACCCGCTCGCGCGGGTCGTCGGCGTCCTTCTTCGGCTCCTCGTCCGGCGTGGCCGGGGTGCCTTCGGGGACGGCTTCTTCCGATGGGTCGACCGGGGATCCGCTCATGAGGTGTGCCTCAGCTCGTGAACACGTCGAGGACGAACCTGGAGAAGACGACGTCGAGCCCGAAGACGTACGACGTCATCACCACGACCGTGACGAGCACGACGATCGTGTAGGTCACCAGCTCCTGCTTGGTGGGCCAGATGACCTTCCGGAGCTCCTGCCGGACCTCCTTCAGGAACTGCCGAGCCCCCGTGCGCTCCTTCTTCTGCTGGAGCTGGGCCCGGCGCGCTGCGGCCGAGGCCTGGGCACGTTCGACCTGGGTACCCTGGCGGCGCTGCGCCCGCTTCATCTGCCTGTTCATCGCTGCTCCCTTGCAGGGGCGGAGGGATTCGAACCCCCAACCGCCGGTTTTGGAGACCGGTGCTCTACCAGGTTGAGCTACGCCCCTCCGTGGAACGTCTCCAGCCGGAAGGCGGGGACTCGGGTGCCAAGTATAGGGCGGCCCCGAAGGGGCGGCAAAGGTGGACCTCTGTGCGGCCCTCTCTGACGCCGAACCGCCCTCCGGGAACCGAAAAATCACGCACGAGAGGTGCGTGATGTTGCGTCGGCCCTCTCCTACACTCTTGCGGACGCGCCGCGCCGGCCCCGGAATGCGAGCGCACACATGCACCAGCGGGAGCCTTCCCCCCCGCCCGCTGAGCGGGGGAGGCGACGCAGCCTGTTCGGGAGCCGGCCCGAGTCACCGGCGCAACCCCCCGGGCTGCCGCCCTCGGCCGCCGAGCGGGCAGAGGCCGTCATCGCCTCGTACCAGGAGATGATCCAGGAGCAGCTCGACGAGGGGCTGCGTTCGATCCAGCACGCCGCGAACACCCTGATGCACGACATCGCCGCCGAGGTCTGGCGGACCGCCGGCGGAGACCGGGACGCCGTCGGCTCCTCGATCCTGCAGGAGCTCTCGCGAGACCAGGCGATCCGAGGCCTGATCGCTCACTCGGACGAGCGGTTCCAGGCGCTCGCCGCTCGGACCGGCCGCCTCGAGGACACGATGAACCTGCTGGCGGAGTCGATCCGAGCCGCCCGCGAGCAGATCGAACGCAGCGCGGAGGCGCTCGCCGACGCGCCCACCTCCCCGCTTGGGGTCGGACAGCTGCGGGCGCAGCTCGACGAGGTCACGCGACAGGTGGCGACCGCCTTCCGAACGCTCGCCGACCGCGACCAGGTGATCGTCGAGACGGTCCAGGAGCAGATCCGGGAGCACGGCGAGCTCGTCACCCGCGAGACCGCACGGATCTCCCAGGCGATGGAGGCCTACGTCCAGCAGGGCGTGACGGCGATGGGGCAGCTCGCCGGCAACGCCGACTCGAGCGTCGAGGAGTTCACCCACCGCGAGGAGGAGGTCTCGAACCGGGTCCGCGAGCTCGTCGACCGCCAGATGTCGGAACTCGGCGAACAGCTCCAGCTCCTGTACGACCGGACGGCGATCGCGGCCACCTCGCTGCACGAGCTCGTCTCCTCGCTCGGAGACCGGATGACGATCGAGTCCCGGGAGGCGAGCAGCGAATCCCGGGACGCCGTCATCGGCGCGACGCGGCAGACGGGCCAGGAGACGCGCGACGCGGTCGTGGGCGCGACGCGTCAGCAGGGTGAGGAGACGCGCGAAAGCGTGCTCGACGCCGCGCGCACGGCGGCCCTGGCTATCAACCGGACGATCGAGCAGCGCGTGACCGGCCTCGCGCAGCTCGTGCGGGCGGACTCGGAGGCGATCCGCGACGAGCTCGTCCGGCGGACCGCTGAGGTCGACGAGCGGATCGCGGCGATCCTGGACGAGCGGCTCGTCGGCGCGACCGATCGGACGCTCGAGGTCATAGACCGGAACATGATCCGGATGGCGGACTCGCTCGAGACCCAGTTCGAGCGCCTGAGCGGGCAGGTGGGCGAGCGCGCGGCGACCTCGGTGGACCTGGCGATCGGCGCGCGCTTCGACGACGTCCTCGCGCGCCTGCACGAGTCCGCGGCCGTGATCGAGCGCAACGGCGCGGAGGTCCGCGGCGTGCTCGACGACCGGTTGTCCTCGTGGAACGAGCGGATGGCGTCCTGGGACGAGCGGTTCTCAGCGCTCGATGGGCGGTTCGCGGCGCTCGCCAAGCTCACGCGTTCGGACAGCGAGGCGATCGCCAACCAGATCCTCGCCGACCAGGAGGTCACGAAGCAGGTGCTGCGCGCGATGAAGGAGCTCCAGGCGAGCCTCCCCTCGGAGGTGATCCAGATGGTCGAGCAGCGGTTCGCCTCGCTCGCCGAGTCGATCGAGCGCTCGAACGAGGTGCTCGTGCATCGCATCGACCGGATGGCCGAGTCGCTCGGGCAGCGTCAGAACGACGACATCCAGATCGTCATCGACCGCATGGGCGACGCGATGCACGCGCTCGCGAGCCTCGGCAAGGGCGACGAGCGCGGCTAGCGGGCGATCGAGAGCGAGTAGCGGCGGCCGCTCAGGCCAGCCGGATCTCGGCCTCGCTCCGCCGGATCGGCCATTCGGTCCGGCCGTCGCGTTCGAGCCGGACCCAGACCTCGACGATCGCGGTGCGCGTCTGCGGGTCGAGCGACCGAACGCTGCCGCCGCTCTCGAGCCGCTCGCCGAGGAACACCGGCGAGCGGAACTGGACCTTCAGCCGGGTGAGGGCCTCCGGGTCGCCGAGCCACCCCACGAGCGCGGAGGTGAGCGTCCCCATCGTGAGCATGCCGTGTGCCACGATCCCCGGGAACCCCGCCGCCCGAGCGACCTCCTCTTCGCGGTGCAACGGGTTGAGGTCGCCCGAGGCACGCGCGTAGGCCTCGACGTCCTCCCGTGTCACGACGCGGGCGGTGACCGGAAGCTCCTGCCCGATCGCGAGCTCCTCGAACCGGACGCTCACGGGTCGCCCCGGACGATCAGCGTGCTCCGGGCCCGGACGACGAGCTCGCCGGAGCCGTCGCGGATGTCGGTCCGGATCGCGAGGAACTCGGTCTCGCCCTTGCCGCGGATCGAGTCGATCGTCGCGTGCGCTACGAGCGTGTCCCCCACCCGGATCGGCCGCTCCCAGCGGTACTCCTGGTCGCCGTGCAGGACGCGGGCGATGTCGACGCCGAGGTCGGGGTCCCGGACCACGTTGCCGAGCCCGGCGACGATCTCCGGAACCGTCGCGAACGTCGGCGGCACTCCGCCGCCCGGATGCGAGACCGCCCCGGCGAACGCACGCACGCGTTCGGGGTCGACCTCGATCCGAACCGGTGGATACGCCTTGCCGACGAGTTCGGCGTTCAACCGCATCCGCGGCCCCGTCGTTCGGCCGACATCGATGTCGGACGGGCGGCCGTCTCCCTTGCGACCGATTCACAGCGCCCCGGCACGCTGCGAACCTTCCCACCGTGCGAGGGAGGCGGCAAGTTCGACGGCTCGAAGGAGAGCGGATCAACGAGCATGCGTGACTCGACCCCCCAGCGGCCCTACGATCGGCGGACCCATGGCCGGTAGCGGGATCGGAGCCGGGACCGGGAACGGGAAGGCCGGGGGCGCCCGTCCACCCATCACGGTCCTCATCGTCGACGACGAGCGCACGTTCGGCGAGGCGCTCGAGGTTGCGCTCGAGCGCGAGAAGGATCTGCACGTGGTGCACGTGGCTACGGACGGCCGCGCCGCGATCGAGTCTGCCGGCCGTCATTGCCCCGACGTCGTGCTGATGGACGTGACGATGCCGGGGATGAACGGCCTCGAGGCCACGCGGAGGATCAAGGAGGCGGACCCTCAGGCCACGGTCCTGATCCTGTCCGGCGCCGACGACGAGCACATGCTCGCTCGTGCCGTTCAGGCCGGGGCGGCGGGGCTGATCAGCAAGACCGAGGGGGTCGTCGACGTCGCGTCCACGGTTCGGCGGGCACACCGGGGCGAGGCCATCCACGACGACGACGAGGTCGAGGTCGCCCAGCGCCGGTTCCGCCACCGCCGGGACGTGGACGACGACGTCAAGAGTCGACTGGCCCGGCTCACCCCGCGCGAGCTCGAGATCCTGTCGGCCATGGCGAGCGGTCGGACCCCTACCGAGATCGCCGACTCGCTCGGGATGAGCCCGAACACGCTTCGGACGCACACGCAGAACGTGCTCACGAAGCTCCGCGTCCACTCCAAGATGGAGGCGCTCGTCCTCGCGATCCGCCACGGCAAGGTGGCGACCGTCGACCTCACCGAGACGGCCGAGCCACAGCTCGGCTGACCACCGCTCGGCCCCGGTTCGCTACCTGGTCTCGCGGTGGAGCGTGTGCCGCCGCTCCCAGCGGCAGTACTTCTTGAGCTCGATGCGGTCTCGGTCGTTCAGCCGGTTCTTCACGGTGACGTAGTTGCGCCGCTTGCACTCGGTGCAGGCGAGCGTGATCACCGGGCGATTGTCTCCCTTGGCCATGGTCCCCCTACCTGATGATGTTGGTGACGCGCCCGGCGCCAACGGTCCGGCCGCCCTCGCGGATCGCGAAGCGCAGGCCCTCCTCCATGGCGATCGGGGCGATCAGGTTGACGGTCATCTCGACGTTGTCGCCCGGCATGACCATCTGCACGCCTTCGGGGAGATGAGCCTGTCCGGTGACGTCGGTGGTGCGGAAGTAGAACTGCGGGCGGTAGCCGTCGAAGAACGGCGTATGCCGCCCGCCCTCGTCCTTGGACAGCACGTACACCTGGGCCGCGAAATCCGTGTGCGGCGTGATCGTGCCGGGCTTGGCCAGCACCTGCCCGCGCTCGACGTCCTCCTTGTCGACGCCTCGGAGCAGCACCCCCACGTTGTCGCCGGCCTGGACCTCGTCGAGCAGCTTGCGGAACATCTCGAGGTCGGTCGCCGTGGTCTTGGTCGTCTCCTTGATCCCGACGATCTCGACCTCCTCCATCTTCTTCAGCTGTCCGCGCTCGACGCGCCCGGTCACGACGGTCCCGCGGCCGGTGATCGAGAACACGTCCTCGATCGACATCAGGAACGGCTTGTCGACGTCGCGGGTGGGCTCGGGGATGTAGGTGTCGCAGGCGGCGAGCAGCTCCTCGATCTTGGCGATCCACGCGGCGTCGCCCTCGAGGGCCTTCAGCGCCGAGACCTGGATCACCGGGACCTCGTCGCCCGGGAACTCGTAGCCCGTGAGCAGGTCGCGCACCTCGAGCTCGACGAGGTCGAGCAGCTCGGGGTCGTCGACCATGTCGCACTTGTTGAGCGCGACGATGATGTACGGGACGCCCACCTGGCGCGCGAGGAGCACGTGTTCGCGGGTCTGCGGCATCGGGCCGTCGGCGGCCGAGACCACCAGGATCGCGCCGTCCATCTGGGCGGCTCCCGTGATCATGTTCTTGATGTAGTCGGCGTGGCCGGGGCAGTCCACGTGCGCGTAGTGGCGGTTGTCGGTCTGGTACTCGACGTGGGCGATCGCGATCGTGATCCCGCGCTCGCGCTCCTCCGGCGCCTTGTCGATCTGGTCGAACGGCGTGAAGTCGGCCAGGCCCTTGTCGGCCTGGACCTTGGTGATGGCCGCGGTGAGCGTCGTCTTGCCGTGGTCGATGTGGCCGATCGTCCCGATGTTGACGTGCGGCTTGTTCCGCTCGAACTTCTGCTTCGCCATCCTCGTGTTCCTCCGAACGACCGTCGCGAGATGGGTTCGTCTCGTAGCGGGGGCGGGAATCGAACCCGCGACACAGCGATTATGAGCCGCTTGCTCTGCCTCTGAGCTACCCCGCCCCGGCGAACACGGAAGTCTACCGGCCCCCGGACCCACCGCCATCCTGACCAGCGCGTTCGCCGCCCGGCGGGCCGGTGTTCAGGCGTCGGATCCGAGCTCGCGCCTGACCTCGATCTTCGACCCGTCGAGGTCGATGCCGAGCCCGGGACCGGTGGGCAGGGCGATGGACCCGCTCTCGGCCCGGTGGATCGTCCGCTGGAAGAACTGGTTCCGCTCCTGGACCCGGACCAGGTACTCGAGCATCGGGACCGTTCGGGGCGACTGGGATGCGGCCACGTGGAGGGCGGCCGGCACCGCGTGGCCGTGCGCGACGACCGGGACGTCGTACGCGGAGCAGAGCGAGCAGATGTGGAGCTGCTCGGTGATCCCGCCCGCCCAGTCCTGGTCGGCCTGGACGACGCCGATCGCGCCGCTGTCGAGGAGCTCCTTGATCTGCCAGCGCGTGTGCGCGTGCTCGCCGGTGGCCAGCCGGATCCGGGATGACGCGGCGAGCCTCCGGAAGGCCGAGACCCGCTCGGGGGGCAGCGGCTCCTCGACCCAGTACGGCTCCACGTCCTCGAGCCCTCGGAGCATGTCGGCCGCGTACGTCGGGTCCCAGCCCATGAACGCGTCGAACATGAGCGGGTAGCCGGGGCCGACCGCCTCGCGGACGGCGCGGGCCATCGCGAGGTTCGCGAGCATCCCGTCCCGCCCCGCGCCGGGGCCGTACCGGAAGAACCACTTCTGCGCCGCGAAGCCGAGCTCCGCGTGCTCGCGGGCGGCAACCGCCGCGCGCTCGGGGTCGACGGAGTAGCCGAGCATGCTCGCGTACGCGGGGACGCGGTCGCGGGTCGGACCCCCGAGCAGGCGGTAGACGGGTTCGCCCGCCGCCTTGCCGCGAAGGTCCCACAGGGCGTTGTCGACGGCGCTGATCGCGTTGACGAACAGGCCAGCCCTGCCGTGCCGGTGCAACCGCAGCATCCGGTCGTGAAGCAACGCCGTCGCGAGCGGATCTTCGCCGAGGACGAATTCCCTGAGGTCGCCGGCGATCAGGCCGGCCTGGCGCGAGTCGATCGGACCGTAGAGGCCCGACACCTCTTCGTCCGTGTCGATCTCGACGTACGTGGCCGCGAGCCGCGACGAGGCGTCCCCGGCCCCAGCCGACGGTCCCACGTGCGACGGGTACAGGTCGAGCGGCTCGACGGAGCGGTCCTCGAACACCCATGCCGGACCCTCCCCCTCGACCCGGAAGAGCCGAACATCGGTGATCTTCATCGCTGCGCTCGCCTCCGCCGGTCTCGTCTCGGTCCGCCCGGGCGAGTATGATAACGTTCCCACACATGCGGGGGCCGTCACGGCCGCCACCCGCGCCGGGAACGCAGAATCATCGGTGGTGTGAGCCTGCAACAGCGCGAGTCGACGCGAGCATCGGGCCTGTTCTCCCGTGGCGTCCACATCATCTGGTCGTACATCCGGACGCACCCGAGGCCGTTCGCGATCTCGGTCGTGGGCGCGTTCGCGTTCGCGATCGCCTCCGTCGCGGTGAGCGTGGCGCTCGGGCGGGTGACCGATCGCGTGCTCCGGCCCGCGTTCGGCTCCGGCGTCTCGGCGGCAACGATGTGGATCGGCGTCGCGGCGATCATGGGGCTCGCGACCCTCCGCGCCCTCTCGAT
>DASUQI010000016.1:0-96705 GCA_036280655.1 Actinomycetota bacterium
AGCTGGCGGATCAGCTCCTCGCCGGTGACGCCCGTCTTGCGGCTGGCGCGGTCGTAGTAGTTGCGCATCTGGCGCTCGCCGACGCCGTAGATCGCGCGGAGCTTCTGCTTCTCGAGCAAGCGGACCTGGTACTCGGAGAAACGCTTGCGGCCGCGGCCGTGCTGGCCCGGCGGGTAGGGACGCTTCGCGGCCGGGCAATTCGGTCGCCCACACAGGGGCTGACCGACCCGGCGGCACATCCGATGACGTGGTCCGACCTTGTCCATCGCGGCCAGCAAGGGTACCAGTGGGGCCTCGTTCCCAGCTTGGACGTGAGTAGCATCCCGCCCCGTGGACCTGCGCGAACGCGTCGTCGGAAGCTGTCTCGGGCTCGCCCTGGGGGACGCCCTCGGGGCGCCGTTCGAGTTCCTCCGGTCCCGGACGGTCCCGGATCCGGTGCCGGCGTTCGAGCGACCGTGGCTCGGCCGGCCCCCAGGGTCCACCACCGACGACACGGCGATGGCCCGGCACCTGATCCGGTCGCTTGCCGAGCGGAGCGGATTCGACCCGGACGACCTGATCCGCCGCCACCTCGAGTGGTTCCGGGCCGACCCGCCCGACGTCAGCACCCTGACCGGCAAGGTGCTCCGCCGGGTCGACCGGGGCGAGGATGCGCCCGCGGCCGCCCGGGCGATCTGGGCCGAACGAGGCCCCGAGATCTCGGCCGGCAACGGGTCGGTGATGTACTGCGCGCCGCTCGGGCTCGCGTATGCGAACCGGCCGGATGAGCTCACGGAGCTCGCGCCCTCGCTCTCCGCGCTCACGCACTTCGACGGCCGGTGCAGGACCGCTGTGCTCGCCGTGACCCTGTGCGGGGCGGCGCTCGCGCGCGGGGACGGGGCCGAGGACGCCGCGCGCGTCGCCCTGGCGGCGGTCGCGGATCTCGAGGGCGGTGAGGAGCTCGAGTTCCTCGTCGAGGCCGCCGGAGGCTCCCGGCCGCTCGACGGGCCCGACCAGAGCTTCTGCCTGTTCACGGCCGGCGTCGCGTTCCAGGCCCTCGTGCGCGGGGGCGACTTCGAGGCCGAGACCCGCCGCGTCGTGGCGCTCGGCGGCGACACCGACACGAACGCCGCCGTGGCGGGCGCGCTCCTCGGGGCCCGCGACGGCGTCGAGGGGCTGCCCGCCGATTGGCTCGAACGGCTCGAGGACGCCGACGCGATCCGGGCCGAGGCCGAGGCGCTCGTGCCGCTCGCCGAGCGGCGCTAGGGGCGCTCGCCCGGCCATGCGCCAGAATGCATCCGTGATGGAGGACGTCCGGGAGGAACGGCGGGTCGTCACGGCGATGTTCGCCGACCTCGTGGGCTCGACCGCGCTCGCCGAGCGCCTCGACCCCGAGGAGACGAAGCTGATCGTCGCCGACGCGGTCGCCCGCGCGATCGGCGCCGTGGAGTCCTTCGGCGGGACGGTGAAGGATCTCGCGGGGGACGGCGTCCTCTCGCTGTTCGGCGCTCCCACCGCGCACGAGGACGACCCCGAGCGGGCCGTGCGAGCCGCGCTCAGGGTCGTCGAGGAGATCTCGACCTACGCCGCCGAGGTCGAGCGCGCCTTCGGCGTCGGTGGGTTCGGCGTGCGGGTCGGCGTCGACACCGGCCCGGTCGTCGTCGGATCGATCGGCGCGGGCAGCCGGGTCGAGTACGCCGCGCTCGGCGACGCGGTGAACACCGCCGCGCGGCTCCAGGCGCTCGCCGAGCCGGGAGCGGTCCTCGTGGGGGAGGAGACCCAGCGACGGGTGGAGTCGGTCTTCGCCTGGAGCGAGCCCGCCACCCACGAGCTCAAAGGCAAGAAGGAACCCGTGACCGCGTACCGCGTCGACGGCGTCAGGGCCGCGCCGGGCCACGCCCGCGAGCTCGATGCCGTCCAGGTGCCGCTGGTGGGGCGCGAGCGCGAGCTGGCCGCGGCAACCGAGACCGTGGACGCGGCGCTCGCCGGCTCGGGCGGGATCCTGTACGTCACCGGCGAGCCGGGGATCGGCAAGTCGCGCCTGATCGCCGAGCTGCGCCATCACGTCGAGGTGCCGCCGACCACGGGGCAGCAGCGGCGTCCGCTCTGGATCGAGGGACGGTGCGTTTCCTACGGCGAGTCGATGCAGTACTGGCCGTTCCGTGACCTGCTGCGCTCGTGGCTCGGGGTGCTCGCGGACGAGCCGGAGCTCCGGGTCCGGGTCGCCCTCCGCCGGAACCTCGAGGGCCTGTTCGGCTCGCGCGTGCTCGAGGTCTATCCGTACCTCGGCGCGATGCTCGGGCTCTCGCTCGAGCCCGAGGCCGCCGAGCGCCTGGCCGAGCTCTCGCCCGAGGCCCTCCAGTACCGGACGTTCGCCGTGATGCGCGAGCTGTTGGGGCGCCTGGCCTCGGAGGGTCCGGTCGTCGTCGTCCTCGAAGACCTGCACTGGGCGGATGCGACCTCCCTCCAGCTGCTCGAGCGGATGCTCGGCGACACGGAGACGTCGGCGCTCCTGCTCCTGCTCTCGACCCGCCCCGAACGCGATCACCCCACGTGGCGCGTGAAGGAGAGCGCGGCACGTGAGCTGCCGCACCGGATGCGCGAGGTGGCGCTCGAGGCGCTGTCCGGCGACGCCGAGCATGAGCTGCTTCATGCCCTCGTGGGCGCGGACACGCTCCCGGATGAGATGGAGCGACGGATCCTGGAGCCGGCCGAGGGGAACCCGTTCTTCCTGGAGGAGCTCGTGCGGTCGCTCGTCGACACCGGCGCGCTCGTCCGCGAGGGCGACGGATGGCGGTTCGACCACGCGATCGAGGTGGAGGTCCCGCCCACCGTAGAGAAGGTGATCCTCGCCCGGATCGACCGGCTCCGGCCGGACGCGCACGCCGCGCTGATGGCCGCGTCCGTCCTCGGACGGCAGTTCGGCCTGCCCCTGCTCGAAGCCGTCTCGGGTGACGGCGAGGTCGGGCCCTCCCTGTTCGAGCTCCAGCGGCTCGACCTCGTCCGCGAGGGCCGGCGGTGGCCCGAGCCCGAGTACCGGTTCAAACACGTGCTGATCCAGGAGGCGGCGTACCGGACGCTCGTGTCCGAGGAGCGGACCCGGCTGCACCGAAAGGCGGCGGACTGGCTCGAGTCGCAGTACGCCGGGCGCGAGGACGAGGTGGCCGGCCTGCTCGCGCACCACTGGCTCGCCGCCGAGGACGAGGACAAGGCGGTCCAGTTCCTCACCCGTGCAGGCGACGGCGCACGCCAGGATTACGCGCTCGACGAGGCGATCGGGTACTACCGAGAGCTCGTTCCGATCCTCGAGCGCCGCGGCGAACGCCAGGAGGTCGCGATCGTCCTGTTCAAGCTCGCGCTCGCGCTCCACATGTCGCTGCGGTTCGGCGAGGCGAACGAGACGTACCAGCGCGCGTTCTCTTTCTGGACACCACCGGCCGCCACCTCGACCGCGCGGAGCGCGACCCTGAGGGTCGCCACGAGCTACCTGCCCAACGACCCGGACCCGCGGTCGGCGATCGCGTGGCCGAACATCCAGCTCTGCATGCAGCTGTTCGACCGCCTCGTCGAGGCGTGGCCCGAGCGCACGATCGTGCCCTCGCTCGCCGAACGTTGGGAGATCTCGGACGACGGACTCCGGTACGTGTTCCACCTTCGCGAGGGCCTCGAATGGTCCGACGGGGAGCCGCTCACCGCGCACGATGTCGAGTTCGGGATCAAGCGAGTCCTGAACCCGGACGCCCCGGGTTCGTCGGTCGCGATCTACTTCGTGCTCGAGAACGGCCAGGACTACTACCTGCGGCGGAACACGGACGCGGATTCGATCGGCGTTCGAGCGCTCGACGACCGGACGGTCGAGTTCCGGCTCGTCGCGCCGGCGCCCTACTTCATGGGCGTGATGAACCGCCCGGACGGCGGCCCGCAGCCGCGTCACGCGATCGAGCGCGACGGCGACGCGTGGACCGAGACCGGCCGACAGGTCGTGAGCGGCTCGTTCCGGATCGTCTCGCGCGACGACGAGCGGGTCGTGCTCGAGCGGCGTCCGGAGGGGCCGACCCCGCGTCCCGGCAACACGGCACGGCTCGAGTTCGTCCTGACCGACGTGGAGGCCGCGCTCGAGCCATACGCGCGCGGCGAGTTCGACGTGGTGACGATCCGCTACACACCCAGGCTCGCCGACCTGGTGCCGCACGTGGCGGCCGACGCCTCGCTCGGGGCGGCCACCTGGTCCGCATACGTGGCGTTCGACCACGCGGATCCGGTCCTGTCGAACCTCGAGCTCCGGCGCGCGCTCGCCAGTGCGATCGACCGCGACGCGTTGGAGGCCGTGGTGCCAGACAACTTCGTGGTCGCGCGCGGCGGGATCGTCCCGCCGGCGCTCCAGGGGCATACGCCGGACATCGTGCCGGCATTCGATCCGGACGCGGCGCGCGCGCATCTCGAGCGGTCGGGCGTCGGGAACGTTCGGCTGGAGATCGGTGGCTACTACACCTGGGTCCACCGGTTCCTCGAGACGGTGACCGGGATGTGGAAGGACGTCCTGGGGATCCAGAGCGAGATCAAGCCGTGGACGATCCAGCAGGCGCTGTCCGCGAAGAAGATGACCGACCTCGCAAGGATCTACGTGACCGGGTGGCTGCCCGGCTACGCCGACCCCGAGTACTACCTGCGGCTGCTGTTCCACTCGGACAGCCGGACGAACGAGGGCGGGTTCTCCCACGCGCCGTTCGACGAGCTGATCGAGCGTGCGCGGCAGGAGCGGAGGGACCGGGAGCGGCTGGAGCTGTTCCACGAGGCCGACCGGCTGGCCGTCGCCGACCGGATCGCGGTGATCCCGCTCGTCTACGGGCGGAGCATGGCGTTCGTGAAGCCCTGGGTGCTCGGGTGGTGGGAGTTCGGCAAGTCATCGGAGAACTTCGCCGACCTCACCGTGGATCCCGCGTCGCCGCGCGCCTGAGCGCCTGAGCGCCTCACGTTTCACCCGTTGCCGGAGCGGTGAAAACACCAGTCATGGAGGCCGCAGAGAAGGTCGTACGCCGCGTCGACGAGGCGCACCAGCGGCACCCCTGGCTCGCCTTCCCCTACGCGGTGATCAAGAAGTTCGGCGACGATCAGGCCGGCAACCTCGCGGCGCTCATCTCGTACTACGCGTTCTTTTCTCTCTTCCCGCTGATGCTCGTCCTCGTCACCGTGCTCGGGATGGTGCTCCAGCGGAACACGGAGCTTCGGGAAGCGATCCAGGAGTCCGCGCTCGCGAACTTCCCCGTCGTCGGGGAGGAGATCTCACGGAACGTGCGCGCGCTGGACGCGACCGGGCTGACGCTCGCGGTCGGGATCGCCCTGGCGGTCTGGGCCGGTCTCGGTGTCCTGAAGGTGATGCAGACCGCCATGAACACGATCTGGAACGTGCCGTACCGTCATCGGCCGAACTTCCTCAAGACCCTTCTGCGGGCGGTGATCATGCTTGCGGTTCTCGGGGTCATCACCATCGGCTCGGCGGTCGCCGGGGGCATCGGCGCCGGCAACGACAACCTGCTCCTCAGCCTCGTGTGGGTCCTCGTCTCGCTGGTGTTGAACCTGGCGCTGTTCCTGCTCGCCTTCCGCATCCTCACGAGCGCGGACGTGACCTCGGGAGACGTATTCCCGGGGGCCCTGGTGGCCGCGATCGCCTGGACCGCCCTCCAGGCGCTCGGCGGGTACTTCGTGCGTCACCAGCTCGAGGGGGCGACCGAGACGTACGGGACGTTCGCGACCGTGATCGGGCTGCTCGCGTGGATGTACCTCGGGGCGCAGGCCACGCTGCTCGCAGCCGAGGTCAACGTCGTGCGGAAGCGGCGCCTGTGGCCGCGCGCGATCGTGCAGCCGCCGCTCACCGACGCGGACGAGCGCGCGCTGAAGATCTACGCGAAGGTGGAGGAGCGCCGGCCCGAGGAGGACGTGTACGCTCGGATCGATCGAGCGGCGTCGACGCACCCGCCCTCGAGGGACGAGGGCTGACCTACTCTTTCCTCTCGGCGTGCCCCCCGAACTGCTTGCGCATCGCGGACAGGATCCGGTTCGCGAACTCCGCCTCGGCGCGCGACTCGAACCGGTCGAAGAGCGACGCCGAGAGCACGTGGACGGGGACGCCCTCGTCGACGGCGGCGAGCACGGTCCACCGGCCCTCGCCCGAGTCGCTCACGCGGCCCGAGAACGCCTCGAGCTTCGGGTCATCGACCAGCGCCGCCGCCGTGAGGTCGAGCAGCCACGACGCCACGACGCTCCCGCGCCGCCAGACCTCCGCGATCTCGGGGATGTCGAGGTCGTACCGGTAGTACTTCGGCTCGCGGAGCGGCGTGGTCTCGGCGTCGGACACCTGCTCGGACGCGCCGACATCGGCGTGGTTCAGGACGTTCAGGCCCTCGGCGTACGCGGCCATGATCCCGTACTCGATCCCGTTGTGGACCATCTTCACGAAGTGCCCTGCCCCCGGCGGGCCGCAGTGGAGGTAGCCCTGTTCGGCGGTGGAGGCGTTCGCGGCAGTGCGGCCCGGCGTGCGCGGCGCCGACTCCACGCCCGGCGCGATCGTCGCGAAGATCGGGTCGAGCCGTCGCACGACCTCGTCCTCTCCGCCGATCATCAGGCAGAAGCCGCGCTCGAGCCCGAACACCCCGCCGCTCGTCCCCACGTCTACGAAGTGCACGCCCTTCTCGGCGTAGCGCTCGGCGCGGTCGATGTCGTCGCGGTAGTACGAGTTCCCGCCGTCGATCACGACGTCGCCCGGCTCCATGAGGTCGGCGAGCGCGTCGGTCGTCTGCTCGGCGAACGCCGCAGGCACCATCACCCACGCCGCCCGCGGCTTGGAGAGCTTGCTCACGAAGTCCTCGAGCGACCCCGTCCCGATCGAGCCCTCGCCCTCGAGCTCGCGGACCGCGTCGGCGCTCACGTCGTACACGACGACCTCGTGGCCCCCGCGCATCAGCCGGCGCGACAGGTTGGCGCCCATCCGACCGAGCCCCACCATCCCGAGCTGCATCAGCCCACCTCCGTCAGGTCGTCGAGCGTGACGCGGGCGACGCGGCGCCCGCGCGTACGGAGCGAGCGCAGGTCGCCGAGCGCCTGCGCGTCGATCAGCGTTCCGAACGTGTACGGCTGGCCCGGGATCTTCAAGTCAGCCGACCGGCCCCGGTCCACGACCTGGATGAAGACGCCGCTGTTCGGCCCGCCCTTGTGCAGCTGCCCGGTCGAGTGCAGGAAGCGCGGCCCAAACCCGGTGGTCGTCGCGACCTTGTACCGGTCACGGATCGCGAGGCGCGTGCGCTCGATCGCGTCCTCGGTCTCGGAGGTGCGGTCGAGGTACGCGAGGATCGCTACGTAGTCGCCCTCCCCGACTTGGTCGAGCAGGGGCCCGAGCTCGTCGAACCCGGGGTCCTCGACCTTCCCGGAGGCAAGGATCTCCTTCGTCGCGTCCTTGGCCTCCTGCACGTTCGGCTGGTCGAACGCGTTGATCCCCAGGACGTGGCCGGCGACCGCCGTCGCCATCTCCCAGCGGAAGAACTCCCCCCCGATCTGCTCGCGGTCGTCGAACGCGATCCGCGCGACCGGGTGCCCGTAGGTCTCGAGCGGCCCGATGGCCTCGTGCTCGCCGATCGCGACGAACACCCGGTCCTGCCCGTAGACGTCGGGCTCCCCCAGGGGTTCGCCCACGACGGGCACGATGCCGACGCCCTCCTTGCCGGTCGACTCGGCGATCAGCTGCTCGACCCAGCTGCCGAAGCTCGCGATCTCCCCGGGGAGCGCGAGCGTGATCTTGTCGCGGCCCGCCCTCGCCGCCTCGCCCATCAGCGCGCCGAGCGTCGCGCCGGGGGACTGGGCCGCCGGGACGATCCGTTCGGACGCGGTCTGCATCTCCTCGGCACGGTCGAGCACCTCGTGGAGCGGGGCGCCGATCAGCGCGGCGGGGACGAGGCCGAAGTAGGAGAGGGCCGAGTAGCGGCCGCCGATGTCGTCGGGGTTGAGGAACAGCGCGCGGAACCCGTGCTCGCGCGCGAGCGACTCGAGCGATGTGCCCGGGTCGGTGATCGCGACGAACTGGTTGCCGTTCGGCGTCGCCTCCCAGAAGTGCGCGAAGTGGCTGAGGGTCTCGGTCGTGCCCCCGGACTTGCTCGCGACGACGAACAGCGTCTTCGGGAGCTCGAGCCCGCTCGCGACCCGCTCGATCGTAACCGGGTGCGTCGTGTCGAGCACGATGAGCTCGAGCGCGCCCTCGGCCTCGCCGAACGTGCGCATGAAGACCTCGGGCGCGAGGCTCGAGCCGCCCATCCCGAGCAGCACCGCGGTCTCGAACCCGTCGCTCGCCGCCTGCTTCGCGAACGACTCGAGCTCGAACGCCCGCTCGTGCATCAGGTCGACGACCGTGAGCCAGCCGAGGCGGTTCGTGATCTCGGTCGGGTCGTCCTTCCAGACCGTCTGGTCCTTGCGCCAGATCCGCTCGATCACGCGATCGGCGTCCATGCGCTCGAGCCGCTCGGTGACGGGGGCGAGCATCGTCGAGAGCACCGTGCGCCGGCGTTCGTGACCGGCGCGCACCCGGTCGAGCTTGGTCCCGATCGTCTCGAGCAGCGCATCGAAGTCCTTGGCGAACGAGACGATGCCGTCCTCGAGCAGCCGATCGGTCACCTCAGAGAGCGAGATCCCCTCGGCCGCGAGCCTCTCGACGTGCGCCTTCGCGTCGTCGCGGCCCTCCCAGATCGCGTTCGGGCGGACGGTGCCGTGGTCGCGGACGGCGTCGACCGTGTTCATCGGCATCGTGTTCACGGTGTCGGGCCCGACGAGCTCGTCGACGTAGAGCGTGTCGGGGTAGGCGGGGTTCTTCGTCGACGTCGATGCCCACAGCGGCCGCTGCACGCGCGCGCCCGCCTCGGCGAGCCCCTCCCACCGCTCGCCGGAGAAGATCTCCTCGAACCGTTCGTACGCGAGCTTCGCGTTCGCGACCGCGGCCCTGCCGCGCAAGTCCGAGTCCTCGGGCAGCCTCGCGTCGATCGCGGAGTCCACGCGCGAGACGAAGAACGACGCGACCGAGGCGACGCGCTCCACGGGTTCGTCGGCCTCGACCCGGCGCTCGATCCCGCGCTGGTATGCGGCCGCGACGCCGGCGTAGGCCTCGACCGAGAACAGCAGCGTGACGTTCACGTTGATGCCGTCGGCGATCGCTTGCTCGATCGCCTGCAGGCCCTCGGTCGTCCCGGGGATCTTGATGAGGACGTTGGGCCGGTCGATCCGCCGCCACAGGCGGCGGGCCGCCTCGATCGTCCCGGCGGTGTCCCGGGCCAGGCGCGGCTCCACCTCGAAGCTCACGAAGCCGTCGCGGCCCTCGGTCGCGTCGTGGCGCGGACGGAGCACGTCGGCGGCGAGCTGCATGTCCATGATCGCGAGGTCCTCGAAGACGTCGAGCGGGTCGTGGTCCGTGCCGTCGGTCGCGATCCTCGTGATCTCGGCTTCGTAGTCCGTGGAGCCGCCGATCGCCTTGCCGAAGATGCTGGGGTTCGAGGTCACGCCGGTGATGCCGTCGTCGATCAGTCGCTGGAGCTCGCCGCTCGTGATGAGGGTCCGTCGGACGAAGTCGAGCCACGGACTCTGACCGGCGTCCACGAGTTGCTGCAGGGGGTTCATCGCGGGATCCCTTCGCCGGGAAGGGGTCAACCGTAGTCGGTCCCGGTCCCGCGGGTCGAACGCGGCGCGTGTCCGCTCAGCCGGGACCGGCCGCAGCCCGGATCTCCCGTGCGGCCGCCGGTGGGTCCGGCGCCCAGAAGATCGCGCTGCCGGCGACGAGCACATCGGCTCCCGCCGCCACCGCGTCGCGGGCGGTCTCCGCGTTGATGCCGCCGTCCACCTGGATCCGGAAGCCGAGGCCCCGGGCGTCGCGGAGCTCGCGCGCGCGGCGGACCTTCTCGAGGTGCTCCGGGACGAACGCCTGGCCGCCGAACCCCGCCTTGATCGTCATCACGAGCAGGAGGTCGATCCGCTCGTTCAGATACGGCGCGACGGTCTCGAACGGCGTCGGCCCGTCCACCACGACGCCGGCCTGCATCCCGAGCTCGCGAATGCGCGCGAGCAGCGGCGACGGGTCGCCGAGCTCGACGTGGACGCCGCAGAGGTCCGCGCCGGCGATCGCGAGCGGCTCGAGCCAACGCCCCGGCTCGGAGACCATCAGGTGGCAGTCGAGGAACAGGTCCGTGTGCTTGCGCAGCGACGCGACCACGGGCGGCCCGATCGACAGGTTCGGGACGAAGTGCCCGTCCATGAGGTCGATGTGCAGCCAGTCGGACTCGGCGCGCACGAGCGAGACCTGGTCGGCCAGGACGGCGTAGTCGGCGGCCAGGATCGACGGGGCGAGCAGGACGTCGTTCGGCACGCGCCGTAGTCTGCCTCAGCGGTGTCGGCGGCGCTCGCGGAGCGCCGGGCCTCGAGGGGAGCGGATGGAGCCTCAGGAGATCTTCGCACTGATCGTCAAGGCCGACGAGAAGCTGAAGTACGCGACCGCCGGCAAGCAGGACGTCCGCCGCGAGCAGGCGCGCGAACTCCTGCGCCGGGCGCGGAACGAGGCCGAGGCGATCGGGAACGACGCGCTCGTGCAGCAGGCCGACACGCGGCTTACGGACCTCGACGCGACGGGCTAGGGCGAGCGGAGGATCAGCCGGGCCGGGCGGCGCCGACGAAACTGTCCCAGTACACGGAGACGACCTGCACCGGCACCCCCGGGTGCGACGCGTGGATCATCCGGCCGCCGCCGACGTACATCCCGACGTGCGAGATCGGGCTGTAGAAGAACAGGAGGTCGCCCGGCTGCACGTCCGATTGGGCCACGTGCGGGAGCGAGGAGTACTGCGCCGCCGAGGAATGCGGAAGCGACACGCCGGCCTGCGCCCACGCCCACATCGTGAGCCCCGAGCAGTCGAAGCCGACGTTCGGGTCGGCGGCGCCGAAGACGTAGGGCGTTCCGATGACCGAGTAGGCGGCGGAGATCGCGACGCCGGCGCTGCCGCTGACGGGGGGAGGGGCCGGGGTGGGGCCCTGGCTCACCACGCCGCCGCTGCTCGAGGCTCCGTTCTGCGCGGCAGCTGCGGCCGCCTCCTGCGCGGCCTGCTGGGCGGCGAGGGCCTCTTGGAACTCCCGGTTGAGGGTCTCGTAGAGGTCGCGGGCCTCGTCGATCCGCGACTCGATCACGTCGCGGTCGCGCCCGATCTGCTCGAGCAGTCCCTGCCGCTCATCGACGGTCGCGGCCAGCTCCTCGGCGGTCCACCGGGCCTCCTGCCGGGCGAGGTCGGCGACGAGCGCGAGGTCGGCGTCCGCCTGGGCCATGCTCCCGATGAACTCGAGACGGTCGGAGAAGTCGGCGATCGACGTAGCCTCGAACAGCGTGGCGATCTGCGAGCCGACCCCCGTGTAGGCGCGGGCCGCGCTCCGGTTGAGGCTCGCGACGGCCTGGTCGGCCTCCGCCTGTGCGCGCTCGGCCTCGTCGCGGACGTCGGCGAGCCTGCCCTGGACCTCCTGGAGCCGGATCTGTGCCTGGTTGTACCGCTCGACGAGGAGCGAGAGCTCCCGGTTCAGCTGGTCCAGGCGCGTCTTCGCCTGCTGGACCTCCTCACGGCTGGGAGCCGCTGAGGAGAGGGTCGCCGCACCGATGATCGCCGAGGAGGCGATGAGCACGGCCATCGCGAGCCGTGCCGCCACGTGCCTACGCCTACCGGTCATCATCCTCCGGGCAACGAAACGGGCTGTCTAGCGACAGCCCGGCGAGCAGGCTACCGGCCGCTCAGGGGGTCGTCAAACAACTTCATCAACCGTTCTATCGGCCCTCTCGACGCTCGCACAAGAGGGTTGCACCGGAAAAACGCCTGCTGTGGTCGGGACGGCGGGATTTGAACCCGCGACCTCAGCGTCCCGAACGCTGCGCGCTACCAAGCTGCGCCACGTCCCGTGCCGGGCAGTGTAGCGGCTCGGCCCCCCGCTCCGACCCGCCCGATCCGCCCGGAGGTGTGCGGGTAGCATCGTATGCGACCGTCCGCAGGCACCCGAGCCGTCCGAGAGGCAACGCACACGTGAGGATCGCGCAGATCTGCCCGCCCTGGCTCGCGGTCCCGCCGAAGGGCTACGGCGGGATCGAATGGGTCGTCGCGCTGCTCGCCGACGGGCTCGCCGAGGCGGGGCACGACGTGACGCTGTTCGCGACCGGCGACTCGAGGACGGCGGCCAGGCTCGAGTACGTGTACGAGCAGGCGCCGGGCTCCGCGGCGATCAACGACATCGTGCTCGACACGACCCACACCCTGTTCAGCCTCCGGGACGCGCGCGAGCGGTTCGACGTCCTGCACGTCCACACGCCCTTCTCCACGCTCGCGGCCGCCGTGGAGACCGGGATCCCCACCGTCCACACGCTCCACGGGTCGTTCGTGTCCGAGATGCAACGGCTGTACTCGTACGTCGCCGACCGGGTCTGGTTCGTCGCGATCAGCGAGGCGCAGCGGGGGTTCGACGAGGACCTGCGCTACGGCGGCGTCGTCTACAACGGGATCGACATGAACGTGTACACGCTGCAGGAGGAGAAGGAGGACTTCGTCCTGTTCCTCGGCCGCGGTGCGCCCGAGAAGGGCTGGCGCCGCGCGATCGACGCCGCGATGCTGGCCGGCGAGCGCCTCGTCTCCGCCGTGAAGATCGCGCACTGGGCTGAACAGAAGGAGTGGGAGGAGAACATCCAGCCCGTGCTCCCCCCCGACTTCGAGGTGCTGGGCGAGATCTCGCAGGAGGAGAAGGTGGATCTGCTGCGCCGCGCGAAGGCCGTGTTGTTCCCGATCGACTGGCCCGAGCCGTTCGGCCTCGTGATGACCGAGGCGATGGCCTGCGGGACGCCCGTGATCGCGACCCCACGCGGCTCGGTGCCCGAGGTCGTGGAGGACGGGGGGACCGGGTGGATCGTCGACGTCGAGGACTACGCGGCCCAGGCGGCCGAACGCCTGAAGCGCCTCGCCGAGATCGATCCCCACCGGTGCCGCGAGCGGGTGCTGCGCTTGTTCTCCAAGGAGGCGATGGTCGCCGGGTACGAACGCGTCTTCGAGCGCGCGATCGCCGGCTGAGCGCGGCCGACCTCAGGCCGGAACGAACCCGGAACCGGGCGCCCGCCCGGGACGTCCTGAAGGCATAGGATGCTCCGGCCCGCCAGGGCCCGAACCCGAGGAGGCTTTGATGCGCATTGGGCTCAGCGCCCGTCCCTTCGTGCTGTTCGCGTTGTCGATCTGTCTCGCGGCGACGGTGCTCGCCGCGCCCGTCGACGCCGCCGTCGCACCGAGCCTGAAGCTCTTCGTGGCCAACACGGAGCTGACGGTCGAGCGCAACGGCCGGGGGTTCGTCTCCCTCGATCCGGGTGTCTGGGTCACGCCGGTCGGAGGAGACTTCGAGCTCTGGCTCCGCCGAGCCGACTACGACACGCCGTTCTCGTTCGTGCAGGTCGACTCGGGATCGGGCGCGGTCTTGCGGACCCTGCCGCTTTCGATGGCCGCGGGAACGAACGGCCTCTCGGACTTCGCGGGGTACGAGATCCGGGACGGTCGCGGCGACCTCGTGGCCCGGCAGACGACCGACTACTGCCCGAACAGCTTCTTCCACCAGCGACTGTCCGACGAGAGCCCGCTGAACCCGCACTACCCGTACGACTGCAACAACGCCTACTCCGCCGGGGCCTTCCTTAAGGGCGCAGTCTGGGGCATCGACGAGGGCTGGGCGAGTGGCCTGGTCGGGAGCGGTTACTACGGGGGCAGCGTAAGGTTCCGAGCGCCGCGCAAGCACTACACGCTCTCCTTCGCGATCGACCCCGTGTGGACGAGCCAGCTCGAGGTCGCGCCGGGGGACGAGACGGCCGAGATCGATGTCACCGTCGTCGATCGCGGGGAGCTCGACCACGCGGATGCGACAGCACGGGCGGAGGTTCCCGAGTCGCTCGATCGCCCGTCCGCTCCCGTTCCGGACGTGACGAACCCCGATCCGTCCACGCTTCCCGATCTCGTCGCGCTTCCGGCATATCGGATGAACACGCAAGCGCGGAAGGGACGTGACTACCTCAACTTCTTCTCGACCGAGTGGAACGAGGGGCCGGGGACATTCGTGATCGAGGGGTTCCGAGGGCAGGACGAGGGATCGATGGACGCGTTCCAGTACTTCCTCGACGGGAACGGCGTAGCGACCGGGCGCGCCGGGATCGGCGAGCTCGAGTTCCACCGCGGCGGCGGGCACAACCACTGGCACTTCGAGGAGTTCACGCGGTACTCGCTCCTCGACGCCTCGAAGACGCAGGTGCTGGTGAGCGGCAAGCAGTCGTGGTGCCTCGTGAACACTGACGCGATCGACCTCACCGTGCCGAACGCGAGGTGGCTCGCCTACGGGCAGGACCTCGGGACCTCGTGCGGCACGCCGGGGGCGCTCTGGATCCGCGAGGTCCTGGACGTCGGCTGGGGCGACACCTACGCGCAGTTCCTCGGGGGACAGGGGTTCAACATCACGAACCTTCCCAATGGCACGTACTACGTGCGCGTGCACGTGAACCCCACCGGATCGATCCTCGAGTCCGACGTCGCCAACAACATCGAGGACCGGCTGATCAAGCTCAAGGGCCGGCCGGGTCACCGCCGCGTGGTCGTGCCCCCATGGCACGGGATCGACACCGAGGGCGGCGGGTGCTTCTGCTGAACCGGAGCGGCTCAGGCGCCTGAGTCGCCGGCGGGTCCCGCGCCCGGTGCCCGCCGGAGATCGAGCAGCGTGGCCTCCGGCGGGCAGAGGAACCGGAACGGCGCGTACTTGCTCGTGCCGAGCCCCGGCGAGACGTGGAGGAACGCCCCGTCGAACCGGATCATCCCGGACGCGAGTCGCCGGGGGAGGTCGGAGTTCGTGACGAGCGCCCCGACGATCGGCATCCGCACCTGCCCCCCGTGCGTGTGCCCGGCGACGACCAGCGGGTAGCCGCACGCCACGGCCTCGGTCGCCGAGTCGGGCGAGTGCATCACCGCGATGCCGAACCGCTCCGGCGAGGTGCGGGGCAGGAGCCGTAGGTCCTGCCGGCGGATGTGCGCGTCGTCGAGCCCGAGTAGCTCGACCGGCATCCCGTCCAACTCGATCTCGTCGCGCAGGTTCGTGAGGTCGCGCCACCCGTCGGCGATCAGCTGCGCCCGGAGCTCCTTCGACCGGCCCAGCTGCACGCGACGCCGCCGGCGCTTGGCCGGGACGAAGTAGCTGAAGGGGTTCCTTGGCCGAGGGACGTAGTAGTCGTTCGAGCCGAGGACGAACCACGAGGCGTGCCGGCCTCGGACGGGCCGGAGCGCCGCCACCACGGTCTCGACGGCCTGCGGTTCGGCGAGGAGGTCGCCCGTCACCACCGTGACGTCGGCCCGGGGGAGCGACGCGAGGAACGCGGACTTGCGCGCGTCGCTGCGGACGAAGTGGATGTCGGACAGGTGAAGGATCGTCAGGGCCGCCGCCGGACCCTCGCTGGGTAGGATGGCGAGGCCGCGGCGGACCAGACGGTACGCGCGGCGCTCGACGAGGACGCCGTAGGCGACGCAGAGCACCGCGACGACGCCGAGCGCGAAGAGGATCTCCGGGAGCACGGGAGGCGAGTGTACGTGGGCGACCCCACGCTGAAGGCCACGGTTCGGGAGCAGATGACCGCCGCGATGAAGGCCGGCGACAAGGTTCGCCTCGGCGCGCTCCGGATGCTCACGGCCGCGATCACGAACCGCGAGAAGGACGAGCGGCACGAGCTCTCCGACGACGAGGTGCGCGAGGTCGCGGGCAGGGAGGTGAAGCGGCGGACCGAGTCGATCGAAGCGTTCGAGGCCGCGGGAAGGACCGAGCTCGCCGAGAAGGAACGCGCCGAGCGCGAGGTGCTGCAGGCGTTCGCGCCCGAGCAGCTTTCGGAGGCAGAGATCGACGCGCTCGTCGACCGGGCGATCGCGGACACGGGGGCCGCGTCGCCGAAGGAGATGGGCAAGGTGATGGGCGCCGTCATGGCCGAGGCGAAGGGGAAGGTCGACGGCGCCGTGGTGCAGCGAAGGGTCGCGGAGCGCCTGGGCGGCTAGACCAGTCGCCGCCCGCCGACCGGCATCGACGCGATCAGGCCGCTGCCCGGTCCTCCGCCGTTGCCGTTCCCGGGTCCTCCGCCTCCGCCGTTGCCACCGCCGCCCCCGTTCCCGGGTCCGCCACCGCCGCCACCGCCATCGCCCTCGAACTCGCCGACGAACAGCGTGACGGTCGAACCCGGATCGACGAGCTTGGAGCCGTCGCCGATCGGGATCTGGTCGATGACGATGCCGTCGAGGTTGCCCCCGTCGACCGGGACGAACTCGACCGCGGCGAACAGGCCGACCCTGGCCAACGCATCGATCGCCTTGGCCTCCGTCATGCCGGTCACGCGGGGCACGACGATCGGCTTGCCCTGTCCGTCGCTCACCGTGAGGGTCACGGCGCTGCCCAGGCGCGCGCGCGAGCCGCCACCGGGGGCCTGCGAAAGGACGGTGCCCTTCGGCTCGGACGATCGCACCATCTCCGAGATCGGTGTGAAGTTCGCCTCCGCCAGGATCTGCTCGGCCTGCTCGAGCTTCAGGCCGACGACGTCTGGGACCCCGCCGCTCTCCGGCGGCGGCGGCGCCTCGAACCCCTGGACGGGGAACTCGGCCATCGCGCGCGCCATGAAGTCCTGCCAGATCGGGGCGGCGATCGTCCCGCCGAACACCGACGTCCCGTAATACGAGTCCATCGGCTTCTGCCCCTCCGAGAACCCGACCCACACCGCGGTTGCCACCTGCGGCGTGTAGCCGGCGAAGTAGACGTTCGTGTAGTCCTGCGCCGTGCCGGTCTTGCCGGCCACCGGGCGGTTGCCGGGAAGGATCGCGGCCCGCCCGGTCCCGCAGCACACCACGCGCTGCAGCATCGCGGTGACGAGGTGCGCGATCTCCGGATCGACCACCTGCTTGCACTTGGACTCGTGCTGGTAGAGGACGCGCTGGCCCTTCGGCGCGGTCTTCGGGACGCCGGCGTACTCCACCTTGCGGACGGCCCACGCGTCGCAGTGGACCCCGTCGTTCGCGAGCGTCGCGTACGAGGAGGCCATGTCCATCGTCGGGACCTCCTCGACGCCGAGCGTGATCGCCGGCACGGCGTCGAGCCCGACCGTGATCCCCATCCGATGCGCGGCGTCGACGATGTTCTCCGGCCCCACGTCGAGCGCGAGCTGCGCGAACACGACGTTCACCGAGTTCTGCGTCGCGTTCCACAGGTCCATGTAGCCGGCGTCTCCGCCGCCCTCGGCGTTGCTCACGCAGCCGTCCGCGCTGATCCAGCCGGGGAGGCCGCACTGGGGCGAGGCCGACGAGTACACCTTGCCCTGCGGGAAGTCGTTCTCGAACGCCGCGACGAGCGTGAACGGCTTGAACGCCGACCCCGTCTGCCGGGTCCCCCGCCACACGAGGTCGAGCTGGTCCCGCCGGTAGTTCTTCCCCGACAGCATCGCCTTGATCGCGCCGTCGGTCGCGCGCACCGACACGAGCGACGCGTCGGGACTGTTCCTCGCGTCGTCGATGTACGGGCTGTCGATGATCGCTTCCTGCGCGTAGTCCTGCCAGTCGGGGTCGAGCGACGTGTAGATCTCGAGCCCGCCCTGGTAGAGCGTGTGGACGCGCTGGTTGTACGTCTTGCCGAACGCGTCGAACTCCCCGTCCTCGTTCTCGAGGATCAGGTTGCGGAGGTAGTAGACGAAGAACGGCTCGACCTTCTGCTTGAAGACGCCGACGTCGTTCGTGATCCCGAGCTCGCTCGCCTTGGCCCGCGCGACCTTGTCCGGGTCGGCCCATCCGAGCTCGGCCATCCGGTCGAGCACGAGGTTCCGCCGCGCCGTGGCCAGGGCGGGGTTCGTCACGGGGTCGTACGCTCCGGGGGCGCGGATCAGGCCGGCGAGCAGCGCGGCCTGCCGGAGGGTGAGCTTGCTCGCGCGCGTGTGGAAGTACGTCTCCGCCGCCTTCTCGATCCCGTACGCGCCGTTCCCGTAGTACGCCTCGTTCATGTAGAGCTCGAGGATCTCCCGCTTCTCGTACCTCCGCTCGAGCCGGATCGCGAGCGCCGCCTCCTGGAACTTGCGTGCGAACGTCCGCTCGGGCGAGTCGATCAGCACGTTCTTGACGAGCTGCTGCGTGAGCGTCGAGCCGCCCTGCTCGATCTCGCCGGCGACGAGGTTCGCGATCGCCGCGCGGATCAGCGACGGGAAGTTCAGCGCACCGTGCTCGTAGAAGGAGTCGTCCTCGATCGCGATCACGGCGTCCTGCGCGACCTGCGCGATCTTGTGGATCTTCACGTATCGGCGGTTCTCGTCCAGGAAGATCTCGGCGAGCACGGTGCCGTCGGCCGCGTAGATCGTCGAGGTCTCCGGGAAGTCCGGGATGCGGACCTGCCCCACGCCGGCCGCGTCGAGGCGATCGCGGAACGCGTTCACGCCAACCCCGGCAGCCCCGAAGATCGGGAGCAGGACCAGCGCGACGACCACCGCGAACGCCCCGAGCACGGCCACGAGCACCAGCGGAATCAGGGGCGCGATCACCGTCCGCGGCTGGAGGTCCGGCACGACGACCGCGGGTCCGTCCTCGCGGGGCGGGCGCGGTGCCCGCCTGGGCGGCCGTTCTCGGTGCTTCGGGGGGGCCTGCATGGCGCCTCAGGATAGCCCGCGTATCCCCCCGGGTACGATGACCGCGTCCATGCGCCGTGCCGCCCGATCCCTGCTGCTCGGAGGCCTCGTCGCGCTGTTCCCGGCCCCCGCCGCCGCGCAGCAGGAGCCCGCCTCCGTGCTCGTCGCCGAGGTGGACGGCTCGATCGACGGCGTGCTCGCCTCGTTCGTCCGGGACGCGATCGAGGACGCCGAGGCGTCGGCCTCCACCCTGGTCCTGCAGCTCGACAGCGCGGGGACCCTCGACGTCGATCCGGTGGCCCTGGCGGCGCGGATCCACGACGCGAGCGTCCCGGTGATCGTCTGGGCCGGGCCGTCGCCGGCCAAGGCACAGGGCGCCGGGTTGCTCTTCCTGTACGCGGCCTCGCTCGCGGCCGTCGCGCCCGGGGCCGGGGTCGGTCCGCTCGAGCCGCTCGACCTCGCCGTCGACGGAGGCCCGTCCCGCGCGGTGATCGAGGAGCTCGCGACGGGCTGGGTCGAGGAGCGCGGGCGGCCGACCCCCGTGGGATTCCCCGACGCGGCGATCCCCGCGCAGGCCGCGCTCGACGAGAACATCGCGCAGGTCGCCGCCGCCTCGATCACCGACCTCCTCGCCCGGGTCGACGGCATGACGGTCGAGACCGCGGAGGGCCCGGTGGTGCTGCGGACCGCGATCGCGACCGATCCCAGCGACGAGCCGGTGGCGGTCCGGTTCACCGAGCTCGGCCCGGTCGACCGGACGCTGCACGCGGCCGCGTCGCCGACCTGGATCTACGTCCTGCTCGTCCTCGGGATCGCCGCCCTCGCGTTCGAGATCACCCAGCCCGGCTTCGGGTTCGCGGGCTTCGCGGGCATCGGGCTGCTCGCGCTCGCGGTCTACGGGCTTACGGTCGTGCCCTTCTCCGTGCTCGGCCTCGCGCTGCTCGTGCTCGGGCTCGGTCTGATGACCCTCGACGTCCGGCTCCGCCGGCTCGGCGTCCTCACCGTCGCGGGGTGGCTCGGGTTCGTCGCAGGTTCCGTGCTGGTCTTCGGGGACGTCTCGGACGCGATCGACGTCTCGCCGTGGCTGATCGGGTCGTTCGCGGTCGGGGCGTTCCTGTTCTGGGGGTTCGCGCTCACGGTCGCGATCCAGACGCGCGAGCGGCTCACCTCGACGCAGCGGGGTCTCGTCGGCATGGTGGGGGAGACCCGCGGCGAGCTGAACCCGGAGGGCTCGGTCCACGTGAAGGGCACCCTGTGGCGCGGCCGGAGTGCCGACGGTTCGATCCCGGCGGGGACCCGAGTCCGGGTCCGGGGGGTCGACGGCCTGGTCCTGCGCGTCACGCCGGAGCCACCCGATGAGGCGGCCGGCCCCGACCCGTCCCGCGGTTCCTGACGCGCCTCCAGGCACGGGAACCTGAGGATTCCGCCCGAGTTGTGCGCGGGTGGCGCACCATCGGAATCTTTCCGGCGTTCCATTACGAAAGACCTATCGGAAGGGCCGTCGAGGGGGACCCTGGCGTGGCCGATCGGATGCGGGAGGAGTGGACCTGGGGTTGGCAGTTCGACGCCGCCTGCCGCGGGACCGACTCCTCCCTGTTCTTCGCCCCGAACTACTTCGAGCGGCGTGAGGAGAAGGCCGCCCGAGAGGCCAAGGCCAAGACGATCTGCACCGCCTGCCCGGTCCGCCACCCGTGCCTCGAGTACGCCCTCCGGATCCGCGAGGGCCACGGGATCTGGGGCGGACTGAACGAGTACGAACGCCGCCAGCTCCTCCGGCAGCAGGCGCTCCAGGGCGGCGAGCTCCAGGCGGGCTGAGCGCCCCCGTTTTCTGCGACCATCCCGTCCACGTGGACGACGCTCGACCGATGATCGAGGAACGCCTGTCGGAGCTCGGCATCGAGCTGCCGCCCCCGCCGGCGCCCGTCGCCTCCTACGTCCCGGTCCGGATCGCCGGCGCCCTCGTGTTCGTCGCCGGACAGATCCCGCTCGAGGACGGGACGGTGTCGCCCACGGGCGCGGTCGACGCGGACGTGACCGTCGAGCGGGCGCAGGGGGGCGCGCGCCGGTGCGCACTGCAGGCGCTCGCCGCGCTCCGGGAGGCGCTCGGCACGCTCGACCGGGTGGTCGGCGTCGTGCAGCTCACGGTCTACGTCGCGTCGTCTCCCGGCTTCACGCAGCAGCCCGCGGTGGCGAACGGCGCGAGCGACGTCCTCGTCGAGATCTTCGGCGAAGGGGGCCGTCACGCGAGGGCGGCCGTCGGCGTCGCCGAGCTGCCCCTCGGGGCGTCGGTCGAGGTCGCAGTCACCGCCGCGATCGCCCCGACCGGCTGAGCTCGGCGACCGGGTCAGGACGTCGACGCCCGCGCGAACCGAAGGTTCCCCTCCCGTCGCGTGACGCCCGCCCGGTCGAGGTGCTCCATCAGGGGGACCGCGTACTTCCGCGACGTGCCGAGCTCGGCCCGGAGCGCGCTCACGGTGACGCCGCGGTCGCCGGCCGCGCGCACGATCTCGATGGCGCGCTCGACGAACGCCGCGGTGAGCACGACGTCCGGCGAGATCCGGACGAGCGACCCCGACCGGACCACCGTGTCGATCAGCGCCCGGGGGAACCCGGTGCCCTCGAGCTCCGGCACGGTCGGGGGCGTCGGCTCGGCGCCCCGAACGGCCTCCGTCAGGCGGCGTCCCTCCTCGCCCGCGTCCGCCGGAGCGCGGGACGGGAGCCGGACGTGGGCACCGTCCCGCTCGAGGACGCCGTCCGCGTCCAGCGACGCGAGCACCGCCTCGGCCAGCTCCCGATCCGCCGAGACGTGCGCGCGAGCGAGCGATGCGTCGATCCGGGCCCTGGTCCGCGCGGCGTCCTCCCCCGGCGCGAGCGGCTCGGCCGCGTGGAACGACTCGAGCTCCTCGCGGATCGTCTCCGCGAGGCGACCGAACAGGCCCTCCGATACCCACCAGCCCCCGACGCGCCGGGCGTCCGGGATCGCCTCGGTCACGACGCCGGTCAAAACCGCGACGTCCGAGCCCCGGACGGCGCCCCGTTCGGCGACGAGCAGGGACGGCAGGTCGTCCCGCCCGGCTCGCGCGCGCCGGTCGAGCCGTTCCTGCGTGGTGCCGCCCGGCCGGCGGGGCGGGTTCGGGTCGAGGACGATCCCTCCGGCGACGGTCTCGCGCCGGCCCGACTCGCGCAGGACGAACCGGTCGCCCACGTCCAGCACGAGCGGCTCCGCGAACCTGATGCGGGCGAACGCCCCGGCCTCGTCGAGGGTCCGGACGCCGTAGAGGCGGAGCCGTGCGGGCCGCTCGGCCGCTCCGGCGTGGAAGGTGAACGCGCCGCGGTTGGTGACCGGGTGCGCGAGTCCACGGACCGCCCGGATCCGGACCTCGACCTGCTCGGTGGGCCGCCACGCGTCCGGCGCCGAGAGGACGCCGCCGCGCTGGGCGCGGTCACGTTCGACCCCTGCGAGGTTCACCGCCAGACGGCGGACCGGCGTCGCGCGCTCGATCGTCCGGCCGTGCATCTGCAGGCCCCGTACGCGCGCGGTCGCGCCGGACGGGTGCAGTTGCACGCGGTCGCCGACGGCGACCTGGCCTCCCGTCAGCGTGCCGGTGACGACCGTCCCGGCGCCGGCGATCGGGAAGACGCGGTCGACGAACAGCCGGGGCCGCCGGTCGCGCTCGGGATCCGGCGCGTTCGTCACCATCTCGTCGAGCGCGAAGACGAGCGCGTCGACCCCCTCGCCGGTCGCCGACGAGCAAGCGAGCACCGGCGCGCCGTCGAGCGCCGTGCCGCGCAGGCGCGTCTCGATCTCGAACGTGAGATGGCGGACGCGCCCCGCATCGACGAGATCGCGCTTCGTGATGGCCACGACCGCGCCGTCGACGCCCAGCAGGTCCACGATCGCCAGATGTTCCTCGGACTGCGGCTTCCACCCCTCGTCGGCCGCGACGACGAACAGCACGAGCCGCACCGGCCCGACGCCCGCGAGCATCGTGCGGACGAACCGCTCGTGCCCCGGCACGTCGACGAACCCGACCTCGATACCCGACGGGAGCGTGCACCAGGCGTAGCCGAGCTCGATCGTCAGCCCGCGTCGCTTCTCCTCGGCGAGGCGATCCGGGTCGATGTCCGTCAGGCGCCGGATCAGGCTCGACTTGCCGTGATCGACGTGGCCGGCGGTGGCGACGACGAGATCGCGGGCCGAACCCTCAGCCATCCGGCAGGTCGTCGCCCTCGAGCGCGTACCGGACCGCCCGGACGAGGTCCGGCAGGTCGTCGCCCGCCACCGTCCGGAGGTCGAGCAGGACGCCGCGGTCGGTGACGCGGCAGAACACGGTCGGCGAGCCGGAGCGCAGGCGCGCGGCCATCGCTCCCGGATCGGGCGCGCGGACCTCGACGGCGAACGACGGGAGCAAGGTCCCCGGGACCGAGCCGCCGCCGACCGTCGACTCGCTCGAGACGACGTGGGCGCCCTCGAGGTCGCCGTCGAGCGCGCGCGCGAGTAGCTCGGCGCGGTGGCGGATCGCGGTCGGCGACTCGCGCAGCATCCGCCAGACCGGCAGCTCGTCCCGCCGCTCGGCCGCGTGCAGCCCGAGGACCGCGTCGAGGGCGGCCACCTGCATCTTGTCGACGCGCACGGCGCGGGCGACGGGATGGCGCCGGAGCCGTTCGACGAGCTCCGCGCGGCCGAGGACGATGCCCGCCTGCGGACCGCCGAGCAGCTTGTCGCCGGAGAACACGACGAGGTCGGCACCCTCGCCGAGCGCCGCGGCGGCGCTCGGCTCGTCGGTCATCCAGGCCGGCGGCCGGTCGAGCAGGCCGGAGCCGAGGTCGTACACGACCGGGATCCCCGAGCGGTGCGCCAGCGACGCAAGCTCGCCGAGCGCCGGCGACTGGGTGAACCCCACAACGCGGTAGTTGCTCGGGTGCACCTTCAACAGGAGCCCGGTCTTGTCCGTGATCGCCGCTCGATAGTCGGAGGTCCGCGTCCGGTTCGTGGTGCCGACCTCGACGAGCCGCGCGCCCGACGCGGCGAGGATGTCGGGGATCCGGAACTCGCCGCCGATCTCGATGAGCTCGCCCCGTGAGACGACGACCTGCTTCCCCCGGGCGAGGGCGGCGAGCGCGAGCAGGAGCGCCGCGGCGCCGTTGTTGACGACGAGGGCGTCCTCGGCTCCCGTGAGCGCCTGCAGGAGGTACTCCGACCGCGTGGACCGTCGGCCCCGCTCGCCGGTGTCGCGGTCGATCTCGAGGTCGACGTAGCCCTGCCCCGCCCGTCCGGCGGCCTTCGCGGCGCGCTCGGGTAGCGGCGCGCGGCCGAGCCCGGTGTGCAGCACCACGCCGGTCGCGTTGATGGACCGGACGAGGCCCGTGGCGGTGTCCGAAGCGATCCGGAGCGCCCGCGCGAGGATCACCTCGGTGTCGGGGGGCTCCGCACCGTCCTCCGCGTCCGCCCGGACGCCGGCCAGCACCTCGGAGATCGCGTGCTTGACGAGCGGTCGGCCGAACGTCGCGGCCGCACGGCGACCCGGCTCAGAACGAAGCAGCGCGTCGACCGAGGGGATGCGTCTGCGCGGCCCGGGTTGGGAACCCCCGTCCTTCGCCGGACGTGGACGTTCGGCAGGGGCGCGTTCCGCTGGGGCCATCGCGCGGGCCAGCGTACTACCGGCGCACGCCCGACCATGGGGTGTGTCGGCCCTCGGCTTCCGTGGCAGGATGGATGTCGGTGGATACCGAGGAACGCACCGCCTTCACCGCCGCCGCCGAGAACTGGATGGTTCGGGGCGGGGGCGTCGACATCGAGTTCGTGCCACCCGGCACGCTGCGGACCGAGGAGATGATCCTCAACATCGGCCCGCAGCACCCGTCCACCCACGGCGTGCTCCGCATCGTCCTCGAGCTCGACGGCGAGTTGATCGTCCGGGCCGAACCGATCATCGGCTACATGCATCGCGCCGCCGAGAAGCTCGCCGAGTACCGCGACGCCCGCCAGGTGCTCGTGCTCATGAACCGACACGACTGGCTGTCGGCGTTCAACAACGAGCTCGGCTGGATCATGGCCGTCGAGCGGCTCGCCGGCATCGAGGTGCCCGAGCGCGCCAGCTGGATCCGCACGATGCTCGCCGAGTGGAACCGCGTGCTGAACCACCTGATGTTCGTCGGCTCGTACCCGCTCGAGCTCGGCGCGATCACGCCGCTGTTCTACGCGTTCATCGAGCGCGAGCTGATCCAGGGCCTCATGGAGGCGGCGACGGGCGCACGGATGCATTTCTCCTTCGTCCGGCCCGGCGGCCTGAAGGACGACCTGCCGCGCGGGTGGCTGAAGCAGTCTGCCGAGGTCCTCGCAGCCGTCCGCAAGAAGCTCAAGGACTTCGACAACCTCGTGATGGGCAACGAGATCGTCTTCGCCCGGACCAAGGGGATCGGCGTGCTCCCGGGGGAGACCGCGATCGCGTACGGGTGCTCGGGGCCCACGCTCCAGGCGAGCGGCGTCGCGATGGATCCGCGCAAGGACGAGCCGTACGAACGCTACGGCGACGTGGAGTTCAAGGTCCCGGTGGGCGACAACGGCGATTCGTACGACCGGCTGTGGGTGCTCGTGCAACGGATGCACGAGTCGTGCAACATCATCGAGCAGTGCATGGACCGCCTTCCGGCCGGTGACTTCATCGCCGGCAAGCTCCCGAAGAAGCTCTCGCTCGAGGGCGAGGTTTACGTGCGGACCGAGAACCCGCTCGGCCTGATGGGCTACTACCTCGTCGGCAACGGCAAGCGGCAGCCGTACCGGCTCAAGATGCGCACCGCGTCGTTCTCGAACATCTCGGTGCTGCCGGCGATGCTGCCCGGGACGCTCGTCCCCGACCTGATCGCGATCCTCGGGTCGATCTTCTTCGTCGTCGGCGACGTCGACCGCTGACGCGGCTCAGAGCTCGCGGTTGAACCAGATCCCGCCGGGCCCGAAGTAGCTGTTGCCCTCGCCCCATGTCGCCACGGTGAGGCCGTCGCTCGTGATCGCGATCTCGCCGTAGTCGCCGTAGACCTCGTCGAAGCCCTTCGGGTGCTGGTACGCGGTGCCGGAGACGGCGTCGGAGAGCCGCGCGCGCGTGCTCCAGGTCTGGCCGAGATCCGAGCTCGAGCGGTACCAGACCTTCCACTTGCCCCTGCGCTCCGACATGAACCACACGCGGACGTCGTTGTTCGCCTCCCCGACCGCCGCCGGGAACGCGGAGTTGACGCCGGGCTTCGAAAGCTGGACGGCGTCGCTCCACGTCTCGCCCCCGTCGGTCGAGGAGCGGGCGAACACCGCCTGCGGTCCGAGGTGGCGGCTCGCGCCGTTGTAGACGATCACGAGGTCGCCGTTCGCGTCCTGCGCGAGGGCGGGGCCGCTGTCGTAGTAGTCGGGGTAGCACCCCACCGAGCGGCACTCGCGGCCGAGCTCGAGCTCGTCGATCACGAGCTCCGACCACGTCGCGGCGCCGTCGGTCGACCGGAACACGTGCACGTTCTGCGTGCCCTCGGCGGCCCCGCCGGTACCCGTGTAGGAGAGGCTCACCTGCGAGAACACGACGCTGTCGTCGGGCAGGATCGCCGCGCCGTACGCGAAGTAGTAGCGCCTCGAGTCTGTGATCTGCGTCGTGGTCCACGTCGCGCCGCCGTCGTGCGACGCAGCCGAGTACACGTCCCCGCCCGTCGGGCCGTTGAACTGTACGTAGACGTCCTGCCCGTCGGGGCCGATCGTGAAGTTCGGCTTGTCGCCCCACCGGACGTCCGGGTGCACGAACACGGCCTTGGACCACGTCTCGCCGTGGTCGGAGGAGCGCGAGAAGTGGATCTTGAACTGGTTCATCCACACCGCCACGACGTCGCCGGTCTCCGGCACGACCTCGATCAGCGGGTCGTACTGCGCATTCCACCCGCGGCAGGCGCAGAGGTACCGCTCGGGTTGCCAGCGCTGACCGCCGTCGCTCGAGACGTGCAGGATCATCGCGGGGTCGGGGCAGTCGTTCGGGCACGCGTCCCTGCCGCCGTACCGGTTATGCAGGACGTAGACCCACGGGGCGTTCGGATCGGCGGCGATCGCCGGCTCCCAGTCGTCGCCGGTGCGGTGCATCACGCGCTCGCCCGCCCAGCCCTCGGCCGGTTGGCGCCGGATCTCCTCGATCACGCCGAGCGTCCCCGCCTCGCGGGCGGCCTCGAGCGCCTCGAGCCGGTTCTCGGTCTTCTCGGCCTGCTCCTCGAGTTCCTCCTCGAGGCCTTCGCCTTCTTCCTCGGCGACGGGGTCCCCGGCTCGCCCCGGGTCGCGGGACGGCCCGTCGGGGCCGGTGCATGCGGCGGCCCACAGTGTGACCGCGAGCAGGAGCGCGAGCCAGAGCAGCGGAGATCGTCGTCGGGTCGTCACGGCATCTCGAACCTAGTCACGGTTCCGTCGTTCGGTCAATGCAAGGCGCTCGAGCCACCCGGGCTCGGCGAGACCCTCGGTCGTGAGCACCAGCCACCAGAACCCGCCGAACCCGGAGGGGTCGGCGAGCAGGCCCGCCCGGCTCCTGGCTTCCCACACGCGCACCGCCTCGGCGCCCCGCCCGGAACGCTGCAGCGTGGTCTGGATCTCGCGCATCGTGCGCTCCCAGCGACCGTGACCGAGCGCGCGGAGCGCGTCAGCCTGCGAGACGGGACCGAACGCCCCCAGGCCGAGCCCCCGAGCGTGCCCCTCGACGCGGTCGAAGTCGACGCCGGCGGTGACATCGGTGTCGCCCGCGTGGGCAAGGAGATCGGCGACGAGCCGCTGCTCGCGGTAGCCGCGGGGCGGGCCGACCGGGCCGTCGGTCTTCCCGTAGTCGATCACCAGGACCGAGCCGCGTCGGATCCGCGCCGCGAGCGCCTCGAGCGTGGCGAGCGCGCCGACCGGGACGGCGGTCTCCTCGCCGGCGCCGAGCGACGGCGCCACCAGGTCGTTCCGCTCCCACGGGACCTCGAGCTCCGCCAGCTGGCCATCCTCGAGCCCGACCCTGACCTCGAACACGCCCGAGCGGCCCCCGCGCGCGCGCAGGAACGGCAGGTTGTCGAGGAGCTCGTTCGCGAACGCCACGCCTTCGAACGGCTCGAGCTCGTCGATCGCCGGCACCGCGCGGAGTCCCCGGACGCCGAGCGACTCGCGGGCCCCGCGGCTGATCTCGACGGCCGTGTAGTCGACGCGAGGCGTCGGGAGCTCCGAGAACGCCTCGAGGAGCGACGCGGCGAGCGTCCCGTCCCCAGCGCCGAGCTCGACGATCGCGAAGGGGTCGGGCTCTCCGAGCGCGTGCCAGGCGTCGAGCAGCGCGTCGCGGAGGCAGTGGGAAAACACGAACGGGTGCACGTGCGGGCTCGTGACGAAGTGCCGGTCGGCCCCGACCGGCGGCGCCTCGAAGAACCCGCCGGGACCGTAGAGCGCGAGCTCCATGAACTCGTCGAACCCGATCGGTCCGTGGTCCACGATCGCCTCGCGGATCCGGGCGGCGACGGCCTCGCTCACGCGGCAAGGGTAGTGCGCGGCAAGCGTGCCCTCGCGGGCGCGTGCGAGGATGCGTCCCGATGGACGAGGCGATCAGGAGCGCGGCCTCCGCCGTGGTGGGCCGGGACGGCGACGACGGCTTCGAGGTGCTGGTGCTCGAGCGTAGCGACCGGAACCGCTTCCTCCCCGGCTACGTCGCGTTCCCCGGCGGCGCGGCCGACGGGCTCGACGAGGACCTGGCCGACCGGTGGTTCGGCTCGCCGGCCGAGCGGGCGAGAGCCTGCGCTATCCGCGAGCTGGTCGAGGAGGTCTCGCTCGCCCTGACCTCGGGCGGGGTCCTGAGCAGCGGGTCGCTCGAGACGGTGGACGACGCCCCGCCGTCGGCCGACCAGCTCTCCGAGATCGCGCACTGGATCGCGCCCCCGGTCGTGCCGGTCCGGTTCGACACGAGGTTCTTCGCCCTGCGGGCCGCGGCCGGGCTCGACCCGGTCCCGGATGGCGTCGAGACCTCCGACGCGTGGTGGAACTCGCCGCGCGGGCTGCTCGAGGACTGGGAGGCCGGGCGACGGCGCCTCTACTGGCCGACGTTCTTCACGATGAACGAGCTCGCGCGATGCGACTCGGTCGACGACCTCCTCGAGCTCCGCATCGACACGCGCGAACCCGACGACGACGAGCTCGAGCGTCTCCCGCGGTCGACCTTCTGGCAGGACTGATCGCGTGCGCGTGATCCGCGTCCTCGCGCCCAACCCGGGGATCCGTGAGCTCGACGGGACGAACACGTGGGTGGTCGGCGATCCTCCCGCGGTCGTGATCGACCCCGGCCCGGACCTTCCCGGGCACCTCCGCGAGGTGGAACGGACCGCCGGCCGCGTCGGCGCGATCGCGCTCACCCACGACCATCTGGACCATGCGCCCGGCGCCGCGCGTCTCGCGTCCTGGACGGGCGCCCGCGTCCTCGCCGCCCGTCCTGCGGTCGGTGCGGAACGTGCGCGCGAT
Organism: Actinomycetota bacterium; assembly: GCA_036280655.1. GTDB lineage: Bacteria > Actinomycetota > UBA4738 > UBA4738 > HRBIN12 > DASSJM01. Next base: position 29,160 of record DASUQI010000016.1, read on the forward strand.
GGCGACACGATCGCAGCGGGTGGGGTGACGCTCGACGTGCTCGCGACGCCGGGTCACTCGCCGGACCACGTCGCGTTCTTCGACCGAGCGACCCGGGCGCTGTTCACCGGCGACGCGGTGCTCGGTCGCGGGACGAGCGTGATCGACCCGCCGGAGGGCGACCTCGTCGCGTACCTGCGTTCGCTAAGGCGGATGCTCGAGCTGCGTCCTCGCACGATCTACCCGGGACACGGGCCGGTGGCGTTGCACGGCACGGCGAAGCTCGAGGAGTACCTCGAGCATCGCGAGATGCGCGAGGAGCAGGTGCTGTCGGCGCTCGTCGAGGGACCGAGAACGCCGGCCGAGATGGTGGCCGAGATCTACGCGTCGTACCCGCCCGAGGTCCTCCAGCTCGCCGAGCGGTCGGTGCTCGCGCACCTCCTGAAGCTCGAGTCGGAGGGACGCGTCGACAAGCGGACGAAGGACGGCGAGGTGCGGTGGTCCGCGATCGAGCCGCGCCGATGCGCGCGCTGCGGGCGCCCGGTCCGCGGGCGGGCGCGCCTCTGCAACTCGTGCAGCTTGGCCGTCCTTCAGGAGTCGAGCTAGCGGTCGGGCTCGCCGCCGTCGCGGACGGCGGGCTCCGTCAGGACCAGCCGGCGTCGCCCCGATCGCACGAGGCCCTTGGCGGCGAGCGCGCCGACGCTCCGGCTGACCGACTCGCGCGAGGCCCCGACCATCCTCGCGAGCTCGTCCTGCGTGATCGGCACGTTGAGGCGAACGCCACCGGGTTCGCGCACGCCGTGACCGGCGGCAAGGTCCCGGAGGCGCCCGAGGATCCTGGACGGGAGGTCGCCCACCAATGCCTCCTCGAGCGCCGTCGATGTCCGGTGCAGCCGGGCGGCGACGAGCCGAAGGAGCTGCTCGGCGATCGCCGGATGACGTTCGAGCAGCGCGCGGAGCGAGGCGAGCGGCACCGCGACGAGTGTCGTCGGGCCGACGGCGCGGGCCTCGACCGGCGACGCGTTCCCGAGCAGGGCCGACTCACCGAAGACGTCGCCGGCGCGTAGCAGCGCGACCACGACCTCCCGGCCGGCGGCGGTCACCGATGACAGGCGAACGACGCCGTCCGTGACCAGGAACAGGCACGTCGATGCGTCGCCCTGATGGACGATGACCTCGCCGTGGGGTAACCGGCGGGCCGCCCGGTCCTCGATCCGTTCGATCCCGTCGATGCTGCCGACCTCGTGATCGTGGCGATCGTTCGATCCCCCGTGGCCGCACCCTAGCGGTCGCCGCCGACACGACGTGGTGCCCTTCGACAGCCGAACCCGCTCGGGGTAGGCTGCGCATCCCGACGCGGAAGGAGTGGGATCGAGGTGTCCAAGCAGGGACGGGACGCGCTCGCGCAGGTTCCCTTGTTCTCCGATCTCCCCCCTCGGTTCATCAAGAAGCTCGCCGACCGCATGCAGGAGGAGCGCTTCATGGAGGGGGCCTCGGTCGTGCGGCACGGCGAGCCGGGCGAGACCTTCTACGTGCTCCTGCAGGGCGAGGCGAAGGTCCTCAACAAGGACGATCGGACCGTCGCGCGCCTGCTGCCCGGCGACTTCTTCGGTGAGATCTCGCTGATGGACGGCGGACCGCGCACCGCCACGGTCAGGGCCGAGACGCCCCTCGTGGCGCTCACGCTCTCGAGGAAGGACTTCCGGTCGCTGCTCGGATCCGAGCCGAAGGTCACCGCGCGGCTGCTGAAGCACGCGGCGGCCCTCCTCCGCCGGATGGAACGTCCGGCGTCCGGATAGCCGAACCCGAGATGCGCGCGGAGCTCTACCGGCCGGCGGATCCGGACACCGATGGTCCCGAGCAGGTGGTCGCGGTCGCGACGTGGACGGCCGACCGGCCCTCCCTCGAGGTCCTCGAGGACGTCCCCGGCCTCGACGGACTCCTGCGCGCCACCCCCGTCGTGACCGACGACCCGTCGCTCCGACGGCCCGGGACGAGCGGCGAGGTGATGCTCGACCCCGGCTCCTCCGCCTGGTTCCGCGCGGCGCTGCTCTCGCGCGCGCCGGCGCTCGGTCTGGCCGTGCGCTTCGTTGCGCAGCGGATCGCCGGCGGGTGGGACCCGGCCGCCGCCTACGCGACGTTCGAGGAGCAGATCGACCGGCTGGGCTCGTCAGGCTGAGTCAGCTCGTCGCGCTCGCCTCGTACCAGGCCTGCCCCGGCGAACAGAACGCCCGGAAGTCGCACCAACGACACTGCTCGCCCGGGGTCGGTTCGAACTCGCCGGCCCCGATCCCCCGGAGCCACGCGCCGATGCGCCGCCTTACCGCGTCGACGTCGTCGATCGTGTGCGAGCGCTCCTGTCCGGACGACAGGTACAGGTACGTGAGTCGGAGGTCCTCCGGCGCCTTGTGCCAGACCTCGATGCACGCGAGCGCGTACAGGTCGAGCTGCACGCGGGCGAGCGGGTCGTCCTCGGATGGGAGCCGACCGGTCTTATAGTCCACTACCTCCCACGGGCCGTCGGGAGCCCCGTAGATCGCGTCGATCCGGCCCTTGATCGTGACGCCCTCGATCGGCAGCAGGAACGGTCGTTCGGCGTAGAGCGGCACCATGTCGCCGAACCGGCTCCGCACGTAGGCCTGGCGGAGGTCCTCGAGCCTGCCGGGTGTCCCGGCGAGCTCCTCGGCCGTCACGTCCGGCTCGTCCTCGAGCTCGAGGAGCGTCGCCTGGCCCCGCGACTTCATCTCGATCCACCGGTGGATCTCGGTCCCGATCCGCGCGCTCGGCCCGGCGAACGTCGGGAGCGGCCGGACGGCGGACCAGTAGTAGAGCTTGGGGCAGCGCGCGTAACCGATCAGACCGCCGACCGAGACCGACGAGGGGCCTGCCGGCGCTTCGTCCATCGCGGACTCCTGCGCGACGAGGTGGGCGGCCAGCGTACGCCGTGCCGCCGACGCCTCCGCGAACGCGACCCTCTCGGGCTCCTCGAGCCCGTCGATGCGGGCGTCGGGGACGCGGCCCGCCCCGGCCGCCTCCGCGGCGGCCCGCCGCCACCCCTCCGCGAACAGCTCGTCCGCGTCGTCGGGCCTCGCCGGGCCCGGCCACGGCCGGACGAACCGCTGCCGGTAGCCCGCGAGCGGGTTGGTCTGGCTCCGCTCCTCATCGCGGTCGTCCTCCCCACCGCCCTCGAACGTGACGTGGGCGCCCGCCTGTTCGCCCCATCGCTTGAGCTCGATGAAGAACGGCCCCATGCCCTTGGCCCGGTGCGCCTCCCCGTACCAGTTGGCCGAGGAGACGAACAGGCGACGCCGAGCGCGCGTGAGCGCGACGTAACAGATCCGCCGCTCCTCGTACTCCTCCTGGTTGCGGAGCTCGTCGGTGAACGCCTTCATGTTGCCCTGGAACGTGGGGAGCAGGTCCCGGTCGCGCCGGAGCTCGACGTCGAGCGAGCTCCCCTTGCGCGTCGGGTTCTGCTGGATCCGCACGTCGGGGAACAGGCCCCGGGCGAGGCCCGGCACGTAGACGTTGTCGAACTCGAGCCCCTTGGCCGCGTGGACGGTCATCACCTTCACCGAGTCGTCCTCGCTCGGCTGCACGGGCGTCCACTCGCGGTCGTCCTCGATCGCGTCCACGTGGTCGAGGAACGCGCGCAGCGTGAGCTCGCCCTCGACGGGTTGGAACGCGTGCACCTGCTCGAGGAACGCCGCGAGGTTGCGCCGGCGCGCGGAGGCCATCTCGACGTCGACCGCGGCGTCGAGCTCGGCGAGCAGGCCGGTCCGGCGGATGATCTCGGCGAGGAACTCCCCGACGGGTCGGCGTGCGGCCGAACGCAGCTCGGCGAGCTCGGCGCGGAATTCATCGAGCCGCTCGCGCCCGGCGTCCGAGAGCCCCTCCACGTCGTCGAGGTGCTCGAGCGCCTCGGCCATGAGGAACGGGTGGTCCTCGAGCAGGTCCTCGTCCTCGCGGAGCTCGAGCTCGTCGAGCGCCTGGATGAAGGCCGCGGTGCTCCGGCGCGACCACGCCGCGACCCGTGCGAGGTCTCGCAGCCCGATCCGGAAGCGCGGGCCCGTCAGGATCCGCGCGAGCGCGACCCCGTCGGCCGGGTCCTCCGCGGCGCGCGCGTACGCGAGCAGCTCGACGACCTCGGGCAGGTGGATCAGCCCGGTGAGGTTCACGAACTCGGCCGGCACCTTCTTCTCGTTGAACGCGAGCTGCAGCGCCTCGAACAGCCGGTGCGTTCGGCACAGGACCGCGCAGTCCTTCCACGCGGTCCCGGTCTCGTGCAGGTGGGCGATCGCGTCCGCGATCCCCTCCGCCTCCGAGATCTCGTGCTCGAAGTGCGCGACCCATACCGCACCCTCGCCGTTCGGCTCCCACGGGCGGAGCACCTTGTCGGGGTCGGGACGCTGCGCGGCGGGAAGCGCCCCGATCACGCGGTCGGCGGCGCCCAGGATCTGCGCCCCCGATCGGAAGTTCGTGTACAGGGGGAGCCGAGCCGACTCGGAGCCGTCGGCGCGCCGGAACTCGACGGGGAACTCCAGCAGGTTCCGAAGGCTCGCGCCACGCCACGCGTAGATGTTCTGGTCGGGATCGCCGACCGCCGTCACCGGGTGGGCCGAACCGAACACGCCGCGCATGAGCGCCGCCTGCGCGTGGTTCGTGTCCTGGTACTCGTCGAGCAGCACCGCGCCGAACCGCTCCCGGTACGTCGCACCCACCTCCGGACGCTCGGAGACGATGCGCACCGCGTGCGCGATCTGGTCGCCGAAGTCGATCACGCCGAGCTCGGCCTTCAGGTCCCGGAAGACGCGGACCGCCCTCGCGATCTCGATCCGTTCGAGCCCGGCGCGGAACGGCTCGTCCGACGGCGCGTTGCGGAGCGCCTCGAGCTTGCCCTGGACGTGCTCGACCACGTCCTCGGGTTCGACGAGGTGGTTCGCGAGCTGCTCGTCGAGGTCCGTGATGTAGCCCACGATCGCCGGCTGCCACCGCGTGTGCTGCTCGTCGAACGTCATCCGGTCGAGCACGCGCGCCGCGATCTCCGTCTTCTGCGCCTGGCTGAGCACGCGGACACCCGGCTCGAGGCCGATCAGCATCCCGTTGCGTTCGAGGACCTGGGCCGCGAACGCGTGGTAGTTCAGGATCTCGGGTTCCTCGCCCTCGGGCAGGTCGAGCGTCCGGAGGGCCCGGCGGATGCGGATCATCAGGTTCTCGGTGGCCTTGTTCGTGAACGTCAGGCAGAGCACGTCGCCCGGCATGACGCCGGGGTGATCCGCCTGCCACGCGCCGGTTGCCACCATCGCGAGGTAGATCACGCGCGCGGCCATCACGGAGGTCTTGCCCGAGCCCGCGCCGGCCACGACCACGCACGGCTCGAGCGGCCACGAGATCGCCCGCCACTGCTCGGGGGTCGGGTCGCCGCCGAGGAACTCGACGATCGGTTCGGGGTAGGTCGCGCTCATGTCACGAGGCGCAGCTGCTGCGGGCCGTCGGTCGTCTCGTCGCCCGGCGTTCGTCGGGCCGGCGCGGCCTCGCCGGGCGCCGTCTGGGCCGGCGTCGCGTCCGCCGGCATCGCGTCGTTCGACCCGGTCTCGGGGATCGGGAAGACCGCGCCGCCCTGCGGGTAGCGCGTGCACAGCGGCTGGAACCGGCAGAAGAAGCAGCTCGCCGCGGTGCTCGCGACGTAGCGGCGGTCGCGGTCGAGCGCGTGGATCCGTTCGACGAGCGTCCCGATCCGCTCGCGCATCCGGGTCTTGTACTCCTCCTCCTCGTCCCTGGAGATCGGCCACTCCTGGACGTCGAGGGTCGAATCCTTCTTCCTGCCGCCGAGGTACGCGAGCTCGACCGCGCCGACCGGCCGGTGCTGGGCGAGGTCGTCCGTGCCGTCGACGGCGAGGTAGTAGATGCCGAGCTGCAGGCTCTCGGACGCTCGCGGCGCGTTGTCCGATCGGCCCGTCTTGTAGTCGGTGATGCGCGTCGCGCCGTCCGGGCCGGGGCCGATGCGGTCGATCTTGCCGCGGATCGCCGCGCCCTCGAAGTCGAACTCGAAGCTCTGCTCCGTCGCGGTGGCGGCCGGAGCCGCGTACCGCGCGAACCAGTTGGGGATCAGCACGCGCTTCGCGTTTGCGCGCTCCGCCTCGGAGATCGCGAACGACGGGAACCGGGACGGCTCCCATCGCTCGTCGAGCGCCCGCTCGAGCGCCTCCCGGGTGCGCTCGACCTCGCCGCGCTCGCAGTCCTCGATGAGCCGGTGCACGAGGTGACCGACCCAGGCCTGGTAGCCGCCGCCGGGGTCGAGGCCGAGCTCGCTGCTCAGCACGTACTGGAGCTCGCAGTTCTCGAGCGTGCCAAGCCGGGAGAACGACAGGTACAGCGTGTCTCTCGGTTCGGCCTCGACGTCGGTCCAGTCGCGCTGGAACCACCACCGCGCGGGGTCGTCGCCGAGCGCGAGGAGGCCGTCGAGCGACGACAGCCGGTCCGGGCCCGGTGCCTTCGGGTCGGCGAGCACCCGGCGCCAGGCCGACGCGGCCTCGGCCACCGACACCGGCTCGACGAACGGCGTGCTCGGCGCGTCCGTCCACTCCACGGCGAGCTCCTCGACGAACCGCGATCGCAGCGTCACGCCCGACTGGTCGCCGTGCGGGTCGGTCGCGGTGAACAACACGCGCCGGCGCGCCCGGCTGCACACCATCGCGAACAACCGCCGCTCGTCCGCGAGCCGGAGGCGGTTGATCTCGGAACGCCGGGACGTCCCGTCGAGCGCGCCGAGGTCGAACATCGGCTCGGGGCGCGAGAGGCTCGGGAAGTCGCCCTCGAGCGCGTCCACGACGACGACCGTGTCGAACCCGCGGCCGGTGGCCGCGTGGGCGGTGAGGACGTGGATGGCGTCCTCGGCCGCCTCGACGCCGGCGGCGAGCTCGTCCGCGTCCTCCGACCCGAGGCGGAGCAGGAACGCCTCGACGGATGGGTCGGGCGACGAGCCGGCCTCCGACACGGCGCGGGACAGCTGGAGCACGGCATCGAGGTCCAACCGGGCGTGGTGGTCGATCTCGGCCCGACGGACGAGCTCGCGCGCGTACGGCAGCCCGCGCCACAGCGCCTCGAACGCGCGGAGCACGGAGCCGTCGTGAGATTCGGCCTCGGCGAGCACGGCGCCGAGCTCCGTGATCCCGGCCGCCTCCTCGGGCGCGCCGAGGTCGGGGCGACCCAGCGACTCGCGGGCGGGAAGGCCGTGCGCGCGGACGAGACGCAGCAGCGTCCTGGCCGACGCGGGCGAGAGCCCGCCGAGCTCGGATGTGAGGACGGGTTCGGCGAGCGCATCGCGCTCCTGGGCTCCGGCGACCGCCCACCTGAGCGCGAGCAGGAACGGTCGCGTCGCGGCGGCGAGCCGGTACGTCCCGCGCTCGGAGATCGCGCGCGGGATGTGGGCGTCGTCGAGCGCGCGCAGCATCCCGGCCTCGTGGGTGCCGTGCCGCCGCGCGACGATCGCGATGTCGCGCCAGGGAACACGCTCCTCGACGTGGATCCGCCGGACCTCGCGCGCGACCGCGGCGTGCTGCTCGGACACGTGGGCCGCCCGCCAGGCCTCGATCGTCGCCGGCCTCGGCCGATGCGGGGTGTCGAGCTCGACCTCGGCGGCCCCCGCGTGGCCCTCGACGAACCGCCGGAGCGGCACGTCCGTCGTCCCCTGGAACGAGAACAGGTGGGCACCGAGGTCGCCGGCGACGACGAGGCTCCCGGGTCGGAGCTCGGCCAGCAGGCGCTCGGCGCCGAACGTCGTGTCCTGGTAGTCGTCGACGATCACGTGGTCGAACGGCCGGTCGCCCTCGCCCACCGCGGCGGCCGCCTGCTCGACGAGGCCGGCGAAGTCGACCTCCTTCGACGCGTCGAGCACCGCGAGGTAGTGGCGCAGGAACGCGGCGAGCTCCGACCAGCCGGCGAGCCCCCGCTCTTTCGCACGCCGATCGATCTCGTCGGGCGGCAGCAGGGCCTCCTGCGCTCGGATCACGAACTGCCGGACCTCATCGGCGAACCCACGCAGCGAGAGCAGCCCGGCGTACACCGGCCACCGATCGGCATCTTCGTGTTCGAGGAGCTCGCGGACGCGGTCCCGCTGCTCGGACGCGGAGAGCACCCGCGGCGGCGCCTCGTACCCAAGCTGCTCGTAGCGCTCGCCGACGATGTGGAACGCGAGCCCCTGGATCGTGACGACCGTGAGCCGGGGGAGCGCGATCCCGAGCCGGTCGAGCAGCGCGGCGCGGGCGCGGTCGCGGGCCCGGCCGGACCCCACGACGAGCGCGACGCGCTCGGGGTCGGCGCCGGTCTCGATCAGCCTGGCGAACCGCTCGCGGAGCACGGCGGTCTTGCCGGTCCCGAACCCGCCGGTGACGAGAAGCTGACCGGTGATGTGCTCGAGGACCGACCGCTGCCGCGGGTCGGGGTCGAAGGGGGCCATCGACGCGATGCTACCCGCGTCCGACGACACGACCGGACGCGTCGCTCAGCGTGCTCGAGCGGCCCAGCGGTAGACGCCGCCGCCGGTGATCGCGCCGACGAGCTGACCGTCGCGAAGGACGAGCGCCGCGCGTTCGGAGCCGAGGCGGGCCGAGACCTGATCGAGCGGCTCGTCGGGTCCGGCCACCAGTACATGCTCGAGCGGGATCACCGCGTCGCGCGCCGGCCGGAGCGGGTCGCGGGCCCCGAGCTCGCGCGCGGAGTTGAACGAGATCATGCCGATCACCCGGCCGTCGTCGATCACGGGGAACGCCTCGCCCTCGTGGCCACGGAGGAATCGGTCGAGCGTCTGCGAGAGCGTCATGTCTGCCGGGACCGCCGGGGGCGGTGGGTCCATCGCGTCCGCGACCGTCGCCGAGGCGAGCCGCGCGTCGAGGCCGATCCGCTGCTCGGACGCTCGGGCGCCCTGCAGGATGAACACGCCGATGATCCCGAGCCACACCGCGGTGAAGAGCTGGTCCCGGGTTACCACGACGACCGCGCCGGCAAGCACGAGGACGGCGACGACGATCCCGGCGCGAGCCGCCACCTTCGTCGCCCTCGCCCGGTTCCGCGAGAAGCGCCAGATCGCCGCCTCGAGCATCCGGCCGCCGTCGAGCGGCAGCCCCGGCAGCGCGTTGAACACCGCCATGAACAGGTTCACGACGGCGACGTACTCGAACAGCCCGGGCAGCGGGCCGGACGAGGTCTCGGTCCACTGGAAGAGCACGTAGAACACGCCCGCCAGGGCGAGGCTCGTCCCCGGTCCGAGGGCCGCGATCGCGAACGCGGGTCCCGGACCCTTCTCGTCCGCTCGGGCCGCGGTGAACCCACCGAAGAACACGAGCGTGATGCCGTGCACCTCGATCCCCGCGAGCCGCGCCGAGATGGCGTGGGCGCTTTCGTGGAGGAACACGGAGCCGAAGAAGATGAGTGCCCCGAAGACCGCGAAGGCAAATGCCGTTCCCGACGCGAGGTCGGGGAAGCCCTGGTCGAACCTGGCCCAGAACGTGGCGACGAGCAGGACCGCGATCCAGATCCACGACGAGTCCACGTTCACGGGGACGCCCCGGATCGTCGCGATGCGGAACCCGCGACCGAACATGTCCCGAGGGTACCCCCAACCACGACCAACCTCCGCGGGTCTGGGACAGTGGCCGAGATGGGCGAGCGTGCTCAGGCGCGAGAGGAGTTGCACGCGGAACGGCGTTCACGCCGGCTGCGCGCGTTCCGTCGCGCGGCGGCGGCCTCGCTGGTCGGACTGCTCGGAGCGTGGCTCGGCATGGCGCTGCTCGCCCGCGTTACGGTTCCCATGGGCCCGTTCCGCGTTGAGCTGGAGACCGGGTTCGGCCGCGGCGAGACGGTCCTCGCGCTCCCGCCGTTCGGATCGCTGACGGCCGACACCCATCTCGCGCCGGTCCACCTGAGCGCCACCCTGAAGGACGTCGGAGTCCGGCGACTGACGGACGTCGTGAACCATCAGGGTCTCGATGGCCTCGTCGCCGAGGTCGAACGAGATGCCGGCCGGCAGGTCCGCTCGCTGGCCCTTCGGGCGCTCGCCGTGGCGAGTCTCGGGGGCGCGGCACTCGGGGTGCTCGTCTTCCGGCGTCGTTGGTCGCTCGTGGCCGCGAGCACCCTCGTCGCGCTGTTCGCCGTGGGCTCGAGCGTTGGGCTGGCGCGGTTCACCCTGAGGCCGGCTGCATTCACCGAGCCGCAGTACTCGGGATCGCTCTCACTCGCTCCGAAGCTGATCGGTCCGGTTCGAGAGGCGACCGATCGGATCGGCGATCTTCGGGCCGGGCTCCGGCAGATAGTCGACGGCACCGTGCGCGCCTACACGTCGCTCCAGTCCGTTCCCCTTGCGGAGGACGCGATCCGGGTTCTGCACATCTCCGACATCCACGCCTCGGTCCTGGGGATGAACTTCGCGCAGGAGGTCGCGCGCGGTTTCGACGTGGACGTCGTCATCGACACGGGCGACATCACGTCGTTCGCCACCCCGGTCGAAGGGTTGATCGCCTCGGAGATCCCTGATTTCGGGCGGCCCTACGTGTTCGTCCGCGGGAGTCACGACTCCCTCGCCCTCCAGGGAGTCATCGCGATGCAGTCGAACGCCGTCGTCCTCGACGGCCGCGCCGGAACCATCGAGGGCCTCACGCTGTACGGCCTTGGCCACCCGGCGTTCACGCCGGCCCGAGGCGCGCCGGTCGACGATGAGGCGTTCGCCGAGGCGGCCCGTTCGTCCGGCGCCGAGATCGGACGTGCGCTCGACGGGGCGGACGAGCCGTTCGACGTGGTCGTCGTCCACGACGACCGGATGGCGGAAGCCGTGGCCGGCAGGGTCCCGCTGGTGATCTCGGGGCACTTCCATGAGACGTCGGCGACCGTGCGGAACGGAACCCTCTTCCTCAGGATCGGCACCACCGGTGGCTCGGGCGCCGGGATCTTCCGTGACCTGGCCGTCCCATTCACTGCCGAGGTCCTCTACTTCTCCCGAGACCCGCAGCCCGAGCTGCTCGCCTACGACGTCATCGAACAGCTTCCGGAATCCGGCAGTCTTACCGTTCAGAGGGTCAACGTGATCGAGGACTTCGGCGAACTCATCCCCACGCCGGCTCCGAGCCCCGTGCCTTCGCCGACCCCGACGGGAGCGACGGGGGGGTCCCTGTCGCCGTCCCCGTGAGCGACGATCCCTGAACGGATCGGGGCCGAAGAGCGTTCATGGACAGGATGCACGAGCCCGCGAGCGCGGTGTCGGACGAGCCCGCTGCGGACGCGCCGGAGGTGCCGAGCTTCGAGGCGTTCTTCGAGGCCGAGCACGGCCGGCTGCTCCGAGCTCTGTACCTCGTGACCGGCAACGCGGAGGAGGCCGAGGAGCTGATGCAGGACGCGTTCGTCGCCGTCTGGGAGCGGTGGGACCGGGTCCGAACGATGGACGAGCCCACCGGCTACCTCTTCCGGACCGCGATGAACCGGTACCGGAGCCGGCTCCGGCGGACGGCGCGGGCCACCCGCCGCGCCGTCGGCGCGGCCGAAGGCGGGGACGCGTTCGCCGCGGCGGAGGAGCGCGACGCGGTGGCCCGAGCGCTCGCCCGGCTCCCCGAACGCCAGCGCGCCGCCATCGTCCTCACCGAGCTGCTCGGCTACGACTCGTCGGAGGCCGGGCGGATCCTCGGCGTAAAGGACGTGACCGTTCGTTCGCTCGCGTCGCAGGCGAGGGCCTCCCTGCGGAGGGCATTGGGGGACCGCGATGAGTGAGCTCCGGGACCGTCTCGAACGGCTCGGTGAGCGCGCGCCGTCGACGCCCGACGCGTTCGAGCGGCTCGAGCGCGCCCGTCGTCGCCGCGAACGCAACCGTCGCATCACGGCGGGAGCGGTGGCGCTGCTCGTCGCGATCGCGGGTTCGGTCGCGGCGTTCACGGCCTTCACCGGATCCGAGCCGCGGGTGGCCGGGAGCGGCGACCACGGGTTCGTCGCGATCTGGCCCGAGTCGACGTACGAGGATGCGCTCGAGGTCCAGGCATCGGTCGACGCCGGCGCACAGGAGAACCAGTGGCGGGCGTCCCCGTATGAGACCGCGTATCGCTTCGTGAGCCGGGTCCTCGGTTTGCCTACGGACCGCAACATGGCCGCGCCGGAACCGCTCGGAGACGGGTCATCGACGATGGTCGTTCGAACAAGATCGGCCTCGTGTATCACACCCGCAACCGAGGCCGATTGCCTATCACAAGAACTCAGGCTCGTGCTCCGACAGCTCGACAACGCTCCGAACGGCATCTGGAGTGTTGTCTCTGTCCAGACCGCCGGGTTCCCGGACATCCCCGCCGTCGGTGCGGAGCTCGTCTCGGGAGACCCTGTGGAGATCCCCACCGAGATCGCGGTCGATCAGAGCGTCTACGTCTCGTTCGTCGGGCTCGGCGCGTGCGACGGCTGGGAGCACGACGTCGTCACGAACGCCCGAGACCTCTCTGTGCTCGCCCCGACGCCACCCGAGAGCGCTCCCGAGGGATGCCCGGTCGTCCTGATCGCGATGCTGAACGACCCCGGCATGCAGCAGCTCTCGGGGCTCGGGCGGCAGCTCCTCGACTACGGGAACCGGACCGCGCTCACCGAGGTGCTCGCCGTACCCGTCTTCCTCGCGCCTGTGAACGCTGAGAACCCGGTCCCCGACGTCGCGAACGTCACGTGCGAGGGTGCGACCATCACGGTCGACACCTCGGTCGTCGCGGCGCAGCCCGACGGCATCCACATCGGCGTCACGACGATCGGCGACACGACGGTTGCCTTCCACGTGGCGGAGGACACCGGGCCGGACTCGGCCGTCTCCTCGCAGGGTCGCGGGACGAGCGACCCGACTGGCGAGATCGTCCTGACCTCGGCCCCCGGCCGCTACGTCCTCTCGTGTACGGCGCCCCAGGAGGGCGGGATCGGGATCATGTCGCTCGACGTCGTCGATCCGAACGGTTCCTTCGTCCCCGCCGAGCCGGAGTGCTCGAGCGGCGAGGCATGGGGCATGTCGCCGGCGTACGCGCCCGGCGCGGCCGGCGACCGAGGCGATCCCGTCGAGATCGCGCGGATGCGACTCACGGGTCTCGAGGACGGCGACGCGGTCGAGCGCGCCGGCTACCCGCAGGCCGGCGGCACGGCGATCGTCCGCGTCGTCCGAGACGGGACCGTGATCGCGAAGGCCGAGCTGTTCGACGACGGGCAGGGCGGGTGGCTTCTGAGCGGCCTGCAGGGCTGCGGCGACGCGCCGTTCGGCTGGTCCTCCGCCGGGTCCGAGCCGACTGGTTCGGGCGGCGACCTGTGCGAGCCGCCGTCGGCGGATCTGCTGGTCGTCGTGGACGAGGGGGAGTTCGTCTCGGACGTCGGCTGCGTCTCGGCGCCGGCGGGGGAGCTGCTCACGATCACGCTCGACAACCGCGACTCGAGCGGCCACAACGTCTGGATCTATCCGCAGGGCTCGGACGACCCCGTCTTCCGGGGGGCCCCGTGCTTCGGGCCGGACCACATCACGTACTCGGTGCAGCCGCTGGAGGCCGGCCGGTATCGCCTGATCGACGCCATGAACCCGGGCGGGGCGGAGATGACGCTCGTCGTCACCTGAGCGAGGGCGGTCGTACGGACGGGCACTGCTAAGGTGATTGGGGGCAACTTCCGGAGCCGCCGGTTCCGGGGAGTAGCGTCCGGCCCGGCCTACCCTCCCTTCCACGCGGGCGTGCCCGCGGGGCCGGGCCGGACCCTAGTCCGGCGGGATCACTCCTCCAGCAGGTCCGCGAGCTGTCGCGCGTTGTTGACCGCGAAGTCCCGGTAGCAGTTGTTCATCAGGACATGCGTCTCACGCGTCCGGTCGGCGACCTCAAGGATCCGCGGCGCCCACTCCTCCAGCTCCGTCTCGGAGTACTCGTAGCGGAAGCGCTCGGACGCGCTCACGTTCTTCTTGGCCCAGACCTCCCGGTCACGGCCGTGGAACCGGACGAGCGAGAGGTCCTTCGCCGTGGCCGCCGCGATCGGCGGCACGCTCGAGTCGAATCCCTGGGGCATGTCGACGCACACGAGCGGCAGGTCGTGCTCCTCCAGGAACGACAGCGTCTCCTCGGCGTTGCGTTCCTCGAGCCACGTCTTGTGCCGGAACTCGACCGCGATGCGGAAGTCCTTCAGGCGTTCCGCGCTCTCGAGGATGTAGTCCTTGTTCTTGCGACCGATCACGAACCACTGCGGGAACTGGAACAGGACGGCCCCGAGCTTGCCGGCCGAGTGCAGCGGCATCAGCGCGTCGTGGAACCGCTGCCACACCTCCTCGACCGCGGCGTCGGGGAGCTGCTCCCGGTACAGGTTCTTCTTGTCCTCGAGATCGTCGGGGAGCTCCTCGAGCAGGTCCCTGTAGAGGGACTCGCGCTTCGTCGGGTGGTTCGTGAGGAGCGAGTACGCCTTGATGTTGAACGTGAAGTCCTTCGGCGTGCGATCGATCCACAGGACCGCGTTCTTTTCGCTCGGCGGGAAGTAGTAGGTCGAGTCGACCTCGACGATCGGGAACTGCGACGCGTAGAAGCGCAGTCGCGCCTCGGCGCTCTTCGCGTCCGCGGGGTAGAAGTTCCCTTCCTTGACGAGGGTGGGGTCGGTCCAGCTCGCCGTGCCGACGAGGATCCGGCTCATGGCCTCAGCCTACGGGGCCTCGGCATTGGTCGGATCCGACGCCTTCGGCTCGGCCTCCTGCTTCTTGCCGAGCACCTTGTTCTTGGCCTGCGCGGCCTTCTGTTTGGCGAAGTTCAGGGCGCGCTGCGCCCAGACGTACTCGGTCGCGAGGATCGCGAAGCCGGCGATGATCAGGAGCAGCCCCGGGCCCGGCAGGACGAGCATCGCGAGGCCCACGATGAGGAGCACGAACCCGGCGATGCTGATGCCGATCCGCTTGCCGTTGCGGGCGATGAACCTGATCGTCACGCCGAACGGGAACCAGACCCAGTGCGCGATCCGAGGCATGCGGTCATCGTACGGCGGCCGCGCCATTACGGGCGCGGCCGCCGTGGTTCGGGGCTCTCTACTCGTGGCTAGTCGTCGTCCGGCCCACCGCCGGGACCGGAGTTGTCGTCGCCACCGTGGTCGTCACCGATGTCGTCGCCACCGCGGTCGTCGCCGCCGCTCCCGGGGCCCGAGTTGTCGTCGTCGTCGCCACCGGGGTGGCTCGAGTCGACGCTTCCGGGTCCGGAGTTCTGGCTGCCGGGACCAGAGTTGTCGTCGCCACCGTCGTCGTCGTCGTCGTCGAACCGACCGTCGTCGTCGAAGTCGGCACCGTCGTCATCTCCGGGGCCATCCTCGGGCACGAGGATCACGCCCTCGCACTCCGGGTCGCCGATGTGCTCGGCCTCGTCGCACGGGCCCTTGAACTGATCGCCGTCCCCGGCGGGCGTCGCCGACGAGGTCGACGCGCTCGGGGTGCTCGTCGCCACCGAAGGGGTGGGCGAGCTCGAGCTCTGTGCGAACGCGACCATGCCGACCCAGACCGTGAGTGCGAAAGCGGCACCGATCGCGATCACCCGCATCACGTTGCGCATCGTTCCCTCCTTCCGTTGCCGTCGTTTCCGTTCGACTTCCACGGTAGGAGGGAGCGGGTTACCGGTCGGGCAGGCGCCTCCTAAGGGGAGGCAAAGGATCTAGTCGTCCTCGTGTTCACCGGATCCCGAACCCGGGGAGTCGTCGGACCCGGAGCCCGAGCCGCTGCCGGAGTGGTCCGATCCGCTGCCCGAGTCGTCCGAGCCGCTGTCCGAGTCGTCCGAGCCCGGGCCGGAGTTGTCGTCACCGTCGCCCGACCCCGGGCCGGAGTTGTCGTCGTCCGAGCCGCCATCGTCGTCGCCAGGCGACGGGGTCTCGGTCGGGCTTTCCGTCCGCTCGTCGTTCTGGCTCGGGGTCGCGTCCGGCGTGGCGGTCGCTCCGGGCGTCAGCGCCGGCACGGTCGCCGGCTCGGAGATGTCTTGTCCGGCGATCGCGAACGCGCCCAGGGTGAGCATCAGCGCCACGACGAGTCCGCCTAGACCCCAGGCGACCGCGACGATCACGCGTCGTCCCATGGTGCCGAGGCTACGAGCGGGGTGGCTAAGAGCAGGTAAAGCTCACGACGCCCCGGACGGCTGGAGCGTGACCTCGACACGTGTCCCCTCGCCCGGGGTGCTCTCGACGTTGAGCGTGCCGCCCCACTTCTCGGCGAGCTGGCGGGCGATCGCGAGCCCGAGCCCGGAGCCGCCCGTGGGCGCCTCCTTGCCCCGGTAGAAGCGCTCGGTGACCCGCGCGACGTCATCGGAGGGGATGCCGTTTCCCCGGTCCCGGACGGCCACGACAACCCGGCCGTTCGACCGTTCGGTCTCGACGATCACCTCGCCGGGCGCGTACGACGTCGCGTTGTCGATCAGGTTGTCGAAGATCTGGTCCAGGTCGGTCGGATCCGCCCGGGCGGACCCGCCGTCGCCGCGGACCTCGAGCGACGAATGGCGCTGCGCCGCCCGCTCCGACCATCGGTCGACCGCCCGCCGTGCGGCGTCCTCGACGTCGACTCGGGCCGAGGTGCCCTCCTCGATCTCGCGCGCCATCACGAGCAGCCGGTCGACGATCTCGGAGAGGCGGTCAACCTCCCGATCAGCAGCGAGCAGCCGTTCGCGGACTTCGTCGTCCGTGGCGTCGGAGATCGCGCCCTCGATCTGGAGCTTCATGGCCGTGAGCGGGGTGCGGAGCTGATGGGAGGCGTTCGCGACGAACTCGCGCTGGGCCTGAACCGAGCGCTCGACGCGCTGCGCCATCTCGTCGAACGAGCGACCGAGCTCCTCGATCTCGCGCGGGCCGCGGACGTCGCCGGCCCGCGCGGAAAGGTCTCCCTCGCCGAGATCCTTCGCCGTGTTCGCGAGACGCGTGAGCGGCCTCGAGAGCGACCCCGCGAGGCCGAACGCCAGCAGGAGCCCCGCCACGAGTCCGGCCACCCCGATCGCGAGGAGACCGAGCGTCACGTTGCGCACGTTGTCGTTCACCTGCTGGACGTTCTTCGTGATGCGCACGGCGCCGACGATCTCGCCTTCCTCCTGGATCGGGACGGCAGTCGCGATGATGTCGTGCCCGAGGTCGGCGCTGTCTCGGATCTGCGAGTGAGGAGTGCCGTTGAGCGCCGAGCGGATCTCGGGTCGTCCGGGGGTCGCGAAGGACGTGCCGATTTCCTCGGGGCCCTCCGAGTCGGCCACGAGTGTCCCGGTCTCATCGACGACGATGACGCGCCCGCCCACCTGCTGCGCGGCCTCCGCGACGATCGGGTCGAGCTTCTCCGGGTCGTCGAGCTCCCCCGGGTCGATCGCGGCCGCGATGCCTTGCGCCTGGATCAGCGCCTGAGTCTCGAGCTCGGCCGCGGCCCGTTGCTGGAGGTTGATCGTAAGCGGGATGCCGAGCGCGATGATGAGGACCAGGAGGACGTACGCGAACGCGAGGACGAGGCGGGTGCGGACCTTCGTGGCGGCCTCCTATGCCTCATCGGGCGCCAGGAACCGGAACCCGACGCCCCGGATCGTCGTGATGTACCTCGGATCCGACGGATCGTCCTCGATCTTCTTGCGGAGCCAGGAGATGTGCACGTCGAGCGTCTTCGTCGGTCCGAACCAGTGCGGGTCCCAGACCTCGTCCATGATCTGCTCGCGACGCATGACCTCTCCGGGGTGGGTCATGAGGAACTCGAGGAGGTCGAACTCCTTCGCCGCGAGCTCGACGGGTTCGCCCGCCTTCGTCAATGTCCGCGAGGCCGGGTCGAGCCGGATCTCGCCGATCTCGACGGGGCGCGTCGGTTCGCTCTTGCGACCACGGCGCATGATCGCCCTGATCCGAGCGGTGAGCTCCCGCGCCGAGAACGGCTTGACCACGTAGTCGTCGGCACCGAGCTCGAGCCCGAGCACCCGATCGATCTCCTCGCCCCGAGCTGTGAGCATCACGATGGGCACGTCCGAGTCCTTTCGGATGTCCCGGGCGAGGTCCCGACCATCCCCGTCAGGCAGCATCACGTCGAGCAGGACCAGGTCCGGGGCCTCCTTGGCGAGTGCCTGGCGCGCCTGCTCGAGGTTGGATGCGACCTCCGCGGCGAAACCCTCACGCTCGAGGAGTTCCGCGAGCGGTTCGGAGATCGAGGATTCGTCCTCGACGAGCAGGATCTTGGCCTTCACGGTCTCGATGGTAGCCGGGCCTTTGCGTTGGAGTGGTTCCGCGCTCGACAGGCCCGGTGCACGAGCGCCGAGTGCTTTTTGGCGCTCTTGCTTTGTCACACCACTTTCTCCAGCATCCCTCGGCAGCCTAGGTTCGAGGGGGGTCAGCGTGGCTACTACAAGTGCATTAGGTGGTGGAAAGGTTCGACGCCCCCATGGCAAGCGCGGCTCGGAAACCGAACCGGTCTCCCTGCGAGTCCTCGAGATAGCCGGCACAGGCATCGTCCTCGCCGTCCTGCTGATCGCATCGATAGGCGATTGGTCGGAGGTTGCCGACCGGTGGATGGAGCTTCTTCCCTGGCTCGTGGTCATTGCTCTGGCTGACTTGCTCCCCGTACCCATCTGGGGATCGGTTGAACTGATGATGTCGTTCCCGGTCCTTCTCTCAGCAGCACTCGTCTTTCCGCCCTACGTAGCCGGCGGATTGAGTTTCGTCGCCACTGTGGATGCACGTGTCTTTAGAGGACAGATAGGTCCCCTTCGGGACCTGTTTAACCGCAGCAACGTCGCCGCGAGCGTGATGACGGCTTCGTGGATCTTCCACCAATTCGATGTCAGCGTCCTCGACTGGCCGGAGGTACTGCCTGCCGTGTTCGTTGCTCTTGTCGCTGATGTGCTTGTCAATTTCACGTTAGTGATTCTGGGAACTCACCTACTGACCGGAGTGGATGCCTGGGAGCTTCTGAGGAACGTCTACGGAGGCTCGCATCCGGAGGTCTTCCTGGGCGGATACGCATGCTTCGGCCTCGTGGCAATTCTGATGGCCACTACTTACGCAACCGCGGGCACTGCGGGGCTGATCGCGTTCGCAGTCCCGCTTCTATTGGCGCGCCAGATGTTCTTGCATTGGAAGCGTCTTGGCGAGGCAAACAACGCGATTGAACGCAAGGACAGAGCGTTATCGATTGTGGCGAGCCGAGTCGCCGATGAGCGACGTGACGAGCGCCTTGCCCTTGCCGCTGGTATCCACGATGAGGTTCTCCCTCCTCTGTACAAAGTCCATCTGATGGGACAAGTGGTCAAGCACGACTTCGCGTCGGGGAGACTTCTCGATCTCGAAGCAGACGTACCAGATCTGCTCCAGGCGGTTGATTCTGCGGACACGGCACTGAGGGACTTGGTTCACGATCTCCGGAACTCGAGGATTGGGCCGGGCGGCTTGCTAGAGACGCTCAAGCTCGCTGTCCGGGACGCGGAGTCCCAGACCAATGCAAGGGTTGACCTGCAAGCAGAGCCGATTCGTGGAAGCGCGCTGACCCACTTGCTCGTTTATCAGCTTGTCAAGGAGGCATTGGCGAACGCGATCAAGCACTCTCGAGCTCGCGTGATCAAGGTGGTGCTGAGGGAAGACGATCAGGCAATCCGGCTATCGGTCGATGATGATGGTTGCGGCTTCGATCTTCGCTCTGTAGATCAAGCGACTCATTTTGGGTTGCAGATAATGCGCGAGAGGACGGAGATTGCAGGGGGAGAGATGGCAGTCGACTCGAGGCCGGGTGAAGGAACGCATGTCGTCGTCAGACTGCCGATTGACGACATGCAAGACGACTAGGCCTCGTGAGACCTAGTCGTCTTGCAGAATCCAGCTATAGGGAGGCCTGGTGCCTACCAGCGGACGTGAGCGCCCCCGGCGATGGCCAGTGCCAGAAGCGAGCCCATCGCCACTGCGAACCGCTTGAGCAGCTTCACGTTCCCACCTCCCCCCGGGTTCCGGTCTATCACCCTTGAGGCTGACCCCCATTTGGGGGAGCTAGCCGAAGTCTGGGGGGGACCGAAGGTGGCGACAAGCCACCTATGGTCCCTACGGTGAAACGCGTATTGTCCAGAGACAAGGGGAGATTGGGTTATTCCAACCCCGCAGGGGAAGAGTCAATAATGTCCTCAATGAGCGAACAGGCCAGCACGATTGAGGGCACCCCTAAGCGCCCGGCGTCACCGCTAAGTGAGCGCCTCTTTGAGGCCGCCGTGGTCATCCCCACCCTGATTCTTCTCAGTTGGTACTCGTATCGAGCGATCTCGCAACTCGGCCCAGAGCGGCAGTTTGAGCTCGTCCTCTGGGTCCTCCTCACCGCGGCTGTGGAGCTCGTACCGGTTCCTCTCTGGCGCGGCACGATCATCAGCATGGGATTCCCACTCATGATGGTGGTGGCATTCCTGTATCCGCCAGCCGCCGCCGCAGCCGCAGCGTTCCTTGCGGCCTCGGACCCTCGGGAACTTAAGCGCGAGGTTGGGCTTCTGCGGGCGCTGTTCAACCGGTCAACCATCGCCCTATCCATCTGGGCGGCGAGCGGGGTTTTCCATGGGTTGGTCACTTTCAAGTCGGACGAGTGGCTTCTCCTGGTGGCGGCCGCCTTAGCCGCTGTCGTGGATTACTTAGTAAATTTCGGCTTCATTTCCGTAGTTGCAAGTCTCCACTACCGAACGAGTCCAATTCGAGTCATCCGAGAACTCCGTATCGGTCGGTTAAGTGAGTTCGTCGTTAGCTACCTGGGACTCGCTGTCTTCGGCTTGATTCTCGCTCTGCTGTTTAGGGAGAGTGGGTTCGTTGCCGTGCCAGCGATCGTTCTCCCGCTCCTCCTTGCCCGTCAGATGTTCTTCCGAAGCAAGGCGCTCGAGGAGGCGCACAAAGACCTCCAGGATCGCGAACATGTCCTGCGGGCGCTTTCGACTCGGATGGCCGAAGAGCGACAGGACGAACGACTGCAGATCGCCGCCTTCCTCCACGACGACCTCGCGCAGCTTCTGTTCCGCCTCTCGATCCAGGTCGATGTTGCACGGCGGCACCTGGAATCGGGCAAGGTCGACGAGGCCGAGCGCATGCTGCTCGAGATCAAGGACACGAAGAACAGAACCTCCGATCGCATTCGCGCCCTGACCCGAGAACTGCACCGATCGCCGCTCGGGCGCGCCGGTCTCGAGGAAGCGATCCATGGATTCCTCATCGAGGTCGGGCGCGAGTCCGACGTTCGGTTCCACTCCGACATCGAGGAGATCCAACTCCCGGCGCCGATCGCGTTGCTCCTCTACCACAACGCTCGCGAGGCCGTGATGAACGCGCTCAAGCACGCTCGAGCGTCGAATATCTGGATCTCGGTCGCGCAGCAGGGGGACGAGGTCGAGATGGTCCTGCGCGACGACGGGGTCGGCTTCGACGTGGAGGCGCCCAGCCCCGAGGGCCACTACGGGCTGACGATGATGCGGGAGCGGGCCACCGTCGGTGGCGGGAGCCTGACCATCGCGAGCGCTCCCGGCGAGGGCACGACGCTCACGGTGCGGTTCCCGACCTCCTGGCTCCAGGAGGAAGGAAGCCAAAGTCATCCTGAGCCTTCGACCTCGCAGATTTCCGCGGCCGGTGTTTCCCGCGGCGCCGTCCCGGTTCCTCCAGGCTCGCCGACGGAGTCCGTGCCCGCATAGCGGCGACGATCAGCCAGATCAGCCCGGTGTACATAAACACGTCGCCGACGCTGATCGCCTGGCCGATCGGCTGAGGCACCGCGATCACATCGCCGAGGAATTGCAGGGTGTCCTCGTCGGTCATGAGGTGGTGCTTCGCCGCGCTTTCCAGCGAGGCAAGGACGTCCTCCTGGCCCGAGTCGAGGAGCGCCTGCGCCCGAACCGGCATGCCGCCGTTCGCCGCGATCACCGCGAAGTTGCACGCGAGCCCGATCAGGATCAGCACCATGCCGGGGACCCGGATGTTCACGGCGGCGAACACGACCAGCAACGTGTACGAGAGCGACAACACGAGCGTTCGGACCAGGAGATCGGTGCCCGAGGATCCCGCGGGCAGGGGGACGAACTGGATGCCGAGGCCCGCGATCGCGAGCCACCACCACCGGAGCCGCATCGACTCGAACCGGGACAGCCGCCCGCCGGTGAGGTAGCCGACGGATACGCCGAACAGGATGACGAGGGCGAAGAGCTTCATCGATCTCCGAGGTGCAGGCCGCCGGATGCTCCCACGCCGCTCCGTCCGTGTCCACCGACCCGGGTACGCTCCTCGGCGTGGCGCGCATGGTCCCGTTCCCGATGCTCCCGACGGACAGCGCCGCCGAACGGCGCCTCTACGAGGGGTTCCTCGCGCAGCTCGACGACGAGTACGTCGTGTACCACTCGGTCGACTGGGTCCTCGCCGGACCGAACGGCCCCGACGAGGGCGAGGCCGACTTCGTCGTCACGCATCCCGAGCTCGGACTGCTCGCGCTCGAGGTGAAGGGCGGTCGCCTCCACTACGACCCCGCGACGCGGACGTGGTCGCAGACCGGGCACTCGGGTACGCACCGTCTCGACGAGGACCCGTTCCACCAGGCGAGCGACGCGATGCGCTCGCTCGAGCGCGTCCTGCAGGCGCAGCCGGGCTGGGCCGAGTGGCGCCCGAGCTACGGATACGGCGCGGCGTTCCCCGACGGGGTCTACGATCGAGACGCGCACCCCGGCGCACCGGCGGACATCGTGATCGACCGCGACGACCTCACCCGGCTGTCGCAGCGCGTCCCCGAGATCATGCGCACCTGGCAACGACGGGGGCGCCGGTTCGGCTCGCGCGGCATGGATGCGGTCTCGCTTGCCCTCGGGTTCCACGTCGAGATCCGGACGCCCCTCAGGCTGCGGTTCGACGAGGAGGACAAGAAGCTCGTCGAGCTCTCCTCGGACCAGGCCTGGGTCCTGGCGTTCGTGACCCATCGCCGCCGGGCGGCCGTTACCGGCCCGGCCGGGAGCGGCAAGACCCTGCTCGCGATCGCGCTCGCGAAGCGGCTCGCGACGGCCGGACACCGGACGCTCCTCACGTGTTTCAACCGAAGGCTCGGAGAGCACCTGCGCGACTCCGTCGGGGACGTCGGCGGGATCGACGTCGCCCACTTCCACGAGCTCTGCGTTCGGATGGCGGAGGAGGCAGGGATCGCGCTCCCGACCGACGACGCCACAGGGCCCGAGAGCCCGTACTTCGAGCACCGGCTGCCCGAGGCGCTCGCCGAGGCTGCCGAGCGGCTCGGTCCTCGGTACGACGCCGTCGTCGTCGACGAGGCGCAGGACTTCCGCGCGTGGTGGTGGCCGGCGCTGCTCTCGCTCCACTCGGACCCGGACGAGGGGCTGCTGTACGTGTTCGCCGACGACGACCAGAACCTCTACGGGGGCATGCTGCCGATCGAGGAGAAGGACCACGTCGGCCCGATCCCGCACAACCTGCGGAACACCAAGGAGATCGGGGAGTTCGTCTCGGTCTTCTACGCGGGCGACGCGAAGCCGATCTCGCGTGGGCCCGACGGCCAACCCGTGCAGATCCTCGGGTACGAGGACGACGAGGCGCTGGCCCGGCTGCTCGCGATCGTGCTCCGCACGCTCGTCGAGGAGGAGGGCGTCCCGCTCGAGGACATCGCGGTCCTCACGCCGTCGGGCGACGGCAAGAGCCGGCTCCGGGGTCGGGGGTCGGTGGACGGGTTCCGGCTCTCGTCCTCGGTCGAACCGGGATCCGTGCTCGCGACGAGCGTGCACGCGTTCAAGGGGCTCGAACGGCCGGTCGTGATCCTCGCCGAACTCGGGGACAAGCACGAAGAGGATCTGAACCGGTACCTGTACGTGGGCGGTTCGAGGGCGAGGAACCACCTGATCGTGCTCGCCGCGGAGCCCGTCGCACGCGAGCTCCGGAGGCTGACCGGGGTGACCGGCCCCTAGCGCTCGGCCGACAGCAGCGACGCGCCGACGCGCGCTCCCACCTCGCGGGTCACGTCGACGATCAGGTCGACGTCCTCCTCGCGCGTCCGCCAGTTGACGATCGCCGGACGGAACGCCACGCGCCCCTCGTAGACCGTCGAGCCGAAGATCACCCGCCCGTCCTCGATCACCGCAGCCGCGACCTGTCGGTTGAGCTCGTCGAGCCGCTCCTCGGGGACGTCCGGCGGGCGGTACCGGAAGCAGACGATGTTCAGCGGGACGTCCCCCAGGCGTTCGAGGTCGGGGGCCGCGTCGACCCGGGCGGCGAGCCGCTGGGCGAGGTCGAGGTGGCGTTCGATGATCTCCCGGTAGCCAGCCCGACCGTAGGCGCGAAGCGTCGCCCACACCGCGAGGCTCCGGGCCCGGCGCGAGCTCTCGGGGCCCTTCGAGAAGTAGCCGGGGTGCGGGTCGTCGGGCGAGGGAAGGTACGCGGCGTTCAGCGCGAACGTGGGGCCCGACAGCGTCGGGTCGCGGACGAACGCGAAGCCGCAGTCGTAGGGCACGTTCAGCCACTTGTGGCCGTCGGCGATCACCGAGTCCGCCTTCTCGATCCCGGCGGAGAGGTGCGCGGTCCGGGGGGAGACGGCCGCGAACAGCCCGAACGCGCCGTCGACATGGAGCCATGCGCCGTGCTCGTGTGCGAGGTCGGCCATCGCGTCGACCGGGTCGAAATCGCCGGCGTTCACCTCCCCGGCGCTCGCGATCACGATCGACGGCTCGCCGCCGAGTGCGCGCAGCTCGGTCTCGAGCGCGGGGAGGTCGAGCCGGCCGGCGGGATCCGCGGACAGCTGTTCGACGCCGTCGCGTCCAAGGCCGAGCATCGCGAGCGCCTTGGTGTCGCTCGGATGCACGTACCCGGACGCGAACACGCGGGCTCTCGGCAGGCCGGCGAAACCCTGTTCGTCGATGTCCACGCCCTGCCGAAGCCCCCACCACCGGCGAGCGGCCGCGAGCCCGACGAAGTTCGCCATCGTGGCGCCGGTCGTGAGGACGCCGCCCCAGCCGGTCGGGAGCCCGAACAGGTCGAGGAGCCACCGGATCGACACCGCCTCGAGCTGCGCGGTGAGCGGCGCCCCGCCCCAGTCGCCGTTGTTCTGGTCCACGGCCGTGGCGAGCCAGTCCGCCCCGAGCGCGGCGGGCGTTACGCCGCCGGTGACGAAGTGGAAGTACCGCGGGCCGGACGAGGCGATCAGGCCCGCGGAGTGCCCGAGCAGCTCGGTGAGGGCGGCCACCGCGCCGTTTCCCTTCTCTGGCAGGTCGCCGCCCACGGACTCCGCGGCCTCGTCGGCCTCGGCCATCCGGACCCGCGAGTCGTCGAGCTCGGCCAGGTAGCGTTCGGCCTCGGTCGAGACGAGCCGGAGGACCTCGCCCAGCTCGTCGCGATCCGGTCCCGCCGCCTCCCGCGCCATCGCCACATGCTACCCACCGCCCTCCCACCCTCGGGCCGGAGGGCGGAAGGGCCTACAGTCTTCGGCGTGAGCACGCAGGGACGTCGGCTCGTGTACCTGTACGTCGGCTCGAGCGACATCGGTCGCGATCTCGGCTTCTACCGGGATCGGCTGGGCGGCGAGCTCATCTGGCGGTCGGAGGGCTTCGGGGCGGAGGTCGCCGCGGTGCGGCTCGGCGACGGACCGCTCGTGCTGCTCGCGGATCATCGGCCCGCCCCGAGCGCGCTGCCGATCTGGGCCGTCGAGGACCTCGACGACGAGCTCGCGCGGCTTCGCGCGGCCGGGTGGGAAGAGGGAGCCCGCCGCGTCGAGGTTCCAGACGGGCCGTGCGCGGTGCTCGTCGATCCGAGTGGGAACGAGGTCGCGCTGCTCGAACGAGTGCGTCCCGGCGTCATGGAGCGGCGGGGTGGCTGATCTCGGCTACTTCGGGCCGGGGAGCGTCTCTTGGCAGGTCCACCGAGAGGTGACGGTGCTGTTCGGCGGCGCCCGCGCGGTCCTGATGCAGGCGGCGCACCCGCTCGTGATCGCCGGCGCGCGCGAGACCGGCTTTTACGAGCGGAACCCGTGGCGGCGACTGCAGCGCACGCTCGTGCTCACGTACACGATCACGTTCGGGTCCAGGACAGAGGCGGACGCCGCAGCCGAACGCATCAACGACGTCCACGCGAGGGTCAAGGGCGTCGACCCGGTCACGGGCCTGCCCTACGACGGGCTCGACCCCGACCTGCTCCTGTATGTCCACGCCTGCCTCGTCGACAGCGCGCTGCTGTTCGAGGCCGCGACCGTCGGCCGGCTCGACGACGCTGGCCGGCAGCGGTTCCACGAGGAGCAGATGCTCGCCGCCGAGATGGTCCGGATCCCACGGTCCGCGATCCCGCCCACCGTGCCTGCGCTGCGCGCGTACCTCCAGGCGGTCTACGACTCGGGGATCCTGCGCGTCGAGGAGGCGGCGGAGCGGGTGGCGGCGCTCTTCCGAGATCCGCCGCGCGAGGCGGAGTGGCGGCCGGTGCTCGCCGGCGTGTCGCGGCTGGCGTTCGGCACGCTGTCGCCGGAGCTCCGGTCGATCTACGGGGTGGAGCTCACCCCCGCTCGCCGGGCGGCGATGCACGCGGCCTTCGCCGCGACGAGATGGTTCCGGCCGCTGCTCCCCGACCGCTTCCGGTTCATCGCGCCGTACCAGGAGTGGCTGCTCCGGCGCGCCGGGAAGCCCGTGCCGGAGCGCGTCACGCGTGCGCGCCGATCCATCGGCCTCCCGGTCGGCGAGGGCGTTCCGGGTCGGGCCGGCTCGCCGTGACCGAGACGGCGGGCCCGCGTCCGATCGACGGCGTCCTGCTCGACATCGACGGCGTGCTCGCGGTCACCTGGGAGCCGCTCCCGGGGGCCATCGAGACCCTGTCATGGATGCGCGATCGCGACGTTCGGTTCCGGCTCATCACGAACACGACGACGAAGACGCGCGCGGACCTCGCGGGAACCCTGCGGCGCGCTGGGTTCGACGTCCGGGACGATGAGCTCGTCACGGCGGTCGTGGCGACGGCGGAGCACATCCGGACCCGACACCGCGGAGCTCCCTGCTACGTGCTCTCGGACGGCGACGCCACGGCGGACCTCGAGGGCATCGACCTCGTCGACGTCGGCTCCGCCGACCTCGTGGTCCTGGGCGGTGCGTCCGGCGACTTCACGTACGCAACGTTGAACGGGATCTTCCGACGGCTGATGGAGGGCGCCGAGCTGATCGGGATGCACCGGAACCTGTACTGGCGGACGAGCGACGGCCTCCAGCTCGACTCGGGCGCCTACATCGCAGGGCTCGAGGAGGCGACCGGACGCCGGGCGACGATCTGCGGCAAGCCGTCGGCCGAGTACTTCGACGCGGCGCTCGCGATGCTCGGCGTCCCGCGCGACCGGGCGTTGATGGTGGGCGACGACATCGTCAACGACGTGCACGGCGCGCAGGAGCTCGGGATCGCTGGGGCGCTCGTCACGACCGGGAAGTTCCTCCCGGCCGACCTCGAGAAGGCGCCGGCGCCCGACCACGTCCTCGAGACGATCGCGGACCTCCGGACGCTCCTCTCGTAGGAGGCGCCGGATCGACGACGGAGGCGTAGCCTCGAGCCGTGGGCTTTCGGCTCCGGGCCGGACGCGGCACGAACCTCGCGCTGCTGGTGCTCCTCGCCGGCGCGCTCGTCACGGGCGGGATCGCCTTCGCGATCGGCGGGGGATGGGCCTTCTGGGCGCTCGCTGCGCACGGGGCGGTCGGGCTCGCCCTCGTCCTGCTCGCGCCCTGGAAGTCGGTGATCTCGGCCCGCGGGATCAAGCGGGCGCGCCCGGGGACGCCGGCATCGATCCTGCTCGCCGTCCTGATCGTCCTCACGACCGTGACCGGGGTCGGGCACGCGATGGGATGGTGGTCGAGCCTGCTCGCGATGCAGCTCCACGTCGGCGCCGCGCTCCTGTCGATCCCGCTCGCCCTCTGGCACGTCGTCCGGCGGTCGGTCGCACCCAAGGCGAGCGATCTCTCGCGTCGGAGTCTCCTGCGCGTGGGTGCGATCGCGGGCGGCGGCGTCGTGGCGTTCGCGGCGGTGGAGGGGCTGGTACGTGCGACCGGGATGCCCGGCGCCGACCGTCGCTCGACCGGCTCCTACGAACGTGGGTCGTTCGACCCAGCCTCGATGCCCGTGACGCAATGGCTGGACGACGAGCCGCCGACGGTCGACCCCGCGGACTGGCGGCTCCTCGTGCGGTCGTCGGGCGGCGACCGAACCTGGACCTACGACGAGCTCGCGGGCTCGGCGACGGATCGCCTCCGGGCCACGATCGACTGCACGGGCGGGTGGTACGCGACCCAGGACTGGTCCGGGGTGCGGATCGACCGGCTCCTGGAGGCCGACGAGGACACGCGGAGCTTCGTCGTCGTCTCCGCAACGGGGTTCGCGCGACGGTTCCCGGTCACTGACGCCGCCGCGATGGTCCTCGCGCTTCGCGTCGGCGACCGCGAGCTCTCGGCCGGGCACGGCTTCCCGGCGAGGCTCGTCGTGCCAGGACGCCGCGGGTTCTGGTGGGTGAAGTGGGTCGAGCGCATCGAGGCAAGCGGCACCCCCTGGTGGTGGCAATCGCCGTTCCCGCTCACGTGACGGCCCGATAGGCTCAGCGGCGATGGACCCCGAGCGCACGCAGCACGCTCGTCGGCTGTTCGCGGGCATCGCTCCCGAGTACGACCGGATGGGCTCGGTGCTGTCGTTCGGCCGGGACCCGCGCTGGCGGCGGTTCCTCGTCTCGAAGGTGAACGCGATCCCGGGGTCCTGGGTGCTCGACGTGGCGACCGGCACCGGGCTCGTCGCCCGGGAGCTCGCGCACCGGAACGTCCGCGTGATCGGGCTGGACCAGAGCCCGGCGATGACGGCTCGAGGACGCGACGCCGTCCGCGGGTACGGCCTGCAGGACCGCGTCCGGTTCGTGCTCGGGCAGGCCCAGGCGATCCCGTTCGCGGACGCGTCCTTCGACGCCGTGACGTTCACCTACCTGCTTCGGTACGTGGACGATCCCGCCGCGACCGTCGCCGAGCTCGTCCGGGTCCTGCGGCCGGGTGGCGTGATGGCCTCGCTCGAGTTCCACGTGCCGCCGGAGTCGTGGGCGCGTGCGGCGTGGCTCGCGCACACGAGGGTGGTGATGCCGGCGGCCGGCTGGATCACCTCGCCCGCGTGGTACCGCACGGGAAGTTTCCTCGGCCCCAGCATCTCGGAGTTCGTGCGGCGGTACCCGCTGCCGGTCCAGGTGCGATGGTGGCAGGAGGCGGGCATGCGCCGCGTCCGGACGAAGTTCCTCAGCAACGGCGCCGCCGTGGTGACGTGGGCCGTGAAGGCGACCCCGGTCCTCGACGCGACCGACTCCGAGACGGAGTCCTGAGGGATGGTGCCGGGGGGAAGCGAGGCTCGATGACCGACGCGACCGGATGACGGACACGACCGAGCGACCGGCCTTCTACGCACTCGCGCCCGGTGGGTGGCGGGACTACTGGTCGCTCCTGCACCCGCCGTACACGCTCTGGCATCTGTCCTACGTCGTGATCGGCGCGTGCCTCGCGCCGGTGCTACATCGCGGGTGGCTGGGGGAGACCCTCCTCGCGTTCTTCCTCGCGATGGGGCTCGCCGCCCACGCGCTCGACGAACTGAACGGGAGGCCGCTCGGCACGAAGATCCCCGACGGGATCCTCTGGGGCATCGCCGTGGTGGGGCTCGCCGGTGCGGTCGGGCTCGGCATCCATGGGGCCTTCGAGGTCTCGCCCTGGCTGTGGGTGTTCATCGCCGTGGGGGCGTTCCTCGTCGTCGCCTACAACCTCGAGCTGCTCGGCGGCGCCGTGCACTCCGACGTGTGGTTCGCGCTCGCGTGGGGTGCCTTCCCGGTCCTCACCGCGTACTTCGCCCAGACGGCGACGATCCGAGCGCCCGCCGTCCTCGCGGCGGGCGCGTGCGCGGTGATCTCGTTCGCACAGCGCATCCTGTCGACCCCGGTCCGCAGGCTGCGTCGATCCGTCCAGACCGTGCGGGGCGAGCTCGTGACCCACGATGGCGCTCGCGAACCGCTCGATACGTCCGCGCTCCGGGAGGCGCCCGAGCGGGCGCTGCGGTGGCTGTCGCTCGCGATGCCGCTCGTCGCGGTCGCGCTGCTGCTCGCGCGGCTGTAGGTTCGGACCATCGGAGCGAAGGAGCGGGCGATGGGGTTCGAGGGGCTGAAGACGATCGGCCAGATCCACGTCAGCGTCACCGACGTCGACCGGGCGGTCGAGTTCTACCGCGACGTCCTCGGGCTCCCGTTCACGGCGCGCATCCCCGGCCAGCCGATGGCGTTCTTCGACTGCGACGGGATCAGCCTGTACCTCGGGGTCCCGGAGGACGAGGCCTACCGGTCACGCGGGATGATCTACTTCTCGGTCCCCGACGTCGACGAGGCGTACGCGGCGCTCTCCGAACGTGGCGTCGGGTTCCTGGGCGAGCCGCACGTGGTACACCGCGAGGAGAGCTGGGAGCTCCGGATGGCGTTCTTCACCGATCCGGACGGGAACAACCTGGCGCTCATGGCCGAGGTGCCGGTCGCTCAGACCACCGGATAGCGCAGCGGCAGCCCGCGGCGTCCGGCGGCGGCCTCGACCAGGCTCCACCCGCCGAGGCTCGAGACGACGAGGCGGTCGAGCTCCGGGCCGACGAACGCGACGTTCGCGGGCTGGTTGAGGATCACGCCGTCCGCGTCCTCGGCGAACACCCCGACGCGACCGTCGGACGAGATCTCGTAGATCCGGTCGGGCCGGTAGCAGCCGACGAGCATCGTGCCGTCCTCCGCGAGCGCGATCCCGTCCGGCTGCGAGCCACCGAGGTCGGCGACCGGCTCCGGTCGGCCGGCGGCCCCGTCGTCCTCGAACGGGATGCGCACGATCGCGCGGCCGTGCGACTCGACCACGAGGAGCGCGTCGCCAGCCGCGGTGAGGCAGCAGCCGTTCGGGAACCGGGAGGCCGCGTCCGTCCACACCTCGGTCGCGCCGCCGGGTGCGACGCGGTAGACGAGGCCGTCGTCGTCCGCCCACTCGCCGGAGTCCGTGACGTACAGGTTCCCCGAGTCGTCGAACGCCGCGAAGTTCGGGACGCGCATCGGGCGTTCCGGCGTCCCGGTCGAATGCGTGGTGACGACCCCGTCTCCGGAGATGCGCAGCACCGCCGCGTTGCCGAAGTCGCACGCGTAGACGTTCCCGGCCCCGTCGAGGGTCACTCCGTACAGGAACCCTCCGGTCGACGCGAGCTCCTCGACTTCCCCGCCGGCGCCGATCCGGTAGACCTGCCCGGCCTCTCCGCCCGCGTAGAGGAGCCCGTCGGGGCCGACCGTCACGCCCTCGGGGTGGTCGAGGCCGGTCGCGACCGTCCCGAACGACGCGAGCTCGATCCGCGACATCACACCGCCGCGTCGAGCTTCGCGGTGAGCTCGGCCACGTCGGCGGCCCGCGCGGCCTGACCTGCGATCTCGAGGGTGATCGCGCGCGGTCCCTCGGCCCACGCGGCGAGGAAGATCCTCGAGTCGTTGTGGCAGCAGGGGTCCGGCTCATGGACGTACACCGTCCCGTCGCCCGGCGCCTCGAGGCCGGGGTCGAGCTCCGATTCCCCGATGAGCTCCTCGACGTGGTCCGACAGCCATCGCACATAGCGCTGGGCGCCGGCGGCGGTCTCGAACTCGAGGACCCGAGCCAGCAGGCGACGGCGGCCCCCGGCGACCTTGCTGAACGTCCGCTCCGCCCCACCCTCGAACCCGGCATCGAGCAGGAGCGTCTCGAGCTCCTCCGGCTCCGTCGCACCCGTCGCGACCGTCCGCGCGTCGAGCGCGACGGCGTCGCTGGCGGTGCCGGGCAACGCGGCGACGGGGATCGCCTCCACGGCCGGAGCGGCCGCCGAGGAGGGGGGAGCAGTGTCGTCGGCGCCGCACGATACGGCGACGAGCAGCGCTAGCGCGGCGGCCGCGGTCACCGATCGTCCCACGGTTGTCCTCTCGTGAAAGTGGCGCACCTCGGGGGTTCGGGGCATGATACGGGCCTCCAAGGGGATGGGGGTTCGCTCATGACCGACACGGATCGCATCTTGCGCGCGTCGCTCGGCCGCCGCGACGTCCTGAAGTACGGCGGGATCGCCGCGGTGCTCGCGGCGTGCCGCCGCGCGGAGGAGTCGGGCGGGGGAGGCGGCGGCGCGACGAGCGCCACCGGAGACGCCGTAGTCCATCCGCCGATCGGCGAGGAGCCGGGCGGCCTGCAAGTGTTCGACTGGTCGGGCTACGGCGACGGGTCGTTCTATCCCAAGGAAGAGAAGCAGTTCCTGTGGCAGGCGTACCAGCGGTCCACCGGCGACACCCCCGAGTTCATCCTGTTCGAGAACGACGACGCGGGCTACACCGAGGTCGCCGCGGGAGCCCGGTACGACGTGGTCCACCCGTGCGGCTACAAGTACCGCGACTGGGTGGACCTCGGCGTGATGCAGCCGTGGGACACCTCGCTGGTCTCGAACTTCTCCGCCCTCAACCCCAACCTCATGGAGTCCGGCGTGGTGGACGGGCAGCAATACTTCATCCCGCTCGACTGGGGGTTCATCGCGCCGCTCGTGAACACGGACCACGTGGACTTCGACGAGGAGTCGTTCGGGATCCTGTTCGACGACCGGTACGCGGGGAAGATCTCGTGGGTCGACACCTCGAACATGATGTACATCGGCGGCATGTACCTCGGCGTCGCCGACCCGTTCGACATGACCGACGAGGAGCTCGCGGAGGTGCGCGACTTCCTCGTGTCCAAGAAGCACCTCGTCAGCTTCTTCTGGAACCAGTCGTATGACTTCTGGCTCGCGTTCAAGCGGGAGGAGGTCTGGATCGGGTACGCGTGGCCCGACACGGTAGGCTACGCCGACGCCCGCGGGATGAACTACCGGTACATGGAGCCGAAGGAGGGTCGCGTCTCCTGGGTCTGCGGCATGGGGCTGTTCGCGGACACGCAGAACTACCACCACGCGCACGAGTACGTGAACTCGTGGGCCAGCACGGAGGCCGCGGAGTTCCTGCTCGGTTACTACTACTACGGGCACACGAACACCGAGGCCGACCTCTCGGTGGTCTCGCCGGGTGTCGTGCAGGCGCTCGGGCTCGACGACCCGACGGTCCTGGATCCGCCGCGATCGATCCCGGAGTCGTACATCCCGCGGCGGGACGTCTACCAGCAGTACTGGAGCGAGGTGCAGGCGGCCTGACGGCCTGTCCCGTCTGAGGGGAGGACGGCGTGGCGACGCTGGAGGCCACGACCTCCGCCTCGGCGAAGGAGACCCGCCGCCGCGACCGCCGTGGCACGGCGGGGTTGCTCTCGGCGCCGCTCGTCTGGCTGCTCCTGTTCTTCGTCGTACCGGTCGCGTTCATCGCGGCGTACAGCGTCGGAGCCGTCTCGCTGTTCCCGACCGACAGCGGCGTGATCTCGCTCGAGGACTGGGGCCGCTTCCTCGGAGGCGGCTCCGTCTACATGGGCCTGTTCTGGAAGTCGATCCGGATGTCCTTCACGGTCTCGGTCGTCGTCGTGCTCCTCGCGTACCCGATCGGCTACTTCCTCGCGCTCTGCGCCCCCAAGCGCAAGTACGTGCTGCTGTTGCTGATCATCGCGCCGTTCCTCACGAGCTTCCTGCTCCGGGTCCTCGCCTGGAAGGTGATCCTGGGCGAGACCGGCGTGGTGAACTCGTTCCTGTCCTGGGCGCACCTCCGCGACCCGGGCGACCCGATCACGTGGCTCCTGTACAGCCAGGTCGCGGTGATGATCGTCCTCGCTTACGTCTGGGTGCCGTTCGTCGCGCTGCCGATCTTCGTGAGCCTCGACAACCTCGACCCCAGCCTGCTCGAGGCCGCGGGCGACCTGGGCGCGAGCCGGTGGCGGACGTTCGTCCGAGTCACGCTCCCGCTCAGCCTCCCGGGTGTCCTCGCCGCGTTCCTGTTCGTGTTCATCCCGACGATCGGCGAGTTCGTCACCCCGACGCTCGTCGGAGGCACGAGCGGCTACATGTACGGCAACGCGATCCAGGACCTGTTCACGCGGGGGCTCGACTGGCAGACGGGATCGGTGCTCGCGCTGTTCCTGTTGCTCGTCGTCGCCGGGCTCATGGCCCTGTTCGGGCGCTTCGTGCAGGTGAGGAGCGTGGCCGCCTGATGCAGATCGCCACGTCGAAGGGCGCGCTGCTGTCGCTGCGGGCGTTCTTCGTGCTGCTCGTCGTGTTCCTCTACTTCCCGCTCGCCCTGCTCGCGATGTTCTCGTTCAATGCCGGCGAGGTGACCTTCCCGCTCGAGGGGTTCACCACCGACTGGTACGCGCGCGTGACCGAGAACCCGGCCCTGCTCTCGGCGCTGGAGCGCAGCGCGGTGGTCGCCACGATCTCGAGCATCGTCGCCGTGGGGCTCGGGGTCCTGGCGTCGTTCGCGCTCCTGCGCCGGCGCTTCCGGGGGAAGGCCGCCACCTCCGCGCTGTTCTTCTCCCCGCTCGTCGTGCCGTACGTCGTGTTCGGGATCTCGCTGCTCGTGCTGTTCGCGTTCGTCGACAAGGTGCTGATCGAGGCGACGGGCTTCTACATCGGCCTCGGGCTGCACGCGGTCGTGATCGGGCACGTGGTGGTCTCGCTGCCGTACACGATCCTGACGATCATGCCGCTGCTCGAGCGCCTGAGCGTGTCCCTGGAGGAGGCCTCGCACGACCTCGGCGCCGGGACGTGGCAGACGTTCCGGCGCGTCACGCTCCCGCTGTTGCTCCCGGCGCTCGTCTCGTCGTTCATGATCGCCTTCACGCTCTCGTTCGACGAGTTCGCGATCGCCTCGTTCCTCGCGGGAACCGACCCGACCTGGCCGGTGTTCCTGTTCGGCCAGCTGCGCGTGCCGAGCCAGCTGCCGCAGCTCGTCGCGGTGTCGTCGGTGATCCTCGTGTTCTCGATGCTGCTCGTCGTCGGGGCCGAGATCATCCGCCGGCTCACCGCTCGGCGGTACGGGCGCGAGTTCGTCTCCCGCGGCCTCGCCTAGCGGCACGAGCCCGTAGGATTCGCCCGCCGTGTCCGAGCTCCACGAGATCGTCGGCTACCTGATCGTCGGGCTGTTCAGCGTCGGGTGGGTGTTCGGCCTGTTCCTGCTGTTCTCGCGCCGGGAGGCGGGAGACTGGTTCTGGCGGTGGCTCACCGTGGCGCAGGTCGTCGCGATCGCGCAGGCGCTCCTCGGCGCGATCCTGTTCTTGGCCGGCGGGCGGCCGACGACGTGGCTGCACTACGTCTACGGGTTCGGCCCGCTCGTGATCTTCGGGATCGGGCATCTCCTCGCGCGCGACGACGCGTTCCGGTCCAAGCCCTGGGCGCCGTTCGCGCTTGCGTCGTTCATCTCGTTCGGACTGTCGCTGCGCGCGCTCACGACCGGGCTCGGCATCGGCTGAGCCACACCCCGAAGCCCGGACCCTGTCAGCCCTCGAGCTCCGCCAGCACCTCGTCGGTGTGCTCGCCGAGGCGGGGAGGCGGGCGCCTCGCGGCGGGGGCGGACCCGTCCACGCGGATCGGGTCGGCTACGAGCCGGAGCGGACCGCGGACGGGATCGTCGACCTCCTGGATCGTCCCTCGACCCTCCGGAGCCTCGAACACCTCGTCGAGTCTCCGCACGGGCGCGCAGGGCACCGCGGCGGCTTCCAGCGCGGCAAGCCACTCGTCGGCGCTCCGCGCCGAGAACGCCTCCGCGAGCGTCGGGACGAGTGTGTCCCGGTGGCGGACGCGGGCCTCGTTCGTCGCGAACCGCTCGTCGTGGGCGAGCTCGGGCAGCCCGACCACCGCGCAGGTTCGCTCGAACAGGCGGTCGTTGCCGGCCGCGAGGATGAACGGGCGGTCCGAGGCCTCGAACAGCTGGTAGGGGACGATGTTCGGGTGCTGGTTGCCCAGCGGCTCCGGGACGACCCCGCCGAGCAGGTAGTTCGCGGCCTGGTTCACGAGGGCGGCGAGGCTCGCGTCGAACAGCGAGACCGTCACGTGCGACCCGCGCCCCGACTCCCGCCGTCCGATCAGTGCGGCCTGGATCGCCGACGCCGCGTACAGGCCGCAGACCACGTCGAGCAGCGCGACGCCCACCTTCGTTGGCTCGCCGCCGGGATGGCCGGTGAAGCTCATCAGGCCCGACATCGCTTGCACGATGATGTCGTAGCCCGGGCGGGCCGCCCCGCTCTCGCCGTCGCCGAACGCCGTGAGCGAGCACGTGACGATGTCCGGGTGCTCGGCCGACAGCGTCGAGTGGTCCAGGCCGAACCGTTCCATGAGGCCGGGCCGGAAGTTGTCGACTACGACGTCCGACGAGAGCGCGAGTCGACTGGCCAGGCTGCGCCCCTCGTCGGTCGAGAGGTCGAGCACGACCGAGCGCTTGTTGCGGTTCAGCGAGAGGAAGTAGACCGCGTCGTCGCCGAGGAACGGTGGTCCCCACCCGCGGGTGTCGTCGCCGGTCTCCGGACGCTCGACCTTGATCACGTCGGCCCCGAGGTCGGCGAGGAGCATCGTCGAGAGCGGCCCGGCGAGCACGCGGGAGAAGTCGGCGACCCGGATCCCGTCGAGGGGCAGGCCGCGCGGGGTGTCCGGGTCGTTCGGCACGGCCTCCTCAGCCGGGAGCGGTGGGGGCGAAAAGGCGGCGCCGCCAGAGCCCGAGGGCTCCAGCGGCGCCACGTAATTT
Organism: Actinomycetota bacterium; assembly: GCA_036280655.1. GTDB lineage: Bacteria > Actinomycetota > UBA4738 > UBA4738 > HRBIN12 > DASSJM01. The sequence goes on from DASUQI010000016.1 coordinate 65,749, forward strand.
GTACCCGACGAGCGCTCGACGGTCAAATCGAACCCATCAGATTTGTCACTCTTTCCCGCCGGGTGGGCCGGGGGTGGCACGAGGCGGCCGAATCCGACACGATGTGCGCGTGAACGAAGAGAGCCTGAGGCGCGCGAACGCCTTCCTCCAAGCCATCGCCGAGCAGGCGGAACCGGGCTCGATGATCGACGTGACACCGGCCGAGCTCGGCAAGCGCGTGGGCGTAGTCGAGCCGCTCGCCGCGGCCCGGGCCGTCCGCGCGCTGCTCGCCCGGCGCCGGCTGGAGGCCGTCGACGGCAGGTACCGGCTCCTCGACACCCGGCCGATCGAGCCGGGGGAGCGCGAGCAGGTCCCGCGCCCGCCGCGCTCGCCGAAGGGCCCGTCCTCCGGGCGGGCGCCGAAGCAGGACGGCCGCACCACCTACTCCGAGATCGGCCGCGAGGTGGTCGAACGGACGATCGAGCTCGGCCGGGAGGTCGGGACGCTGCGGGGCGCGGTGCGGACGGCCCGGGAGGAGGTCCGCGTCGCGCGCGAGGCGCGCGACGAGGCGGAGCGGCGGGCGGAGCAGCTCGCCGCCAGGGTCAAGGAGCTCGAGGGTCGGGCGGAGATGGCCGAGGCGAACCTCCGGACGCTCCTCGCGGCGGCCAAGGGCACGGGCCGCGACACCCCCGTGGGCGACACCGAGATGGAAGCGATCCTCGAAGTGCTGAAGCACGGCCCCGGCGAGGGAGCCTCCTAGCGCCCGCGCCGCTTCAGGTCGCGGCGCACCACGTGGGACGAAACGTAGCCGGGCCCCCCGGTCACGCCGCCGCCCGGATGCGCGCCGGCGCCGCACAGGTACAGCCCGTCGACCGGCGTCCGGTACCTCGACCAGCCCGGGATCGGCCGCATCGAGAAGAGCTGGCCGATGTTCAGGTCGCCGTGGAAGATGTTCCCCTCGGTGAGGCCGTACGTCCGCTCGAGCTCCAGCGGCGTGATCACCTGCATCGCGCGGATCGAGCCGGCGAAGTCGCCCTCCACGTCGCGGTCGATCCGTTCGACCACGCGCCGCCCGAGCTCGTCGGATCGTTCGTCCCACGTCCCCCGGGCGAGCTCGAACGGGACGTACTGCACGAACGCCGTCATCACGTGGGTCCCCTCGGGCGCGAGCGTGTCGTCGACGTTCGAGGCCGTCACGCAGTCGACCCACAGCTCGTCGGGGATCTCCCCCGTGCGGTGCACGTCGTACGAGCGCTGCGCCTGCTCGAGCGTCGGGACGAGGGTCGCGAGCGACCGTCGGTTCGGGTCAGCGTCGGCGGGCATCCCGCGCCAGTCCGGCTCCCGGTCGAGCGCGAAGTTCACCTTCGCGCACGGGCCGGCCATCGTGATCGCGGCGACGTCGCGCCGGAACTCCTCGACGAGCTCGCGCTTGTCGACGAGGCCGAGGAACGTCCGCTTGGGATCCGCGTTCGACAGGACGATGCGGGCGGGGATCTCGGTCCCGTCCTCCAGCGTCACGCCGGTCGCGCGTCCTTCGGCCACGTCGATCCGCGCCACAGGTGCCGAGGTGCGGATCTCCGCTCCCGCCTCCCGCGCTGCGGCCGCCATCGCCTTCGTGATGGAGCCCATGCCGCCGATCACGTGGCCGTTGAACCCCTGCGCGTCGTGCTCGCCGCCGGAGAGCATGTGGAACAGCAGGCCGATCGCCGTTCCCGGCCGGTACGGCGGGGCGTGCATGCCGTAGACGTTGTTCGCGAGGTAGAGGCGCTTCACCTCCTCGGACTCGAAGTGCCGGTCCACGAAGTCGCCGAGCGACGACGTCCCGAACCGCACGAGGTCCGAGAGCTGGTCGCCGGACAGGCCGCGGAAGCGGCGGAACAGGCGCCGGCCCTCCCGGACGCGCCCCCATCCCGTCGCGTACAGATCCGGCGGCTCCTCGAGGAAGAACGGTTGCAGCGACCGCGCCAGGCCGTGCAACCGCGCCGTCGTGCGCTCGAACGCGTCCCCGTCCGCGACCGAGATGTGTCGCAACTCCTCGGCGGTTCGGGCCGTGTCCGACCACCAGGCGATCACCTGTCCCTGGGGGAGCACGATCTGCAACGCCGGCTCGCACGGGACCATCCGCAGCCCGCGCCGCACGAGCCCGAGGTCGCGGATCACCTCCGGGCGGAGCATGCTCGCGATGTACGAGGTGGTGGACGCCCGGACGCCAGGCGCGATCTCCTCGGTCACGCACGCGCCGCCGACCCGCTCGCGCCGCTCGAGCACGAGGGTCCGAAGGCCGGCATCGGCGAGGTAGAACGCGGCCGTCAGGCCGTTGTGGCCCGCGCCCACGACGACCGCGTCGAACGTGGTCGAGTCGCTCACGTTCCGGTCGCGCATGCGCCGCAGTCTGGCACGCGCGGGCGCTAGGAGGGGACGGCGCCTTCGCGACGGGCGGCGGCGAGATGGCACGCCGCGTAGTGCTGCGGCTTGAGCTCGTCCAGGCCGAGGTCCTCGCCGCGGCACCGGGCCTCCACGCCTGCGGTGGCCGCCGCGCCGGACGCCACCTCGGGGCACCGGGGGTGGAACCGGCATCCGGCGGGGACGCGTGTGGGATCGGGCGGCTCGCCGGCGAGGATCCTGCGTTCCATCCCCTGTGACTCTGGCACCACGTTTAGGAGCGCCTTCGTGTACGGGTGGAGCGGGTTCGTCAGCACCTGCTCGGCCGGGCCGATCTCGACGATCCTACCGAGGTACATCACCGCAACCCGGTCGGCGATCGTCCACGCGAGCCCGAGGTCGTGGGTGACGACGACGATCGAGATGTCGTCCTCGTTCCGGAGCTTCATGAGCAGCTTGAGGATCTCGCCCCGGACCGAGGCGTCGAGGCTCGAGACCGGCTCGTCGGCCACGATGACCTCGGGCTCGAGGACCAGCGCGCCGGCGATCACCACGCGCTGTCGCTGGCCGCCCGACAGCTCGTGCGGATAGAGCATCAGGAAGCGCTCGGGAGGTCGGAGCCCCGCGCGCGAGAGCGCGCGCGACACGAGCTCCTCCTCGCTCTCGCCCGCGGGTCCTCGGCTGATCTTGTGGATGCGCAGGGCCTCGGCCACGATCTCGTAGATCGTCTGGCGCGGGTTGAGCGAGGCGGTGGGGTCCTGGAACACCATCTGCACCCGGCGTCGGTACGACCGCAGGTCCCGGCCGAGCGGGCGGCCGTCGAACATGATCTCGCCGCGCTCGGGACGGACCAGCCCCATGATCGCCCGGGCGGTCGTCGTCTTCCCGCATCCGGACTCGCCTGCCAGCGCCAGGACCTCGCCGCGGTGGAGCTCGAGGTCGACGCCGTCGACGGCGCGGGCGCGTGTCCCCTTCTTGCCACCGAGTCCCGCGAAGAGGCCGACCCGGCCCGAGAAGCTCACGGCGAGGTCGCGCACCTCGAGCACCGGGGGGCCGTCGTTGCGCATGCCGTCGGACCGCCGTGCTCGCGGATCGCCGTCGCCCTGCGCCGGTTCCTCGAGGCTCACGCGGTCTCCTTCGGCACGGACGCGAGCGCGCCGTCGACGAGCAGGCACGCGGCGCGCCTGCCCTCGCCCGCCGGGAACAGGTGGGGGACGACGTCGGGGCAGGGCTCGAACACGCGGGGGCACCTCGGATGGAACGGGCATCCCGAGGGGATCCGCTGCGGGTCAGGCGGGTCGCCGCCGAGGCCGGACGGGGTCCGTCGGAACCTCCGGTCCCCGATCTGCGGGAAGGCCGACGACAACGCGAGCGTGTAGGGATGGACGGGCTCGTGGAAGACGCGGTCCGCCGGACCCTCCTCGACGATCTCGCCCGCGTACATGATCGCGAGGCGATCGCTGACATCCACGAGCACCGACAGATCGTGCGTGATGAACAGCATCGCGAGCCTGAGCTCGACCTGGAGCTTCTTGAGCAGCTGGAGCACCTGCGCCTGCACCATGACGTCGAGAGCGGTCGTCGGCTCGTCCGCGATCACGATGCTCGGGTTGCACGCGAGGGCCATCGCGATCATCACCCGCTGCTTCTGCCCGCCCGAGAGCTCGTGCGGGAAGTCGTCGATCCGGCGTCCGGGGAGCCCCACCTGTTCGAGCAGCGAGCCCGCGCGCATCAGGGCCTCGCGTTCGTCGCCCTGCCGATGCGTCGTCACGGCCTCGGCGATCTGCGGCCCGATCTTCTGCACGGGGTTCAGGGCGTGCATCGCCCCCTGGAAGACGATCGACGCCCCCGTCCAGCGGAGGGCACGGAGCTTCCCGGGGCTCATCTCGAGCACATCGGTGCCGTCGAGCAGGATGCTCCCCTCGATCGTCGCGCTCTTGGGGTGGAGCCGGAGGATCGCGCCGGCGATCGTGGACTTGCCGCACCCCGACTCGCCCGCCAGGCCGAGGACCTCCCCGCGGTCGATGTCGAGGCTCACGCCGCGGACCGCCGGGACGGGCCCGCCCTGGGTCCGGTAGGTGACCGAGAGATCCCGGATCGAGAGCAGGCTCATCGCTCTCGGATCTTCGGGTTGATGATCTCGTCGAGCGCGAACCCGATCATCGTGAACGCGAGCACGACGAGGACGATGCAGACGCCGGGCGCTCCGACCCACCACCACGCGCCGAGGGTCGAAGCGCCGGCGTCGTTCGCCTGTTGCAGGATCTGGCCCCACGAGATGCTGAAGGGGTCGCCGAGACCGAGGAACGACAGCGCCGTCTCAGACAGGATCGCGATGGCCACGATGAGGACCGTGTTGGCCATGATCACCGGCATCACGTTCGGCAGGACGTGTCGGGTGACGAGGTACCAATCGCTCGCGCCGAGGGCTCTCGACCGCTCGATGTACGCGCGCTCCTTCACGGACAGCACCTGCGAGCGAACGAGCCGCGCGGTGCTCGGCCACGTCGTGAGCCCGATCACCAGGATGATGATGAGCAGCGACTGCCCGAAGATCGAGGCGAGCGAGATCGCGAGAACGAGCCAGGGGATCACGAGCCCCCAGTCGGTGACCCGCATCAGCACCGTGTCGGTCCCGCCTCCGCGGTAGCCGGCCGCGATCCCGATCGTGGCCCCGATGATCATCGTGATGACCGTCGCCGTCAGCCCGACCAGGAGGGACACCTTGGCGCCCTGGATCGTGAGCGTCAGCACCGAGCGGCCGTAGTTGTCGGTGCCGAACGGGTAGTCCCAGCTCGGGGGTTGGAGTGGCTCGCCGGTCGCCTCGGTGATCTTGGTCCCCGAGGTGTCGGCGAAGATCGCGAAGATCGCGACGCCGAGGAAGAACACGAGGATCGCGAGGCCGACCATCCCCATCGTGTCCTTGCGGAACTCGCGCCAGAAGCGATGGAGCGCCTTGCGACGCCTCGTCCAGCGGATCCGGCGTGGGCCGCCCGGCGGCGCGGGCGCCTGGAGGTCCTCCTCCTCGAGCGGTTCGATCGGCGTCTCGGCTCCCACGTGGAGCGGCGGCGTCTGCATGGCTCAGGCCTCCCGGACCCGCGGGTCGAGGTACGCGTAGGTGAAGTCGGCGAACAGGTTGAACACGATCACCGCAAGCGTGAAGAACAGGAACAATCCCTGCAACAGCCAGTAGTCCTTCGCGATGATCGCCGTGTACGTGAGGAGCCCGAGGCCCTGATAGGAGAAGACCACCTCGACCGTGATGGCCCCGCCGATCACGTAGCCGAACGAGAGGGCGACGAGCGTGACCGTCGGCAGGAGGGCGTTACGCACCGCGTGGTGGTTCAGCACCCGCCGCTCGGGAACCCCCTTCGCCCGGGCGGTGGTGATGTAGTCCTCGCCCAACACGTCCAGCAGTGACGACCGCATCACGAGGTAGAACTGACCGACGTACGCGAGGGTGAGGGTGAGGAGGGGGAGGAACATGTGGTTCGCGACGTCGACCACGTAGCCGACGCCGCTCAGCTCGCTCGCGTTGATCGAGATCCTCCCGCCGACCGGGAACCATCCGAGCGTGCTCGAGAAGAACAGGAGGAGCAGCATGCCGAGCCAGAACTCCGGCATCGAGTACAGGACCAGGGAGCCGATCATCGACGTGCGGTCGAACGCGCTCCCTCGTCGCCACCCGGATCGGATGCCCGCCCAGATGCCGATGATCGTCGAGAGGAGCGTCGAGATGCCGACGAGAAGCAGCGTGGGCCACAGGTTCCGCAGGAAGACGTCCATCACCGGCTCGCCCTGGTAGAAGCTCGAGGCGCCGAGCTTCAGCGTGAACGTGTCCTCCATGTACTCCCGGAACTGGACCCACGTCGACTCGTCCAGCCCGTACTCCTCGATGAGGGCCTGGCGTTCCTGCGGCGAGATGTTCGCGCCCTGGCCGCGCGTGAGGAACGACACGGGGTCGCCCGGCGACCAGACCCGGAAGAGGAAGAAGTTGAAGATCAGGATCGCGACCAGCGTGATGAACGCCTGGACGAGCTTCCTCAGGACGTATCGACGCGTCCCCACGACTGGCGGGGTGCCTCCTTCGGGTCAGGGGTCGCTCGTGAACCTCAGACGTCGTCCTCCTGAGAACGCCGGCGGCTGCGCGCCACGAGCACGCCGCCACCGATCAGCACGACGGCGGCGATCGCGATCCAGACGATCGCGGAGATGCCGCCTCCTCCCTCGCCGGAGCTGCCGGCACCTGAGCCGGAGGCGGGCTGGATCGTGAGGATGGAGTGCTTGCCGTACTGGAAGAGGAGCTCGCCCCCGGGTTCCCCTTCGGCGACCTGCTCCTGGAATCCCGTCCACTCGTTGCGGTAGGCGGCGAGCGAGTTGTTGAGCCACAGGACGATCTCGGGCCGGTCGTCGTAGAAGACCTGCTGCATCTCGTCGACGATCTGCTCACGCTCCTCGACCGTCGCCGCCGCCTGCTGATCCTTGAACAGCTGGTCGTACTCGGGGTTCGAGTAGCAGGTGTCGCTCCAGACCCCGCACTGGTTCTCCTGGAACACCGAGAGCTGGAAGTTCGGATCCGGCTCGATGCCCCAGCCCCAGATGTACATGTCGTAGTCGTTCGAGTACCAGATGTCCGTGAGCTTCGCGTCGTTCACGGCCTCGGGCTGCGTCGCGATGCCGACGTTCGCCAGCCACTCCGTGATGAACTGGCCCGCCTCGACGGTCGACGGGTTCTCGGTCCGGACGATGAACCGGAACTCGAGCGGCTCCCCGCCGCCCGGCATCTCCCGGACGCCGTCACCATCCGTGTCCGCGTAGCCGGCCTCGTCGAGGATCCGGTTCGCCTCCGCGGGATCGTACGGCACGACGTTGGGGATCTCGTACGTCCATCTCGGCTGGTTGATGATCGTGCTCCCAGGCTCGGCGAATCCCCGCTTCACGTCGTCGACGAGGGTCTGCCGGTCGATCGCGTACTCGATCGCGAGCCGGACCTGGGGGTCCCGGAGCGCCGGGTGGTAGTTGAACCCCGTGTCCCGGCAGTACGCGACCTGATCGGTGCACTGGTTCATGCTCATCTGCACGAAGTAATCGTTCCCCGCCTCGTGCGCCGTGATGTCGGGGTCGCCCTGGAGGGACGCGAACAGGTCCGGGCTCTCGATCGAGTAGGCGTAGTCGATCTCGCCCTGTCGCAGGGCCTGGATCATCGACTCGTCGCTCTGGAAGGTCCGGAAGACGAGCTCGTCGATCTTCGGCGCGCCGCCCCAGTAGTCGGGGTTCGCCTCCATCCGCCAGAAGTCCCCGCGCTGCCACTCGACGAGCCGGAACGGGCCGGTGCCGACCGTGTCGGGGAAGCCCTTCCATGTCCGGAACTCCGCCTTGTCTTCATAGGTGCTGAGCACGTGCTCGGGCAGGATGTAGATGTACGGCGGGTACAGCGGCGCACCTGTGGGTTGGGTGAACGTCCACACCAGCGTCGTGTCGTCGGGAGCCGTGACCTCGTCGGTGAACGGGAGGTAGTCGCTGAGCGTGCCGACCTTCTCGTCGAGGATCCAGTTGTACGTCGCGGCGACGTCGTGCGCCGTGAACGGCGTCCCGTCGCTCCAGGTCACGCCGTCCTTGACCTGGAACGTCCACGTGAGCCCGTCCTCGCTCTGCTCCCAGCTCTCGGCGAGCCCGGCGCTGGTCTCGAGGCGGAGATCCCACGACATGAACGTGTCGTAGGCCATGTCCATCGTGTTGTACTCGGGCGTCTCGATCGCGAACATCGGGTTGAACGTGATCGCGTCGTTCACCTGGCCCACCACGAACGTAACCTTGTCGTCGTCGGCGCCGGTGCTCCCGGTCTCTTGTGCAGCTGCGGCGGAGGCGAGTGCCCCACCGCTCAGCGCCGCCGTCAGCAGCATCCCGACACCCAGCCGGATCCTCTTCCCTCGTGTCATCGCCCCTCCTCGGGCCTGGCCGGAGTGCGCCCCGACCGGCGCCTCCTCGAACCGCTCCCGGTTCGACGCCGGTTGAACCACGGTTCGAATGAGGCCTTTTTAGCACGGACCCCTCGACCTGCGGTAGGCAGGTTGCGCGCCCGCTCATCGGAGCTCCGCCAGGTCGATCTCCTCGTACTCGGTCACGCACGGATTCCCGGGCGCGACCCACGTCCGGCCGGTCTCGAGCTCGGCCACCATCGAGAACAGGACCGCCGAGGCCTCGTCGCCCTCGTCGGGGTCCGCGTGCAGGCACACCGCCTGGGGCGTTGTCTCGTGGTCCCGGAGGATGTCCATCACCTCGGGGACGGTGGAGGGCTTCCGCTCGTCGAGCAGCTGGACCAGGCGGGCGTGGCGGACGCTGCTGCCGGCGGACGCGGGGGGCCCGAGCGGGACGAGCTCGGGGTCCAGGTAGTGGTTGGTGTGGACGGGCGGGCCCTGCACGACCGCGACGCGATCGGCGGTCGTCTCGACGACGAGCGGCTTCCCGCCCGGGAACGCGAACGTGTGGCCGTAGCCGCCTGACCGGGAAGGCATCGCGGCCCGCTCGATCGCGTCCGCTCGATCCCTCGACTCGAGCGAGGAACGGGAGACGAGCACGCGTGGCACGCCGGCGCGGTCGTCCGACGCCGTGAGCGACGCGATGCCCTGCCCCACCCCGTGGCTGTTGACGCCGACGGCGGGGAGGCAGCACACCACCGTCGGCGAGGCCACCCGGACGGGCCGGTCGTTCGGGGCGTCGACGACGACCGCAATGTTGCCGGCGTCGCCGACGAGCCAGTGCTCGTTGTGGGCGAGGATCGTCGTTCCGTCGGCCGTGACGACGAAGCTCGAACAGCGCTCGGGGCGCGAGAGGGGCGCGGTCGTTCCCTCCTCGCGCCCGAGGAAGATCATGCGCCCGTCGGCGGGATGCAGGAGCGCCTCGAGCTCCTCGAACGCGTTGATCGCGAACAGCTCGAGGAAGGGGACCGTCGCCACGATCGACATGCCCTTCAACACGGACACGAACGAGGAGAGGTGCGTCTCGGCGACGAGGTACGGGGCGAGCAGCTCCTGGAGCCGTTCGGAAGAGATGCCCCGTCGCTCGAAGTACCGGTGGTAGAAGTCCACGGACCGGTTGATCTCGTCGCGGAGCTCCCGGCCGATCTGCTCGCCGCGGCTCCGGGGGCCGCCGGAGGCGCGGACGACCTTGATCCCGCTCACCTCGCCCTGGTCTCGGTCCGGCGCCAAGCGGCGGGTCGCCCGGCCGCCGTCGCCGCTATCGTTCGAGGTGGTGGACCGTCACCTCGAGCCCGTGTCCGAACCCACAGGCGAGGACGAGGATCCGTTCGCCGGCGAGCCGTTCGACGACGAACCCATGCCGCCGCGCGCGCCGTGGTGGCGCTGGGTGGCGATCCTGGTCGCCGTGGCGCTCGTCGTCGCGACGCCCTTCGCGTACGTGCTGTCGCGGCTCTTCGACTGAGGCTCACTCGCCTCGTGCCTTCCGCACGAGGCCGTCGAACAATCCCTGCTGCGCCGGGTCGGACGCGGCGGTGTCCTCAGGGTGCCACTGCGCCCCCACGATCCAACCCCGCTCGCTCTCGATCGCCTCGACCAGCCCGTCCTCTGTCCAGCCGGTCGCCACGAGCCCGTCACCGAGGCGATCGACCCCCTGGTGGTGGTGGGACGAGGCCGAGACGACCTCGCCGCCCGCGGCCTCGGCGATCCTGCTTCCGGCCAGGAGCTTCACGTCGTGGAGCAGTGCCTCCGCTTCGGTGGGCACCCCGTGGGCCATGAAACGGTCGTCGGCCGGCAGGTGCTGGACGAGGTCGCCGCCGAAGGCCACGTTCATGACCTGCATCCCGCGACAGATGCACAGGGTGGGGACGTCGCGCTCGAGTGCGCGGTGCAGGAGCGAGATCTCGAACCCGTCGCGGTCCGGCTCGACCCCGTAGATCTGGTCCACGGGCTCCTGTCCGTAGCGTTCGGGGGCCACGTCGCCGCCACCCACGAGCAACAGCGCATCGAACCGGTCGAGGAGCTCGTCGGGCGAGCGCTCGTCGCCGGGGAGCAGGAGCGCGGCGTGGGCGTCCGCGCGCCGGACGGCGTCCACGTAGTTCTCTGGGACGGCGTAGCCGCCGACGCCCCACGAGGTGACCCGGCCCGGTCGCAGGTGGTAGGCGACGATGGCGACCTCGGGCGTCGTCATACCGACCGCTCGTAGCGCTCGCGTTCCCAGTCCGTCACGGTCTCGCGCCAGGCCTTCAGCTCCCAGCGACGCGAGGTGAGGAAGTAGTCGCTGAACCCGTCGCCGAGGGCCTTCTTCAGGGTGGCGTCCTCGTCGAACGCGTGGATCGCCGACTCGAGTGAGCCGGGCAGCTCGGGTCGGTCCGCCAGCGCGTACGCGTCGCCGAGGACATCGGCGGGAAGCGTGGCCCCGGTCCGGATCCCGTCGGCGGCGGATGCGGCGATCGCCGCGAGCGCGAGATACGGGTTCGCGTCGGCGCCGGGACGCCGGGACTCGAACCTCCAGAGCTCGGGGCGCTCCGAGCGGATCGCGCGCACGGCGCACGAGCGGTTCTCGTAGCCCCACGTCGCGTTGATCGGGGCGAACCACCCGGGGACGAGCCGCTTGTACGAGTTCAACGTGGGGTTCAACAGGAGCGAGGCGGCCGGGAGGTGTTCGAGGACGCCCGCAACCGACGACGCGAACACCGCCGGCACGGGCGCGGTCGGCTCGGGCCCCGCGAACGCGTTCGTCTCCCCATCCCACAGGGACAGGTGCACGTGCCCGCTCGACCCCTCCTCGCCGGGGTGCGTCTTCGCGAGGAAGCTGGCGCGCAGACCCATCGACGCCGCGACCTGCTTGACGCCGAACTTCAGGAGCACGGCGTCGTCCGCCGCGCGGAGTCCGCGGGCCGCGGCGATGTTGAGCTCGAGCAGGCCTGGGCCGGCCTCGGTGTGGACCGCGGACAGCTCGACGCCCAGGCCCTCGAGCGCCGGGACGAGGGCCGCGAGGAAGGCCTCGTACCGCGTGATCTCGTTCAGGCTGTAGCTGATGCCGGTCGACGTCGGCTCGCCGTGCTCGTCCCAGATCCGGATCTCGTACTCGATCGCGGACAGCACGTCGTAGCCGAGGCCGGACACGTCCTCCAGGACCGAGCGGAACACCTCGCGCGTCGCGAACTCGCACGGCGAGCCGTCCGGCCAGCTGGGGGTCGCGAGGCAGACGCGCCAGCCGGGGCGCCAGGTCAGCTCGCGGATCGTGTCCGGATCGGGGTGCACGACCAGGTCGGCCGCCCCCGTCCGGATCCCGAATCGCTCGTACTCCGTGATCGGTGTGTCGGTCGGGTCCAGGCCGACGATGAGGTCGGTCGTCACCGTGCCCCGCTCCACGGCCGAGTCGAACGCGTCGGGACGGAGGGCCTTGCCCCGGATCGAGCCGTTCATGTCGGGGATGCCGAGCAGCACGAACTCGCCGGCGGCGGGGTCGTGGTGGCGTTCGCTCACGCCGGAGCTCCCGAGGCCGAGAGCGCGTCCTTCACCCGTCGCTCCACCTCCTCGAGTGTCGCGCGCAGCCGCTCCACCATCTCGGCGAGCTCGGCGTCGGTGCTCGTGAACGCCGGCGCGAGCAGTACCTGGTCGCCGGCGAACCCGTCGGCCTGCGGGTGGGTCGACGTTACGAGCAGGCCGTGCTCGAACGCGAGGTCGTCGGTCATCGTGCCCGCGTCGATCCCGACCGGGAGGAAGGACGTCCCGTCCCGCGGGTCGACGAGCTCGACGCCGAGCAGGAACCCCCGGCCGCGGACCTCGCCGACGATCTCGAGATCCGACACGGCCGCGGCGAGCTCCTCCCTCAGGCTCGGCCCGCGGTCGCGGACGCGTTGCACGAGCCCCCGCTCGACGAGGAGGTCCAGGACCGCGAGTCCGACGGCCGAGGGGAGCGGCGCGCCGTCCCACGTGTGCCCGAGGTCGAACTCGCGCGAACCCGCGTCGAGCGCCTCGTACACGTGCGCGCGGCACAGGACGCCGCCGAGCGGCGCGTACCCGGCGCCGAGGCCCTTGCCGATCGCGACGATGTCGGGCTCGATCGGGATCTGGTGCGCCGCGAGCCAGGTCCCGACGCGGCCGAGGCCCGTCACGACCTCGTCGAAGCAGATCAGGAACCCATGCCGCTCCCGCCGTTCGGCGAGACCCTGCCAGAAGCGTTCGGGCGGGGAGTACCCCGGGAGCGCGGCCGCGCTGATCGGCTCGCAGAAGAACGCCGCGACGGTCTCGGGGCCCGCGTCCTCGAGCGCCCGGTCGAGCGCGTCGAGCGCCGCATCGCCGGTCGGGTCGAACCGCGGCGTGCTCGGCGGGATGTGGAGGTGGCGCGCGAGGTACGGCTCGTACGGCTCGCGGAGCGAGGGCCGGCCCGAGAGCGCGAGCGTCCCCATCGTGGAACCGTGGTACGCCTGCGCCGGCGAGATCACCCGCCACCGGTCGGTGTCGCCCCGCTCGACGTGGTACAGCCTGGCCAGCTGGAGCGCGGTCTCGATCGCCTCGGACCCGCCCGAGACGAACCGAACCCGCGCCATGTTCGGCGCCGCGACCTCGAGCAGCCTGGCAGCGAGCCGCTCCTGCGGCTCGTTCGTGAAATGGTGGTTGTAGTAGTAGGCGATGCGTTCGGACTGCCGGGCCGCGGCCTCGATCAGCTCGGGGACGCCGTGGCCGAGGCACGCGACCATCGCGCCCCCAGAGCACGCGTCGAGGATCTCGCGGCCGTCGACCGTGGTGAGCCGGACGCCGTCGCCGCGCTCGACGTTCGGGTAGTCGAGGTCGAGGAAGCGCGGGAAGACGCTCGTCTCGTCGGTTCGGACCACGCCGCTATCCCGCCGCGCGATCGGCGGCCGCGTCCTCGGCCGCGTCGCCCTCGGCCGGGGTGAGCCCGGCGACGTCGCGAAGGAACCGGTCGAACAGGCGCATCGCGTTCGCCCGGCTCTGCTCGGCGAGCCGGTAGGTCTCCTCGAGCAGCGCGTCGGGGTCGACGCCCTCGTCGTCGAGCTCGTGGCGGTACGCCCGCACCCAGTCGTCCATGATCTGCGTGGTCACCTCGGGATGGAACTGCAGCCCGAGCGACCTCCCGGCGACGAACGCCTGCACGCCGACGTCCGTCTCCGCCACCACCCTCGCGCCCGACGGAGCCGTGAACACGTCGAAGTGCCACTGGAACCACGGGCCCTCGGGGACGAGCTCGGGGTCGGTCGTTCGGACCGGCAGCCAGCCGATCTCGGCCTCGTCCGAGCGGTAGTTCTCCGCTCCGAGCACGCGGGCAAGCATCTGGCCGCCGAAGCACAGCCCGAGGACGGGAACGTCCTCGTCGACCGCTCGGCGCATCAGCGTCGCCTCCCGCTGCACGAACGGCCTCGTGTCGTCGAACGCGGCGAACTCGGAGCCGAGCGAAACGATCAGGTCGTATCCGGTGGGGTCGACGTCGCGATCCTCGAGGTCGATCCGGAACGTCTCGGCCTCGGCGTCGTGCGACGCGAGCCACTCGGTGACGTGACCGGGTGGCGTGGGCTCCTCTTTCTGCAGGATCAGCGCGCGCAGCGGCGTCTCCCGCTCGGTCATCGCGTGCCTCCCGTGATCGTCGGCGCCGCGAGCTCGGCGTCCAGCTCCCCGGCGACCGCCCGGACGGCGTCGGAGAACCTCGACACCATCTCGCCGAGCTCCTCCTCGCTCGTCGTGAACGGCGGCGCGAACAGCGTCTGATCGCCCGCGTACCCGTCGCGCGTCGGTTGCGTCGACAGCGTGATGAGCCCGCGCTCCCACGCCGCCGCGTCGATCCTGGCGGCCGCCCTGAGCTCGCGCGGCAGGAACGAGCCCCGGCCGCGTGGGTCGGCGAACGACACGCCGAGCAGGTACCCGTGCCCGCGCACCTCGTCCACGATCGCGATCCCCTCGAGTGACGCCTCGAGCTCGTCGCGCAGGCGGGCGCCTCGTTCGCGCACGTGATCGACGAGTCCTTCGGCGCGAAGGATCTCGAGCACCGCGAGCCCTACCGCGCAGGAGAGCGGCGCCCCGTCCCACGTATGGCCGAGGGGGAAACGCCTCGACCCCTCGGCGACCGCGTCGAACACCTCCTGCCGGCACAGCACCGCGCCGATCGCCGCATAGCCGGCGCCGAGACCCTTCGCGGTGGCGATGAGGTCGGGGGTGCACGGCGTCGTGTTGCCCGCGAACCACGTGCCCGTCCGCCCCACGCCGGTCACGACCTCGTCGAACAGGACGAGGAAGCCGTGGCGCTCTCTGCGCTCGGCCAGCCCGTCCCAGAAGCGTTTCGGCGGCGTGTACGCGGGGAGGGCCGCGGCGCTGATCCCCTCGCAGAAGAACGCCGACACGTTCTGGGGACCCGCTTGCTCGAGCGCGCGGTCGAGCGCCTCGAGCGCCGCCTCGCCGGAGGGATCGTGGTGCGAGGAGCTCGGCGGGATGTGCAGGTGCTCCGGGAAGTACGGCCCGAACGGACCGTGCAGCCCGGGTCGCCCCGTGAGGGCGAGGGTCTGCATCGTGGGGCCGTGGTACGCCTGCGCCGGTGAGATGACCTGCCACCGCTGCGGCTCGCCGCGCTCGACGTGGTAGCTGCGGGCGAGCTGGAGCGCCATCTCGTTGGCGTCGGCCCCGCTCGTCACGAATCGCGCCCGGGTGAAGCCCTCCGGCGCGACCTGGACGAGCTCGGCGGCGAGCCGTTCCTGGGCGGGATTGGTGAGGCGCTCGTTGTGGACGTACGCGAGCCGCTCTGCCTGCGCGCGGGCTGCCTCGATCACGTCGCGACGCCCGTGGCCGAGCGTCGCGGCCATCGACCCGCCGCTCATCGCGTCGAGGTAGCGGCGTCCGGCGGCGTCCTCGATCCACGCGCCCTCGCCTCGCACGACGATCGGATACTCGTGGGCCAGCTCGAGCGGGAGGACGCGACTCCGGCTCCCGTCGACGAACGCCTGGGTCATTGCGCACCTCTTCCGATGCGGCTCGATGGCCGGGCGCCCGGCCCTCGACCGGTCCGGCCGCACCCGGTCGCCCGCGTTGCGGCATTCTATGGCCTCACGGTATACCCACGACTGGAGCCGCCTCGCGGGGCGCGGCCGAACGACGGCTCGAGCCGTGCGGCGGACGCGAGCCCGCACGACCGACGCAGCGCGTGAGGGGGTTCGAGCGTGGCGGACACGACCAAGGTCCTCGAGGACTGGCAGAAGGACGGCGTCCGGTTCGTCCGGTTCGAGCTGCCGGACATGCACGGCATCTCGCGATCGAAGACGATCCCGATCGCGCACGCGTCCGACTATGCGGAGCGCGGCCTGAACATGTACGGCGGTGTGAGCGTCCTCGATTCGCGCTCCGACGTCGTCGCCGGAACGCTGTACCACGAGGAGGTGGGCTACGGGGACCAGCTGCTGTTCCCCGACCCGGACACGGCGGCGATCGTCCCCTGGGCCGAGGCGACCGGCCGCCTGATCTGCGACGCGCGGTGGTACGACGGCACGCCGCTCGCCGCCACGCCGCGGCACGTGTTCCGGCGGGCGGTCGAGCGCGCCGCCGACATCGGCTTCGTTCCGCTGATCGGCTCGGAGTTCGAGTTCTACCTGCTCACGGCCGACACGCACGAGCCGCTGTTCGAGGGCTACCAGATCTTCAACACCGTCCGGAACGACTACGTCCCCACGATCCGGCGGGTCGTCGACGAGATGCCGAGGGTCGGCGTCGACATCATCACCGCGAACTGCGAGTACGCGGGGTCGCAGTGGGAGATCAACTTCGCGCCGGGACGGGGGCTCGCGGGACCCGACAACGCGTTCACGTTCAAGAACGGCGTGAAGGAGATCGCCAAGCAGGACGGCTACCTCGCGACGTTCATGAGCAAGCCGTGGGCGGACTCCGCCGGGAGCGGGTGCCACACGCACCTCTCGCTCCTTGATGCCGAGTCTGGGGAGAACGCCTTCGGCGACGAGGGTGACCCGCAGGGCATGAACGACACGATGCGCTCGTTCATCGCCGGGGTCCTCACCTACGCGAACGCGATCGACGCGGTGATCGCGCCGACCGTGAACTGCCTCCGCCGCCGCCGGCGGCACACGTTCAGCCCGACGAACGTCTCCTGGGGGCTCGAGGACCGTTCGGCGCTGGTCCGCGTGAAGGGGGGGAGCGCGTCCTCCAAGCACATCGAGTACCGGGCGCCCTCGGCGCTGTCGAACCCGTACCTCGTAGGCGCGGCCCTGATCCAGGCGGGGCTGCGAGGGGTCGAGGACAAGCTCTCGGTGCCCGAACCCTCGAGGCTCGGGGTGCCGGCCGAGGAGGACGAGTCGCTCGAGAAGCTCCCGCTCGACCTCGCCGCCTCGCTCGACGCGCTCGAGAACGAGAAGGCGACGCGGGAGTTCTTCGGCGAGGACTTCATCGCCGCGTACACGACGATGCGGCGGTACGAGCTCTCGAGGCTCGCGGACCACGTGAGCGACTGGGAGCGGACGGAGTACCTGGAGCTGTTCTGAGCCCGGCCGCGCGGACCCGTTCCTCGTCCCGGGGGCCGAAGGCGGCGGCCGCTCCCGGGGCCGCGACGGTGGCCCGGCGGCTCGCCTCGGCGGGGGTCGAGGCCGTCGCGCTCGCCGTGGTGCTCGGCGACGGCGTCACGCTCGTGAAGACCGTCCCGATCCGGCGCTTCGAGGAGGCGGTCCGGTTCGGGATCGGGCTCTCGCCAGTGTTCTCCGTGTTCCTCGTCGACGACCAGATCACGTCGTCGCGGTACATCTCGGGCCCAACGGGCGACACGCGCCTCATGCCGGACCCCGGCGCCACGGTGGCGCTGGCGGCGAGTCCCGGCTGGGCGCTCGCGCCGGTGGACCAGCTCGACCAGGAGGGGAAGCCCTACGCGGCCTGCGTCCGGACGTTCGCGAAGCGGATGCTCGAACGGATGGATGGCGCCGGGCTCGAGTTCCGCGGGGCGTTCGAGGTGGAGTTCTTCCTGGCCAGGCGGGGATCCGACGTGGAGTCCGACGTCGAACCGGCGCACGATGGTCCCGCCTACGGCGCGATCGCCCTCGTCGAGGTCGAGGCGTTCGCGACCGACCTGATCCGAGCCCTCGAGGCGCAGGGAACCGGCGCGATGCAGTTCCATCCGGAGTACTCGACCGGGCAGCTGGAGCTCTCTGTCCCGCATCGGTCGAGCATCGCGATCGCCGACGACAACCTCGTGGTCCGGCACACGATCCGCGCGGCGGCGCGCAATCACGGGTTCGCGGCGTCGTTCGCTCCCGTGGTGTTCGCGGGCCTCGTCGGCAACGGGATGCATCTCCATCTCAGCCTCTGGGACCGCCGCGGTCGCAACCTGTTCCACGGGGGCCGCGGCCCGGAGGGAATGACGAAGGAGGCGGAGGCGTTCACGGCCGGCGTCCTCGACCACCTGCCCGCGCTCACCGCGATCACCGCTCCCTCGGTCGCGAGCTACCAGCGGCTCCAGCCGCACCGATGGAGCGGGCCGTGGGCCTGCTGGGGCAGGGAGAACCGGGAGGCCGCCCTCCGGTTCGTGACGGGGATGGTGGGGAGCCGGCCCGAGGCCGCGAACCTCGAGCTGAAGTCGATGGACGCGGCCGCGAACCCGTACCTCGCGCTCGGCGGCGCCGTCGCCGCCGGCCTCGACGGGATCGAGCGCGAGCTCCGGCTGCCGGAGCCGGTGACGGTGGATCCCGCCTCGCTCTCCGCGGCCGAGCGCAAGAAGCGGGGGGTCGTCCAGCTCCCGTCGTCGCTCGGCGATGCGATCCGGGCGTTCGAGCGGTCGGCGTTGCTGCGGGAGGCGATGGGCGACGTCCTGTTCGAGGCCTTCCTGTCGACCCGGCGCGCGGAGGCGGCGGCCTTCGAGGGCAAGGACGACGACGATGTCGTCCGCGCGCATCGCTGGCGGTACTGAGGGAGGGCGGACGTGGGGCGAGTGGATCTGTCGACGGCCGAGATCGTCGACGCGCACACGCATCCGTACCGGCTCGAGGACCTGCTCGGGCGCGACGACGCGGGGTTCGACACGAGGATCACGTTCCTCGGCGAGTCCTTCGCCTCGTCGTCACGGATCGGCGAGGAGCTCTGGCCGTTCGTCGACGAGCTCACGACCACGACGGTGCTCGCGTCGGCGGTGCGGCGCTGGCTCGCCGAGCACCTCGGGTGCGAGCCCACCCGCGAGGCCGTGACCGAGGGCCGCGCGAAGGCCCTGCGGGGCGATCCCGTCGGCTACACGCGGGGCCTGCTCGAGGCGGCCGGCGTCGTCGCGGTGCTCTCGGACGAGGGGTTCCCGCAGCCGCCCGTCCCGGCCGACGAGTTCGCGAGGACGATCGGCGTGACGGTCCACCGGGTGGTCCGGCTCGAGCCGTGGATCCTGCAGCACCGGGAGGGGTCGTTCGAGGACCTGGTGTCCGGCGTGCTCGACGAGGCCACGCGGGCGGCGTCGGACCCCAACTGCGTCGCGTACAAGTCGATCGTCGCGTACCGGACGGGCCTGGACGTCGGCGATCCTCCCTACGCGGAGGCCAGCGCCGCGTTCGACGCGTGGACGCGCGACGGATGGAAGGAGAGCCGCGAGCACGCCAAATCCGTCCGCGACTTCCTGATCCGCCGCACCCTCGAGGTGGCGAAGGAGCACGACCGCCCGTTCCATTTCCACTGCGGCGGCGGCGACCCCGACATCGACCTGGGACACGCGCGGCCCGAGCAGCTGTTCCCGCTGCTCGTCGACCTCCAGGACCAGCCCGTCGTGCTCGTCCACAGCGGCTACCCGTGGATCCGGGAGGCGGCCTACATCGCGTCCGTTCTGCCGAACGTGTACCTCGAGCTGTCCGAGCTGATCCCCTGGGGGTTCGGCCAGGTCGAGTGGGCGCTCGAGATGCTCGTCGGCACCGTCCCGGCCGCCAAGCTCCTGTACGGCTCCGACGAAGCCGGGGAGCCGGAGGCCTTCTGGGTGTCGTCCCTGCTCGCGCGCCGGACGCTCGAGCCTGTGCTCGAACGGTTCGTGGACCGGGGCTACGTGGACGCCGACGAGGCCGAGCGCCTGGGCCGGCTCGTCCTCGCCGACGCCTGCCGCCGGCTGCACGGGTTGGAGGCCTGACCCGGTAGGGGAAGGATGGAGGGGCACGCGAACGCGTGCCCCTCCGCAACCGCTCGAATCCTCGAGGGCGTCAGGCTGGCGCCGTTCCCGGCGCCACGTCCTCCCTGATCTCCCGCTCGGCCTCGCCGAGCTCGATCAGCTCCTCGTCGGTCTTGCCCCTCCTCGTCCGCTGCGAGATGAGGTAGATCGCGATGCCCGACAGGACCGAGACGGCGGTGAACGCGAGCATCCACCAGTTCCACTCGGCGAGCGTCGGGAACCCCGGCGGGTACCACGGTCCGACGAAGATGAACATCACGGCGAGGATGTTCACGACGAACCCGACGAAGCCGCACACGTAGAGCCAGCCGGTCGGGACCCGTCGCTCGCGCTCGAACCGCTCGGGCTCCTTGCGCTTGGCGAAGAAGATGTCGAGGAACAGCAGCGCGGTCGAGATGCACCACACGATCGTCACGCCGGCGTAGAGGATGAAGAAGGGCTTCTGCGCGTCGCTCCCGCCGGAGCCGAAGACGAAGAAGATGAGGATCGCGAGGATCGACGAGATCGCCGACTGCAGCGTGATCGCGTTCGCCGGCACCTTGTTCCGGTTCACCCTGCCGATCTGGTGCGGCAGGCGCTTCTCCAAGCCGGACACGAACAGCAGTCGCCCGAACGAGTAGTTGTAGACGACGCCGACCGTCAGGATCACCCACGCCAGCACGAGCGAGACGGCGGCGCCCGTCCACCTCCCGAGGGCGACGCCGATCGCCTCGGGACCACCGGTGGTCCCGTTCGCCAGGCCGGCCTCGGTCACCGTCATGATGCCCCAGGTCGACCAGAGGTAGGCGACGATCACGATGGCGCAGCCCCAGAGCAGGAACGTGCGGATCGCCTTCTCGCCGCCCGTCACCTCGGCGCCCATGTTCAGCGGCGTCTCGATCCCCAGGAGCGCGAGGATCGCGAACGAGAAGAACGTGAGGTTCGCGGGCAGGCCGAGCGCGAGCTCGTCGCCCTGGAACGGGTTCCACCCGGTTCCGAAGTCGGTCGACGACCCGTTGCCCTGCAGCAGCCACCACACGCCGGCGAACCCGATCAGGAAGATCGCCGCCGCGTAGAACCAGAACAGCACGTTCACGTAGTTCTGCGTGACGCGCATCTTCAGATACGACATCAGGGCGCTGAACCAGATCACCGCCAGGACGACGACACCGACGTGCCAGTTCTCGGTGAAGATGCACGGGTACTCGCAGGCGGGCTTCGCCAGCACGGCGAACTGCTGGAGGTAGTTCACGAACAGGATCCCGATGAACACCAGCGAGATCGGGCCGGGCCACCACGCCACGAAGCCGGCGAAGAACCCCCAGAACGGCCCGAGGACCTTGTGGGTCCAGACGTAGAGCGAGCCCTCCTCCGGGAACATCCGCCCCAGCTGCGCGGTCACGAACGCCCCGGTGACCAGGAACGTGGCGAACGCCAGGATCCAGAAGATGAACACCGACGGCCCCGCGAATTGCACGCCCGCCGAGTTGTTGATGAACAGGACGATCGCGACGAAGATCACGACCAGGTCGAACGGCCCGAGGGTCCTCGTGACAAGGACGGGCGCGACTCGCTCGGAGATCATGGCCTTGTCGTCGACGCGTTCCGCCATACCCTCACCCCTTTCCCCTCGGGTGGCAGGCACGACCGAACCGGGTGCGGGCACGCGCCCACCAGCAGTCGTCGATCCATCCTGCACCCATCCGGGCCGGGCCCGCAAGGCTCTCGTGCGCTCCCGCGAAGTGGTCTCAGCCGAGTCCGCGCTCGGCCCGGTACGTGGCCGCAATCTCCTTGAGGGTCTGCCTCGTCGAGGCGTAGACGTTTCCGGAGGGCAGGTGCCGCTTCGGCGCCTTGGCGACGAACGTGTAGTTCGGGTCGCACACGTTGGCCACCGGGCTCTCGGCGATCTGCGAGACGAGCTGATACGCGTCGAGCCTGTCCAGCCCGAACTCGTCGACCAGCCACATCACGAGGTCGCCGTGCGCGATCCGGAACGCGTCTTCGAGTGGGCGCGCCGAGCCGGTCGACATGACGTGGTTGTCGGTCTCCAGCCGCGGCCAGGGCGTCGCACGGCCTTTGATGAGCTCGACCACGAGGACGGTGTCCATCGCGGCCTCCACGGCGACGCCGCAGGTCTCGCCCTCACCCTGCCGGCAGTGGCCGTCCCCGAGCGAGAACAGCGCGCCCTCGACGTTCACTCCCATGTAGCAGGTGGTGCCGGCGCGCATCTCGGGCGTGTCCATGTTGCCGCCGTGGGCGTCGGGGACGAGCGAGGAACGAGCCTCCCCGCCCGCCGGCGCGACGCCGACGGTCCCGTGCATCGGATCGAGCGGGAGCTCGGTCGTGTACTCCCCGTTCCTCGCCTCGAACCGGATCAGGCGCTTGGCGGCGTCGACGTCGTACCGCCAGACGATCTCCTCCAGCGGGTCCTGGAGCGTCACCGTGCGCAACGTCGAGGTGAGCGCGCCGAACAACGGGAAGGTCGTCGACATCGCCCAGTCGCGGGACGGCTCGATCGAGACGAAGTGCAGCGCGAGCGTATCTCCGGGTTCGGCGCCTTCGACGTGGAACGGTCCGGTCTGCGGGTTGAACGCGGCGATCTTCTGCGAGGGAAGGTCCTCGACCGTCTGGACCAGTCCGGCGAAGCAGTCCTCGGTCCACACCTCGAGCACGTCGCCGGGGTTGACCTTCATCACGGGTTCGACGCCCCCGAAGGTCCACGCGTACTCGCTCGGGTCGGGTCGGTAGGCGACGACGTTGAGGTCGGCCACGGCAGCCTCCTTCGCGGTGGGTCCGTGCCGATCGTAGTACGGGTCCGTCAGTTGGCGTTCCGGACGAAGGCCCAGAACCTCCGGAAGAGCTCGCGGGCGCGCGCCTCGTGGCGCTCGAGCTCCCGGTCGGCCTGAGCCCGGATCCGGTCGGTCGAGGAGCCCCACGCCTGTACCCCGTCCTCGCCGGCGGTCTTCAGCCACAGGTCGAGCTCGGCCCGGTCGATCTCGAAGTGAAACTGGGTGCCCCACGCCTCGCCGTAGCGGAACGCCTGGGTGTGGACCTCGTCTCCGGCGGCGAGCAGCGTGGCATCCTCGGGCAGCTCGAACGTGTCCTGGTGCCAGTGGAACACCGTGTCGCCGTCCTCGTAGAGGGAGAACAGCGGGTCGGCCGCCGCCTGGGGCGTCGGGCGCAGCGGCTTGAAACCGATCTCGCGGATCCCGGCCGGACGGACGGGGTGGCCGAGCGCGCGGGCGAGCATCTGACCGCCGAGGCAGATCCCGAGGACGGGCACGCGCGAGGCGACCGCCGCGGCGATCAGCTCGCGTTCGGGCTCGAGGAACGGATACCGGTCGGTCATGTCGATGTTCATGTCGCCGCCGAACACGACGACCGCGGAGACGTCGTCGAGCGCGGGGAGGCGGTCGCTCGCGTGCGCGAGGTGCTCGATCCAGGGGATGCCGGCCGCCTCGAGCGTGGCGGGGGCCACGCCGAACGTCTCCCAGTCGGCGTGCCCGATCAGCGCGACCGGTCGCATGCGGCCGAGTCTACCGGCGCCGTTCGTCTCGTCCCGGCGCGCCGTCCGGTCCCGGTCCCGTCATCGGGTCGCGCCGGGGCGGCGGAGTCTGCGAGACTTCGCGCGAAGCGCGCCCGCGCTCGATCGGACGGAGGGGGCCGATGACCACGAAGATCGGGAAGTCCATGCGCCTCAAGCGGGTGATCGACCCCGCGGGCGTCTCGGTGATCTGCGCGCTCGACCACGGCATGACCTCGCCGACGTTCCTCGAGCCGCTGGCCGACATCGAGGCGCGGACGCGCGAGACCGTCGCCGGCGGCGCGAACGTGATCATGATGAGCAAGGGGATGATCCGGGTCGCCGAGCCCGGCTTCTCGCCGACGACGTCGCTCGCCCTGCTGCTCTCGGCGTCGGCGGACCCGGGGGGCGACCGCCCCGAGATCGTGCAGATCGCCGAGGTCGAGGAGGCGCTCGTGCTCGGCGCCGACGCGGTCGTCCTGTTCACCGCGCTCGGCGGCGAGACCGAGGTCGGGATGATCGACATCCTGTCCTCCGTCGGCCGCGAGTGCGCGGCGCTCGGGATGCCGTTCATCGCGGAGGCCGAGTTCCCGACGACCTACGCGACCGTCGAGGAGCTGAAGCAGCAGTACGGGTTCGAGTACCTGAGGCGGAACGTGCGCCTGTGCGCCGAGCTCGGCGCCGACATCGTCAAGACCAACTGGCCGGGCGACCCCGAGTCGTTCGGCAAGCTGGTCGAGGCGGCGAACGGGATCCCGGTGGTGCTCGCCGGCGGCTCGCGGCTCGAGGACAAGGAGCTGCTCTGGCGGATGCAGGTCGCGGTCGAGGCCGGCGCGATCGGATGCTCCGTCGGGCGGAACATCTTCATGCACGATTCGCCCGAGGCGATCACCCGCGCTCTCTCGCGCGTGATCCGCGAGCGGTGGAGCGCCGACAAGGCCCACGAGGCGCTCCTCGAGGAGCTCGGGTCGTGAACTCGAGGTCGTTGACGATCCCGGCAGGAAGACGGGTCCCCTCGTGAGGGCCGCCTTCATGACCGACGTGAACGCGGTCGAGGTGCGGGAGACCGAAGAGCCCAAGCTCGACGCGCGTGGCGCGATCCTTCGCGTCGAGGCCTGTGGGGTCTGCGGGACCGACGCGCGGACGTTCTTCAACGGAGACCCGCGCGCGCCGGTCCCGTGGGTGCTCGGGCACGAGCCGGTCGGCGTGATCGAGGAGGTCGGGCCGGAGGCCGATCTCCCGCCCGGCGTCTCGAAGGGCAACCGCGTGTTCCTCGGCTCGATCCTCACCTGCGGCGAGTGCCGGTGGTGCCTCGAGGGGTTCCAGAACCTCTGCGAGCACCATCTGCTCTACGGGTACGACCCGTTCCCCGGCGCGTACGCCGAGTGGGCGGCGGTGCCACCGATCGCGACGAAGAACCTCATCCGGTTGCCGCCGCATCTCCCCTCGGACCTCGCGACGGTCGCCGACCCGTTCGCGTGCGCGTTGAACGGCGTCGAGGTCCTCGACGTGAGGCTCGGCGACACCGTCGTGATCCTCGGCACCGGGCCGATCGGCTGCTGGCAGGCCGTGATGTGCCGCGATCGCGGCGCGTCCCGCATCTTCATGACCGACGTGAAGCAGGATCGGCTCGACGCCGCGACGGACGTGGTCGGCGCGTTCATCGACGACGCGTTCGTGGCGGGGGAGGACAACGGGGTCGAGGCCGTGCGATCGCGCACCGCCGGCGTGGGTGCCGATCGCGTGAGCGTCGCCGCGCCGTCCAAGCAGGCGCAGCAGGCGGCGCTCGAGATGGCGGCCAAGCGGGCGAAGGTCGTGTACTTCGCGGGGTTGCCGAAGCACGATCCCGTGAGCCCGCTCGACATGAACGAGCTCCACTACAAGGAGCTCGCGATCCTCGGGGCGTACGGCGCGACCCACCGCCAGTACCGGATCACGATGGACTACCTCGACCGGCGACAGGAGGAGCTCGCGCGGGTCGTCACCCACCGGTTCTCGCTCGACCACATCGCCCAGGCCTTCGAGACGATCCGCGACGGGTCGGGGCTCAAGATGGTGATCCTTCCGTGACCGGTCCCTACGTGATCGGCTGCGACGTCGGATCGCAGGGGACGAACTGCGCCCTGTACTCGGCGGACGGCACGCTCGTCGCGTCTTCGTACCAGACCTACGACCTGTCGTTCCCCTTCCCCGGCGCGGCCGAGCAGGACGCGAACGCGTGGCCGGCTGCCGTTGCGGCCGGCGTCCGCGAGCTGCTCGGCCAGGTCGCGGAAGGACCTTCGGCGGTGAAGGGGCTCTCGTTCGGGTCGCAGCTCGACGGGATGGTCGTGTGCGGCTCGGACGCCCGCCCACTGCGTCCGGCGATGATCTGGATGGATCGGCGTGCCGAGGCGCAGGCCGCGGCGGCCGCGGAGCGGATCGCGCCCGACGAGTTCTACCGGCACGTCGGCGCGAACCTCGACTCGTCGCACGCGGTCTTCAAGGCGCTCTGGGTCCGGGACGAGGAGCCCGACGTGTGGGCGCGGGCGAAGTTCCTGTTCACGCCCGGCACGTTCGTCCTCCGCGAGATCGCGGGCCCGGTGGCGGTTGACTACTCGAACGCGTCCTCGATGGCGCTGCTCGATCCGCGGTCGCGGAAATGGTCTCCCGAGGTCCTCGAGGCGCTCGACGTCTCCGAATCGATGCTGCCCGAGGTCGTGGCCGCGACCGAGCCGATCTCGACGATCACCGCCGCGTTCGCCGAGTCCACGGGTCTGGATCCATCGACGCTGGTCGCCGTGGGGTGCGGGGACGAGATGGCGGCCACGCTCGGCGCTGGGGTCTTCGAGCCGGGGGAGGTCTGCGACGTGGTCGGCACGGCGGAGCCGGTGTGCGCCGCGTCCAGCGAGCCCCGCGAGGACCCGACGATGCTCGTCGAGTGCCATCCGCACGCCGACCCCGATGCCTGGCTGCTCGAGAACCCCGGGTTCGTCTCGGGCGGCAACCTGCGGTGGTGGCGGGACCAGTTCGCGCCGATCGAGCGAGGCGCCGAGGCCGAGGGACTGGGCGATGCGTACGACCTCCTGTCGAAGGAGGCCGAACGCATCCCGCCCGGCGCCGAGGGTCTCGTCTTCCTGCCGTGCATGCAGGGCGCGATGGCCCCCGAATGGAACGGCGCAGCCCGCGGCGTCTTCTACGGGCTGACGCTCGCGCACTCGCGCGCCCACATGACGCGGGCGATCCTCGAGGGGAGCGCGTTCGCGCTCCGCGACATCGTCGAGGCGATGGCCAACGCCGGGCTGGACGTCCGCAGGCTCACGATCGTCGGCGGAGGCGCGAAGGGTCCGATCTGGCGCCAGATCAAGGCTGACGTCACCGGCCTGCCCGTCCGGGTGCCGACGAGCGTTGAGACGACCGCGACCGGCGCCGCGATCCTGGCCGCCGTGGGCGCGGGCCTCCACCCGACGGTGGGCGATGCGGTGAAGGCGTTCGTCGAATACGAGCCGGACGAGCACCAACCCGACCCGGAGCGACGCGAGACGTACAACGAGTCCTACCGCCGGTACCGCGACCTCTACGCGGCCCTCAGGCCGGTGTTCGGCGCGTGAGCAGCGTTCGGCTCACGACGCGATGAGCTCCTCCGGAGGCGTACCACTCGGACAACGGATTGGATCTCATCCTGGTCGATACGGAGGCGTAGCCGGCTCGCCGTGAAGTCGCGGGGTCGGCGTGCGCCGAAGGGCTGAGGCCCAGCCCTTCGACTCCGTGCCTCAACACTCCGGACTCGGGCGCGGCTAGGTCGGGAAGACCTGGGCCGAGAGGTCAGGCGCCGCGCCCACGATGAAAGCGTTGCAGTCGCACGCGGACTTGAGGCATCGCTGATGTCCCGAGTTCGAGTGAACGAACTCGGAGTGCCCGCAGGTCGCGCAGAAGGCTCTCTGGGAACCCTCGGGTCGGGTCTCGGAGGGTTCCCGCGAGCGTGCCATACATGGACCGTAAGCCGCCTGGGGGATGCACTACATCGGCCGAAAGTCCTAGATGGCTCGCACGCTGAACGGCGCGGGCTCAAGGATCGGCACCTAGCGATCCATCTCCCGCAGCATCCCGACCAGCACCGCCCGGACGACACGGTCCTCCTCGGCGTCGATCATGTCGTTCGGATCGCAATCAGCGATTGAGTTTCTCGCCTGAAGCCGGAGGTTTACATCAGGGTGTTACGGCGGCGACGGCTCAAGGCTCCGGCGGGGGTGACGGCTCCGGCTCCGGGGGCTCCTTCGGCTCCTTCGGGGGCTTCGGGGGCTTCGTGGGCTCCGGCGACGGCTCCGGGGTGGGCGAGGGCTCCGGTGGTTCCGGGGTGGGCGATGGATCAGTCGGGGTGGATGGATCGGTGCTCGGCGGAGGTGAAGAACCCGGGCTGGGTTCGGGTTCGGGGGTAGGTTCCTCGTCCGGTGCAGGTTCTTGATCGTCCCCAGCCGGTGGCGGTGCCTCTGGGTCCGTGGAAGGGTCCTGGTCTGTCCCTCCAGAGCCGTTACCACCGCCGGACGACTGTCTCCCGAGCCCGTCGATGGGGAAGAGCAGCAGCGCCGGTGTGCCGGCATCCCTGCCACTCTCTTGCGCCTCCGCCCGACCCGTCGATCCTCCGGCCTCCTCATCCAAAGCGGACGGATCCACGACGATGTACGGCTCTCCGTACTCGCCCACGTTCAAGGTGAACGCGGATCCGATCCGCGGGAGCAGCGGCTGATCCGGATTGGTCACCATCATGAAGCCGATGACCGCCGCGACGACGCCGCCCGCGGCGAGTCCGAACAGCAGATCGCCACGCCGATCCCGTATCCGGTCCAGTATCCGGGAGCCGGTCGTTCGGAACGCGTCCACGCCGCCACCTGTCTCAGGCTCGTTTGGCCTCATCGGAAGTTCCTCACGTATGCGCGCCGTTCTCCGGTGTCATGCCGGAATGCCCGGCAACGGCTCATAGCTACCCTTCATCGAGGGCACAAAACAGATGCAGCTCGACTTCCTCACGAGCATGATGCGGCGGAGCGTCAATAACGTGAGGTACCTGATCGAGAGCGAAATCGTGCCGACGGAAGAATAGGTTCCGCCGGGAAGGATGCTGTGGCCCTCGGGCGACATTTGCGAACACTGGCTCACGCGAGCGTCACCTCGTCTGATGCCCACTCTCGGGTTAGCAGATGCGTTAGCAGATCAGGTGTTGTCCCAGGTCATCCGCATAGAAGTTGTGAACAGCATCTTCTCAATACGAACGTCCGCTGGATTCCGCCGAGGTTGTCCAGGTCCGTCTACACAGGTAGGTACCCCGATGGCCGTCAACCCTTGCAGCGCAGGAACTTTTGACGTGTCAAGCTGCGTGTGTCAGACGCGACACTTACGCCTCTATTGACCTTAGGGTGGTGGAACGTGCAGACGAGGACCAGGTTCTCGAGGTCCGTCGGTCCTCCGCGCTCCCACAGACGACGTGGTGCGCCTGCGTGAACCGCCGGGATCCACAGCCGGGGAACCGGCACTCACGATCACGGTACTTCAGCTGACGAACCATCCACGTCGGAGGCTCGCGGCTCATCCGGCCGACCCGCACCGGGACCTCGCTCTCGTTCTCCAGCAGGACCTGGACCCGCGCGTTGCACGCGAGCCGCTCGGCGGACTCGGAGCTGATCGCCGGACCGTCCTCGACCTCGCACTCGCCCAGCCGGTCCGACCCCTCGAGGCGGGCGTGCACGATCACCGTCGTTCGGTCCGGCTCTCGTTCGGCGCCGGTCGGGGCCGAGCACAGCGCCACGGGGGCGTCCGCGCGCCTCGCGTCGATGCCTGCTCGTCCCTCCTCGTCCGGCATGACCGGCACGGTGCTTGCCAGGTCGTCGAGCGCCCTGGCCACGACGGCGCCCTGTGCGCGGGCGAAAGCTCACCCTCGATGCCGAAGCGCCTCCCGTCGTCGAACGTTCACCAAGTGAGCGAGCGGCTCCGCTCGATGCCCTCGACGTCCTCGACCGTCCGGCGGATCGCGACGTCCGCCTTACGCCGGATCGCCCCGCAGGACACGCCGCCCGCCCACACCAACAGCGCGACTCCGTCTCGGGGGTGGCGAACCGCGTGAGCTCGGCGACCTTGTCCAGGTGCAGCTCGCCGGACTCCAGCGCCTCGGAGACCGCGGGGAGGGACTCGAGGGCGTGTGCCGCGTCGATCCATCGCCGGGCCTTCCACTGCGACACCCCGTACCGGATCGACAACCAGTGCGCGGTGTCGCGAGCGCCCAGGTCCCGCCAGACGCGGCGCCGGTCGATCTCGGCGATGAGGCTCAGCATCCGCCGGTGCGCGGCCGCCACGGCGGCGTGCTCCGCGTCGATGTCGCGGATAGTTCGTCTTCGTCTCGGTGCTGCACCCGGACCTCGGTGGGGTGGGGGAGGTAAGTGCGATCAGGGTATCGAACATACGTTCGATTGGTTCAAGACGATCAAGAAGGCCCCCGGCGATCGCCTCGATCGAAAACTCGCTTCGGCCGCGCGAACCCGCTCGACGCCCGGTGCGTCGACCTACCCCCGCTCGAAGTACCGCAAGAGCTCCCAGTCGGTGACCGTGTTGTTGTCGAAGATGATCTGCTCCTGCCGTCCCATGTTCACGAGATGCCCGAACACGTAGTCGCCGAAGCCCTCGCGCATCGTTTCGCTCTTCTCCATCTCGGCGACGGCCTCGTGCAGCGAGCTCGGGACCCTCGGCACGTCCTTGGCCTCATAGGCGTTGCCCTCGAACATCTCGGGCGCCTCGATCTTGTTCAGGATCCCGTGAAGCCCGCCGGCGATCGTGGCCGCGTAGCCGAGGTAGGGGTTGACGTCGGCGCCGGGGAGGCGCGACTCGACCCGGTACCCCCTGTGCTCGCCCACGACGCGGAATCCGCACGTCCGGTTGTCGTTGCTCCACACGATCGCGGTCGGCGCCCACGAGCCGAGCTGATACCGCTTGTAGGAATTCACGAACGGCGCGAACATCCACGCCATCTCTCGGGCCGTGTCCATGAGCCCCCCGAGGAAGTAGCGGAAGGTCTCGGACATGTGGTTCGGCGCGGCGTCGTCCCACATCAGCGACTCGGATCCGTCCTCGTTCCACACGCTCGTGTGCATGTGGCACGACGATCCCGCCTCGGCCATCGTCCACTTCGCCATGAACGTGATCGCCGCTCCGGAGAGCGCCGCGATCTCCTTCACGCCGTGCTTGTAGATCGCGTGGTTGTCCGCCGTCTCGAGCGCGTCGGCGTAGGTGATGTTGATCTCCTGCTGGCCCTTGCCGAACTCGCCCTTCGAGAACTCGATGGGGATGCCCGCGCCGAGCATATCGTTGCGGATCTTGCGGATGATCCACTCGTCCTTGGTGGTCTGCAGCATGTGGTAATCCATGATGTACGGCGACGAGGGCTGCAGGTCCTGGTAGCGCTTGCCGGCCGCCTCGTCGTACGACTCCTTGAAGAGGTAGAACTCCAGCTCCGAGCCGCTCTTGAAGGCATAGCCCGCCTGCTCTGCGCGTTCGACCTGGCGGCGGAGGATCGTGCGCGGGGCGACCTCGATCAGCTCGTTCGTGTGCTCGTCGGCGACGTCGCAGATCACCATCGCGGTCTTCTCGAGCCACGGTACGAGCCGGAGCGTCGAGACGTCCGGGATCATCTTGAAATCGCCGTAGCCGGTCTCCCAGCTCGCGTACTCGAACCCGGGCAGCGGCTCCATCTCCATGTCGATCGCGATCAGGTAGAGGCAGGCGTGGAGCCCTTCCTCGCCGAGGACGTCCTCGAGGAAGAAGTACGGGAGGATCCGCTTGCCGACGAAGCGGCCCTGGAAGTCCGTGAACATGCACAGGACGGTGTCGATCTCGCCCGCGTCGGCGAGCTCCTCGAGCTCCTTCACTGTGAGCATGCCGGTTGCGCCCTTCACGATCGTCCGCCTTTCGGGTCGGGGAGGTAATCGAAGAACCCGCGATGAACGGTGTCAAACGAGCGG
>DASUQI010000017.1:0-23457 GCA_036280655.1 Actinomycetota bacterium
CCCGCCGCCACCGTCCCCATCGCGAACCACGCCTCGCCCATCCCGAGCGCCGCGCGGGTGGCGTCCTGCGCGAAGAGCGACGAGGCGACCCAACAGGAGCCGATCCCCTGCGCATCCAGCGCCAGCAGGAGGTTCTGGATCGAGGCCCCGGCGGAGAGCAGGAACCGCTCCCGCTCCGCGTGGCGCCGGCCCTCGTCCGGGTAGTCGCGCGCGCCATCGAAGCTCAACCATGGCACGATCAGGACGGGAGCCGCGCCGAGCAGCGCGTCGTCCGGCGACAGGCGCCGCTCGATCGCCGCCTCCTCGAAGCCGTCGCGCAGGAGGTCGCCACGCCACGCCTCGGACATCGCGCCGACGAGGCGGCGCTTCGCGGCGGCGGACCAGATCGCGGTGAACGACCACGGAACCTCGTCGTGCGGCGCCGAGACGGTGCACGCGGCCCGAACGGCCTCCTCAACCGTCTCCCTGGACACGTCGCCCGCCCCGAACGTCCGGATCGTCCGCCGCCCCGAGATCGTCAGGAGCGGCGACGTCCGGAACAGGTCCTCGTCCGGCGGCCGGACGATCTCCGACGCCGGGACGGCGTCGCCCTCGAGGGCCAGGCCTCGGACGAGCGCAGCGGGGACCCGCGCCGCCTTGCCCATCACGAGTCCGCTCGCCGCGGCCACCTCGTCGGCGAGCGCGACGACCGTCGCCTCGAGCTCGCGGCCGTGGTGGTCAGCGGTCCCGCGCAGGTCCACGAGCGAGGGGAGGCCCGCGCACCCGATCGCGACGTTCACGACGCCCCGCCGCCACGCCCGGCCGAACGTGTCGGTGATCACCACGGCGACGTCGGCCTCGAGCCGCTCCGAAAGGCCTGCGCGGAGCCGTTCGGCCGAGCCGTCGGGATCCTCGGGCAGCAGCGTGAGGAAGCCGGCCTCCACGTTCGAGGCGTCCACGCCGGCGTTCGCGCACACGAGGCCGTGCCGGGTCTCGGCGATCACGAGGTCGTCGCGCCGGGCGACGACGCGCCTGGTCTCGAGTTCGATCCACGAGGCGCGCCCCGCTCCCTCGGGCACGACACGGCCCTCGGCCTTCGAGACCACCTTCTGCGTCACGACGACCACGTCGCCGTCGCGCGCCGCGAGCTCGGCGAGCGGCGTCGCGAGCAACGCCGCGAGGTCGTCCGAGGGGCCAACCTCGGGGAGCCCCCGGACCGGAAGGACCTCGAGGGTCACCGTGATCCGGGGCCGACGAGCGACAGCGCGAACCGGGCGAGCGCCTCCGCCGTCGCGTCGTCGACCATGATCGTGTCGGTGACACCGCAGCGAACGCCGGTCGCCTCGACCCGGGCGGCCAGAGCCGCATCCACTTCGTCGATCACCCAAGCCCCCAGCAGCCCTTCGTAGCAGGCGGCCGCCCCCGCCGCCGTCACCTCGACGCCGGCGACCGGCATCAGCTTGTCCGCCATCCCGGCGAGCGGCGCGCCCCCGACGATCCCGCTGATGCCCACCACGTCCGGGCGGCGCGCTGCGAGCGCATCCCGGATCCCCGGCACCGCGAGGATCGGGCCGATCGACGCGACCGGGTTCGAGGGACACAGCACGATCGCCTCGGCCCCGGCGATCGCGTCGAGGACGCCCGGCGCGGGCCGGGAGCGGTCGGCCCCCTCGTACCGGATCGACTTCACCTCGTCGCGCGCGCCCCGTCGGACCCAGTACTCCTGGAAATGGAGGTCGAGCTCGTCGCCGTCGGCCGCGACGGAGAGGCGCGTCTCGATCCGCTCGTCGCTCATCGGCAGCAGACGGGCCGCGACCCCGAACCGCGCTGCGACGCGCGCGGTCGCCTCCGCGAGGGTGGCGCCCCGCGCCAGCAGGTTCGAGCGGAACAGGTGCGTCGCGAGGTCGAGGTCGCCGAGGTTGAACCACGCCATGTCGGGGTCGAACGCCCGGAGCTCCTCGGTCGCCCGGAACGTCTCGTCGCGCCGCCCCCACCCGCGCTCGCGGTCGAACACGTCGCCGAGCCAGTACGTGACCGAGTCGACGTCGGGCGAGACGTGGAGGCCGTGCATCGTGATGTCGTCGCCGGTGTTCACGATCACCGTCACGTCCTCCGGCGGGATGGCGCGGACCAGACCACGAAGGAACTTCCCCGCCCCGATGCCGCCGGCGAGCGTCGTCACCTTCACGCGGCCGTCACCTCGAACAGGCGCCACGCCTCCGGGACGCCCTTCAGCTCGTGCGCGCCGCGATCGCGGAACGCGATGCCGGACCCGGCGACGAGGTCGCGGACCGTGCTCGAGACGAGGACCTCGCTCGGCCCGGCCTCGCCGGCCACCCGCGCCGCGGTGTGGACGGCGATGCCGCGGACGCCGTCCTTCGCGAGCTCCACCTCGCCGGTGTGGAGCCCGGCCCGGATCTCGAGCCCGAGCGCGCGCACCCCGTCCCGAACGGCGACCGCGCAACGGATCGCGCGCGCGGGACCGTCGAACGTGACGAGGAACCCGTCGCCGGCGGTGTCGATCTCGGTACCGCGGAACCGCTCGAGCTCGCGACGGACGAGCGCGTGGTGGCGTTCGAGCACATCGCGCCACGCGCCGTCGCCCATCGCCGACGCGCGAGCCGTCGACTCGACGATGTCGGTCACGAGGATCGTCGCGAGCATCCGGTCCTGCCCGCCCGTGGGCCGCGAGCCCGTGAGGAACCCCTCGACCTCGTCGAGGATCAGGTCGGCGTTGCCGATGAAGGGGAAGTAGTCGTCGCCCTCCACCTCGAGGAAGCGGGCGCTCGGGATGTTGTCTCCGAGGTACCGGCCGTGTACCGCCTCGACGAGGCGGTTGTCCCGGCGGGAGATCACGAGGGTCGGGACGCGGATCGAGGGCAGCACGTGACGAACGTCGAGCTGCTGCAGCATGTGCCGCATCGCGAGGACGGTCCCCGGGCTCGAACCGAGCCGCTGGTACCGCGCCCACCACCGGCGGAACGCCGGGTCGCCGGCGACGTTCGGCCCGACGGTCTCGAGCAGCACACCCCGCCCCCAGCCGAACTCGAGCTCCTTCTCCAGCCGGGCCTCGAACTCGGGCGAGGTCCCCCACGGGTAGTCCGGCGCCACCGTGTAGCGGGCGGTGGTGTTCAGGAGCGCGAGGGCGTTCACCCGTTCCGGGAACGTCGCGGCGAACAGGATCCCCACCCCGCCGCCCCCGCCGACGCCGAGGACCGACGCCTTCTCGGAGCCGACCGCCTCCATCGTCGTGATCACGTCGTCCGCCCAGACCTCGAGCGTGGGCAGCTCGGACAGCGAGACCGGATCGGACGACCCCGTCCCGCGTTGGTCGATGCAGATCACCCGCGCGAACGACCCGAGCCGTTCCAGGAATCGGTGGTAGTCGGGCTGCTCCCACATCGCCTCGATCGAGTTCCAGAACTCCGCGAGGAACACGAGGTCCCGGCCGCCGTCGCCGAACACCTGATAGGCGATGTGCACGCCACCGGTCTTCGTGTACCGGGTCTCGGGGGCCTCCATCCGATGCAGTCTGCGGCGGCGGCCGGACGAGGTGCAACCGGGGCGGTGATAGGCTCGCCGACGGGTTGCCTTCGTCTCTCGCGCACTCGGTCTCCCGAGCCCTCTCCCGGGCGGACGCGGGCAAATCCCTGTCGATCGAGGACATCACCGCGCTGCTGAACGCCCGCGGCGCGGCGCTCGACGAGCTGCTACTTCTCGCGACGCGGCTCCGCGCGCTCGGTCACGGCAGCACCGTCACGTACTCGCGCAAGGTGTTCGTGCCGCTGACGATGCTCTGTCGGGACCACTGCCACTACTGCACGTTCGCGAAGCCGCCGGCCAGGCTCGGCGAGCCGTTCCTGTCGCCGGAGGAGGTCGTCGCGATCGCCGAGGCCGGGCGCAGGATGGGGTGCAAGGAGGCGCTGTTCACCCTCGGTGACCGTCCGGAGGAGCGGTACGCGGTGGCGCGCGAGTGGCTGGCCGCCCGCGGCTTCGGGTCGACGCTCGACTACCTGCGCGCCGTCGCGATCCGCGTGATCGAGGCGACGGGCCTGCTGCCGCACCTGAACCCCGGCGTGATGTCGTACGAGGACATGGCCCGGCTGAAGCACGTGGCGCCGTCGATGGGCCTGATGCTCGAGACGTCCTCGGACCGGCTCGCCGAGCGCGGGGGTCCGCACTTCGGCTCGCCGGACAAGATCCCCGCCGTCCGCCTGCGGACGATCGAGGACGCCGGCAGGCTCGCGATCCCGTTCACCACCGGCATCCTCGTCGGGATCGGCGAGACGCCTCGCGAGCGCGCCGAGTCGCTCCTCTCGATCCGCGACGTGCATCGCCGGTACCGGCACGTCCAGGAGGTCATCGTCCAGAACTTCCGGGCGAAGGCCGGCACCGCGATGGCCGGGGCCCCCGAGCCCGAGGGCGAGGAGTTCCTCGCCGCGGTGGCGACGGCGCGGATCGTGTTCGGACCCCGGATGCACGTGCAGGCGCCTCCGAACCTGTCCGAGCCGGAACAGCAGTCACGCCTGCTCGACGCCGGGATGGACGACTGGGGCGGCGTCTCCCCGCTCACGCCCGACCACGTGAACCCGGAGCGGCCGTGGCCGGCCCTCCGGGCGCTCGCGGACCGGACCGCGGAGCGGGGGCTCGAGCTCCGCGAGCGGCTCACCATCTACCCGGAGTTCGCCCTGCGGCCCGACCCGTTCCTCGCGGGCAAGATGCGGGCGCCGGTGGTGGCGCTCATGGGGGAGGACGGGCTCGCGGTGGCGGGGCGGGTGCCCGAGCCGGTCGCCTGGCAGGACCCGGACGTGGCGTGGAAGCCGCGGGGCACGGAGCTCTCCTTCTCGAAGGGTCCGGGCGCGGGCCTGCGGGCCGACGCCGAGCTCGTCTACGGCGAGACGGACCTGCCCGAGCGCACCCGGGCTTGGACCGCCGAGGCCGCGCGCGTCGCCCCCGAGCGGCTGGACGCGGACATCCGCTCGGCGCTCCGCCGGGCCGAACGCGGTGAGCCCGTGACCGACGACGACGCGCTCGCGCTCTTCCGCGCCGAGGGGGATGCGCTCGAGGCGCTCTGCCGGGTGGCCGACGACCTCCGGCGCCGGGACGTGGGCGACGATGTCACCTACGTGGTGAACCGCAACATCAACTTCACCAACGTGTGCTACGTGGGGTGCCGCTTCTGCGCGTTCGCGCAGCGGGAGATGGATCCCGAGTCGTACACCCTCACCCTCGCCGAGGTGGCCGAACGCGCGCGCGAGGCGGCGACGTGGGGTTGCACCGAGGTGTGCATGCAGGGCGGGATCCACCCCGATCTGCCTGCGACCTTCTACTTCGACCTGCTCGACGCCGTGAAGGCCGCGGCGCCGGATATCCACATCCACGCGTTCAGCCCGATGGAGGTGATGAGCGGGGCGTCCAAGCTCGGCATCTCCTATCGGGAGTTCCTGAAGGAGTGCCGGTCGCACGGGCTCGGCACGATCCCCGGCACCGCGGCCGAGATCCTCGACGACGACGTGCGGTGGGTGCTCACGAAGGGGAAGCTTCCCGCCGACACGTGGGAGGAGATCGTCCGCACCGCGCACGACCTGGGGATCCGTAGCTCGTCGACGATCATGTACGGGCACGTCGACGCGCCCCCGCACTGGGTTTTCCACATCCGTCGGCTCGCGCGCATCCAGCACGACACGGGCGGATTCACCGAGTTCGTCCCGCTGTCGTTCGTGCACCAGAACGCCCCGATCTACCTGGCAGGGAAGGCGAGACCGGGCCCCTCGTTCGACGACAACCGCCGCATGCACGCCGTCGCGAGGATCCTCCTGCACGAAGTTATCCACAACGTTCAGGTCTCGTGGGTGAAGATGGGTGTCGAGGCGTGTCAGGTGATCCTGAACGGCGGCGCGAACGATTTCGGCGGCACGTTGATGGAAGAAACGATCAGCCGCATGGCGGGCGCGGAGTGGGGGATCCGCAAGGAACCGTCGGAGCTGCGCGACGCGATCGTCGCGATCGGTCGCTCACCGGTCGAACGCACGACCACGTACGAACCGTTGCAGCGCAAGGAGAACGGGACGTTGCAGAAACGTGATGTTCCGCGTGTCGTGACGCCCGCCGGCGCCTGAAGGACCGTCGATCGCGCGTTTCGGTCAACCTGGTAGACGAGAATCGTCAATCAGATAGACATTCAGATTTCTCATCAGAACCCCTTGCACCCTGGAGTGCGTGCGTATTCGATTGTCCGGGGACGCATGTGGAGGTGCTCCAGATCTCGAAGTTTCCCTCTTGTCAAGAGGGGACGAAGGGCTCAGAATCACACGCGTGTGATTCGGAGGAGACGAGGTGCATCACTACATCCCGTGGCAAGAACGAGCGCGATGCCGGGAACACGATCCGGAGGTGTTCTTCCCCGAGAAGGGAGGTTCATCGAGGGAGGCGAAGCGGATCTGTGCGGACTGCCCGGTTCGCATCGAGTGCCTGAACTACGCGCTGCGCCGCGATGAGCGGTACGGCGTGTGGGGAGGGATGAGCGAACGGGAACGGCGACGCCTGAAGCGCATGGCGTCCTGAACACCGAAAGGGGGTGACCCATGTCCCCAGCGAGGAAGAGATCGACCGCTGCCAAGAAGGCAGCCGCGACGCGCAAGCGGAAGACCGCCGCTCGTAAGACGGCGGCGAAGAAGGCAGCCGCGACGCGCAAGCGGAAGACCACGGCGAGGAAGAGCGCGACGCGCCAGACGACGCGGAAGTCCCCGAAGCGGAGAACCGCGGGCAAGAAGGCGGCCGCGACGAGGAAGCGCAAGACCGCCGCCGCTCGCAAGGCCGTACGGAGAAGGCCCGCCGCCCGTAAGACGGCGGCGAAGAAGGCAGCCGCGACTCGCAAGCGGAAGACCACGCGCAGGAAGACGGCGGCCAAGAAGACCGCGGCGCGTAGACCGAAGAGGCGGACCGCGAAGAGGCGGTAAGCAACTAGTTGAAGCAGCAACGTGGGAGGGGGGCGTGAGCCCCCCTCCCGTATCTCGTGGAACCGGCGTCGTGCTAGGCTGCGCGCCGCCTCCGGGCGCTTCCTGATGGCCATCCCTACCGTCGATCCTTCGCCCGCCTCCGACCACGTCCGCGAACCCAGCGTGTTGGGGGTCCTCATCACGCGGGACGCTGTGGGCTGGCTCCGCGGTTGCCTGCGGTCGCTCGGCGCCCAAACCTATCCGCGGCTCGGCGTGGTGGCGGTGGACAACGGGTCGACCGACGGCACCCTCGACCTGTTGCGGCATGCCCTTGGCGAGGGGCGGGTGATCGAGCTCGGCGAGAACCGGGGGATCGCAGGCGCCGTCGCCGCCGCGACCCAGCTCTCGGCCGCGCAGGCGGCCGACTACCTGTTACTGGTCCACGACGACGCCGCGCTCGCGCCCGACGCCGTCGCCCACATGCTCGAGGCCGCCGAGGGCATCGAGGGGGTCGAACGCGTCGGGGTCGTCGGCCCGAAGATCGTGGACTGGGACGAGCCCCGGGTCCTGCGCGAGGTCGGGCGCTCGACGGACCGGTTCGGGCATCCGTTCACGCCGCTGCAGGAGGGGGAACGCGACCAGGGGCAATACGACCGGGTCCTCGAGGTCCTGTTCGTCTCGTCCGCCGTGATGATGATCTCCCGGGAGACGTGGCAGCGGACGGGGCCGTTCGACGAGCGCTTCGCCGGGCACCACGACGACCTCGACTTCTGCTGGCGTGCGCGCGTCGCCGGCTTCCGCGTGCTGATGACGCCGCTCGCCACGGCGCGTCATCGCGACGCCGGCGCCCGCGGCGAACGCGCCGATGAGCGCCACCGGAGCACGCGGTACTACGCCGAACGCGCCGCGCTCGCCTCGATGCTGAAGGACTACGGCGTCCTGACGCTCCTGTGGGTCATGCCGGTGTACGCGCTGCTCGGGCTCGCGCGCACGATCTACCTGACCGTCTCGCGCCGGTTCGAGGACGCGTACGACCTGCTCGCGGCGTGGGGATGGAACCTCGCGCATCTCCCAGGCACGCTGCGCCGCCGGGTCCGCGCGCAGTCCGTTCGGTCCGTTCGCGACCGCCATGTCCGTCGCTTCATGGCCTCGACCTTCCGGCTGCCGCGTTGGTTCGAGCGCGCCGAGGCGTTCCTCGACGAGGGGCTGGAGGAGCTCGAGGACGAGGAGCTCGGCCGCCCCCTGCCGCGGCGCGCGGTCTCCGTCGCGGCGGGACATCCGGTGTTGCTCGGTTCGGTGCTCGCGGTCACGCTCCTGGCACTCGCCGTCCGACACTTCTTGGGGCCGGAGGTCCTGAGCGGGGGAGCCCTCGCGGCGTTCCCCGCCGAGGCCGGTCGGTTCTTCTCCGAGCTCGCCTCGGCCGTCCGAACGACCGTGCTTGGAGGGACCCAGCCGGGTAGCCCCGCGCTCGCAGGACTCGGCGCCGGGTCGTGGGTCGCGTTCGGGAGCACCGCGCTGTTCCAGAAGGTGGTGCTCGGCGCGATGCCCCTCGTCGCCGGGATCACGATGTACCGCGCGATGCAACGCGAGACGTCCGCACCGGGCGCCTCGGTGATCGCGGCGGCGGCCTACGTCCTGTCCGCGCTCGTCCTGTGGGCGTTCTCCGAAGGCAGGCTTGCGCTGCTCGTGGCGCTGGCCGTGCTTCCGTTCCTTTGGGATCGCGTCGCGGTGGCGTTCGGGCGGGCGCGACCGGAACGGCCCGTCCGGTTCGGCGTCGGATTCGGCGTCGCCCTCGCGCTCGCCGCCGCGTTCGCGCCCTCGGTCGTCCTGCCGCTCGGGCTGTTCGTCGCCGCGTGGCTGCTCGTGGGTCGCACGCGGGGCCGGGGCCTGTCGCTCGCAGCGCTCGCCGCGCTCGCCGCCGCGTTGCTCGCGTTCCCGGTCGTGCTCGCCGCCTCGAGCGGGCCGTCGGAGACGCTGTCGTCGGCGATCGGGATCCAGGATCCATGGTCGCTGCTCCGGCTCGCGCCTGGAGGCGGTCCCGGGACGTGGGCGATCGCGGCGTTCCTGCCGCTCGCCGCGCTCATCTGCTTCGCGGGCGTCCGCGGCGATCGGCGTCGCGACGCGTGGCCCGCCCTGCTCGTCGCCGTCGCGGGCACGGTCCTCGCCTGGGGCTCGGTCGCCGGCGCGTTGCCCGAGGCGCTGACCAACGCGCCCGCCTGGCTCGGGGCGGCCGCGGTGGCCGAGGGCGCCCTCGTCGCGTTCGGCCTGGCGACGTTCGCGACCGACCTGGACCGCCAGTCGTTCGGCGCTCGCCAGATCGGCGTGGCCGCGCTCGCCGTCACGCTGGCCGTGGGCATCGGGTCGCAGGCGATCCAGGTGACCCTCGCCGAGTGGGCCGTGCGCCCCGACGGCCTCCCGCCCGCGTGGCCGGTCGTCTCGTCGTCGCCCGGGGAGTTCCGACTCCTGTGGCTCGGCGCGCCGAACGGCGACCGCATGCCCGCCCCGGGCGGCGAGCCGATCGGCGTCGTCGACGCGGGGCCGGCGACCGTCCGGTTCGCGCTGACGGATCGAGACGGCGCGACCGCGCTCGACGAGGGGCGCGCGCGGGCGGGGCCCGGGTACCGTGAGCTCCGGGCCACGCTGTCCGAACTGCTGGCCGGGGACACGCAGCACGCGGGCGCGCTCCTCGGGCCGTTCGGGATCCGGTTCGTCGTGGCCGCGGAGGGTGACCTGCCCGCGGCCACGCTCTCCCGGCTCCGCGAGCAGCTCGACCTCAACCGCATGCCCGCCGGCGGGCTCACGATCTACCGGAACTCGGCCGAGCTCCCGACGGCCTTCGTGTCCACGGACGCGCCGATCCCGGACGTCTCCGATCCCGCCCTCCTCGAGGAGTCGCCCCCGGCCGACGTGACGCCGCTGGAGGGCGGCGGCGAACGCTGGAGCGGCACCGCGCCGGAGGCCGGTCACGTCGTCGTGACCCAGCAGTTCGACGGCGGGTGGCGCATCGAGAGCGGGGGCGAGCGCCTCGCGCCGTTCCGCGGGTTCGGGTGGGCGATCGCGGGAGCGGTGGACGCGGGCGAGGTCGTGGTCGAGTACACGAACCAGTGGGTCCGCACCGCCGAGCTCGTGGTGCTGGCGGTGCTGTGGCTCGCCGCCCTCTGGATCACGAGGAAGCCGGGGTCGGCATGAGGCGGCTGCAGCCGGTGGCGGCGCTCGTCGTGCTCGTGCTCCTGGTGGGGGGCGCGGCGTACGCGGACCGCGAGTTCGCACCGGAGCCCGGTCCCGGGACGGACGGACCCGCGAGGTCGGGCGCATGGTTCTGCCCGACCGGCGGGGGACCCGAGGGGTGGGAGGTCTTCCTGCAGGTCGCCAACCCGGGCGACCGGCCGGCGACGCTCCACGTCCGCACGCTGGGCAGTGGCCGGCCGCAGCCGGCCGAGACGTTCGAGGTCGACCCGGGCGCGTTCCTCCAGATCCCGGTCGAGGGCCGCGGCCGCGGCCGCTCGCACGTGGTCGAGTGGTTCGGGCAGTGGGTCGGCGTGGGGTGGCTCGCGCACGCGGGCGGGGGCGAGGGGGGCGTCGCGGCTGAGCCGTGCGCGCCGACCGCGGGCGCACGCTGGCTCCTTCCCGACGGCACGACCGAGACCGAGGGCGATCACGACTACGTCGTCGTCATGAACCCCTTCGCCCGCGAGGCCGTGCTCTCGCTCTCGCTGCTCTCCGAGCGCCGGGAGCCGGTCCTGCAGGGCGACCTCACCGACGTGATCCTGCGTCCGTTCCGGAGCGTGGCGTTCGAGCTCAACGAGGTCGTGCTGGGCGAGCGAACCGTGGCCACCTTGGTCGAGGTGTCGGTCGGTCGGGTCGCGGCGGCGACGCTCGGGGTCTCGGGGACCGGCGGGATCCGGTCCGCGCTCGGGTACCTGGGAACGCCGGACGCTGATCTGGTCTTCCCCGGCGGCGCGGACTCGGGTCGGACCGAGCTCCCGATGATGAGCGCGCCCAGCGGGGGCGGGAGCCGGGTGACGCTCACCGGCGACTTCCTGCTGACCGACGAGGCCCCGCCGCAGGAGGTGCCCGGCCTCGCCGACGCGAGCATCCCCGACGGGTCCGCGCGGACGTTCCCGGCGACCACCTCCGGGCCGTCGTCACTCCGGCTCGAGGCGGATGGCGGACCGGTGGCCACGGTGCGCCGGACGTTCGGCACGGCCTCGGACCAGGGGGCGGTGACGGGCGCGAGGCCCGCCGACTCCTGGCTCGTCATGCCGGCCGTCGCGGGCGCACCCGCCAACCCCGGTATGGTGCTCGCCAACCCGGGGCCGGAACCGGTCGAGGTCACGCTGCGCTATCTGGAGCCGGGCCCGCAGGAGGAGCTCACGATCTCGGTTCCGCCCGAAGCGACGGTGCAGGTCCCGGCAACGTTCCTGTTCCTCGCCCCCGAGGCCGGGGTGTGGGCGCAGTCCGGAACGGGAACATTCGTCGTAGCCTCGGTGTCCTACTCGCTCGGAGCCGAAGGCCAGGCGACGTACGCGGTCGCGCTCGGGATCCCGGTCCCCCACGGGGCCGCCTAGCCACGCTGCGACGCCGACTCGGGGCTCGGCGCCTCGAGATGACCGCCGGACGGAACCGGGGGCTAGACGAGAACGTCTTGACCCGTATGATGCGCCTTGGGGCAACGAACGGAGCATGAGGGTGGCACGAGCCAAGCACCGGAAGGGCCGCGGGATCTGGGTGGTCGCGGGCGTCGTCGTGGCGTCCCTCGCGGTCGTTTCGGCCGGGAGCGCTGTCGCGGCGTACCGATACGACGCCGCCGCGTCCGACCGGATCCTCCCCGGGGTGAGCATCGCCGGCGTCGACGTGAGCGGCATGCGTCGCGGCGAGGCGATCCGCACGATCAGTGAGCTCGCCGAGGAGACCCTGTACGACGAGCTCACCGTTCGAGCGGCCGGCAGCAGCTGGACCGTGACGCCCGCGTCGCTCGGGATGGACGCCGACGTCGAGGGCGCGGTCGATCGCGCGTTCGCGACCGCGGACGAGCTGTCGTTCTTCTCCCGCCTCTATCACCGACTGCGCAACGTCCCCGTCGAGCGCTCGGTGGACCTGTCGTTCGAATCCGACCCCGCCGGCGTCGAACGGTTCGTGCAGCAGGCGCTCGACGAGGTCGCGCTGCCCGCCGTGAACGCGCAGTTCGCCCTCGTCGACGACGAGCTCCTTCTGCGCCGTTCGAGCGAGGGGCGCGAGCTCGCGGTGGGACCGGCCGCGAAGAAGATCC
This sequence comes from Actinomycetota bacterium, assembly GCA_036280655.1. Taxonomy (GTDB): domain Bacteria; phylum Actinomycetota; class UBA4738; order UBA4738; family HRBIN12; genus DASSJM01. The sequence goes on from DASUQI010000017.1 coordinate 12,187, forward strand.
TGCGGGCGCTCGACCGCAGGGCCAACAACATCGAGGTCCCCGTCCGAACGGTCGCGCCGACCCGCTCCACGGCGTCGCTCGGGCAGTCGCTTGTGGTGGACCTGTCCGAGAACCGGCTCTACCTGTACGACGCGCTCAAGGTCGTGAGGTCGTACCCCGTCGCGACCGCGGCCGACGGGTACGTCACCCCGGTCGGCACGTGGGAGATCGTCGACAAGCGCGAGAACCCCACCTGGTACAACCCGGCGCTCGACACGTGGGGCGCGGACCTTCCCGCCGTGATCCCACCTGGCCCGGGGAACCCGCTCGGCACGCGGGCGCTGTACCTGAACGCCCCCGGTATCAGGATCCACGGCACGTACAGCACGGATTCGATCGGGACCTACGCCTCGCACGGCTGCGTACGGATGTTCCTCGAGGACTCCGAGGAGCTCTACGAGCTCGTGGACGTGGGGACCCGGGTCATCGTCAAGCCGTAACCTCCGACTCGGAACGTCCGCCCCCATCGCCGCCGCGCATCCCCCGGCCGGCGCGCGTCGTCCGACGGTCGACCGACGGACCGGACCGCCCGGCGGGACCCCGAGATCTGAGCGCGACGGGCTATGGGCTCGAGACCGGGTTGAAGCCGAGGATTCCCGTATGGAAGGCAAGCTCGAAGGCACCTGCCCCGCCTGCCATCGGGGCGACCTGATCACGATCGCGATGAACGTCAGCGGCAACGACCTCGCGTTCACCACGTGCCACCTCTGCGAGGCGAAGTGGTGGTACCGCGACGGTGAGAGCGTCCCGCTGCGCTCGATCATCGGGAACGTCCTGCAGCATCGCAGCTGACCATGCGAACACTCGGGTATCCATCGAGCGGATGCGGCCCTGCACTCCGGCCTCATTTGACAAGTGACTCTGTTGGCTCTACGGGTGTCTCGATGAGCGCCCGCTGACTGGGACGGTATCTGGTGTGATCATTGCGATCACGTCGCCTTCGTCATCAGGGGTTCCAAGCTCGTTCGCAACGGTCGAAGCGGCATCGTCTGGGAGGTCTCGGGCGACGCTTTTCAGAGCGACCACGCCCTGATCAAGAACAACACGATCCGCAACAACGGTTGGAACCCTGATGGTCCCCGCGCCGGGGGGGCCGGGATCATCATCTCCGACTCGTCCAACATCGAGATCGCGAACAACACCTTCGGAGGGAACGAGGTACGGGACGGCTCCGGCGGTACGCGAGCGATCTTCATCTACGATGGCACGCGCAACCCGGATCCGATGCACGACATCCATATCCACGACAACCGGCTGAATGGCGACCGGATCCAGAGCTGTGCGACCACCGGTGTCACATGTGACTGAGCGACGCTCTACCTGCTCGTCAGAGACACTCTGACTGGGGCGAACCAGTCGTGCCCACCGGGTACGATGCCGATCGTGTCGACGCCGCGAAACCTCGACCGCATCTTCAAGGCCTACGACGTCCGCGGCGTGGTCCCCGACGAGCTCGACGAGGGGTCTGCGAGCGCGATCGGCGCGGCCTTCGCCGACTGGAGCGGCGTCCCGACCGTAGCCGTGGGACACGATTGTCGTCTGTCGTCGCCGTCGCTCGCGGCCGCGATCCGCGAGGGCATCGCGTCGCGGGGGACCGACGTCGTCGACCTCGGCCTCGCGTCGACCGACCTGCTGTACTTCGCGGCGGGCTCGCTCGACGTCGCGGGGGTCATGCTCACCGCGAGCCACAACCCGCCGGAGTACAACGGGATGAAGTTCTGCCTGCCGGGGGCCCGTCCGGTCGGCGAGGACACGGGACTCCTCGAGATCCGCGCGCTCGCCGAGCGCACCGAGGTGACGACCGGGGCCGCTCCCGGCCGCATCCGCGAGGAGCGGCTCCTCGACGCCTACGCGGACCACGTGCTCTCGTTCGTCGACGCCGGCTCGATGCGTCCGCTCACGGTCGTCGCCGACACCGCGAACGGCATGGGCGGCCTGGTCCTGCCGGTCGTGTTCGAACGCCTGCCGGTGACGCTCGTCCACCTGTTCCCGGAACTCGACGGTACGTTCCCGAACCATCCGGCCGACCCGATCGACCCCGAGAACCAACGCGACGTCAAGCGCGAGGTGCTCGCGGGCCGCGCGGACGTCGGCCTCGCGTTCGACGGCGACGCGGACCGCGTGTTCCTCGTGGACGAGCGTGCCGAGGGCGTGACGGGTTCGGAGGTGACGGCGCTCGTCGCAAGCGCGATGCTCGAACGCGAGCCCGGCGCCACGATCGTCTACAACCTGATCTGCTCGTGGACCGTGCCGGAAGTGATCCGAGAGCACGGGGGCGTCTCCGTCCGAACGCGCGTCGGCCACTCGTTCATCAAGCGGGTGATGGCCGAGACGGGAGCGATCTTCGGCGGTGAACACTCCGGCCACTACTACTTCCGCGAGAACTACCGCGCCGACTCCGGCCTGATCGCGGCCGTGGTGGTGCTCGAGCAGCTGTCGCTGGCCGACGCCCCGCTCTCCGAGGTCCTCGCGCCCTTCCGCCGGTACGCGGCCTCGGGGGAGATCAATTCGAGGGTGGAGGACCAGGTGGGGAAGATCGAGGAGGTGGCGACGGCGTACGGGAACGGCCGCGAGGACCGCACCGACGGGCTGACGGTAGAGTTCGACGACTGGTGGTTCAACCTGCGGCCGAGCAATACCGAGCCGCTCCTGCGGCTGAACGTGGAGGCTCGGGGCGAGGAGCTCCTGAAGGAGAAGACCGCCGAGGTCCTGGGTCTGATCCGCAACGAAGGAGGGGGAACGTGACGCTCGATCCCGAGCTGCTCGAGATCCTGGTGTGCCCGAACGACCGCGGCGAGCTCGACTACGTGCAGGAGCCCGAGTCGCTCGTGTGCAAGAGCTGCGGGTACCGCTATCCCGTTCGCGACGACATCCCGGTGATGCTCATCGACGAGGCCGAGAAGCCCCCGCCGGGCAGGGCGAGCAAGAAGAAGCGGTGATCGATCTCGACGACCGTGGCGCGCTGTCCCGCGCCGACCCCGGGGGGATGCTCGACGCGGTGACCGCGCTCCCGGACCATTGCCGCGAGGGGTACCGGGCGGGACGCGAGGCCCACGACCTCCCCGACGCGGACGGCGTCACGTCGATCCTCGTCGTGGGGATGGGCGGGTCGGCGGTCGCCGGCGACGTGCTCGGGGCGCTCGCGTCGCCGAGACTCGGGATCCCCGTGCAGGTCGTCCGTGGCGGCGATCTCCCGGAGCACTGCGGGATCCACACGCTCGTGATCGCGTCGTCGTACTCGGGCGGCACGGCCGAGACGCTCGCCGCGTTCGAGGAGGCGGTCCGTCGGGGAAGCCGGCTGGTCGCGATCGCGTCCGGCGGCGAGCTCGCCCGGCGGGCCGAGGAGCTCCGGGCCGGCCGGGTCGCGGTCCCGGCGGGCTTCATGCCTCGCGCCGCCTTCGGCTTCCTTACGCTCGGCGTCCTCGGGGCGCTCGAGGTCATGGGGGTGGTCCCCGCCGTCCCCGAGGACCTCGACGAGGCCGAGGGGCTGATGCGCGAGGTCCTCGAGGAGAACGGCCCCGACGCCCCGAGCGGGCGGAACCCGGCCAAGGAGCTCGCCCGGTCGATCGGCGACCGGGTCCCGGTGGTCTGGGGGGCGGAGGGGATCGGCGCCGTCGCGGCCACACGGTGGAAGACGCAGTTCAACGAGAACGCGAAGGTCCCCGCATTCGCGTCCGAGATCCCGGAGCTCGACCACAACGAGGTCGTGGGGTGGTCGCCCGGACGGGGCGAGGGGTTCGCGCTGATCGCGCTCCGGCACGAGGGCGAGCCGGCGGACGTCGCCGCGCGGTTCCCGCTCTCGATCGAGATCGTCCGCGCCTCGGGGGCGGCCGTGCACGAGGTCCGCGCTCGCGGCCGGTCCGCGCTCGCGCGGCTGCTGACGCTCACGCTCCAGGGCGACCTCGTCGCGACGTACCTTGGCATCGCCCGCGGCGAGGACCCGTCCCCGATCGAGGCGATCGCCGGTCTCAAGCGCGCGTTGGCGGAGTCATGACGCAGGTCGTGGGGCGCCCGTCGCCCGGGGACGGCATCCCCGAGCAGATCGCCGACGCGATCCGCGAACGGACCCTGCTGGAGCCGGTCGCCGGCGTCGTCCTCGGCTCCGGGCTGTCCGAGGCCGTCGACGAGGTGCGGTCGGTCGCGACGGACGAGGGCGTCGAGCTCTCCTATGCCGAGCTGCCCGGGTTCCCGCCGCCGACGGTGGCGGGCCACGCCGGGCGGCTGTGGCTGGGCGAGGTCCGCGGCCGGGGACTCGCGGTGTTCCAGGGCCGCGTGCACTTCTACGAGGGCCACGGCATGCCGATGGCCTCGCTGACCTCGCGCGTGTCCGCGGAGCTCGGCGCTCGCACTATGGTCCTCACGGCCGCGACGGGGGCGCTGGATCCCGCGATCGAGGCCGGGTCGCTCGTGATCCTCCGCGACCACCTGAACCTGATCGGGACGAACCCGCTGCTCGGGTGGCGGATGCCCGACGGGTCGCCGCCGTTCGTGGACGTCTCGGCCGTGTACGATCGCGAGCTCGCCGAGGCCGCGCTCGCGTCCGCGCGCTCGGACCTCGGCGAGCTCGGGGGGAGCCACGTGCGCGAGGGCGTCTACGCCGCGCTCTCCGGCCCGTCGTACGAGACCCCCGCCGAGACGCGGATGCTGAGCGACCAGGGGGCGACCGTCGTGGGCATGTCGACCGTCCCCGAGGCGGTCGTCGCCCGGGCGCTCGGCATGCGGGTGCTCGGCATCGCGTTCGCGACGAACGCGGCGGGCGTCGAGGTCACGCACGACGAGGTGCTCGCCGCGTCGAAGGCCGCGGCGGGGACGATCGGACGGGTGGTCGTGGACCTGATAGAGCGTCTGTAGATCGAGAGAGCGAGGGAGTCGGATGGACTGCGACGTGAAGGATCTCGGCCTGGGGCCGACCGGCCGCGAGCGGATCGACTGGGCGTCCGCGGAGATGGGGGTGCTCGCGTTGATCCGCGACCGCTTCGAGAAGGAGCGGCCGCTCGACGGCATCAGGATCGCGGCGTGCCTGCACGTGACGACGGAGACGGCGAACCTGATGGAGACGCTGAAGGCCGGCGGGGCGGAGGTGGCGCTCTGCGCGTCGAATCCGCTCTCGACGCAGGACGACGTCGCGGCCGCGCTGTGCGAGGAGACCGGCGTGTACGTCTACGCGATCAAGGGCGAGGACAACGAGACGTACTACCGCCACATCAACTCGGTGCTCGACCATCGGCCGCACCTCACGATGGACGACGGCGCGGACCTGGTGAGCCTGCTGCACAAGGAGCGCCAGGATCAGATCGACGAGGTGATCGGCGGCACCGAGGAGACGACGACCGGCGTGATCCGGATGCGCGCGATGGCGGAGGACGGTGCCTTGCGGTACCCCATCGTCTCCGTGAACGACGCCGACACGAAGCATCTGTTCGACAACCGGTTCGGGACCGGGCAGTCCACGATCGACGCGATCATGCGCTCGACGAACCTCCTGCTCGCCGGGCGCACCCTGGTCGTCGCCGGCTACGGCATGTGCGGCCGCGGCGTGGCGTCACGCGCGCGGGGGATGGGGGCGCAGGTCGTCGTGATCGAGGTCGACCCGCGAGCCGCGCTCGAGGCCGCGATGGAGGGGTACCGCGTGATGCCGCTTCGCGAGGCGGCGCGCATCGGGGACGTCTTCGTGACCGTCACGGGCGACACCTCGGTGATCCGGCGCGAGCACCTCGAGGTGATGAAGGACGGCGCGGTGCTCGCCAACGCCGGGCACTTCGACGTCGAGATCGATAAGCAGGCGCTCGCCGACCTCGCGGCGGGGCGGGTGCGACGGATCCGCGGGTACGTCGACGAGTACACCCTGGGCGACGGCCGCCGGCTCCACCTGCTGGGCGAGGGCCGCCTCGTCAACCTCGCCGCGGCCGAGGGGCATCCCGCCGCGGTGATGGACATGTCGTTCGCGAACCAGGCCCTGTCCGTCGAGTGGATCGTGAAGTCGCGGGGGAGCCTCGAGCCGGGCGTGTACCCGGTGCCCCGCGAGATCGACCTCGAGGTCGCGCGCCTGAAGCTGCAGGCCATGCGGGTCGAGATCGACGAGCTCACGGACGAGCAGGAGGCCTACCTGCGCTCGTGGGAGCACGGGACCTGAGGAGCCATGGACGCGCCGATCTCGGTCCGCGCACGCTTCGAGCGGTTCCCGGCGACGGTCAAGGGCGCGTTCATCTTCCGGGGTGAGGATCCCGATCCCCACCAGGTCGTCCTGTCCGAGGCCCGGGTCTCCGGCGTCGGCGGCGGCTCGAGCCCGCTCCCGATGTCCCCGGTGACGTTGGACGTCGTCCCGCACCGCGACGTCTTCGTGCCGTTCGAGTTCCCCGTCACCGAGCTCGACCCCGGCTGGTACACGCTCGTGTGCGACGTCGAGGTCGACGGGACGCCGTCGACCTACGACGGCGGCAACCGGTTCGCCGTCGCGTGGCCGCGGGCGACCGTCCGACGCGGTCCGGTCAAGGTCGGCGAACGGGTTCGGCTCGGCGACGGCAGGGTGCACATCGAGCAGGTGGACTGCTCCGGCGACTCGATCCGGATCGCCCTGGCCGTCGAGCCGCCGTCGGAGGTCACGGTCAAGCTCAACGCGGACGGCCGCCGGCTGGAGGTCCTCGAGGTCGAGATCGACGAGGACACCGGGAGGGGGCGCATCACGGCGTACCCGCTCCTGCGGACGGACGGAGTCCTCCGCATCGCCCTGAAGGGGCGGGGCCGCGGGGCCGAGGCCTCGATCGACGTCCCGCTTCCCTGACGATCGCCCCGAGGTGTCGGTGGGTCGCACTACGGTCCCCCGGTGTTCGGCCCGCTCGTCGAGGCGCTGTTCCCGATGCGCTGCGCGGGATGCGGACGCGGCGCGTGGCCCTTCTGTCCGGAGTGCGTGCGTGGCATCGTGGTCCTCTCGCCGCCCTGGTGCCGGCGATGCGGCGCTCCGTCGACGCGCTCGCCGACGAGGTGCCGCGACTGTCCACCGGAGGCGGTGGCGCTCAGCCGGGCGCCGTTCGGGTTCGTCGGCCCGGTCCGCCGGGCCGTCCACCGGCTGAAGTTCGGCGGGTGGCGACCCGTCGCCGACGCGCTCTCGATCGCGATGGTCCGCGTGTGGGAGGGGGGGCCGTGGGGTCCCCCGGACGCCGTGACGTGGGTGCCGCTCTCGCGACGCCGGCTCGCGACCCGCGGCTACGACCAGGCGCGGGCGCTCGCGACCGCGGTCGCTCCCAGGCTCGGGGTGCCGCGGGTCCGGCTCCTCCGGCGTGTCGGCGACGCCGGGCCCCAGGCGCGCCGCGGCGGGACCGAACGCCGGCAGGCGATGCGGGGCGTCTTCGCCGCCGCGGGCGAGGTGCCGCGCCGGATCCTGCTGGTCGATGACGTCCTCACGACCGGCGCCACCGCCGGTGCGTGCGCGGAGGCCCTCCGGGCGGCCGGCGCCTCCGACGTCGCCCTGTTGACCGCGGCGCGCTCGATCGCCTCGGTTCGGGCGGCGGGGGCTTCCGCCTATACTCGCCGAGGGCTCGCGTCCGGGTCTGTGGTTGCCCCGGGGAACGTCTCCCCGGTAGTCGATGCCAGCCGCGGGCGAAGCGACCCACGTAAGCCGACCCTTGGTCGGTGAGCATGGCGCGGTTTAGATGTAAGACCTGCCTCGGCGGGGGAGACCTCACCGGGAGAGGATGCGAAGCCGGCCCCCTGGGCCGGCGATCATCCCGGCAGGCGGGTGTGGGGACAAAGACCAGGTCAGCCGGACGCGGGCCCCGCACGAACCTCGGCCGGCCGGAGGGCGGATGGAGCTGGTCCTGAAGGGACGCGGAGCGCGCGTCCCCGAGCGGCTGCGCAAGGTCGCCGAGCACAAGCTGGCCCGCCTCGAGCGCCTCGAACCCAGGCTCACGCGCCTCGAGGTCACGGTCGTCACCGAGCGGAACCCGCGGCAGGGCGGGATGCACCGGGTCGAGGTCGTAGCCGCCACGCCCCGGAAGACCTTCCGCGCCCACGCGGACGACCGGAATCCCGAGACCGCGGTCGACGTCGTCGCCGAGCGGCTCGAGCGCCAGATCCGGGACCACCATGAGCGCCGGCGGGCTCGCCTGATCGCCGGGGCCAGTCGCGTAAAATCCGCCCAGTTCGCCGGCGACGCCCGACGAGGACGACGCGAGGAGCACGGGGTGAGCGAGACGACCGAGGGCAGGGGTTCCGACCGGCTCCGGGTGCTGGTGTGCGACGACCACGCGCTGTTCCGCCGCGGTCTCCAGATGGTCCTGGAGCAGGAGCCGGACCTCGTGCTCGTCGGCGAGGCGGCCGACGGGGCGGAGGTCGTGGAACGCGCGCAGGAGCTGATGCCCGACGTGATCCTCATGGACGTCCGCATGCCGAAGAAGTCGGGGATCGAGGCGGCGGGCGAGATCAAGGACTCGCTCCCGCACGTGAAGATCCTCATGCTGACGATCAGCGACGAGGAGGCCGATCTCTACGAGGCGATCAAGGCCGGCGCGTCCGGCTACCTGTTGAAGGAGATCCCGATCGAGGAGGTCGCGGACGCGATCCGCTCGGTCTGGGCGGGGCAGTCCCGCATCAGCCCCTCGATGGCGAGCAAGCTGCTGACGGAGTTCGCCGCGATGAGCAAGGCGACCGAGGAGAAGCCGCCGATGCCGTCGCCGAGGCTCACCGACCGCGAGATGGAGGTGCTGCGTCTCGTGGCGCAGGGCCTCAACAACCGCGACATCGCCGCGAAGCTGTTCATCTCCGAGAACACGGTCAAGAACCACATCCGCAACATCCTCGAGAAGCTCCACCTGCACTCGCGAATGGAGGCCGTCGTGTACGCCGTGCGCGAGAAGATGATCGAGATCACCTGACGGCCGTGTCGGACCCGACCGTCGAGGCGGCCGCGGAGATCTTCAGCACGGCGTTGTCCGATCTCCGTGGTGCTGTGGAGGGCATGTCCGCGGACGAGCTGAACCGGCGACCCGCCGGCGAGGACACGAACTCGATCGCCGTGCTCGCCACGCACTCGATGCACAGCACCCGGGCGTGGCTCAGCGTCGCCGTCGGGGCCGAGCCGCCGGCGCGGGATCGTCCGGCGGAGTTCCGCGCCGTCGCCTCGAAGGACGAGCTGCTGTCGCTTCTCGACGAGATGGGGACCGAGTGCGTCTCGCTCCTCGACGGCGCCACGTTCGACCCGGACCGGACGGGCCTGGCCCCGTGGCGGCAGGGTCCGGAGGCGGAGGAGCCCGTCCCGGCGGCCTGGGCGTTGATCTTCGCGCTCGTACACCTCCGCGAGCACGTGGCGCACGCGCAGCTCACGCGGCAGCTCCTCGACACGTCGTGAGCGGCGTCGCCGCGGACGTCGGTCACCCCAGAGGCGAGCGTGCCCGGCTCGTCCGGCGCAACACGATCCTCCTCGCGTGTTGCCAGGGCCTGGCCGCGATCACGTTCCCGGTCCTCCTGATCATCGGGAGCGTCGCGATCGTCGAGATCTCCGGACGGGACAGCTCGGCCGGGGTGATGAACGGCGTGTACTTCCTCTCGGCGGCGGGGGGCGCGTTCGTGTTCGGCCGCGCGATGGACCGCCTCGGGCGCCGCGCCGGGCTGCTCGCCGCCTACCTGCTCCTGGGAGCTGCGGGGGTCGTGTGCGCGCTCGGCACCGCCGCGGAGTCGTTCCCGATCCTGCTCGCGGGCGCCGTCGTCTTCGGTGCCGGGTTCAGCGGCGCGAACCTCGCGCGCGCGGCGGTCGCCGACATGTACGACCCGAGCCGACGCGGTCGCGCGGTGGGGATCGTGCTCGCCGTGAGCACGATCGGCGCCGTCGGCAGCCCGTTCCTGATCGCGGCGGTTAGGGCGTGGGCCGAGGGAACGTCGTTCGACGCCGAGGTCGTCGCGTGGTTCATCGTCCCGGTCGTCGCCCTCGGTGCGTTCGCGTGCGCGCTGGCGCTCCGGCCCGACCCGAGGGACCTCTCGATCGTGACCGACACGGACACCGGTCGAGCGGCGCGCTCGCCGTCGCAGCTACTCGCGATCCCGATGTTCCGGATCGCCGTCATCGCGGCCGCGATCGGGCAGATGGCGATGGTGGCCGTCATGGGTCTCACCCCGATCGCCCTCCACCACCACGACACGAGCACGACCGTGATCGCGACGGTCATCAGCCTCCACATCGTGGGGATGTGGGCCTTCTCCCCGTTCATCGGGTGGGGGCTCGACCGGTTCGGCCGAAAGCCGGGGCTCCTCGCGGGTGGGGCCATCAGCGTCACCGGTTGCCTCCTCGCGGCCACGGACTCGGGCGCGGGCCTCGTCGCGATCGGCCTGTTCGCGATCGGGCTGGGCTGGTCGGCGACGTTCCTCGGCGCCACGGCGCTGATCAGCGACCTCACCGAGCCGTCCGAGCGGGGGGCTGCCCTTGGGTTCAACGACCTGCTGGTGAGCCTGAGCTCGGCGATCGCGGGGTTCGCCGGCGGGTTCGTCTTCGAGGGCGCCGGGTTCCGGGTGCTCGGGGTGGCGTTCGCCACGCTGGTGCTGGTGGTGATGGTGGCCGTGCTCCGCGCCCGCGAGCCGGTGCCGGCCGTCGCGACCGAGCGCTGATCCGCGCCTCCGGAGGTAGCCGGGGGCTGCCGGTACCATGGAGGCCCGCAGCCTGCACGAAGGAACCCCCATGGTCATCGAGAAACTCGGTCAGATCGGCGAGGGCCGCAAGCGCAAGGAGCTCGACCGCCTCGCCGGTCTGGTGAACACGTTCGAGCCCGAGGTCGAGGACCTCTCGGACGAGGAGCTCGCCGCCAAGACGCCGGAGTTCCGTCGGCGGCTCGCCGACGGCGAGACGCTGGACGATCTCCTGCCGGAGGCGTTCGCGAGCGTGCGCGAGGCGGCCCGGCGCACGATCGGCCAGCGACATTTCGACGTGCAGGTCATGGGGGCGATCGCGCTGCACCAGGGCAAGATCGCCGAGATGAAGACCGGTGAGGGCAAGACCCTCACCTCGACGATGCCGGCGTACCTGAACGCGCTCGCGGGCGGCGGCGTGCACGTCGTCACCGTGAACGACTACCTCGCCAAGCGAGACTCCGAGTGGATGGGGCCGATCTACCGGGCGCTCGGCGGGCGACATCTGGGCCTGGATCAGTCCGACCGAGACGCCGAGGGCCCGGTAGATCGGCCCCATCCACTCGGAGTCCCGCTTGGCGAGGTAGTCGTTCACCGTGACGATGTGGACGCCGCCGCCCG
>DASUQI010000018.1:0-60909 GCA_036280655.1 Actinomycetota bacterium
TTGGGGAATGGCACATGGACGTACGCCGTTTGCATGACCACGAGGATCGAGCTCCGGGCTAGGCTCCACCGATGCCCCGCGATCGGCTGATCGCCGACATCGACCGACAGGTGCTCCGCACCTGGATCGCCGTGGCCGCGCTGTGTCTCGTCACGTTCCTCATCTCGCGGCTCTTGCTCCTTCTCCTGGACGGACCGTCGCCCTTCGACATCTGGCTCTCGGACCACATTCGGCAGCCACATCCGTCGCAAGGACTCAAGCTCGTCGAGCGCCTGGCCGCTCTCCCTGGCTCCGTCAAGGGTGCCACGGCGCTGATCCTGGGTGTCGCTGCGTGGGCGTGGCTCCGCCGACGAGACGTTCGGCCGGGTGTGTTGCTGATAGGGGCGTTCGTGGTGACGAAGGCATCGGTCGACGTCTTGAAGACGGTGCTCTTGCACATGATGCCCATTTCCGCCCCGATCGCCGTCCCCAAGGATCGCGCCTTCTTGTCCTCGCATGTGGCCGTCGCGGTCGCCGTGTTCGGGATGCTGGTCGTCGTCATCTGGCTCGTTGGACGCCGAGAGCTGCTCTTTCCGGCGGTGGCGGTGGCCATCGCGGTGGTCGGTGCCGTCGCGCTATCGGTGATGGCGACCGGCGATCACTACTTCGTCGACGTCGTGTCCGGGGCGGCGGTCGGCGGCTTCTGGGTCGCCATCTTCGCTGTCGTGGGTGACCTCATGTGGAGACGCCTCGCCACACCGACATCACCCCCTTCATCGCGAGAGCTCGCCGAGGTCGGGGACCAGGTCGTCGAGTCGCGAGAGGGCGAGCACCCGGATGTGCTGACCCAGAAAGCTGGACACGCTCATGGCGATCGAAAAGCGTCGATCTGAACCGCAGCGGATGGAGTTCCTCGGCTGAGCGTTGCGGCCCGGGCTGTCGCCAAGAGCCTCATTCGGGAACGTTCCCCCACCCGTCATTTCGGCGCCGCGATACCGCCATCTGCGCCGAGTACGGTCACCCGCGATGGGCATCTTCCTGATCGGTCTGTGGCTCGGGACGTTCTTCGGGATCATCGTCGCGGCACTCCTTCGGGCCGCCGCCGAGCACGATCTCACCGGCTGACCCCGCGGCTCGGACGCAACGTGCCGCCCGAGACGACAAGGCACCGGCGGATCCGTCACGACGATAGATGGCAGCTGGTCCCCGTGGCGATGCACTCGTCGATGTGTGTCTGGAGCGTCGCCGGGGCCCACCCGTTGCTGAACCCGCCGTAGATCCCGTAGATCGACCCGTTCGAAAGCGACATCCTCGACGACCCGGCGTCGGACACCGTGTACTGGATGTGGATCTCGAGCTTGGGAAAGGTCTTCGCCCCCGAAGGACATCCACCGCCCGAGGGCCACCTCAGCTTCATGCCGTCCCAGCACTGCCCGAACCGCACGATCAGGGTCAACGCGGTCTCACCCTCACCGTTATCCGCGTTCGGACAGTTCGGAGGTGTCGCGTAGTGCGTGCTCGCACTCGTGTCCCCGCACTGCCAGAACAGCTGCCTCGACCAGTTCTGCTGCCTGGAGGTCGCCCTTGGGTTGCCCCAGACGTAGTCGAACCCGGACGGGAAGGCGACGGGCGTCACCGACGTGCGGTTGCGAAGGTAGATATGCGACCTGTGCGGCCTGACCCGGGCACCGTCACGACGCAAGACCGGCGTCCAGTACAGGCCCTTGTCATCCGATGCCTTGCACGGGCGCCACGTCTCGACGAGGTGATGGCTGATCCGCGTCCGACCCTCGCGATGGCAGAGGTAGAAGATCTCGCCGTCGTTCTTACCGCCTGCCGATGCGTGCGGCGCGACCGTCGCGATCGCCAGGACGCTCAACGCGAATGCTACCGCGAGACGCCGCCTCGTCCACGCTCCCGTTGTCCCGCGCGCTCCGTTTCGCCTCATTTCGGTCCCCCCGATCGTCGCTGACTCTTGCTTCCCGCGGTCGAAGCCGTCGATACTCGGAAAGGAGGCCCGATCCGGCTATCGGGACGATGGGCCCGTCTTGGCGAGCCGGGGGACCCTGGCGTGTCAACACACTATCGGGGAGATTGCCACGGGTCAATGTGGGTCTAGGGGCCCGAACTGCCGGGCCCTCCTCACGTGCTGTCTCAGTTCGTCTCCGGGGCACCTTTCGCGGACGAGGAAAGCGTCCCGGGCCCGGAATGCGTTCCCAACGGAGCGGCTCCCAGCGGCGGGACCGGGGTTACGACACCTTCCGCCGAGAGTAGCGGCCGCCCCCTACGAACGACGTAGCCGAGCCAAACCCCAGCGAACTGAGACGTCAAGATCGCCGTCAGCACCAACGTCGTGAAGAATCGCCCCGAAATGATGCCCGCCTCGAACGCGACGCTGGCGAGAACGATCCCAGGACCGCCTCGTGCATTCAACGCGACCGCGAGATTGACGATGTCGAGTCTCCGGAATGCCGCGAGCCGAGCCGCGATCCCCACCGACGTGGCGCGCAGCACCGACGATCCGACTAGGAAGGCCACCAGGACTGCCAGCGAGAATCCAGCACCGAACTGCAGTTGATAGCCGACGATGATGAAATACAGGGGGATGAAGACCGCGAACGCAACCTTCCCGATGGCGTCGAGAGCGTCGGCGTACTTCTCCCGCTCCGAGCCACTGAATCCTCCAACGAAGCCGAACCCGGCGAGGAACGCGGCGAAAACCGTACTCACATCGAGAACTGCCGCGATGGCAGAATAGACAAGGAGAATCAGCACGGCGTATCCGACTGGCGTCGCTTTCTCGAACAGGTTCCATCTCGCACCGTGCAGTTTTCGGACGAGCGGCGGCGCAAGGAACAAACCGGCGGACATAAAGGCTACCGTCGTAGCGACATGCCAGGTGACCGTCCCTGCAACCTGCTCCCCCAAAGCCGACTGGCTCGCCAGCGCCGTCGCGACAGCGAGCACCGCCCAGAGGACAATGTCCTCCAATATCGCTACACCGAGGACGACACTTGCGAACCGGGTGTGGATGATTCCGAGGTCTAAGAAGATCCGTGAGATCACCGGGATCGAGGTCACCGCGACAGCAATCGCGAGCACGAGCACCACGGCTGCGTGACTGGATGTCGGGCCCGACAGCTGGCCGAGTGGCATGAACGACCCGAGGAAGAGGACGATGATGAACGGAATCGTGGTCCCGACCCCGAGAATCCAGCCGGTCGGTCTTCGGTTCTCGCGCGCCAGGACACGTCGAGCCTCGCTTCCCGAGATGAACATCAGCAGGAGCAACCCGAGCCAGTACGTGAAACCGAGGACGGTGCTCGTGACTTGCTCGGTCGACCCAGGGCCCCCGAACAAACCGATCGTCAGAGCAGGCGCGATCTTGCCGAGCACGAAGGGGCCAAGCACGACCCCCACCACGATCTCTCCGATCAGACGAGGCTGTCTGAGCCGCACACAGATGTGTCCTAGGAGATGTCCACAAGCGACGAGGATTGCGAGCGAGATGAGAACGGCCGCAAGTTCGTCGCTGGACACGCGCCAGCCTCCTCAAGAGAAGAAACGTGTGCAAGGAGATAAGCGTGTGTGTGTACGTGATGCATCACGCGCCGGGCGTAGACGGGATACGGCTGATGCGGGTCCGCTAACCTGAGCAGTCCCGCGAAATCTACGCCCACCTGCTCAGCCGAACTCCTCGTCGCCCAGGCGAAGCTGGGGTGACGTCGTCGCCGACCGCTCCGACGGAGGACCCGAGACGTCCTGCCCCCGGACCCGCTACTTGGGTTCTCGCTTCTCCGACAATCAGCTGTGGCAGCTCACGGAGCCCGAGTCGCCGACCGTCCCATTGATGTCGACGAAGGACCACGAGTAAGCGGTAGCGTCCAGGGTGAGCCTCAGGATCCCGAACTGCCTGACACCGACGACCGCGCCTGAATCCAGCGTCCCGAGCGACCGACCGCCAGTGCCCACGATGAACCGGATGAGCCCGCCCTCCGGAGCCCATCGTTCATACACGTGCCGGCTCGCGGTGAGCGCCACATCCACGCCCGCGGCCTTCGCCTTCTTGCGAGGCCAGCTCTGGTTCGCCGCGTGATAGATCACCATGTCACAGAGATGATCGTCGGCGGCGAGATCGGCCGTCATCCAACTCTTCTGGGCCGTGCAGTTGATCCTGTTGCAGTTGGTGTTCAACGCCACAACGTGCCAGTCACCCAGGTCGAAGCTGTAATATCCCTTCGACGGGTCGCCGGCCGCCGCACCGAAGTACGTGTAGTAGCCCGCCGCCCCAGGGGTCTGGTATTCGTGGTTGCCCGGGATCGGAAAGGTCGTGGACTTGAAGGCCCCCCAGCTCGCGTCATAGTACTTCTGGAAGTTCGCCAACTCACCGTTCTCGTACTGGGTGTCCCCCAGGGCGAACACCGCCGTCGGGTCGAACGCCGTCACCAGGTCGGCCGTCTGCTGCTGGGGCAGGCCAAAGGACGGGCGAGCGATGTCACCAGCCGCCGCCACCGTCACCGTTTCGGCTCCGGCGCTTGGGCTGAGCGGCATCGTCGCCGCCACCAATGCAAGGATGATCAGGATCTTACGCAGTACGGCCTCCCAAAAGAGCGAGCCACTATGAGTAGGAACGAGCAAGCATGTCAACCCCCACTTGGCGTACGTTGCTTCTGGTACGACGTGGGTGGTGCCGTCCTCTGGGGTTGTGTCCAAACGAGAGCTGGCTCCCACCCAGACCCGGCCCCGGGGACCTTTGGACCGGTCGGCACTTAGCCGCTCGGGAGAATGAGACGGTTGTCCAAGCCTTGCGAAGAGCCCCGGTGAGCTTGATGGATGCTCGAGCGGACGGGCCACCAAGGGCAAGGCCTCAAGGAGCGCGTGTTCAAGCAAGATGGGCGTGATCGACACGGATACACGCAGGCGGGGGGCCCAAGCAGCTCCACCGGTGCGGCGCCGTTGGATGTGGCCACTGCTCCTGGCCGCCGCGCCGTGGCTGTGGTTTGCGGTGAGGCGTTTCGGTCCCCAGCTCGACCTGGCCGCCATCTTCCTTCCCGGCGCGGCTGTCGCCGCCGCCGTGGTGTGCGCGTTCATTGCGACTCTTCGCCGGCGAGTTCCATACGCAGTGCCCGTTGCCTCGTTTCTCGTTTGGGCCCTGGTGGCGATCTGGCTCCCTCGGACACCGCACGCGACCGCGGCTCCGGTCGACCCGTTCGTGCTCGTCTCAGCGAACGTGTTCATCGATAACCCCACGCCTTCGGCCGCCGCTCGATCGCTCGCCGACCGGCGGGCAGATGTGATTGTCGTTGTCGAGGCAACGCAGGAGCTGCGTGACGCATTGAGCGCGTCACTCGCGGGCTACGCGCACGCCACGCGCGGCGAAGCTCGTGGAGAAGATCTGGGGGCACTCGATATCTATTCGCGGTGGCCGCTCGAGCCGCTCAAACGCTTCCAGGACCTCCCCAAATCGGCGGCCTTCGCGGTGATCATCGAACGTCCGGGGGCTCCATTTGACTTGGTAGCCGTCCACCTGCCCAACCCGCTCCACGAAATCTCGTTTCCCGATCACCTCGCGATGACCCAACGACTGCTCGCGGATGCACACGAAGGGGGCCGGCCCGTGGTCCTGGCCGGTGACTTCAACACCAGTGATCGAACGCATGCGTATCACGCTTTGACGACGTCGACCCGGGACGCGATGCGCAGCACCTGGGCGGTCACGACGTACGGGAGTGGCTTGTTCCGACTGCTCGCGCTGCGCATCGACTACGTCCTCGAACCACCGACCTGGTGCTCCGCCGGTGCGACGACGTTCGAGGTCCCCGGGTCAGATCATCGCGGGCTCTCAGTCAGCCTCGGCACCTGTCCCCGCTAGTCATTGGAGACGATTCGATCGCGCTGGTCCCCAGCCCTCCGCCTCGTGTATGTCGAGGGACTCCTAGCAACGGTGGCCGGAGGGGCGGCCCACCTGTCCGAGGACTCACTGCGACGAAGGGCATCGTGGGGGACGAGGTCCGCCGGTTCGCGGTCCGCAAGCGCTCAGACCGCCTCGCACCGCTCATCCGAGACCTTCGGGAGCCGGGGAGGAGATCCGAGCCGGAGCCTTCCCGGTTCGGCTCCCAGCTCTCCTGGCTCTTGCCGACCGCGTCGGAGACCGTGAGGCCCTCGCCCGCGGCATCGTCGCGAAGCGCCTGCACGACCCCATCGTCCGGCTGAAGGAGCTCTCGGGTCAGGGAACGACGCACCCCAGAGTGTTGGCGGAGCCGTTCGGCTTCGAGCAACGCCCCGAGTGAAGCTCCGGATCGGGACCCGCGGCTACGACTCGGGTGTGGGTAGGAAGACTACGCCGACCGCATGACTAGGCCGAGAGCGCAGCGAGGATGCGGCCGACGATGGGAACCGACGGAGCCGCCGAATAGCGCAGGAGGGGTCCGCCCCCCATTGAATTGAGCTGTTGATCCGCCAATGGTGCGCTCTTGCGCTAAGGCAATCGGCGGTAGGGAATTACGGCAGGTGACGGTCGGATCGGAGAAGGGAAACCGCAATCCTTTTCCGATGGAGGCTGAATCCGAGCGTACCCTGCGCCCGTTCGAGGATGATCGGCGGAGGAAACCGAGTCCATGGAGCGGCTCGGCCGGCTTCGAAGGCGCCGCCCCGTCACCGTCCCCGATCGCTTCCTCCACGGGATGGCGGGCGCTGAAGCGATCATTCGATATCGCAACCGCCCTCGTCCTCATCATCGTGAGCCTCCCCCTCTTCTTGATCATCGCCCTGGCGATCAAGATGGAATCCCGCGGACCGGTGTTCTTCGCCCATCGTCGCCTCCGAAAGGGCGGCACCGAATTCGGGTTGATCAAGTTCCGGACGATGGTTCGGGATGCGGACGCCAGGCTCCAGACGCACCTCCAGGCCTATCCGGATCAGATGGCTGAGTGGATGGCGAGGTACAAGCTCCGGAACGACCCTCGCGTGACACGGGTCGGCCGTGTCCTAAGGAAGACCAGCCTGGACGAGCTGCCACAGTTGTTTAACGTTCTCGCCGGGACCGTGAGCCTGGTGGGGCCGAGGGCCATCGTCCGTGAAGAGGTAGAGCGGTTCGGAGCCTATGCGCCGACGATCCTCAGCATCAAGCCGGGGATGACGGGACTCTGGGCGGTCAGTGGCAGGAGCGAGATCTCGCAGCGCGAGCGAGCCCTCCTCGAATACCGGTACGTCATGGAGTGGAGCTTCCTCGGGGACCTCCGGATCTTGCTACAAACGATCCCAGCGGTTCTGCACGGGCACGGCGCCTACTGATCCGGTGCTCCTCCCGTTGGTCGAACGAACATACAGCCGTGGCCAACTCGTGGGACTGTCGTCGTCCGGCCCGATGCAACGGTACGTCGTTCTTCGTAGCGCAACTATCGCGGGGTCGGCGCGCGGTGCGACTCAATCGAGCGGATAGCGCTGGGCCCAAAACGCATCGGGGCCTTGATCTATTCACAGGAGTGGGGCGCGGTGGATGGTGCGTTCATCGGTACGGGCCGCGTCCGGCCTTGTCACCTGGCGCTCGCCGCCATCGGCCACGATGCACGGGCAATGACCTCGAAGGCTTAGGGACGCCCCTGAGCCGACCGCATCCCCATCGGCGTGGAACCCGAGCGGGCTTCGACGGTCATGCCTTCCCGTGCGAGCCTTTGACCCGAAAGGGGTCCTCGGCTTATTGACGCCGACCTCCGCACGGCCGAGCTGGCCAAGCACGCGAGCAACGTCTTCCTAGCGCTCAAGATCTCCTTCGCGAATGGACTGGCTCGCATCGGTGAGCGTACCGGAGCCGATATCGAGGCCGTTGCCGACGTGATGAGACCGGGTGACGCAAGCCCGACAGAGAGGATGAGATGAGAAGGTCGGTCGTCCAGATTGAGCTGGACCCGACAACGAGCTGAGCGAGCTGTAGTTCCCACTCACGTTGTTTCCAGCCGTGAGACCGGCGGGGAGCCACCCAGGGCGGTGTGAGGTCGCCGGCGATTGTAGGTCTCGATCCATCGAGGGGGCGCGGCCAGCCGTTGTCCGTTCGCGCGGTAGAGACGCGCGTACGCCCACTCGTCGAGCATGGTCCGATTGAAGCGCTCCGCCTTGCCGTTGGTCTGCGGACGGTAGGGCTGGGTGATCTGGTGGCTCGCACCGATGTCGACCAGGGCCGCGGCGAAGACCTTGGACAGCGTGTAGTTCTTGGCCTGGTCGGTCATGACCCGCTGGATCCGAATCCCTTGCTCGGCCATGTGCGCGGCTGCGCGCCTCACGAACCCGGCGCAGGTCTCGCCCCTCTCGTTGGCAAGGACCTCGACGTAGGCGTAGCGGGAGTGAACGTCGATCGCCACGTGCAGGTAGTCATAGCCAGCACCACGCCCCTTGACCGCCTTGGTCTGTTGGGACTTGCCGAGCATCTTCCAGCCGCCACCGGGACGGATCTTGCCGAGCTTCTTCACGTCGATGTGGACCAGCTCGCCCGGATGCTCGCGCTCGTACCGGATGGGCAGCGCCGTCGGCCTGTCCAGCAACGTGAGCCGGGAGAGCCCTTGGCGACGGAGCACCCCGTGGATCGTGGAGCGGGGGTGGCTCGAGCGCCGGGCCGAGCCGATGGGCCGTGCTTCGTCCGTGTGCGAGCGGCCACGATCCGTCGGATCTGTCGGGCGGACAAGGCGTGTGGATACCGGTTCGGTGCCCAGGTGCGGTCCTCGAGCCCTGCGATCCCCTGGTCCCTGAACGGCCTGAGCCACTTGTGGGCGGTCGCCCGGGACGCCCCATCGACTCGGCCGCGGCCGAGACGCTCCAGCCCTCCTCCAGGACGCGGTTGACGAGCAGGAGCCTGCCGAACGGGGTGAGACGAGCCCTACGATGGCCCACGAGAGCCTCCTTCCGGTCAGGAGCTTTGGTCAGCCCCAAACCGTGCAGGAGGCTCTCGCCTGTCAACAACCTTGATGGGAACTACAGCTAGCTGGTTCTGGTCGCGGTCATCGGATCCCGCGTACGCCCCCGTTCGAAGAACCGTCCAGCATCGAGGAGAGGGCTGCGTCGTATGCCTGAGCGGCCTTACTCAGCGTGTACTTTTCGAGGAAGGTCTGGAGGGCGGCTGCACTCATCGCTGAGCGCTTGAACGGATCGGCCATGAGATCCTGGATCACCGCAGCGATCTCCTCCGCCACCGGATCGACCAGGACGCCGCAACCGGTCTCCTTGATCATCTGGCCGATCTCGCCATCGGGGTCGAGGATGCCCACGATCGGAGTTCCGCTCGCGATGACCCCGTAGGCCTTGCTCGGGACGCTGATCCCCGTGTGCCCGCTCTCGAGACACACGACGGCGACGTCCGCGGCGGAGAGCATGTCCGCCAGTCGCTCCATGGGCTGGTAAGGCAGGAACTGGACGTTCTCGAGACCGAGGTCGGCCGCGAGCGCCTCGAGCTTCGGCCTCTTGTCACCGTCGCCGACGAACTGGAAAAGCGCCCGCGTGTCGCTCAGCAGGCGCGCGGCATCGATCAACGGTTCGAGGTTGTGCTTCTGCCCGAGCCGGCCCGCATACTGAACGACGAAGCGGCCATCTAGTCGATGCTCCTGCCGGAACGCGTTCGCGGCGGCGGGCACATGGTGAACGCGCCGCTCGTCCGACCAATTCGGGATCATGACGATCCGGTCGTGTAGGTGCGGGGGCATCTTGCGCTGCACCAGGTCCTGCATGTCCCGACCGATGACCACCGTCACCGCCGCAACAGCAAGGGTCATCCGCGTCAAGCGTTCCCAAGCCTTCGCTATCCACGAATCGGGCGACAGGACGCCCAGGCTGATCGCGAAATCGGGAAACACGTCGTAGACGATGAGAAGGTAGGGCCGCCGAAGGAGGCGCGAGTAGAGCCAGCCCAGTGCACCGATGAATGGGGGGTTGGTCGTGATCACCATACCGCCGTAGTCCCTGCGCCTTCGCACGAGCGCCCAGCTGACGGAGAGCACGAACGTGACGGAGGAGAGTGTCCTCGACAGCAGGTTCCCTTTCTGCCTTCCGATGGTGGGAACCCGCAGGATCCGCACTCCCTCGTAGACCATCTCCTTGGGAACGGATCGCTCCTCGTCGCCGTCCGTCCCCCAGGTGGGCCTCGCCGTGTACACCGTGATCCGCCAACCGAGCTCGGCGAGCCTGGTGGCGAGCTCAGTCATGTGCATACCCGTGGAGATCATCTCCGGGTAGAAGTGCTCGCAGAGGAGGACCAGGTTCTTGGAGGAGCCCGGCCGCCCATCCGATCCAGGCCCGCCCGATGTCGGTTCGACGGGCTCACGCATCTCCACCCCTCCTTCTGCTGGAATCACTCGTCGCGGATCCGACCGTTGTCGGGCGGTCCCGGAGCCTTTCGTGTCGGCGCCCATCGAGCGCCGAAGGCCGACCCGCGAATTCTGTCGGGGGCGTCAGGCCGATCGCATGCGCGGTTCGGCGTAGGAGACCTAACGAATGCGGCCGACCGCTTCCGGGTCCGATGTCCGGATACGCCGTTTCCTACTGCGAATGGGTGATGAGCGCTCCATGAGGCCTGAGCAACGATACGAGCCATGACTGCCCGGGACCACACAACGAAGGTCGTCTACGTCCTGGGGCCTGGGCGAAGCGGTACCGGTGTCCTGGGGCGGATGCTGAGCACGATCGAGGGGACGGTCTTCGCCGGAGAGCTGCGGAGATTGTGGAGTCGGGGCCTTCGGCCGGGCCGAACGTGCGCCTGCGGGCGCCCGCATGCGGAGTGCGAGGTCTGGTCCAACTTGCTGGTCCCGGGGGCGACCTTCGCGGAACCGAGCCTCGCCGAGATCGGAAGGATCCAGAAACAGGTCGCTCCCGAGCATCTGGGGTGGCGGTCCGCGTTACGGCTCGGGCGCCTCTCCTCGCCCCCTCCGCCCACCTCGGCGGCCGGCCGGTACCTCGCGGCGTACACCGAGCTGCACAAGGCATTCGCCCGGGTGACCGGTGCCGACGTCGTGATCGACAGCTCCAAGTCGGCAGCCGACGCCGCGTTGCTGGCGGTCCGCTCCGACGTGACGACGTACGTCGTGCAGATCCTCCGAGATCCGCGCGGGGTAGCGTTTTCCCTGCAGAATCATGCCGCCAAGCGCACCGGCCTGGCTCCGCACCTGCTGGCCGTGAGGGCGTCTGTGCGATGGGTGGCGAAGCACTTGACCAATGAGGCGATCCGGCGGAGATACGGCGCGGACCGATCGATCTTGCTGCGGTACGAGCTACTGATCGAGGACCCGCGCGGTACCGTGGAAGCCGTGGCGAAGCTCGTCGGACAGCCCTCACCCGTCGTCGACTTGGCTCGGGGTGTTCCCATCCCGGTCCCGGAGGTTCATGGACCGGATGGCAGCAAGCGGCGGAGGTTCGTGACCAACGAAGTCGTGCTCCAGCTCGACACCCGGTGGCAGCGGGAGTTCCATCCGGTGGATCGCTTCCTCGTGACGCTCTTGACCTATCCGCTCCTCCGCCGCTACGGCTATCCGATCCGGACGCCACGTCGCGGGGACGCGGCGGAGCGACGGAAGGCGCTGCCGAACCGTTGAGGGACAGGTCGTGGGAGGCGATCCGGGGGAACGTCACCGCCTCGAGATGGACATGTCCGCGGAAACGAGGCCGGGCGCACCGGTGACCGTCCGTCCCACGTCGAGGTTGCCGAACTTCCTGGTGATCGGCGCGATGAAGGCGGGAACCACGAGTCTCTGGCACTACCTGCGCACACATCCGCAGGTGTTCATGCCGGATGTCAAAGAGGTCATGTTCTTCGATCCTCGGCACAACTGGAGCCGCGGCGTCGCCTGGTACGAAAGCCAGTTCCAGGGAGCCACGGACGGCCAAACCGCTCTGGGGGAGGCCTCCACCAGCTACACGAAGTTTCCCGTGGTTCGTGACGTGCCGGCTCGGATCGCGTCGATCCTGCCCGACGTGCGGCTGCTCTACGTCCTGCGGCATCCCATCGAGCGGATGCAGTCGCACTACCTCTACGCGCTGTCTCGAGGGAAGGAGCGGCGCCCGATCGAGCGGGCGTTCGCCGAGGACCCCAGCTACTTGGATATCAGCCGGTACGGCCTCCAACTGGAACAGTACGCTTCGTACTTCCCCCCCCAGCAGTTCCTGTTCATCGATTCGAGGGATCTCGCGGCCAAGCGCGTCGAGGCCCTTCGGACGATCTTCGGGTTTCTCGGAGTCGACGACGGTTGGATCCCTCCCATCGTTGATCGAGAGTTTTTCCGTTCATCGGAGCGTCGGATGAAGCCCGCCATGGCCCAGCGCCTTCGACGGATCCCCGCGCTGGCCGCGATCACGCAACACGCCCCTCGATCCGTCAGGACCCTGGCTCGAAGGCTCCCCGCCGAGCCGGTGGACGTGGAACGAGCGCAACTGTCCGACGATGTCCGGCGTCGGTTGGAGGCGTCCCTGCGCGAGGACGTCGCGCGCGTGCGCCTCTACATGCCCGACGGGTTCGACGGCTGGGGGATCGCTTGACCGACGCCCGGCCCTAGTCCGCGTAGCCGATCCGGGTCGTGAGGTCCGAGGTCACCTCGACGAACACGTCTCGGACCGCGGGGGTGAAGTGGTTGCGCCAATCGCCGGCAACCCCCTTGCGCAACTTGGAACCGGGATCCTCCTGACCCGGTTCGCGGCCCGAGAGTGTCTTGAAGCTGTAGCGGGCCAGCAACGCCCTGCGCTCGCCCGGCTCCAGTCGTACGTCGCAATGGTCGAACAGCCGTTGCCACCAGCGGTCGGAGTCCGAACCGATCAGGTCCTCATATCGAAGCAACAGGAGACCTTCCCGGTCGACGTCCGCCCAGCTTCGCAAGGCGTCGAACAGGCCGTAGTCGTGGAGACGTCGGATGGTGAAGATCAGCCCCTCTTCCTCGCTGACGGTGGCGAGGTGGTCACGGGTCCGTTGAAGACTTGGGTTGCTCCGCGTCGGATGCGACTTGGACGAGGAGAAGTACCAGCTCACGACGATGTCCCGTGGGTCGCGCGCGACGAAGAACCCCCGCCAGGGGTCGGGCTTCGGGATCGCCGAGAAGCCCCCGAGATCGATGTAGAGGGGCGACACGATCGTGTTGCGCGGGAAGGGCGTCTCGAACCGCAGGTCTCGGTAACCTCGGTTCTTGCGGGCCTCGGGGAGACGAGGCGCGTAGGCGTAGGTGCGAAGGCCCGTCCGCTGGTAGACCTCTGGATCTGCGAGGATCTTCCGGATCCACTGGCTCCCGGTCTTGTGGAGGCAGCAGTGATAGACGTTCCGCAGCTCCGTGCGGCGCGAGACGCGAGCGAGGCGCACGCGATTCTCGGCGAACATCGCCTTCACGCGCGGGGGGACGAGGTTCCGCAACCCTTGGTTCCGCAGGAGACGTTGCGAGACGGACATGACGTGACCTCCGAGCTCTAGGCGTACCCGAACTCGGCCAGCTCATCACCGGCGAGGTCGTCGAACATGTCGCGCTGCTTGGGGTCGATCGCTTCTCGCCATGGCGGGATCCTCATCCGATGCCGGTTCGCGTCGACGATCTTGACGGTGCGGAGATGCTTCGCGAAACGACCTCGGTCGTCGTCGAGCCCTGCGAACTCGATGCACCGATAGGCTTCCTTCCGGGGGTCGTCGACGAGGTCCTCGTATCGAACCAGCAGGAAGTCGTCCGCGGGCAGCAGTCGGCTCTTCTCCGCGATGTTCGAGACGAGGATCTTCCAGTAGACGGCGGCCAGGGCGAGGAACGAGTCCTCGTATGTGGCGAGCTTGTCGAGGAGCTCCGGATCGGGTATGCCGAGCCTCCATCTGTGGACGCCCTCCCAGCCGTTCCACCAGTCGACGGTGGTGTATGAATGCGCGACCGCTCTTCCGTCTCGCACGATGTGGATGAACTTCGCGTCCGGGAAGATCGCCCTGAGGAAGGCGATCCTGGACCAGCCCGAGTACTCGGCGATGAACCTCGGTTTCCGCTGGTACGCAAGGATCTCGGCGACCGTCTCCCGAAAGAGTCCCTTCGCGTACGGCGTCACGTCGCCGGCGACCAGGTCTCGGAAGGGTTCCGCGAACCCCGGGAAGCATCGGGCCCACAGCGGATACGCCTCCGTGTGCTTCGGGACGCCCCGCGCGAATTTCACACGTGAGTCGAACGGAGGGATGTCGACGATCCTCGACAGCGCCGACACCGCGCGCACGCGCGGCAGGCGCTCGTTGTACTGAGACGGCCACCCGAAGGCCGGGTGATAGGCGATCAGGTCCATCAGAGGTGTCAGCCCGCTCCGCCCGGTCCCCACGACGAAGACCGGGCGGTCGATCAACTGTCCGTCCACGGCCGCGTTCATCGCAAGCGCGCCACGCGTCGGGCCCGCGACCACAGCCATCGGCGCTGGGTCGCGGACAGCCCGGCGAAGAACCCCGCGGCGCTCAACGCAACGGTCGAGACGCCGGCTGCCAGGATCAGTCCCACCCACGTCCGCACGTGGATGGACTCGCCGCCGACGGCCGTCGCCGCGAATAGCGCACCGGTCGCGAGCGCTCCCCTGGCGAACCCCTTCACTTGGGAGACGGTGGGGATCGGCAGGAAGCGCCCGACCATCACGGGGTAGGCCAGACTCTGCGGGATCCGTCCGGCCATGAACCCGAGGGTCACGCCGGCGATGCCCATGTCGAACCGGGACACGAGCACCCACGCGAAGGCGACGGACAACCCGGCGGACACGAGTCCGAGCAGCACCTTCCGGCGCAGGTTCAACGTGAGGTCGATGATGTTCGAGTCGACCCGGATGAGGGTGAGCTGCACTACCATCAACACGATGAGGAGCGTCGCTACGAGACCGGGGTAGTACCGCAGTCCCACCCAGATCCCGAGGAACGACTTCCCCAGCAGCAAGACGCCCGCCCCGGCGACGGTGGCCATCAGCCATGCGGTTGCCATCGTCTCGTTCCGCACACGGGCCGCCCGTAGGGTCTCCCCCGCGCCGATGAGTCCGCCCAGGCCCGGCGCCATCCCGAAGATGAGGCTCGTGATGCCTGCCATGATCGTGATGGGGATGAATCGCGTCAGCGAGTAGATGGTCACCTGCGACGCGGACCCCGCGATGCCGAGCACGATGATGTCGCCGCCCATGGTGATCTTCATCACGAAGTTCCACAGGAGGAACCACCAGCTCAGCCCCAGGAAGCGGCGCACCGCCGCCAGGTCCGGCCTCGCGTATCCGAACCACGGCACGTAGATACGGGTGAGCCAGTAATAGACGCCTCCGATGATTGCCGTCCCGGCGACCGTCGCCACCGAGACCCAGGCGAGGCTGCCTCCGATGACGGCGGCCAGGATGATCAAGCCGCCCCCGACGAACTCGAGGGACGCGGTGAGGCCCATGCGCCTGTAGCCCACGTTCTCGCCCGCCATGACCGCCCACGGGATGTTCGCCAGGCCGGCGACGATGAGGTCGGCGATCAGGATCACCGCCGCCAACCGGATCATCGAGTAGTCCCCGGGAGGCACGTGGAGCCAGATCGGGGAGAACCAGGAGATGACCAAGCCGATCGGCACGAGGATGGGCAGGAAGATCAACCAGACGGCGAGGGCGCTGCCGACGGCCCGTCGCTTTCCCTGGAGATCGGTGGAGGACTGACGGTTCGCCACGAACCACTTCAGCGCCTCGGCGGGCCTTCCTCCCGCGGGGTTCGTGTGGCCGATCAAGCGCTGCAGGACCTGCCAGTTACCGAATCCCACGGTTCCCAGGTAGCGCAGCAGGATGGGGTTGACCACGAGCCCCGCGATCGCCCGTGCGCCGTAGTCCAGTGCCTGCGCGATCGAGTTGAGTGACGCCTTCTTCGTCAGGCTCCCGTCGGAGAAGACCCGGGCCTTCGCGCGCGCCACGAAGCCGGGCCGGTCGACGACGCCGATCCCGGGATCCTTCGGCATGGCGCTTACAGGGCCTCCCAGATCGCGGCCTTGACCTGGGCGAGCACGTCGTCCTTGGGCCGGCCGGCATCGATCACGATGGCGGGGGTCCCGCTCCAGTCCAGCCGCCACACCTCGTTCGCCCGTCGATGAACGAAGTCCGCTCCCTCCGAACCGTGCCTGCGCTGCACGGCGACGTCCGGATGTACGCGAAGCACGATAAGGACGTCCGGGGACGCGATCCTCTCGTAGTAGCGCCCTTCCAGCCGGGCGAGCAGCTGCACCGTCTTGCTTCGGTCTCGCAGACGAGGCACCCAGAACGTGGCCGGCCCGTCCATGAGCGTGACCTGCGGGACCGGGAACCGATCGGCCACGACGATCCCGCCCTCGGAGGCGAAGCGTCGCGCCCGGACGTAACTGAGGTAGCGATCGCGCGACGTCATGACCTTGCGAACCAGCTTCGCGAGGGCCCGCAGGCGGATGCGATCGCCGTCCGGAAGGGGCGTGGGTTCGTGCGCTGATGCGGATCGTCCGCCCACCCCGCGCACACCGCCTCTCCAGGCGCCGTGAACGACGGAGGACATCGTCGACCGGGGAGGCTTGCCGAGGTGGATCTTGACGACGTCCAGGTCGTTGGAGAGCCAGCGATACACCTCGTCGACGGCCGTCGACTTCCCAGCTCCGTCTCCACCCACGACGGCGATCAAGGCGCCGCCGTTGTCGAGCCTGCTGCGCACTCGGCGGCGATGCAGCACGTGCCGGCGGAACGCCACTCGCACGCGCCGCCACACCCTCACGAACGGGTCGAGGCCGGGAGGACGCCCCGCCTGAGCGGCCAGCGATCGCTCGAGGCCGTAGGCCGTCCGGATCCGCAACGGGGCCGAGGTCCCCGGCTCGAGGGACCGCCGGCAACGCTCCCACAGGTTGGGACCGACGAAAGGAAGGTGCTCTCGAACGACCCGGCGCGCCTGCTCCGCGTCGGCACGAGCGCTGAGGTAGGCAAGCTCCCGAGCCTCGCCGGCGGAAAGCGATCCTTTGAGCGTGAGGATGGAGTCCCACGTCGAGTGCTTCAGGACCATCCGAAGCACGAAGACCACGAACTCGAACTCGGGGGCCGGAACACGGAACAGGGAGCCCTGCCGGGCCGACGCCAGATACGCCTCCTCGAGCGGTAGCCGATAGTTCTTGGTCATGTCATCGCCGACAACGAGCCGGTAGTGGACGTGCAGATGGACCACCTTGCCGGACGCCTGGTCGAGACCGTACGAGTGGAAGACGCCCGGCAGCTGCTTCTTGGTCGGCGGTCTCCCGTCCTTGAAGCCCAGGCTCCGGATGATCTGCTCGAACCGCTGAGTGTGCAGGCGGCTGACGAGCAGGTCGAGGTCGCTCTCGGCGCGTGCGGACCGATCCAACGCCTCGTTGCTCTTCCAGTGGCAGTAGTCCACCCCCTGCGCGGAAAGCGTCTCGCACAGGCGACGTACCAGTTCCAGTTCGGGATGGGCTCCACCATCGACAGGTTGAGCGCCCCGTGGCACGACGACGACTTCATGGGGCATCGGGACGACTCCGGTGAAGGCGGGGGGAACGGAGCCATGACGATACGGAAGGCCTGGCTCGTACGGCACGCGCGTCAGGGCGTATCTCTCCTACGTCGTTCGCATGACCGGCCGGGCACGGCCCTCGCCCTCGGCCGGGTCCTCGATCGGAGACTCCGGGGGGATCCAGAACCGCTTGTCGGGCAGGGTCTCTCCGTCCCGGTAGACATCCAGTCCGAAGATGTCCAGGATCTTCATGACCCGAGCTTCCTCGCGACGATCGACCTTCTTCCGCCACTTCTCCACGAGGTAGGAGCGCGTGTCGGCACCCCCCTCGTTCAGCAGCCGACGGGTTTCCTCGGTGGATTTGAACTGCACGTTGACGGAGGGAACGCCGAGCCGGCGTCGCATCCGCTCGGGGTCCGACAAGGCCAGCTTGTCGGTGAGCTCGCGGATCACCGGGTCGGGATCCACGACGAGCTGCTCATAGGAGACGACGGCCCAGTCCGGCGCGGCCTCCTGGAGCGCAACCGCGTTCTGCAGACACCACGACAGGACGCCGCGGTCCAGATCGGTCCCCTCCGACAGGATGCGCCGGGCCGCCTCGAGCTGCTCCTCGCTGAAATGACGACGGTAGTCACTCGTCAAGAAAGAGGGCAGCACGGGCCAGCGCTCGCTCGAGATGGTCACGGCGATCGGATGCCGGACGAGGTACAGGACGCGGGCGTTGAACGTGTCGCGCACCCAGTTGATCCGATCGGCGGGTGCGTGGATCTCCTTGAAGACGATCCGGTGTGTGATCGGGCGGTAGTACCGCCGGGCGGGGTTCGGGTTCGTGAAGCCGAGGCCCCCGTCACACAGTCGCTGGAGATAGCTGCGGAGCTTCTCGGTGACATCGACGCTGTAGAGCTCGTCCCATTCGCTGATCCCGAGGTGCTTGCGGACGACGGGGTTCTCCAGGTACAGGGCTTGATTGCAGGTCTTGAAACCGGGCTGGCTCCAGATCAACTCCATGAGCCACGTGCTTCCGCTCCTCGGCGTGGAGTACAGGAAGACGTTCGGACGACCGTCCGGGCGATGCACGTTCGACGCCGATTTCACGATGCGCTTGGCCGCCTTGATCATCGGTCCGTCGTCTCCTGCCGAGAGGATCCTCGCGCCTCAGACCCCAGCGCGGCCGATACCTCGTCCGCGATCTCGTCGGGCGTGCGCTGATCCGAACGGACGTGCAGGATCCGGGGCATGTCCGCCGTCCCCGCCTCGAGCGTCTGGGCGAACGCCCTGCGGAAGCGGGCGAGGAACTCCTCTTTCTCCTCGTCGCGATGGCCTGCGCTCAGGTACCAGTGCCCCCGCTCCTTCGCGCGCCCCAGCAGGGTCACATCCGGGGCCTCGAGCGACACGACGAGGTCCAGGGCGCCCAGCCACCCGTCGAGGGACGCGCGCCACCACCGTTGGAACCGCTGGCTCCCGGTGAGGGCCGGTCCGAACTCGTGAAGGCGCGCCAGGCGGTAGACCGGACCGTGGTCGAGCACGGTGGTGACGGCGGCGGTGGTCCGCTGCCTCCGCGCTGCTCGGAGCCATGCATCCAGGAACGCCATGGACTTCATCTCGTTCCACGTGAACCAGCGGTCCCGCCGGTAGTGGAGGAGCCACGCGGGGAGCAGGCCGGCCACCTTGGCCACCACGAACGGGAACCACCGGATCCTCGTCACCTCGAAGCCGGCCCGGATCCGATCATCACGGGCGCGCAGCGATCGGACGAGCGACGTCTTGCCGGCCAGGGCCGGCCCCATCACCTCGACGACGAGCGCCCGTCGCCGGGTCGTCGCGTCGTTCGGGTCGAGGTTCCGATCGTTAGCGTCCATCAGCCATCCGGAGCGTGTCGGACATCGGGTAAAGCGGCAGGCGCGTGCGGCGACACTGTACGGAGGCGGATACCGGCGGGCACGCAGCCTCGAGCGTATGTCTCATACGTCAACCGGCCGATGAACCGGGAGCGCCGACGAACGCGCGATAGGCCTTCTCCGCCGCGGTCCGCAGATCCGCGAGGGCGGGGTCCTCGTACCGCTCCCGCATCTGGCCCTTGGCGACCTCGCGTTGCGCCGAAGGGCGCTGGACCCGGAGCTCGGGGACCCGGCGCCGTCGTCCCTCGGATCCGTCCCGGTACGGTCGGGTCAGCGCGTGGTACTCGTCGGCGCTGAGGAGCCCGGACACGAACCGGTTGAGGGATGGCTGCCATGGAGGGCCCTCCGCCCGCTCGTCGATCAAGGTGAACACGGCCTGGACATTCTGCTCCGTGTGATCGAACTCTCGGAACCGCGTCCCGAACCGTTTGTTCACGCGCCGGGTCACGGCCCCGAAGTCGGACGTCACCTCCGTGAACGTCGCGATGACAAACGCGGACCGAAAGGGCAGGATCCGCTCGTAGAACGCGACGTAGGTCTTCAGCCACTGCCTGGCCGTCACCTCCGGCTCGCGCATCAAGGAGGACAGGATCGTGGGCTCGGGCTCCCGCGCCGTGATCAGGGTCGGCACGCCGCGGCGTGCCGCCGCGACCAGCGAGGCGGCCGCGTGCATGTGATGAGCCAAGCGGACGTGGTCGTTCTGCGCCAATTGGAACGCGATCGCGGCGAACGTATTCGCGGAACGCGAGGTACCGTCGACGACCAGCTCGGTGCGAGCCTCCAGCACGGAATGCTCGTTCTTCAAGCGGGCCATCGGAAGGTACATCGTCGGGTACATCGAGATCCAACGTCGCAGCGCATGCCGGGGTGACCCGAGCAACGACCTTCCATCCGATCCGCGCATCCTCATGATCGTCTCGCCCATCAGTCCTGCCTCACCGGTGGATCAACCGCCGGTACACGTGGGAAATCTGCCGGTAGAACGACTCGGATCGGAAGTCGGACGTCACTCGGCGTACCGCCGCTCGTCCCAGCGAGGCCCGCTGGTCCGGATCCTTCAACAGTGAGCAGATCACGTCGGCCAGGGCAGCCGGGTCCCCCGGAGGGACCAGCGCGCCGGATACGCCGTCGTCGATCTGCTCCGTTGCCCCTCCGAGGTCGGTGGCGATCACGGCCTTGCCCAGCGACATCCCCTGCAGCACGACCCCGGGGAAGGGATCGGGATGCGTCGAACAGTGCGTGATCACGTCGGCCGCGGCCATGATCTGGGGAACGTCATCCCGGTAGCCCATGAAGGACACGGCATCACCGACATCCAGCTCGGCCGGCAGGCGCCGCAGCCGCTCCGCGTATCGACGATGGTGCTCGCCGCCCAGCTCAGGGCCAACGACAGCGAAGCGTGTCTGCGGGAACGTGTCCAGTACCCGCGGGATCGCTCGGATAAGCACCTCGTGGCCCTTGAGCTCGACCAGCTTCGATACCAAGACCACGAGGAACCCGTCCTCTGGCACGCCGAGCTCCGCACGGACCGAGGCGCCGTCGACACCGACGTGGAACACCGCCGGATCGGGACCGGCGTCGTGGATCACAGACACCTTCGGTGTCTCGATCCCCTGCTTCAGGAACACCTCCCGACGAACCGAGTCGGACACGGCGACGATCTCGCTGGCAAGGGCGACAACGATGCGCGGGAGCACCTTCCTGAGTGGAGACGGCCAGGTGGACACGTCCGCTCGCACGTGCCAGACGCATGGGACCCGCGCCAGGCGCGCGGCGATCCCCGCATAGACGTCGAGGATCTCGTTCACGTGGACCAGGGCGACCCGTTCCCGACGGATGATGCGCGCCAGCCGGTAGGCGCTTCGCGCGGTCTTCAGGAGGTCGCTCCAGTATTGGGCTGCGGAACGCCCCCGACGAAGGCGTGGGAGCGACAACGTGTGCGAGGGAATGTATCTCGCCTCGGCGGGGAGCGAGGCGCCCCCCGGTTCCTCCGCCAGCGCCAGGATTGGCTGGTACCCCCAGTTGGCGATCCTCATGCCCATGTCGAGCATGCAGCGGAACGCCCCACTTTCCGGATCGGCATCGGCCGACGTGTAGAGGATCGGCGCGACCCGAGCGTTCGTCATCGGTCAGCGCGCACCGGCGGGCTCGCTGCCGGCCCCGCGAGTTCGTGGATCCCGTAGAGCGCCCGGTACGCACTCACCGACTCCTGGAACGAGAACGGCGATCCGGCGAACCGCTGCTGCACGTTCTCCCGGTCCCTCGGCATCCGCAGCGCCGAGCGGATGTGTTCGGCGTGTTTGATGGCATCGTCCGGGGCCGCAACCAGGATCGAACCGGGGAAGAACATGGCGATCTCCCGGATCGGGGGGATGTCGCTGGCAACGATCGGAAGACCGGCCGCGAGCGCCTCCAAAGGCGCGCCGGGCAGGCCCTCCCACGAGGAGGGGAAGAAGAAGACATCGGAGGCCAGAAGCAGCCGCGGAACGTCCGGACGGTTGTTCGTGATCGCGCAGATCTCGCGGAATCCGAGCTGGTCGATGAGGCCATCCACCTCCTTGTAGAGCTGCCCGCCCCCGATGAGCAGCAATCGGACGCTGCCGTCCTGCCGGTGAACCAGGCGGACGGTCTCCAGGATGACGCGATGGTTCTTCTGCGCAGACAGCCGTCCCACGTTCACGACGATCCTGCTGTCGGCTGGCCAGCCGAACTCCTCTCGAACACCCACTCGATCCTCGGGAACCCTGAATGGGGCGACGTCCGTGCCGTTGTAAACGACCTTGCAGTCGCGCTTCGACTGCCACCGGCCCGGGAGCGCGCTGTCTAGCGCACTCTTCGACACGGCGATGACGTCAGTCGCATATCGCGTGATGAGCCATCGCATCGCCCAGATGAACGGCCGGCTGGGAAGCACGACCCGAACGACGGGATTGCTCGCCGTGCGCCTTCCGGCATCACCGATCGAATTGTGGACCGCCACGATCCTGATAGGCACCCGCTGCAACGCCGCCAACCACGCGACGATCCCGCTCAAGAACTGGGGCTCGGTGTGGACCACATCGTACCGACCCTGTCGGAGAAGGCGCGAGAATTCGAGCAGGAAGCGAGGAGTCCGGATCGACACGACGTGGGTCGAGCCGCCCAGGCTCGCGACATCTCCCTCGACCTCGTTCGGGCCCAGATCGAGGGAGCAGAAGTCGAACTCGATGGATCGAGTTCCTCGCAGCTCGCTGCACACCTCGAGGGTCCGCAATTGCGCCCCGGCCCGCTCCAAGCTGCCGAATACGCACAGCACCCTCTTCGGACGCATTACGTCCGACTCGGACCGTTCGGCCCGCCCGTGGTGGGTCAGAGCCGACTTCCCCGTCGCCCGACTCGCGCCTCGACTCATCGGTGAGGAACCGCGACCGTCTCGACCCGCGGCGGTTCGGCAGACCTCTTCCGTGTCAGAAGCGCGGGTATCACGTAAACGATGATCCACCCCCACGCCACGGCTCGTACCCCGAAGGACGACGAGTTCCTGACCCAGAGCAGCATCTCCATGACGACGATCAACGCGAAGGCCAGCGCCCGAGGGTCCGGTGCTTTGCTGGTCATCGACCGCCAGAGCCGAGTCAGCCCCCATCCGAAGATCAAGTACAGGCCGACGACCCCGAGCGCGCCGAACTGCAAGTATGCCTCCGCCAACTGCAGGTAGCCCAGGCCTGCGTTCTTCCCTGGGTGCAGTAACGGAAGGATCCATTGGCTGGGTGGGAGGCGCTCGATCTCGGCACCGAGGAACGGGAAGATGATCGATCGGAAGGGGACCGCCACGGTGAGAGAGGCCAGGTAATCCCGCCCGAGGTGGTAGCCCTCTGTGTCGGGAACCGCAACTACGGTCCCCATCAGCGTCTGATAGACACTCGACATGGAAGAGAGGAAGCCCGAGACGGGATCGTCTCCGAAGGTGTTTGCCGCCTGCACCTGGTTGGTCGCGGCGTTCGCGAACGTACTCACCGACACCTCCGAGATCGGCACCTGTCGCAAGTTGAGGATGGTGGGGATCAGGAACGCGATCAACGCCACGATAGCGAGGGAGCGCCACAGGCCGATCCGGGCGCCCATCAGGTAGAGACCGGAGGCGACGACGCTCATGGTGGCGATCGGCCCCCCCCGGTCTCCGACCCCGAGCATCACCACGATGAACGGGACCGCAAGCAGGACGACCTGTCTCCGCGAGCGACGATCCGCGCTCGTTGCGGTCAGGATCAGCAACGACCACGGCAGGAGATGCGCGACGAACACCCCTACGACCTGGGGGATGGCGCCGGACCTCTTGGCATCGTGGTATGCGGCATAGCCTCCCTCCACGGCGAAGCTCAGCGTGCCTCCGGCGAGCGAGGAGGCTGCGATGAGCAGGGCCGAGACCGCGTACATCGCGAACCCGACCGTCCGAAGGGCTCGAAGACGAGGCGTGATGTCCGCCGCTCTCCCCGCCGTGCTACCGGCGGCACCCGCCAGGGCGAGGATCTGGGTCGGAAGCAGGAGCGCACCGAGCAGGAACGAGGAGAACGCCAGCATGACCACCGGCATCCCTCTCAGGATGCCCTGGGTGTCCACGACCTCCCAGGAGAGGAAGGCATCGCCGCCCTCGAACAGGTACAGGATCAGCGGGCTGCACGTGAAAAGGAACGTGACGGCGAGGAAGAGGGACGGGAAGGACAGCAGCGGCAACCGATGCACGTACAGCACGAGCCCGATCGTCAGGAGGCAGAACATCACGGTGGTGAGCGCGGCCGACCGGACGTTCCCCAACGGCAGCGTTCCATGGCGAACCACGAGCCAGGCCAACCCCAGGGTGACCGGGGTCGCCAGCAGAGCCAGCGTCAACCGGAGATACTCCCGATTGACCCAGTGTCTCCGAGCGACTGCGGTTCCCGCTTCGAGCCTCGGCGTGAGACGAGCACCGCTCTCAGCGGCCATCGACATGATGCGAGCCGCCTTTCTCGAGTCGCAACCTCATGCAGGGATTCACTGATGGAAGGCCACAACGAGCTGGGGGGCGAATCCCGCCGCCCCCTCCTTGGTGGAGTAGTCGGCCCCATTGCTCGACGTGGAGGCGATCCGGATGCTGTAGGTCCCGTCGCCGGTCACGAGCGAGCTCAGATCCACCTCGTACCAGGAGTTCGCGGTGACGGCCCCCAGCGACGCACGCACGGTCGGGTCGGCCGCCGGCTCCGTGTTCCAGTTCACAGTCTTCTCCTGCCAGGAGTTGTCGGGCACCCAGTAGAAGTCTCCCCCCTTGTCCGAGACGTCCAGGCAGAACAGTCGGAGCCTCACATTCTGGATCGTGCCCGAGCCCACGCCCGAGACCGTGAACCTTAACAAGCCGTGCTTGACCGGAGAGTTGTCCACGCTGAAGGAGACCTTCGTGCCGGGGTGGGCGGTGGGATTGTCGGACCGCACGAAGGTGTCGGCGTCCGGGCCGAAGGCAAGCATGGTCAACAGGGTGACCGTGAAGTCCGTCGGGCTCGTAGCGCTGCCGCCGGGGGTCGTGACCGAGATCGGCCCCGAGCTTGCCCCCGAGGGGACGGTCGCCGTGATCTGGATGTCGGAGACGACCGTGAATTTCCCAGCCCCAACGCTCGTGCCGTTGAAGCTCACGCCGGTGGCGCCGGTGAAGCCCGAGCCGTTGATGGTGACCGAGGAGCCGACGGGGCCGGATGGTGGTGAGAATCCGCCGATGGTGGGCTGGGGGGAAGGTGAGACCGTGAAGGCGGTCGAGCTCGTCCCGGTACCGCCGAGGGTCGTGACGGAGATCTGCCCTGTGGTGGCACCCTGGGGGACGGTCGCCGTAATCTCGGCATCGGAGACGACCGTGAAGTTCCCAGCCCCAACGCTCGTGCCGTTGAAGCTCACGCCGGTGGCGCCGGTGAAGCCCGAGCCGTTGATCGTCACGGAGGTTCCGACCGGGCCGGAGAGCGGGCTGAAATCCGAGATGGCGGGTGTGGTGGCCGCCCCGCCGCAATCGCGCGTCCCCGGATGAAGCACATTCCCGATTGCGTCCTTGTAGGCCCAGGACAGACTCGTGGGCGTCCCACCGTTGGCGGCCCCGTTCAGAGTGAGGGAGATTGCTCCCGGGGTCTTGCCGACGGACCACTCGACTCGCGAGTCGTCGGTGAACGCTCCGCCCAGGGAGTGACCGCCGGCGCCGTCGATGAGCTCCACCATGGTCGGCTGTCCGGCCGACGGGAGCTGGAGCTGACCATTCAGCGGCTTGTACTGGATCATGCTGTGAACGTGCCCGTTCAGCACCACGTCGCCTCCGTTCTGGGTCAGGAGGTTCCACATCGCCAGCTGAGAGCTCTTGATCGAGCTCTTGGCCAAGGCCGGGGTGTGCCAGAAGGCCACGATGCAGGGCGGGGGTGGGTCCGTCGTGCTCGTGAGGACGCTCTGGACGTAGTTGTATTGGGCGCTTCCAGCGGCCATCGATGCCCCCGAGGACGCCAGGTCGAAGAACAGCACGTTGCCGAACCGGAAGGACGTGTAGAGCGGCCGCCCGTGGAAGTAGTCCTGCCAGGCTGCCGTGTTGGCAACCTCGTGGTTGCCGAGCGTCGGCTGCGTGAATGTGCCCATCTGGCCCCAGAGCGTCCCGGGCCCCCCGTCCATGGAGTTCTGCCCGTAGTGGTTCAGGTTCTCCACGAACGTGCCGTTCTCGTAGATGTCGCCGAGGAAGAGGAACAGGTCGGGGTCAGACAGCGCGATGCTCTGAGCGAGGGCGTTCGCTTTGGGCCCGTCGTCAGGACCATCACCGACCGCGGCGATCACCGGATCGGCCGGCTGCGACCACGGCGCCGGGAGGAAGCTGGCCCAGTCGTTAGGCGAGTGCTGGAAATCCGTCGCATTCCCGTTCGACAGCGTCACCGAGACATCCACCGGGGAGCTCCCGGTCGACCCGTGCTGCAGCCGCAGGACTCCGGAGGCATCGAGGTACTTCTGCGTCGGCCAGACGAAGGAGTAATCGTTCGTCTCCGGTGACGGCATGTCCTTGGTTATGAGGTTGATGGCTGGCTTGCCCGGAGGTATCCACGTGGCGATGACCGTGCCGTTGTTCGCGCTGTTCGTGACGTTGATGGCTGCCGGGCCCGTCAGCGGCGCGTCCGAGACCGTCACACAGATGGTGTGACCGCTCGAGACCCCGCAGGTCGTCGATGCCCGCGCCACTCCGGAACCAATGGTCATCATCGAGGCCAGCAAGGCCCCGATCACGAAGAGCCGCACGATGAAGCGACGGGTCCTAGGCTTCTGCATCGGCCGCCTATCTCGATTTGACGATCAACGACGAGCTACTGTGCTGCCACCATCAACCAGCGTCGGATCGGGGAGTGGCTCATCCAACGACAACACGGTGATTGTGGGGAGTGAGTTCGAGAAGACCCTCCGACGAACGCGGGATTATCGCTACGCCGCGTGCCGTAGGGATGACCGCGTCGTCCCCTGAATTCACTCTTGCGCGGCCGCGATCTCCACGAGCTCCTCGTCCGGATTCCCACGGCCGGTCAGCATGCGCTCGAGGATCGCCGAGACCTCGGTCGGGTCCTTGCTTGAGAAATACCATTCGAGCGTGCGCTGGAGTCCCTCGGCGAACGGGACGCGCGGCTCCCACCCTAGGACCCTCTGTGCCAGGGAGTTGTCCGCAACCCGGTTCATCGGGCCCGTGGGCATTTCTGGCTGGAGCTCGATCCGAGGGCTGTAGCCGGCAAGCTCGCAGACCCTGTGGACGGCGTCGATCACCCGAACACGCTCCGTCGTACCGAGATTGATCGCGGAACCGTCTTCGACCCGCTCTGCCGCGAGGATGGTCCCCTCGACGATGTCGTCGACGTACGTCCAGTTGCGGATCTGCTGCCCGTTTCCCCAGACGTGGAAGGGGTCCTGGCGGAGGAACGCCCGCGCAATCATCGCGATCACAGCGTGGTTCTCGACCCCTCGTGGGCCGTAGACGGTGAAATAGCGGCACGACGCGGTCTTCACGCCGAACTCGTCGTGCATGGCGCGAAGCGTGAGCTCCCCCGCCAGCTTGGCCAGCCCGTACAGGCCGTCGGGGTCGTAGCCGGGCGACGCTACCATGTCTTCGGTCAGGCGAAGCGTCTCGCTCGGGTCTGCCTGCAGGTACAGCGGATACACGCACCCCGACGAGGCGTAGACGATCTTCTCCACGCCCGCGCGCAGGGCAACTCCGAAGAGGAACGAATCCAGGGCCAGGTTGGTGGAACAGGCGTACTGGTGTAGGTCGACATACCCTCGGCCGCCGTGGTCGGCAGCCAGGTGGAAGAGAACGTCAATCCCCTCGACGGCCTGCGCCGAGACGGCCTGGTCGCGGAGATCACCCCGGATCAGCTCAACCGACCCCTCCCCGAGCAGTTCCCTGACGTTTGCGATCGCCCCGCTCGAGAAGTCGTCGACGATCCGGACCGACGCGGCGCCTCTGGCCATCAATGCTTCGACCAGCGTCGACCCGATGAATGAAGCGCCCCCGGTGACGAGCACCTTCTTGGATGACCAGCCCTCAGCCATGAACGGAACCCCTTCTCCTTTGGGATCTCTTCGGGCCGCCATTCTCTCGGCGAGCCCCGAGGGCAACTTCGCTCAATCAACGCATTGTAGGTACTACTTCTGGCGTACCTCCCGTGCGACCTGCTCCCCTAGAATCGGCCGCATGAAGATCAAGATCCTGTGCACCCTGGGGCCGGCGTCCTCCAACGAGGAGGTTATCGAAGGGCTCGACAGGTTGGACGTGGACCTGTTTCGGATCAACCTCTCGCATACGCCCGCCGGGGAGGTGGCGAGCGCGATCGAGCTCGTCCGCCGGTATTCCGACACGCCGATCTGCCTCGACTCCGAGGGGCCGCAGGTCCGCTGCGGGCCCGTCTCGGGCGAGGTCACCCTACGCGAGGGTCGGCATGTGCGGTTGAATGCAGAGCCGATACTGGGAACCGAGCGCGAACTGGCGCTGTGGCCGCGAGAGGGTTTCCGCGTGCTCCGGCCCGGCTCACTTGTCGGGATCGACTTCGACGGGGCGCAGCTCCGCGTCATCGACATCGAAGGGGACGAGGCGGACGCGCTGGTGGTCCGTTCGGGGCGGGTCGGGTCGAACAAGGCGGTGACGATAGAGCCCGCCGCGGACCTCCCGGCTCTGAGCCAGAAGGACATCGACGCGATCCAAATCGGCATCGGCTACGAGGTCATGCACTACGCCCTATCCTTCGCGAGCGCCGCGGAGGATGTGGAGAGGCTTCGTGCCCTGGCTCCTCCCGCCGCCCACATCATCGCCAAGATCGAAAGCAGGCTCGGGGTGCGGCAGATGGACCCGATCATCGAAGCTGCGGATTCCGTGCTGATCGACCGGGGCGATCTCTCGCGTGAGATCCCCCTCGAGTTCGTGCCGTACTATCAGAAGGCGATCATCCGGCGAGCGAACCGCTGGAATCGTCCGGTCTACGTGGCAACCAACCTGCTGGAGTCGATGGTGACGAGCCGGATGCCGACGATCGCGGAAGCGAACGACATCGCGAACACGCTGCTGGATGGTGTCCACGGCCTCGTGCTGGCCGCGGAGACCGCCGTCGGGGCGGACCCGGTGGGTGCCGCGGGGATGGTTGTCCGGGCGGTTCGCGCATTCGAGCGCGCGAGCGACAGCCAGTTGCTCGACGAGGATCGGATACAGCTCCGGGCTGTGTAATGGGCTGACGGCACGCGAACGGAGAGCGAGGATCGGATGAGTGACCTCCCCGTCCTGCGATGCAACCTTCGCCACGCCCGTCGGCGTAGCCGGCGTACGCCGGATGAAGGATGGGGCAGGGAGTCATGCCCAGTAGGCTCCAATCGGGCGCCGGGTCGTTCTTTAAGGGTTCGAACCGACCTACACGCGCGCTTGGGATGGAGAGGATGAGCCTGGAAACCACTAGGGGATGGAGCCCGTCGGACCGGCCCACGGTGACGCTTCACGATGTCATGACGACTCTGCGGCGTCAGAGGTGGTCCGTCCTCGGGGTGACCCTCGTCGTGACCATGCTGGCGGCCGCTTACTCGCTCACACGGACACCGACGTACACCTCGACCGCTGAAGTGCTGGCGAGGTCCACTCTCACCTCTCCCTTCGACTCCAACTCCGACGTGAACCTCCAGACCGAGTCCAGAGTCGTGACCTCGACGGCGGTCGCCGAGATCGCGCGCACGCTGCTCGACTCGTCGGCCAGCCCTGAGCAGCTCCTGGATCGCGTCTCGGTGACCGTTCCACCGGGAGCCGAGGTCATGGAAGTCACCTTCTCGGATACCGACCCTGCCTCCGCGAGAGCAGGTGCGGAGGCGTTCGCCGAGGCCTATCTCCGGTTCAGATCCCAACAGGCTACGGAGACCGTGGCACGGTTTGCGACCTCCCTGCAAACGCAGATCGGTGATCTCGACGAACAGATCGCGGTTCAGAATCGAGCCGCGGGTGAGCTGGATCCGAACTCCCGGGGCTGGCGCGAGGCCATGCGGGAGCTCAACTCGCTCGAGGCGATGCGGATCTCGCTCCAGCAGCAACTTGCCACGGCCACCACAGTGAGCGTGGATCCGGGACAAGTCATCCAGAACGCAGAGCTGCCGAGTTCTCCGAGTAGCCCGAGACACGGGTTCGATATCGCGATGGGATTGTTCCTGGGCCTCGTTCTCGGGGTCGTAGTGGCCCTGGCGCGAGACCGCTACAGAGATCGGATCACCGACGCCGATGCCCTCGAACAATCGATCGGCGTTCCGGTGCTGGGACTTGTTCCGCGGCTCCGTGCCTCGAGGCGAAGGCCGGTGAGATTGATCGCCCTGACCGAGCCAACGAGTGGCGCGGCGGAGGCATACCGTGCCCTCCGCACGAATCTGCTCGCCGTCGGCAGTCGCTCCTTCTCGAGCCATCGGCCGCTCACGACCATCCTGGTTACGAGCGCTGAGATGGCGGAGGGCAAGACCACTACCGCAGCGAACCTCGCGGTCTGCTTGGCCCTGGCGGGCAAGGAAGTGGTTCTCATAGACGCAGACATGCGATACCCGAGCATCCATGCCCTGTTCGACATGCCAAACGATGAAGGCCTGGCGCAGGTGCTTGCCGGCGAGCTGTCGGTCGCCGACTCGGTACGCATCTCCGAGATCCCGCACCTGAAGGTGCTCACGAGCGGAGCCGTATCTCGACGTGAGGCTCGAGTCGCGGGCGAAGAGGGAGCGATCACGCTTTTGAACCCCGCCGAGCTGCTCCAGTCGGGTGCAATGCTCGAGGTCCTGACTTACTGCAGGGACGCGGAGTTCGTCCTGATCGACAGCCCACCGGTCCTCGGCGTCGCGGATAGCTTGCCGCTCGCCAGCATGGTCGACGGGATCATCATCGTCGCCGATGCAAGCAAGGGAACGGCTGCGTCGGTTGGCGCGGCCGCCTACCAACTCAACCAGGCGGGCGGGCACCTCGTCGGGGGTGTCCTCAACGCCTTCGACCCGGCAGGGGCGGCTGCCGGATACGGGTCCAACGACTACCGGATCGGGCTCATGTACCGGCGGCGGGTCTCCAGACCCAGCGAAGGCAACGGATCGGCGCCCGACTCGGAGTCCGAGAAGCGGCATACCCCGGAGAGGGGCGCCAGAGCTGATCGAGGAGCCCGACCCGCGCCTTAGCTATAACCCAGGAGCCCGGCTCGCCGACCAGCTGCTCAGCCAGCTCCTCGCACCGTTCAGCCGGCTCCTCGCATCACCCGGTCATCGCGGCTCGGATCCCCCGATCCTGACAGCCTGACCGTCACCCTCTTCGGCTCGTCAAGCCTGAAGAGGTCATCGCTCAACCCCCCACGTGCGGCGAACGCAGCCGCCTCGAGCCGAGAGTGGACCCCGAGCTTCCCCAGCACATTCTGGATGTGCGTGCGGGCGGTGTCCGGGCTGATCGCAAGCGCTTCGGCGATGCCTCGATTGTTCGCGCCCTGTGCGAGCATGGCCAGAACCTGTCGTTCCCGGCGGGTGAGCTGCGATAGGAGGAGGATCGCCTCATCGCGTTCTCGCCGCTGCCAGATGAGCCTGTTGAGAACAGCCGCGACGAGCCGGGGCGGAACGAATGCCTCCCCGCGAAAGGCCGCCTTGGTGGCATCGACGAGGTCGCCGAGCGCTGCTTCCTCCGTCACGTACCCGCTGGCTCCCGCCTCCAACGCCTCCATCATGGACCGTTCGTCCTCTTTCCCGCCGAAAACGACGATCCGACAGGATGAGGCCGCCTCACCAATCATCCTGGTCGTTTGCACGCCATCGCGGCCGGGCAGTGCGACGTCGATCAATGCGACATCCGGCTTCGCGGCCTTCGCCGCCGCGACCGCCCTCATCCCGTCGCCGACCTCCG
Organism: Actinomycetota bacterium; assembly: GCA_036280655.1. Lineage (GTDB taxonomy): Bacteria > Actinomycetota > UBA4738 > UBA4738 > HRBIN12 > DASSJM01. The sequence continues at coordinate 31,712 of DASUQI010000018.1, forward strand.
CGACGACCTCGATGTCGCCGGCGTTCGAGAGCGCGACTCTCATGGCTTCGCGCAAGAGCAACTGCGGCTCCGCGAGGAGCACACGGACCCTTGGGTTCACATCCATATCGTCAGGACCTCCGCTCAATGCTGGGGAACCTCAACATGGGGAGGGAGGCGTTGCACGCCCAGCCTGTCGTATGAGCCCTACGCCGAACGCAGGAGTTCCGTTGCCTCACTTGCACATGTTGCATGCGGCCCGCTGAGAGAGTGTCTTCGGAGAGTTGACACTTGAGACGTGATCGACGCCCAACGGTGGTCGAGATGCACTGTCCGACACCCACCGACCCGGCCGAGGTTGCGCCTCGGGTTATCCGTCTACGAGTTCGAGCTCGCTTCGCATGCCGCTCTGGGCGAAGAGCATCGCTGCCTCGAGGCGGGAATGGACGCCCAGCTTGCCGATCAGGTTCTGCACATGGGTCCGAGCGGTGTGTGGGCTGATGTACATCGCCTTTGCGATCCTCTCGTTGTCCGCTCCGTCCGCAAGCAAGGTGAGGACCTCGCGTTCCCGCCTCGTCAGCCTCGAGAGCCAGCGGGCGCTCGCTTCCTGCTCGTTCCGGCGTCGGAGGAGGTGAGAGAGGAGCCCCCCCAACATCCTGGGCGGGACGAGGATCTCGCCCCGGTGAAGCGAATGCACGCCTCCGATGAGGTTGTGCAGGGAGAGCTCCCATGTGAGGAACCCCCTCGCACCGGCTTCGAGCGCCGCCACGAGGATCTCCAGGTCATCCTCCTCGGAGATCACGAGGACCCGGCAATCGGGCGTCCGTTGTCCGATCATCTCCGTGGCACGGATCCCGTCGAGCTTCGGAAGCCTGGCGCCGATCAGGGCGACGTCCGGCAACGTCCGGGCGACCTCCTCCACGGTCTCCAGGCCGGATTGAGTCTCCCCTACGACTTTGAGATCCGGTTCCCCCTCGAGCACGATGCGGAGGGCCTCGCGATACAACCCGCGTTCCTGGGCCACGAGGATGCGGATCGGCCCGGTTGCGTCCTCGTCCACCATCCCTCCTACCGGTCTCAAAGGGCGTAGCGTAGGCCGCGCCGACCTACGGATTCGCCCGGCTTATGACGCAGTCTGACTACGACGAACGTATGACCCGCGACGCCAGTCGTCGTCCACCACGAGGTCATTGCGTATGGCGAACGACGCAGCCTCGAGCCGTGAATGCACCTGGAGTTTCGTCAGCACGCTTTGGACGTGCGTGCGCAGCGTGTTCGGACTGATGTCCAAACGTCGCGCCATGTCCACGCTGCTGGTTCCTCGCGCGAGAAGGGCAAGAACCTCCCGCTCGCGCTGGGTGAGTTGATCCGCGAGCAGCGCAGCCCCATTGCTCGTCGGGCCCCTGGATCGGCTGCCCGTCCGATTGCCCGGGACGGCGACGGCGACACCCCCGGCCATCGCTCGCGTGATCGCCTCTCGAAGTTGTGAGACGCGGCAGTCCTTGCTGACGTAACCGCGAAAGCCCGCGCGGATCGCCTGCTTGATGAGTTGTGGGTCGTCCTGTGCGGTGAGTGCGATAACGACCGTGCCCGGCCACTGCTCCGTGATCGCTTCGCCGACGGCGAGGCCGCTTTGATCGGCTAGGGACAGGTCTAGCAGCACGAGGTCGGGCCGCTCGTCCTGGAAGACCCGCAGGGCCTCGGCGCCGGATTCGACGGCAGCGACAACGTCCAGGCCGTCGCCCTCGAGGGTCTTGTGGATCACCTCGGCGAACAGCAGGTGATCGTCGACGATCAGGACGGAGATCGGCGCAGCCGGGCTCCCTCGCTCCGGGTCGGCAGATGGAACCTCCGTCCAGATGCGTCTTGGTCCACCCATGTCACTCCTCGTCTTGACATGCGCTGTGCGCTTTGAGCACGGAGCGCGCCAGACCTGCTGAACTCGTGCCGTGCTCCCTGCGCCCCGATCCGAAGGGCCTAGGGTTGCGTGACTGGTCATCCCTCAACGAGCGTAACCCGCGTTTCCTAGGACACATGGTTTACACGGAGAGTGCTCAGGGTGTCAACTGAATCAACCATATGGGGGACTCTCCTTTAGTCATAGAACGTATGAAGCACCACGCTGGTTGCATTTCCCGGAGACAAAGCTTCAAAACGCGAGGTCGTCGTTCGAATTTCTTGCAGACCACGGCGCCGAATGTCGGCAACGTTGTTGACCTGCGCGGCTTCGGTGATACACCTGGGCACCAGCAGGAGGTCGAGGAGCCTCCATCGTCGCGAAGCTCGTGGGGGAGAGCATGCCGGAGACGCTTGCGAAGGAGATCGGCATCGTCCTGCGTGTGGCTCGAAGAGCACGGGGCCTGACGCTTCGGAACGTCTCGACCATGAGCTCGGGTATTCTCAAACCCTCCTCGCTCGCGAGCTACGAGAGGGGAGATCGCGCGCTGACCGTCGAGAGATTCCTCTTGCTGGCCGATCTCTACGGCATCCGGCCGGCGCGACTGATGGCTCAGATCTCCCAACGGGTCGAGGGGCGGCCCCCGATCGTGGTGACCCTAGAGACGGCACACACGATCGGGGGTATCGAGGGGGTCATCCTCGCCGGCTTCGTCCAGGAGGTCATCGCTCTCCGTCGGCAGCCCGCGCCGGAGGTGATCTCCCTCCGAGACGGCGACCTCGAAGTGCTCGCCACGGCGGCCGGACGTCGAGTGGAAGAGTTCATGCAGGCGGTTGAGCCGGCGCTGCGCCAACCCTGAACACGCCGATCACCCCCCCTTGGCGAACGCGACCGTCTCGCGTAATCCATCCTCGAGGTGCGTCCAGGGCCGCCAACCAAGCACGTCGGCGGCGAGCGCGATGTCGAGAGCGTTCCTGCGCAGATCGCCGGGCCTGGCTACATCGGATCTGGGTTCGCCGGACACACCCATGATGTCGGCAAGCATGAGGTATAGGCCATTCACCGAGGTTTCGACCGAGGTGCCGATGTTGACCAGTCGACCGTCTCCCCGCTCCGCCGCGAGGGCGAAGGCGTGAACGACGTCATCGACGAACACGTAGTCGCGTGTCTGGTCCCCGTCACCGAAGATGGTCGGACGCTCGCCGGCGAGCATGCAGGCCGAAAAGATGGCGATGACCCCCGCCTCGCCATGCGGATCCTGCCGGGGACCGTAGACGTTCCCCAGTGCGAGTGCCGTCCACCCGATCCCGTGTTGTCGATGATAGAAATCCAGGTAGTCGAGGGCGACCTTCTTGCTGACCCCATACGGCGAGACAGGCCGCGTACCACTGAGAGCCGTTTCGCGTACCGGAAGCTTGCGCGGCTCGCCGTAGAGCGTCCCACCCGACGCCGCGAAGACGACCTTGCGCACACCGGTCTTGCGTGCGCACTCGAGTACGTTCAGCGTCCCCATCACGTTGATCGATGCGTCCAGGATGGGATCCTCCACCGAGGTCGCGACGGCGGCCTGGGCTCCCAGGTGCATCACGATCTCGGGGCGATGGCGCTCGAACAGGGTGAGAAGGCCGTCGGCCCGGATGTCCATGTTGAAGAACGTGAAGTCATTGCCATACCCGCGGGCCTCGTTGAGGTTGGCGATCCGGCCGGTCGACAGGTCGTCCACGGCCACGAGCTCGTGGCCCTCGGCGAGCAGGCGGTCGCACAGATGCGACCCGATGAAGCCCGCTCCCCCGGTGACCAGGAACGTCGTCACCGTAGCTCCAGCGACGGATCTGCCCCGACCCACAACGGCGACCGATCGCCGCGTCGCAGGCGCCAGAGGCCGGCGAGAGCGATCATCGCGCCGTTGTCCGTGCACAGGTCCATCGACGGGATCAGGACCCGCAGGCCGTCGTCCGCGCCCGCCTTCTCGATCCGTTCGCGGAGCCTGGAGTTCGCCACCACACCGCCGCCGAGCAGGATCGTCCCGACCCCTCGGTCGCGCGTCGCCCGGAGCGTCTTGGACACCTGCACGTCTACGATCGCCTCCTGGAACGAGGCCGCCAGGTCAGCCGGGTCCACCGTGCGCCCGGCTTCGCGCTCGAGCTGGACATGGCGGAGCACGGCCGTCTTGAGGCCGGACAGCGAGAAGTCGTAGTCGTCGGAGTCCGCCATCGCACGGGGGAACCGTATCGCGTTCGGATCGCCCTGCCGCGCAAGACGGTCGACCGCCGGACCTCCGGGGAATCCCAGACCGAGGAAGCGCGCAACCTTGTCGAACGCCTCGCCGGCCGCGTCATCGACCGTCTGACCGAGGATGTCGTAGTGGTGCGGCTCGGGCATGTGCACCAGCATTGTGTGGCCGCCCGAGACCACCAGACAGACCGCCGGGGCCAGATCGGGACCGTGCTCGACGGCGTTCGCGAGGATGTGGCCCTCGAGGTGGTTCACGCCGATCAGGGGCGCCGAGGTCGCGAGCGACACCGACTTGGCCGCCGCGATCCCGACCAGGAGCGCGCCCACGAGGCCGGGACCGACGGTCACCGCGACGCCATCCAGGTCGCCGAAGCCGATGCCCGCGCGCTCGATCGCCCCATCGAGCAGCGGCGTGAGCGCCTCGACGTGCGCCCGGCTCGCGAGCTCCGGCACCACGCCGCCGAACCGCTCATGCAGCGGGACCTGGCTGGCGAGGATGTTGGCGAGCACCGTCTCTCCGTCCACGATGGCTACACCCGTCTCGTCGCAGGACGTCTCGATCCCCAGGACCTTCATCGGCGGCTCCGGGTTCGGGAGGCGCCCACGCCGTCGGGCCGACCGGACGTCATGGGTCGACGGGCCGGATACCTTCGGGCAGCTCGTCGCTCAGTCGCCGGACGCGGGAGCGGAAATCGGCGCCCTGGATGCCGTCGAGCCACATGATGAGCGCGTCCTCGCTGATCTCCTGGTAGTAGTTCTTCCGGATCCCGACCGGACGAAAGCCGAACCGCGCGTACAGGCGCTGCGCCCCCCAATTGGTCACGCGCACCTCGAGCGAGACGGCCTCGGCACCCATCTCGACGGCGGCCACGATCAGGTCGAGCAGCAGCCGCGTGCCGATCATCTCCCGCTGACGCTGGGGGTCGACCGCCACGTTCGTGACGTGCGCCTCCTCGCCGTAGCAGATGAGTCCACCGTAGCCGACCACCTCGCGATCGATCCGCGCCACCAGGTAGCACCGGCTCCTGGACTCGGACATCTCGGACAGGAACAGGTTCGGGCTCCAGGGCCTGGGGTACACCTGGCGCTCGATCGCCATCACGCCGCGCAGGTGGCGCCGGCGCATCCGGCTCACCTCAAGCCGGGGCGCCCCGAGCTCGTCGATCCCAACCGATCTCCGCATCCGTCTTCCTCAGGTACAGGGGTATCACGTCCGCCGGGCGGTCCGTCTCCTCGCGGATGAACCGGGCCGTCGAGAGCTCCACGAGCGCCGAAGCCCAGGGGTGGGCAAGCGCCGCGGGCGCGAACCCCACGTGCACGCCCGGCTCCCGGACCTCCCGTTGGTACAGCATCGCACCGTTCCCGACGAGCAGCACCTCCTCCGGATCGGCCTCGAGCTCGGCGGCCAGGGCGTCCGGCCGCTCCACGCGGTACTCGCCCTCTCGGATCACGCCCCCGGGGACGCTGCGGTAGAAGGCGACGAAGACCTCACCGCGGCGAGCGTCGAGCACCGCGCCGATCCGCCGCCGCGTCGTGCGGACGGCGAACGCGAGCACGTCGAGGGATGACGTGCCGACGATCGGGACGCGAAGGACCTGGGCGAAGGTCTTGGCTGCCTCGACCCCGACCCGCAGACCCGTATACAAACCCGGACCGATCCCGACGGCGACCCCGCCCACCTGGCCGAGCTCGACGCCCGTCCACTCCAGGAGCCGCTGGACGGCCGGGACCACGTCGTCGTGCTTGCGGACGCCGACGAACTGCACGGCCCCGACGAGCTCGCCCTGTGCCCCGAGCGCCACCGAGGTCTGGCTGGTCGACGTGTCGATGCCGAGGACGATCACGACGGTGACATCTCCCGCGCAGGGGTCACGCGGCCACCCTCCAGGGCTCCAGGGCGCGCTCGAGCCGCTCCCATCGCGGCAACCAGGCGTGGCCCTCGCTTTGGAAGCGGATCGATCGCTCGTCCCCAGCGGGAGCGCTGAGCTCGACCACCAGGTGGCCGGCGGGAAGAAGCGCCTCGACCACGTCGCCCCACTCGACCAGGAGGATGCCGTCCTCGGCGGACTCCTCCAGGTCCAGGTCGATCACGTCCTGCACCCGGTCGAGGCGATAGACGTCGGCGTGCACGATCGGCACCCTGCCCGATCGGTACTCACGCACCAGCGTGAAGGTGGGCGACTGCACGTGCCCGGCGAACCCGAGCCCCCGCGCGAGGCCCTGCGCGAACGTGGTCTTGCCGGCCCCCAGCTCGCCCGTCAGCGCGATCGCGTCGCCCACCACCAGGAGCGGCGCGAGGCACTCGCCGATCGCGCGCGTGTCCTCGGCCGTCGGCGCCCGCAGGTCGAGCCGCATCAGCGGGCGGAAGGGAGGGGGTCGGGCATCAGAACAGGCCGAGCTGCTGTTCGGCGGGCCGCGGGCGTTCGGCGAGCGCGGCGCGGATCTCCCGGAAGTCGGCCCGCAGCGCGGTCATCTGAGAGGATGCCTGCCCGCCGCCGTGCAGCACGGCCGCCGGGTGGAACGTCGGGATCACGGTCCTTCCGTTCCACGGGAACCGCTGCCCCCGCACGCGGCTGATCGAGATCTGCTTGCCCAGGATGTAGCGGGTCGCCCAGTTGCCGAGCGTCACCACGACGGCCGGGTCGATGATCGCGATGCGTTCGTCGAGCCACGGCTTGCACGCCTCGAGCTCGTCGGGCAGCGGGTCCCGGTTTCCCGGCGGACGGCACAGGATCACGTTGTTGATGTAGACGGCATCGCGCGGCACGTCGATCTCCGACAGCAGCTGGTTCAGCAACTGCCCCGCCGCGCCCACGAACGGCTCGCCCTGCCTGTCCTCGTGGAAGCCGGGCGCCTCGCCGATGAACATCAGGTCCGCATTCGGGTCGCCGACGCCATAGACGACCTGCGTGCGTCCCTCGGCCAGCCGGCACCTCGTGCACGTCGATGCGTCGAGCGCCGCCTCCTCGATCGTCCTCATGCGCCGCCTCCCCTCGACTCGCCCACGGCCGGAACGCCTCCCAGCGACACGGCCGAACGGACCCCTCGACGGATGGCCTCCGCGACGGCCTGCGCCGCCATCGCCTCGAGGTCTCGTTGGGGAGCCTCGACCTCGCCTGTGGCGATCGCGAAGACCGTATCTCCGTCCCACATCGTGTGCGCGGGTGACACCACGGTCGACATGCCCTCGCTCCCCGCCTGCGCCAGGAGCTGGGCCCGGTCCTTGGTGAGCCTCGCGTTGGTGACGACGACCACCAACGTGGTGTTGGTGCCGGGCCACGACCGGGGTTCGGCCTGCGGGTTGCGGTTCTGGACGATCGGCTCGCCGTCCAGTCCCAGCACCGTCCCGAGCGCGTTCACGGCCGCGAGCGCCGCCACGACCCGCTCGCCTTCCTCCACCACCGCGGTCCCCAACCCGCCCTTCCAGCACGCATCAGGGTCTGGCTGTTTCGCGAACGTCGCGCCCGTCCCCGCCCCCACGCTCCCCTCCTCGACGGCGCCACCGGACGCCGCCTCGCAGGCCGCATACCCGGCGGCCTCGTCCGGCCGAGCCGAGGCGTCGCCCACGCCGAGGTCGAACAGCACCGCCGCAGGCACGATCGGGACCCTCGCCACCCGCGTGTCGAACCCGATCCCGCGCTCCTCCAGCCACCGCTGGACCCCGCTCGCCGCCGCCAGCCCGAAAGCGCTGCCCCCGGTGAGCACGACCGCGTGCAGCTCGTCCACCGCGGTGCCCGGCCGGATCGCGTCGGTCTCGCGGGTGCCGGGGGCTCCCCCGCGCACGTCGACCGAGCCCGTCGCGTTCGTAGGGCAGAGCACCACGGTGCAGCCGGTGATGCCTGCGAGGTCGGTAACGTGACCCACCCGAACGCCGTTCACGCGGGTGATCACGGGGGGCCCGCGTTCACGCGCTCTTCCGCTTCCGGCGGCGCGGGGCCAGGACCTCGCCCGCGAACGACGCGAGCCGGCGGTTGAACTCCTCGTGCCGCTCCATCATCGGGAAGTGCCCTGCGCCCTCCACGATCTCCAGCCGGCCGCGGGGCAGCTCGCCGGCAAGCGCGACGGACGAGGAGGGGGGCGTCATGCGGTCCTGGTCGCCGACGATGACCAGCGCCGGGACTCCGATGTGTTCGATCGCGTGGCGCAGGTCCATCTCCATGAGCCCCGCGAGCCCGTCCGTCCAAACCTCGGATGGCGCTCTAGCCGCGAGCCCGACGACGTACCGCACGAGGTGCGGCGACGCGTCCGTACCGAACTGCGTCGCCCGGGCGACGATCTGCCCGACGTCGGCCGGACTCGACAGGACCACCTTCCGGAGCCGGTTCATGCGTCCGGCCGCCTGACGGAGCGATCCGAGCTTGGGACGCAGGAGCTCGGCCACCGACCCGAACGCGCCACGCAGCAGGTCGCTGGCCGCAGAGCCGACGAACACGACGCCCGCCACCGGGTCGCCGAACAGCTCGGGCCGCGACTCGGCCATCGCCAGCATCGACATCGCACCCATGCTGTGGCCGACCATCAGGACGGGCCCGTCCTCCACGGTCTTCAGCACCGCCGCGAGATCGTGCGCGAACGCGAGCCGCGACAGGTCGCCGCCGGCCGCTCGGGCGCTCCGCCCATGCGAGCGGAAGTCGAACAGGACGCAACGGAAGCGATCGGACAGCCCCGTCCACTGGTAGTGCCACGTCGTCATGTCGAGGCTGAAGCCGTGGACGAACACGATCGTCGGCTTGGACGGGTCGCCGGCGGCCCGCAGGGCGAGCTCGGTGCCGTCGGCTGAGCGGACCGGCCCGAGATCATCCGGCGGCAACGCGGACAGGTGTTCGTCGGCCTCGGGGTCGCAGCGCCGCCGCGCGTTCAGCACGGTGCGACCGATCATGCCGGTCGCGACGGCGCCGGCCGCGATCCCGGCCGTGATCAGCGCTGCCCGCTTCCGGCTCACGCCGGAGCCTCCGTCGAGACGTACTCCCGAGGCACGCGCTCGCCGATCCCCGTCGTGATCGCCCGCGCGATCGTGCCGGCGCGTTCGGCCAGCTCGTCGACGGTGATGCGCTCGGCGGCCTGGGCACCGATCAGCACGACCTCGTCGCCTGTCGCGACGTGGGCGTCGCCGCAGGAGACCATGATCTGGTCCATCGTGACCGTCCCGGCCACCGGCCGGCGGACGCCGCCGATCAGGACCTCGGCCCCCTCGGCGGTCCGTGGGTAGCCGTCGTCGTAGCCGACCGGCACGGTCGCGATGGTCGATGCGCGTTCCAACCTGTACCGGCCCCCGTACGACACGCGCTCTCCCGCCGGCAGGCGCTTGACCATCGAGACCGCCGAACGCCACGCGAGCGCCGGGCGCAGTCCCGCCCGATCCGCGAGCCCGCCGCCCGGGTCGATCCCATACACGGCGGCGCCGGGCCGGACGAGGTCCAGATGCGTCTCGGGAAGGCGGATCGTGGCCCCGCTGTTCGCGGCGTGCAGGATCGCCGGGCGGATGCCGTCGGCCGCGAGTGCCCGGACGGTCGAGCGGAAGGACGCGAGCTGGCGCCGGGTGCCCTCGTCGTCGCGCTCGGAGTCCGCGAAGTGCGTCCAGACGCCCTCGATCTCCAGGCCGGCCTCCAGTATGCGGCGCGCGAACGCCGGCGCGTCCGCGGGCGGCCACAGGCCGACCCGGTGCATCCCGGTGTCGAGCTTCAGGTGCACGGCGACGGGACGGGCGGTGGCGCGCGCGGCATCGGCGAGCCCCTCCACCCCGGCGTCCGAATACACGGACGGCGTCAGGCCAGCCTCAAGCGCCTCCTTCTCCGAACCCGGAGGGAACTCGGTCAGGACCAGGATGGGGGCGGCGATGCCCGCCTCGCGGAGTGCGAGCCCCTCCTCCACGAGCGCGACGCCCAGGCGCGAGGCGCCGGCCGCCAGGGCGGACCTGGAGGCCGGGACGGCACCGAGTCCGTAGCCCTGCGCCTTGACGATCGCCATGAGCTCGGTCCCGTCCGGCTTGAGGAGCCGCACGTTGTGCCGGACCGCGTCGAGGTCGACATCGACGACCGTGGGTCGGTACCGCGTCACCCGGCCAGAACCTCCAGCATCGCGTCCGGGACGGCCTCGAGTACGTCGACCGCGGTCGCGCCGTCCCCGCGGCGGTCGCCGGCGATCCTGCCGGCCAAGCCGTGGACGAATGCGGCGGCCGAACCCGCGTCGAGCGGAGAGCACCCGCGCGCGATCAGGCCCGCGATCATCCCCGTGAGGACGTCGCCGGTGCCGCCCGTCGCGAGCGAGGGGCCGCCGGTCGGGTTTATCCGCACGACGCGGTCGGGCGAGGCGACCAGGGTTCTGCTGCCCTTGAGCAGCACCGCGGCGGAGGTTCGCGCCGCGAGGTCCCGGACGTGCCGCACGCGGTCGGCCTCGACCTCGCTCGCTGGAACTCCCGCGAGCCGGGAGAACTCGCCCGCGTGCGGGGTCAGGATCAGGTCGGCCTTGCGATCGGCGAGGTCCTCCACGCGTCCGGCGAACGCGTTCAGGGCGTCGGCGTCCAGGACCACGGGGACTTCGCTCGACCGCACGAGCTCCCGGACCCAGCCCTGCGTCCGTTCGTCCAAGCTCATCCCGGGGCCCACGGCGAGGACACCGGCCTGCCCGAGAACCTCGTCGAGACGTGCCGAGCCGCCGGCGGCCGTCCCGGCGGCCGTCTCGGGCAGCCCGACGAACACGGCCTCCCGCAGCCCCGCCTGGACGATCGGCAGGACGCACTCGGGCACGGCCACGGCGACCAGTCCCGCGCCGGCCCGGTACGCGGCCATGCCGCCCAGCGCCGGCGCGCCTGTCATGAGTCTGGAGCCGCCGACCACCACGGCGAACCCGGCCGCCCGCTTGTGCGACTCCGGCGCCCGATGCGGGAGCATCGCCGCGACGTCTCCCGACTCGACGAGCAGCAGGTCGCCGCGGATAAGGTCGGGCGGGAACCCGATCGGCTCCACCTCGATCGCGCCCGCCAAGGTCGCGCCCGGCAGCAGGACGAGCCCGGGCTTAGGCGCGCCGAACGTGACCGTGAGGCCGGCGTGCACGGCGGCTCCCTCGACGGCCCCGGTCGCGCCGTCCACACCCGAGGGCATGTCCACGGCGACCACGGGGGCAGGGGACGCGTTCAGCGCCACGATCGCCTCGGCGTGCGCGCCCTCCGGGACGCCGCGGAACCCGGTGCCGAAGACGGCGTCGACGGCCACGTCGGACCTGGCCAGCTCGCGTTCGAGCGCAGCGGCCGAGAAGGGCCGGGTGCGCACCGTGGTGTGCTCGAGCCGCCGGAGGTTCGCCGCCGCTGGCTCGCGAAGGCCGCCCTCGAGCGATAGCACCGTCGTACGGACGCCCGCGCCGTCGAGGTACCTCGCCGCAACCAGCCCGTCCCCCCCGTTGTTGCCTTTGCCGCACACGACCACGGCGCGCCGGCCGTACGCGCCGCCCACCAGCCGCATCGTGGCGTCGGCCACCTCCCAGCCCGCGGCCTCCATCAGCTCGTCTGCGGAGATCCCCCGGCCCCGCGTAGCGCTATCGAGCCCGGCGGCCTCGGCCGGGGTGAGGACCACCCTCACCCGGACACCGCCACCGCGAACGCCACCGCGCTGGTCTTCTCGTGCGTGAACGTGATCAGCACGCTCGAGATGCCGAGCGCGTCGGCGCGGAGCTTCGCGTTGCCCTCGAGCCGGATCGATGGCGCCCCCGAGGGCGACCGAGCGACCGAGATGTCCTGCCACCGCTTGCCGCGGTAGCCGCCAAGCGCCTTGATGACGGCCTCGCGCGCCGCGAACCGACCCGCGTAGGACTCGGCGGGCCGGGCCTTCGACTCGCAGTAGGCGCGCTCCTCCGGGGTGAACACCCGCTCCCGCATCGTCCCATGTCGCTCGAGAGCGCGCTCCATCCGCGCGATCTCGCAGATGTCGACCCCGAGGCCGAGGATCTCCACGCCGCTAGCGTAGCCTCGGCGGCAATGAGCGACGCGCTCGGCATGTGGATCCAACCGGTGATCCGAGGTGTGACCCCCTGTCCGGACGATCGTGTCCGGTCGGCTTGCCGGGGTCGGCTGCATAGGATCTTCCTGGGCTCGCGTGGGGGCGATCTGAGGCAACAGTCACCCCATGCTAGCCGGACGAAGGAACGTGCCTTCCCGCGCTTCAGCCGCAGACCACCGCCGCCGTCCCGGGGATCGGAGTACGGTTTCGCGCTCGCCGACCTCGGCGCCGCCGGCTCAAGTATGTGCCCTTGATCAAGGCCGTGCCGGAGTCGACTAGGACCGGCCGGTGGGTCCGGACGGGGGAGGCGGAGCTGAGGTTGTCGATGGGTCTGGCGGCGGCGACGTCTGGGAAGGCTACGGTGAAGGCTACGGTGAAGGCTACGGTGAAGGCTCCGGTGAAGGCTCCGGTGAAGGCTCCGGTGGAGGCTCCGGAGAGGGAGCCGGCGAGGGGTCGGGGGGCGGTGCGGGAGAGGGGTCGGGAGAGGGGTCGGGAGAGGGGTCGGGAGAGGGGTCGGGAGAGGGGTCGGGAGAGGGGTCGGGCGAGGGGTCGGGCGAGGGGTCGGGGGACGGGTCCGGGGACGGGTCCGGGGACGGGTCCGGGGAAGGGTCCGGGGACGGGTGCGTTCCGGGCGTCGGCTCGGGCGACGGCCCCGGAGCCGGCGACGGATCCGGGCTCGAGGGGTCAGGTCCCGGCCGAGGGCCAGGTCCCGGGTCCGGCTCGGGTCCGATCTGGGGGATGGTCCCAAACGAGAGGAGATTCCCACCGAATCCGAGGAGCCCCCCGATGGGCAACAGGGGTGTCGGCCCGCTGTGGCCTCCGCCGTCGCCAACCACGTTGACCGCTCGGCTTCCCTCCGCTCCTGAGGAGCTCGGTATGTACACGAGGTACGGCGCGCCATTGGGCCCTATACCGATCGAGAAGGCTCCCGCGAGCGGCGGGTTATCGGCGTCATCCGTCGCCTTCATGAGTCCAGCCACGAGCAAGACGGCGATGGCAACCACCGCAAGCCTGCGGATCTGGAAACGACTCGGCTCCAACCGGCGGACCACCGCATCCCAGGCACCCCAGCGCCGCCTATGACTGTCTTCCAACTCGTGATATCTGCGCAGCGCCTGCCCTCGTTCCCGAACCGGGTAGCGCTCTCCAGGCTCCAGGGGTCGCTTGTCGTCGAAGACGACATACCAGCCGGTGGCGTGGTGGAGGCTGTATCGTCGGCCGAGCTTCACCACCCTGGGGCTGATCGCCTTGGGTCGGCAGGCTGTCACCCCACCATCCACCCTGTTACCTCCGAAACCCTCAACACGTACCGTGAGGCTGGCCACTCTACGTGTTCTCGATCGGTCCTGCCATCGGACCGGCACGCGCCAGGCATTCTTGTCACTCAATCTCGACGAACGACTGGTCGAAGGGTGCCGCCCGAGACACCCCCCCGACAGGGAGCGAGGCCCGGTGAGTCCGCGGACGCGGCCGACTCGCGAGATACCGCGGATGACACCGGGAGGGCCGGCTCCCGCCTGCCGGGTACCCCCCGTGGCACCCCGGCCTACTCGACGGTGACGCTCTTGGCGAGGTTGCGCGGCTGATCCACGTCGCACCCGCGGAGCTTGGCCACGTGGTAGGCGAGCAGCTGCAGCGGCGGCGTCACGACGACCGGCGCGAACAGCTCGGGCACCCGGGGGACGAACAGCACGTGCTCGGCGTGGGTGCCGATCTCTTCGTCGCCCTCGCTCGCGACGGCGATCACCTTCGCGCCGCGGGCGCGCACCTCCTGGATGTTCGAGAGCACCTTCGGGTAGACGTGGCACTCGGTCGCGACGGCGACGACGGGGACCCCGTCCTCCACGAGGGCGATCGGGCCGTGCTTCAGCTCGCCGGCCGGGTACCCCTCGGCGTGCAGGTACGAGAGCTCCTTCAGCTTGAGGGCGCCCTCCAGCGCCGCCGGATATCCCGTGTGCCGCCCGAGGAACAGGACGTCGGTGGTGTCGCGGACCTCGCGGGCGATCGCGGCGACCTGGTCGTTCAGGTCCAGCGTGCGGGCCACCTGGTCGGGCAGCTCACGCATCTTGTTCACGGTCTCGACGATCTCGACGGGGAACATCGACCCGCGCACCTGCGCGAGGTACAGCGCAACGAGATGCAGGGCGGCCATCTGCGTCGCGAACGTCTTCGTCGCGGCGACGCAGATCTCGGGTCCGGCGTGCGTGTACATCACGGCGTCGGCCTCGCGTGCGAGCGACGAGCCGATCGTGTTCGTCACGGCCAGAACCTTCGACCCCTGACGCCGCGCGTGGCGGGCCGCCTCAAGCGTGTCGATCGTCTCGCCCGACTGGCTCACCGCGAGCGTGAGCGTGTCCGGCGCGAGCACCGGGTCCCGGTACCGGAACTCGGACGCGATGTCGATCTCGACGGGAACCCGCGTCCAGTGCTCGATCGCGTACTTCGCCACCAGGCCGGAATGGAACGCCGTCCCGCACGCGACCACGAACACCTTGCCGATCTCGCGCAGGACGTCGGTATCGGTATACAGCTCGTCGAGCGTGAGGAGCCCCTGCTCGTTCACGCGGCCGACGAGCGTGTCCCGGATCGCCGCGGGCTGCTCCCAGATCTCCTTCAGCATGAAGTCGTCGAACCCGCCCTTCTGGGCCCGGGCGACGTCCCACTCGACCTTGAACGGCTTCGCCGGGACCTCGGCGCCGTGCAGGTCGGTGACGCGGATGCCGTCCGCCCGCACCTCGACGACCTGCCGCTCGTCGAGGGGCACCACGGTGCGGGTCTTCTGCAGGACCGCGGGGATATCCGAGGCGAGGAGGTTCTCGCCGTCGCCGAGCCCCACGATCAGCGGCGAGGCGACCTTGACGCCGACGATCACGTCCGGCTCGTCCAGCCCGACCACGACGAGCGCGAACGCGCCGTCGAGCGTGCGGACGGCGGCGCGGACCCGGTCGGCGAGCGAACCTTCCTGCTCCTCGATGAGGTGTGCGACGACTTCGGTGTCGGTCTCGGACGCGAGCGAGTGGCCGCGCTTCTCGAGGCCGGTCCGGAGCTCGGCGAAGTTCTCGACGATGCCGTTGTGGATCACGGCGATCCGGCCGTCGCAGTCCGTGTGGGGGTGGGCGTTGCGGTCGGTGGGCGCGCCGTGCGTGGCCCACCGCGTGTGGCCGATGCCGACCGAGCCGGAGGGGGCGCCCCCGGCCTCGAGCGCCGCCTCGAGCTCGCCCAGCTTGCCGGCCCGCTTGACGACCGACAGGCCGCCGTCGAGCAGCGCGACGCCGGAGGAGTCGTACCCCCGGTACTCGAGACGGCGGAGCCCCTCGAGAACCACGGGGAGCGCAGGGTCGGGGCCGACGTAGCCCACGATGCCGCACATGAGGCTCGAAGGGTAGCAGCCGCAGATCGGAACCGGAACCGCCGGTCAGCCGAGCGCTTCGGCCACCCGTTCGGCGACGGCCTCGGCGTGCTCGCGCGCGAGCTGCTCGGTCTCGGCCTCCACCATCACGCGCACCAGCGGCTCGGTTCCCGAGGCGCGTACGAGCACACGCCCGGTCCCGTCGAGCTGCGCCTCCCGTGCCCGGACCGCCTCCCAGACCTCCTCGGCCTCGTCCAGGCGTCCCTTGTCGGCGACCTCGACGTTGATCATCACCTGCGGGAACCGCTGCATCACGTTCGCGAGCTCGCCGACCGAGACGTCGCGCGCGGCCGCCAGCGAGAGGAACCGGACGGCCGTCACGAGCCCGTCGCCGGTGGTCGCGTGCTCGCGGAAGATCACGTGGCCGGACTGCTCCCCGCCGAGGGCGAGGTCGTGCTCGAGCATGCGTTCAAGGACGTAGCGGTCGCCGACGGGCGCGGACACGACGCGGATCCCGTGCTCCTCCATCGCCCGGTGGAACCCCACGTTCGCCATCACGGTGGCGACGACGGCGTCGCCGGTGAGCGTGCCGCGCTCCTGCATCTCGATCGCGGACGCGGCGAGGACCTGGTCGCCGTCGACGACTCGACCCTCGGCATCGGCGAACATCGCGCGATCGGCATCGCCGTCGTGCGCCACACCCGCGTCGGCGCCCAGCTCCACCACGGCTTCGGCGACCACCTCGGGGAACAGTGCGCCGGAGCCGACATTGATCCTCGACCCGTCCCCGTCTGCGTTGATCGCCACGACGTCGGCCCCGAGCCTGCGGAGCACGTCGGGCGCGAACCCGCTCGCCGCGCCGTTGGCGCAATCGACGACGATCCGCATCCCGTCCAGCGGCCGGTGGGCGACCCCGATCACGTGGTCGAGGTAGCTGGGGGCATCCGGCGGGAGGGGTCGGACCTGGCCGGTTCGGGGGGCGGCTCCTCCACCTGCCCCGATCTCGTCCTCGATCTGCCCCTCGAGCCGATCCGACAGCTTGTAGCCGCCGGCGTCGAGGAACTTGATGCCGTTGTCGCCGGGCTGGTTGTGTGAGGCGGAGATCACGATCCCGGACTCGATCCCGAGCCCGGGGACGAGGAACGCCACGGCAGGGGTGGGGACGACCCCGGCCAGGACGACATCGCCGCCCTCATCGACGATCCCCTCGACGAGTGCGTCCTCGAGTGGCTTTCCCGAGAGCCTGGTGTCGCGGCCGATCAGGAGGGTGGGCGACCGGTCGTGCTCACGACCGAGCGCGCGGACCGCCGCTCGACCCAGCGCGCGCGTGAGCTCGATCGTGAGGTCCCGTCCGTACGCGCCTCGGATGCCGTCCGTG
Organism: Actinomycetota bacterium; assembly: GCA_036280655.1. GTDB lineage: Bacteria > Actinomycetota > UBA4738 > UBA4738 > HRBIN12 > DASSJM01. Next base: position 48,541 of record DASUQI010000018.1, read on the forward strand.
CCGAACAGCCGCGCCATGGGGGCGAAGGCTACTCGATAGCCTCCGGGTCAACCCTCGGGCGGAGCCTGCCTCACACCCGCTCCTGTGGCACGATGCGGAGATGTCCGACCTCGTCCGCCTGCGCTCGGTCCCTTCGACGCTCGAGGGCGAGATCATCCGATCCCGGCTCGAGGCCGAGGGGATCCCCGTGCTGCTGAAGGGCGGGAGCAGCGGCGACCCCTACCCAGCGGGGCCGGTACACGTGTTCGTCCCGAAGGACCTCGAGGTCCAGGCGAACCTCGCGCTCTCGGACGTCCCGGCCTCGGGCGAGGCCGATCCCGCGTAGCCCGGAGGGTGCCGCCTAGCGCTTGGAGTACTGCGGCGCCTTGCGGGCCTTCTTCAGCCCGTACTTGCGGCGCTCCTTCTCGCGCGCGTCCCGCGAGAGGTATCCCTCTTTCTTGAGGCTCGCGCGGAGCTCGGGGTCGAGCTCGATCAGCGCCCGAGCGATGCCCAGCCGCAACGCACCGGCCTGGCCGGACACGCCGCCGCCCTCGATCCGGGCGATCACGTCGAGGTCCTTCTCCCGGCCGGCAAGGCGGAGCGGCGCCGAGACCACCATGCGGTGCGCCCGCGTCGTGAAGTACTCGTCGAGGGTGCGACCGTTCAACTGGAAGGCGCCGGTGCCCGGCACGAGCCGGACACGGGCCACGGCCTCCTTGCGTCGACCCGTCGCCGTCTGCGCCATCTCAGGCCTCCTTCTTCGGCGCTCGGGCCGTCGTCTTCTTGGCCGCGGAGGCCTTCGAGGTGGTCGCCCGCTTCGCGGTCGCGCGCTTCGTGGTGCTCTTCGCGGTGGTCCGCTTGGCCGTGGACTTCGACTTCGTGGACTTCGCGGTGGAGCGCTTGGCCGGCGGGGTCGCGCTCGACGGCTTCGCCGCCGCGCGCTTGGCGGTCGAACGCTTCGCGGCCGGCGCCTTCGGCTCCCGCTCGGCCTTGGGCTCCTCGGGCTCGGCGCGGACCGGCAGCCCGTCCCATGGCGGGACCTCGCCGAGTTTCAGGGGCTTCGGCTGTTGGGCCTGGTGACGGTGGTCGGCGTCGGCGTAGACGCGGAGCTTGCTCGCCATCTGCCGGCCGAGCCGGTTGTGCGGGAGCATGCCCTTGATGGCCTTCTCGACCGCGTAGGCGGGCCGCTCCGCCAGGAGCCGGTCGTAACGGGTCTCGGAGAGCCCACCCGGGTACCCCGAGTGCCGGTACGCCACCTTCTTCTGCTCCTTGCCCCCGGTCAACTGGATCTCCTTGGCGTTCACGACGATCACGTGGTCGCCGGTGTCCATGTGGGGGGCGTAGATCGGCTTGTGCTTGCCTCTTAGGATCGAGGCGGCCTCGGTCGCGAGACGACCGAGCACGGCCCCGCTGGCGTCCAGGACGTACCAGCGGCGCTCGATGTCACGCGGCTTCGGCGAGTAGGTCTTCATGACAAGAAGATGCCGGCCGGGAACGGCCGGGCGACCCATGCTACCTGCGGTTTCGCGCGGGCGTCAAAGGACGCGCCCCGTTGCCGCTCACTCGGGCGGGGGAACCGAGCCGACGTGGAAGACCCCGCCCGAGAGGGGAGAGGGCTCACGGGCCGGCTCGTCCGGGAACGGAGGCCACGGCGGGATGCCGGGAGGCTCGCGAAGGCCCGCAAGGTCGTCGGGCTTGACCGGGATCCGTTGGAGGTCCCTGCCGAGCGCCGCCCGGAGCGCCGAGACGATCGCGGCAGGCGCGACGACGTTGGCCGGCTCGCCAACGCCCTTCGCGCCGAACGGCGCGTCCGGTTCCGGCTCCTCGACGAGCACGACCTCCACCGGCGGCATGTCGAGCGTGGTCGGCAGCAGGTAGTCGGTGAACGACGCGTTGCGGATGTGTCCGTCCTCGAGCTGGAGCTCCTCCATGAGCGCCAGGCCGAGCCCCTGGGCCGAGCCGCCCTCGACCTGACCGACCACGCTCTGAGGGTTGATCGCGAACCCGACGTCCTGCGCGGTCGCAAGCTGCACGACGCGCATGAGCCCCAGCTCCTCGTCCACGTCGACGACCGCTCGGTGGGCGGCGAACAGGAACCCCACGTGCACGTCGCCCTGCCCGTTTTCGTCGAGCGGCGACGTGGGCCGGTGCCGCCAGATCACCGAGCGCTCGATCGGCTCGCCGAGCAGCTCGTCCACGGCCATCACCGGCTCGCCGTCGGCGGTCACGAACCCGCCGTCGACCCCCAGGTCGGCGCCGGCCACCTTCGCGTCGCGGCGCGCACGCTCGAGCAGCTCCGCGAGGACCGCCTCGCTCGCCGCCTTCACCGCGCCGCCGGACACGAGCGTCTGCCGGGACGCCGAGGTCGACCCGGCGGAGCCGACGAGCGTGTCGGAGGTCCGCAGGATCACCCGCTCGACTCCCAGCACCGTCCGAGCGATCTGCGCCATGATCGTCTGGACGCCCTGCCCCACCTCGGCCGCGGCGCTGTGGATCTCGGCCACGGGCCCCTCCGGCCCCGCCGAGAGCGTCACGCGCGCGTCCGCGTAGTCGTCGAACCCACCGCTGTAGCCGTGGTTCTTGTAGCCGACGGCGAACCCGACCCCGCGCCGGATGCCCTCCCCCCTCCCCACGTTGCCCGCCACGCCCCCGGGGAGCTCGATCGCGTCGCGGGGCCGCGCCGGCGGCTCGGGCGGGAGCGGGATCGCGGCCGTTCGTTCGATCACCTCGCGGACGGGCGCGGCGCCGCGGATCACCTGGCCGGTGGGGAGCACGGTCCCGGGCGCGGCGGCGTTCCGGAGCCGGAGCTCGACCGGGTCCATCGCGAGCGCGGCCGCGAGCTTGTCCATCTGCCCCTCGTGCGCGAAGCAGACCTGGACCGCCCCGAACCCCCGCATCGCGCCGCACGGCGGGTTGTTCGTGAAGACGCACGTGCCCTCGATCAGCGCGTTCGGAACGGCGTACGGACCCGCGGCGAAGGTCGAAGCGTTCGAGATCACCGCGGCCGAGGAGGACGTGTAGGCGCCGCCGTCGATCAGCACCCGGGCGCGAACGTTGATCAGTGTGCCGTCGCGGTTCGCGCCGGTCCGCATCCAGACGCGCGAGGGGTGTCGGTGGACGTGGCCGAGGAACGACTCGGTCCGGCCGTACGACATCTTCACCGGCCGGCCCGTGTAGAGCGCGAGCATGCAGGCGTGGATCTGCATGCTCACGTCCTCGCGCGCGCCGAACGCCCCGCCGGTCCCGGCGAGGAACAGCCGCACCTTGTCCTCGGCCAGGTTCAGGCACGGGGCGAGCTGCCGCCGGTCGATGTGGAGCCACTGCGTCGCAACGAACAGGTCGACCCCACCGTCCTCGGCCGGCACCGCCATCCCGGCCTCCGGTCCGAGCGGCGCCTGGTCCTGCATGCCGGTCTCGTAGTAGCCCTCGACCCAGACGTCGGCCTCGGCGTCGGGATCACCGTGGAGGACCCGGACGTCGCTCAGCACGTTCCCGAACGGATGCACCTGCGGCGCGCCCTCGCGGAGCGCCGTCTCCATGTCGGTCACCGGCTCGAGCGGCTCGTAGTCGACGACGATCCGGTCGGCTGCCCGGCGCGCGAGCTCGGGATGCTCGGCCGCGACGATCGCGACCGGCTCGCCGACGTACCGGACCACCTCCCACGCGAGCACCGCCTGGTCCGCGAACTCGAGCCCGTAGAACCGGGAGCCGGGCACGTCGTCGGCGAGCAGGACCGCGTGCACCCCGGGGCTCGCGACGGCGCCGGAGATGTCGATCGAACGGATCTCGGCGCTCGGGTGCGGGCTCCGAAGGGTGTGCCCCCACAGCATCTCGTCGGCCCACAGGTCGCTACCGTAGGAGAACTGGCCCTTCACCTTCGGGACACCGTCGATCCGCGGGACCGACGTGCCGACGCCTTCGCGAACGCGCTCGTCGACCCGCCGGCTCACAGCTCGTCCTCTCGAAGGCTCAGGCGGTCGGCCGCGATCCGCACGGCCTCGAGGATCTTCTCGTAGCCGGTGCAGCGGCAGAGGTTGCCCGACAGGGCCTCGCGGACCTCGGCGTCCGACGGGGCCGACGCGCGCTCGAGCAGGTCGGTCACCGCGACGACGAAGCCCGGCGTGCAGAACCCGCACTGGACCCCCCCGGACTCGACGAACGCCTCCTGCACCGGGTGCATCGCCTCGCCCGCGGCGAGGCCCTCGACGGTCCGGACCTCCCGTCCTTCGGCTTGCGCCGCAAGGACGAGGCAGGCGCATACGAGCTCGTCGTCGAGCCAGACGGAGCATGAGCCGCACTCGCCCTGCTCGCACGCGTTCTTGGAGCCCGGCAGCGCGAGATGCTCGCGCAGCAGATAGAGGAGGCTCGAGCCGGGCCACACGTCGGCCTCGCGCCACTCGCCGTTCACGTTCGCCCGGACGAGCATCAGGCGGCCCGCCGGTCCTCGAGCGCCCACGCGAGTGCCCGACGTGCGAGCACCGCGCACGCGTGCCGCCGGTACGCGCCGGTCCCCCGCACGTCGTCGATCGGACTCCCCGACCCGGCGACAAGCTGGCCGAACCGCTCGACCTCGGCCTCGCCGAGCGAGGCCGTCGGATCGTCCCAGGCGGCGGCCTCGTCGAGCGCCGCGGCCGCGAACGACTCCGCCTCGGTCGCCCGCACCACGGTCGGCGCGACCGACCCGAGCGCCACCCGGACCGACCGACCGTCCTGGTCGAGCTGAAGGCAGAGGCTCGCGACCGCGATCACCATCGCGTTGCGCGTGCCGATCTTGGAGAAGGACCCCGGGCCGCGGGGAGGTGCCCATCGCGCACCGAGGATCAGCTCGCCCGGCTCGCGCGAGGTCTGCTTCACGCCGGTGAGGAAGTCGTTCCAGGCGACGGTCCGGGTACCGCCGCCCGACCGCACGAGCACGACCTCCGCGTCGTACGCGGCGAGGACCGGAAGCGCGTCACCGGCCGGCGACGCGGTCCCGAGGTTGCCGCCGACGGTTCCCCGGTTCCGGATCTGAGGCGAGCCGACCGAGCGCGAGGCCTGGACGAGCGGCGTGAACCCGGCCAGCTCGTCGATGATCCGCGTGTAGCTCACGCCCGCGCCGAGGAACACGTGACCGTCCTCGCGGCGACACTCCCGGAGCTCGTCGAGCCGGGACACGTCCATCAGCGTCTCGGGCCGGTCGAGATCCATGTTGAGCTCGACCATCACGTCGGTTCCCCCGGCGATCGGAACCACGTCGGGGTTCGCCGCGGCCACCTCGAGCGCCTCGTCGAGCGTGCTGGGAAGGAGGACCTCCATGGCGAAGATGCTCCGTGGCCGGTGCGCTCCGGGTCAAATCCTCTTCGGACGGCGTCCGTAGACGACGCGTTCGAGCGTGAGGCCGTGCGCCGGCGCCATGTTCGGCGTCCTCGACCGGTCGCGGGCCCGAAGGATCTCGGTCACCTCGGCGGCGTCGAGCTTCCCGTCGCCGACGCGGACGAGCATGCCGACGAGGGCTCGGACCATCTGGTGGAGGAACGCGTTCGCGCGCGCGACGACCTCCACCCGGTCGCCCTTCCGCGCGACGGCGAGCCGATCGAGCCGCCGCGTGGTGCCGCCCGCCTGCGGCCGGCGACAGAAGGACGCGAAGTCGTTCTCTCCGATCAGCGGGCGCGTCGCCTCACGCATCCGGGCAACCGACAGCTCGCCCGGCCTGTGCCAAACGAACCGGGCGTCGAACGGGTCCGGCCACGGACCGGTCTCGATCCGGTACCGGTACTCGCGCGCCGTCGCCGAGAAGCGGGCGTCGAAGCCTTTGGAAGCCCGGCCGGCCTCGGAGACCACGACCTCGGGTGCCAGCATCCCGTTCACCGAGCGTTGCAGCCGTTCGAGATCAACGTCATCGTCCGCCCCGAACGACGCGACCTGGCCGCGCGCGTGGACCCCGGCGTCGGTCCGACCGGCGACGGAGAGCTTCGGCACCTCGCCGAGGACGCGGCCGAGGGCCTCCGTGAGGACTCCTTCGACGGTCCGCTGGCCCGCGTTCTTCGCCCAGCCGCGGAACCGGGTCCCGTCGTATGCGAGTCTGAGGAGAACGATCACGTCGCGAGTATGACGAGCCATTCCATGCCTCGGTGGTTCCTGCTGGCGCTCGCGATCCTCTGCGCGCCCGCCTGCGGCTCGGTCGGACGGACAGCTCCCGACGGCGTCTTCTTCCCGACCGTGCCCGTCGGGAACGCGTATCCGGCCGGGGAGATCCAAGGCATGCTCGAGCTCCGGTCCGGTTGCCTGTTCGTGACCAGGCCGGAGGACCGCTGGCTACTCCTGTGGCCCGAGGGATACACGGCTCGTGAGGCCCAGGGCGCGATCGAGATCCTCGACGAGGAAGACGACCTCGTGGCGCGCGAGGGCGACCAGATCCGCCTCGGAGGAGGCGAGCGGAGGCCGATCGAGATCGGCGGCACCGCCGAGGCGGAGCGTTACGCCTCGGAGCTGACCGGTGCGGACATCCCCGAACGGTGCGGCGACCTCTACTGGCTCGTCGCGCCGTAAGAGCGTTCTAGGCGGTCTCCTCGACGAGCTCGATCCGCGCCATCGGCGCCCCGTCGCCCCGGCGCTGCCCGAGCTTCAGGATCCGCGTGTAGCCGCCGTTGCGCTCGGCGTACCGCGGCCCGATGTCGCTGAACAGCTTGTGGACGATGTCGCGGTCGGTGATCTGCTTCAGGACCTCGCGGCGCGCGGCCACGTCGCCCTTCTTGGCGAACGTGATCAGCTTCTCGGCAACCGGGCGGACGGCCTTGGCCTTCGCCTCGGTCGTGTTGATCCGCTCGTGCACGAACAGTTGCGCCGCAAGGCCGTTCAGCATCAGGCGCTGGTGTGCGGGACCCGACCCGAGGCGGGGACCCTTGGTGGGCTTGGGCATCCCTACTCCTCCCGGAGCGCCAGGCCGAGCTCCTCGAGCTTGGCCTTCACCTCGTCGATCGACTTCTGGCCGAAGTTGCGGATGTCCATCAGCTCGGCCTCGGACTTCTCGACCAGATCGCCGACCGTGTTGATGCCCTCGCGCTTCAGGCAGTTGTAGGAGCGGACCGACAGGTTGAGCTCCTCGACCGTGATCGCATAGTCCGACGGCATGGACTCGTCCTCGGCCGGGCCGACCTGCATCGACTGGGCCTCGGCGAGGTCGCCGAACAGCTGCACGAGCTCGAGGAGCGTCCCGCCGGCCGACGCGAGCGCCTCTCGCGGCGCGACGGAGCCGTCGGTCTCGACGTCCAGGATCAGCCGGTCTCGGTCGGTCATCTGCTCGACCCGGGTGTTCTCCACCGCGTAGGAGACGCGGCGGACGGGCGAGAAGATCGAGTCAACCGGGATCACGCCGATCGGGTCGCGTGGCTTCTTGTTCTTATCGGCCATCCGGTATCCCACGCCGCGCTCGACGGTGAGCTCCATCTCGAGCGAGCCCCCCTTGCCGAGGGTGGCGATGTGCAGGTCGGAGTTCAGGATCTCGACGCCGGCGGGCGGCGCGATGTCGGCGGCCGTGACGGCGCCCGGACCCTTGGCCTTCAGGTACACGGTCACGGGCTCGTCGGACTCGCTGCGGAGCACGAGCTCCTTGAGGTTCAGGATGATGTCGGTGACGTCCTCGGTGACCTTCGGGATCGTCGAGAACTCGTGGAGCACGCCCTCGATGCGGACCGAGCTGATCGCGGCCCCCGGGATCGAGGACAGCAGGGTCCGCCGGAGCGAGTTCCCCACGGTGTAGCCGAAGCCCGGCTCGAGCGGCTCAACGATGAACTTCGAGCGCGTCGACGAGACGGTCTCTTCCTGGATCTGCGGACGTGCGACGATGAACACTGCTTCCTCCTCCCGGCGGGGGATCATCCATTCCTCCCCGCCTTCTTGGCCCCACCGAGGTGGAGCCACCCCGCGGTCGACTCCGCGAGCTTGGTGCGTCGGTGCGCTAGACGCGCCGGCGCTTCTTCGGCCGGACCCCGTTGTGAGGAACCGGCGTGACGTCCTGGATACCCGCGACCTCGAGGCCGGTGGCCGCGAGCGAACGGATCGCGGTCTCTCGACCGGACCCCGGGCCCTTCACGAACACGTCCACCTTCTGCAGCCCGTGCTCCTGGGCCTTGCGGGCCGCCGACTCGGCGGCGAGTTGGGCGGCGAACGGCGTGGACTTGCGCGAGCCCTTGAACCCGACGTTGCCGGCCGAGGCCCACGAGATCGTGTTCCCCTGGAGGTCGGTGATCGTCACGATCGTGTTGTTGAACGTCGACTTGATGTGCGCCTGACCGTGGACGACGTTCTTCTTCTCGCGACGCTTGGTCTTCTTGGCCTTCGGCTTCGCCATCTCGCCCCCCGAACTACTTCTTCGTGGCCTTCTTCTTGCCGGCCACGGTCTTGCGCGGGCCCTTGCGGGTCCGGGCGTTGGTGTGGGTGCGTTGTCCCCGCACCGGCAGGCTCCGGCGGTGCCGGACGCCCTGGTACGAGCCGATCTCGATCTTCCGCTTGATGTCCTGCGCGGTCTCGCGGCGCAGATCACCCTCGACCTTGTAGGTGCGGTCGATGAACTCTCGGATCTTGCTGACCTCGTCCTCGGACAGGTCGCGGACCTTCGTCCCACCGTCCACACCGGAGCCCTCGACGATCTCGAACGCCCGGGTCTGGCCGATGCCGTAGATGTAGCGGAGCGCGATGTCCACGCGCTTGTCGCGGGGGAGGTCGACGCCTGCGATCCGTGCCACGATGAGCCTCCTAGCCCTGTCGCTGCTTGTGCCTGGGGTTCGAGCAGATCACGCGGATCGTGCCGCGCCGGCGGATGACCTTGCACCGGTCGCACATCTTCTTCACCGACGGACGGACCTTCACTCGAACCCCCTACTTGTACCGATACACGATCCTGCCGCGCGAGAGGTCGTACGGCGACAGCTCCACCAGCACCCGGTCTCCCGGGAGGATCCGGATGTAGTGCATCCGCATCTTGCCCGAGATGTGGGCCAACACGTTGTGTCCGTTCTCGAGCTCCACCCGGAACATGGCGTTGGGAAGCGGCTCGGTGACCGTCCCCTCGACCTCGATCGCGTCCTTCTTCGGCAAGCTCCGGGTGATCCTCGTTTCGGACATGCCGACCCACCCCACGGGCGAGCCGGAACCGCCTCCGGACGGAGGCGGCCAGCAAGTATAGGGGCTGCGCGTCGGAACCGTCCACGACCAGGGCGGATGCGCCCGAAAGCGCCTCTGACCTGCGGCTTTGAACGGCGTTCAGCCCCGGGCGGTGAGCACCTCGTGGCCGTCGTCCGTGACCGCGATCGTGTGCTCGAAGTGGGCGGACAGCGACCCGTCCTCCGTCACGACCGTCCAGGCGTCGGGCAGGACGCTGGTCCCCCAGCCGCCGGCGTTCACCATCGGCTCCACCGCCACCACGAGCCCCGGCTTCAGGACCGGCCCCCGGCCCGGCTTGCCGTAGTTCGGGATCTGAGGGTCCTCGTGCAGGCTCCGCCCGATCCCGTGGCCCACGTACTCGCGCACGACCTCGAAGCCCGCGCCCACGGCCACCTGCTCGACGGCCGCGCCGATGTCGGACAGCCGGCCACCCGGGCGGATCTGCGAGATCCCCGCCTCGAGCGCCTCCTCGGTGACCCGGACGAGCTTCTCGGCCTCGGCCGAGGGCGCGTCGCCCACGATGACGGTCACCGCTGCGTCGCCGTGGAACCCCTCCCAGATCGCACCGAAGTCGAGCTTCAGCAGGTCGCCCTCGTTCACCCTCCGTTCCGATGGGATCCCGTGCACGACCTCCTCGTTCAGCGAGGTGCAGATCGACCCCCTGAACGGCGGCGCCGCGTTCGCGCCCCGATAGCCCTTGAACGACGGCGTCGCGCCCTGCTCGCGGATGTACGTCTCGGCGACGGCGTCGAGCGCCGCGGTCGTCACCTGCGGGCGGACGGCGGCGAGGACCCGGTCGATCGTGCCCGCGACGATCCGCCCGGCGCGGCGCATCTTGTCGATCTCCTCGGGCGACTTGTAGACGATCATGCGCTCACTCGTACGTGTCGAGGAGGTCGGCGATCGCCTCGATCGTCCGGTCGGCCACGACCTCTTCCGGCGCCTCGGACTCGATGTCGCGGAGCAGCCCCCGCTCCCAGAAGTACAGGACGAGCGGCTTCGTCTCGCGGTGGTAGACCTCGAGCCGGCGGACGATCGTCTCCTCGTCGTCGTCGCTCCGGCTCGTGAGCTCGTGGCCGCACACGTCGCAGGTGCCCTCGACGCGGGGCGGCTTGAACTCGATGTTGTACGACCGGCCGCAGTTCGGGCACACCCGGCGCCCCATCAGCCGCTTGACGGCCACCGCGTCGGAGATCTTGAAGTTCAGCACCGCGGAGAGCGAGTGGCCCGACTCGGCCAGGAAGCCCTCGAGCGCCTGCGCCTGCGGCACCGTCCGAGGGTAGCCGTCGAGGATGAACCCCTCGCGCACGTCGGGCTGTTGGAGCCGCTCGAGCACCATGGCGGTGGTGAGATCGTCGGGGACGTACTCGCCGCGCTCGTAGTACTCCTTGGCCCGCATCCCGAGCGCGGTCTCGGCGGCGATCTGCGCGCGGAAGATGTCGCCGGTCGCGATCACGACGAGCCCGTAACGCTCGGAGAGCCTCCGCGCCTGCGTTCCCTTCCCTGCGCCCGGCGGCCCGAGGAGGATGATCCGCACGGCGGCCTACTTCAGGAAGCCCTCGTAGTGCCGCATCAGCAGCTGCGACTCGAGCTGCTTCATCGTCTCGAGTGCGACGCCGATCGTGATCAGCAACGAGGTGCCGCCGAACGGGAAGTTCTGGATCGGCAGGTAGAACGCGAAGAAGATCGACGGGAGCAGGGCGATCGTCGCGAGGAAGATCGAGCCCGGCAGCGTGATCCGGTTCAGCACGAAGCTCAGGTAGTCGGCCGTGGGCGGGCCGGGCCGGATGCCCGGGACGAACCCGCCGTACTTGCGCAGGTTGTCCGCCGTATCCACGGGGTTGAACGCGATCGCCGTGTAGAAATAGGCGAAGAACACCACCATCAGCCCGTAGATCAGCATGTAGGCGATGCTCCGCTGGTTCGTGAGGTAGTTGTTCACGAAGTTCGTGAACCACTCGGCGTGGTAGACGCTCGCGAGCAGCGTCGGGAAGTACAGGACCGAGCTCGCGAAGATGATCGGGATGACGCCCGCCTGGTTGACCTTGAGCGGGATGTACGTGCTCCCGCCAGCCGTCATCCGCCGTCCGACCACGCGTTTGGCGTACTGCACCGGGATCCGTCGCTGCCCTTGTTCGATGAAGATCACGCCGACGATGATCGCGAGCCCGATCAGCAGGACCAGCACGAACTTCGTGTTGCCACCCGAGACCAGGATCGCGCGTCCCTCCTGCGGGAGCCGGGAGATCACGCTCGAGAAGATCAGGATCGACATCCCGTTGCCGATCCCGCGCTGGGTGATGAGCTCACCCATCCACATGATCATCGCCGTGCCGGCCGTCATGACGAGCACGATCAGGGCGATGTTCGCGGCCGTGAACTCGCCGGGCGGGAAGATGCTCTGCCCGATGCCGAGGCCGCTCTGCGCGTTCGGCGAGTTGAACAGGAACACGAGGCCGGTCGACTGCAGCAGCGCGAGCACGACCGTGACGTAGCGGGTCCACTGGTTGATCTTCTTGGTGCCGGACTCGCCCTCCTTGCGCCACTGCTCGAGCTTGGGGATCACGACCGTGAGCAGCTGCATCATGATCGAGGCCGTGATGTAGGGCATGATCCCGAGCCCGAAGATCGCCATCCGCGTGAGCGCGCCGCCGGAGAACAGGTCGATGAACGAGAGGAACCCGCCCGCCCCCTGCGCCTCGAGCGCGTCCTGCAGGATGTTGATGTCCACCACCGGGACCGGGATGTGCGAGCCGAGCCGGTACACGGCGATGATGAACAGGGTGAAGAGGATCTTGTTCCGGAGATCCGGGACCTTGAACGCGTTTACGAAGGCCCTGAGCACGGCGTTCTATCCTACTCCGTCAGCCGATCAGCTCGGCCGTGCCGCCGGCCCGCTCGATCTTCGCTTTGGCGGCCTCGCTGAACGCGTGGGCCCTGACGGTGAGCGCCTTGTCGAGCTCGCCGCGGGCGAGCACCTTCACCCGGCGGCCCTTGTGGACGAGACCGTGCTCCAGGAGCGCCGCCGGGTCGACCTCGGCGTCGAAATAGCGGGCGAGCGTCTCCACGTTCACGACCGCGTATTCGTCGCGGTTCGGATTCGTGAAGCCCTTGAGCTTGGGCACGCGCCGCTGGAGCGGCATCTGGCCGCCCTCGAACCCGAGCTTGGGGTTGTGCCTCGCGCCCCAGCCCTTCGTGCCGCGGCCCGCCGTCTTCCCGCGCACGCCGGAGCGGCCGCGACCGACGCGC
>DASUQI010000019.1:0-70211 GCA_036280655.1 Actinomycetota bacterium
GTTCGGCTGGAAGCGTGCATGGACTTGTACCGCTTCCGGACCCTTTCTGAACTCGGTCTACCCGGTGTCCCTGGCCGCACCAATCCGCCCCGCGAGCGACCGAGCGTGGTCCACGTCCTGACGCTCCCGGACTTCGACCGGGTCGGCGCGATCCAGACCTACTGGGGGAACCCCGCTACCCGCACCTTCGGCGAGCTCCTGATCGACTGCGAGGAGGATCGGGTCGTCCGAGCCGTGCTCGTCGGGAGGGCTTAGGGAGATGGAGCGGAAGTAGCGACCTAACCCCAACCTCGAGGGTCGGTTCGAATGGCTACCTCCGCAGGCGTCCCCTCCCGCTTGGCCACGAGGACGAATCGGTCGTTCTCCTGAACGATCACCTCGACGTCGTGAATGACATGCTCCCTGACGACGCAGAACTGACGAGGGTCGTTTCGGATCCGCTCGTACTCGTCCCTCATCACCGCCATGAACTCGTCGCACTTCTCGTATCCGCACTCGCAGACGATGTGGATGAACGAGCTGTCGGGAAGGGATTCGTGGGTCTGGTCGATCTGTTCGTTGATCTCCCTCGCAACCGCCTCGTTCTTGGCGATCCGTTCCTCCCTGAAGCCCATAACGGTGCTCCCATCCCTCTCCTGAATGGCACTCCATCGGATACCCGAAGTCGCGCCCCGGGGAACCCAGATCTGCTCGTTGACCACGCGCTTCACCGGACACACTGATCGATACCGAGGAGGACCGGACGCTCCGGGCAGTGCTGGTCGGGATGCTGCGGGGGATGGAGCGAGGGGCTAAGGGGGCTGCTTCTGACTGACGGTAACCTCCCTTATCCGTCGATAGGAGGGAGCCGTCATGCGCAACACAGCGTCGATCGTGGCGATCGTGGTCGGAATCGTGATGGCACTCACAGGAGTGGCCACCTGGTTCGTCGTGAGGGACACTCTTTCCGAGCAGGAGATCGTCGTCTCCGACGATGCCGACTGTTTGGCCGGAGACGAAGTGGACGGCCCGTTCTCGGCGTACTGCCAAGCAAGGGTGATCGACAAGCACACCAAGGAGATCACTGGCGGGAAGACCTATGCCGAACTTGACCAGGACGACCCGAATCGGCCGATCGCAGCGGACTCGGCGTTTCTGCAGGCCTCGCTGTTCACGTCCGTTGTCGCCTTCGGAATTGCGGCCATGGCGGTGGTCGTCGGAATCGTTTTGACGTTGATCGGCTTTGGTATGCGCGTGCCAGTCACGACGCGAGCCTGATCGACGGCGAGTAGGAGCCGACGCTCCGGGCGGTGCTCGTCGGGATGCTGCGGGAGATGGAGCGGCGGTAGGCGACGCCGCATCTGGGCGCGTGACGCCGGTCACGCGACGGCAGCGTTCATCCTTCCCTTGTGCCTGGTGACCGGGTGAGGCACCATCGATGGGTGGCGTCGGGAACCTATTCCAGGGGACGTCTACTCCTCTTCACCGGCGTCGTGGCCGTCACGCTCCTCTCCGGGCTGCTCGTTCTCCGATTCCTTGTCGCCGAATGGTCACCGGGCGCGGGATGGTTGCGCGTCGGATCGATCCAGGAAGTCCGCTCCCAAGGGGTGGTGTCGCTCCCCGAAGTACCGGCCTACGTCGTGGTAGACCCGCCGCGAATCCCGATCGCACTCCTGGCGTTGAGCACGCATCTCGGCGAGCGGGTCATCTACTGCCGGTCCTCGGGGTGGTTCGAGGACCCGGCACACGGCACGAAGTTCGACCGGCTGGGCAACTACGAACTCGGCCCTGCTCCGCGTGGCCTCGATCGACTGGCGACCCTCGTGCAGGACGGCGTCGTTTGGGTGAATCCGAACGAGGTCACGCTTGGGCCGCCGCGAGGATCACACCACATCAGGCCAGCCGGCCCGTTCTGTTCCTCGTAGACCGCCGGCCTGGGCGCGTGACTCCGGTCACGCGATGGCGGCGTACATGGGCCGTGGTAAGGCAACCGCGATTTCGACTCAGGTGCGAGGAGCGTTGGCGGACCGACCCGGTCTCAGAGCACCTTGTAGTAGACGACCACCGGCAGAGGTGTCATGCCCAGGCTGTCGTACAAGGCTCGAGCGGGCGCGTGGAAGTCGTCTCCGCCGGTGCCCAGCGAGACCACCTCGATGCCGTGGCGTCTCATGTCGTCGAACGCGTGGGCGCACAATGCGGAGGCGACATGGTGACGTCGATGGGCTGATTCGACAGCCATGGGCCCGATCTCACCGCTGCGCTTCTCCGGTCGCATCGTCCACGCGATGAAGCCCACGATCTCGTCGTGGTCCTCAGCGACCACCACATACTTGCCGTTGTCGGGATCATGGAGGCCCTGCCACTGGTTGCGATAGTCCTCGCGCCAATTGCCGTGCTGGTTCGCCGCCACGGTGTCGCCAACGATTCCGGGGAATGACTGCTCGTGGAAGGGACCGAAGGTGGCGATGGTCAACTCAAGAAGCCGGCCCAGATCAGCCGATCGGAACGGACGCACGTCCATGATGCCTGCCTTTCGTCTGAGGGCGTAGAGCATTCCCACTCGATCTAGGATCGAGTGGCGTCGCGCGGCTCAGAACGAGCCGTCCCTCAGGAGCGGGTGCGCCCGGCGGCAAAACACGGCATGTGCGCGACTCTACCCTGACGGCAGCAGACATCCGCGTAGTCCAGCCTGGGCGCGTGACGCCGGTCACGCTACAGCGGCGTACATCAGGAACCCATGGTGGTCCTGCTCAGTTGGACGCCGTAACCCTCTTCATCGCCTGCGATCTCGATGAGCGACCACCCTGTTCCCTCGATGAGCGGGCCAATGTCGCCGGGCGCGATATTGATCTGATCCCACCAGGGGGTAACGAGCGAGCCGTAATGCAGTCGGAGCCGGACATGTCCCCGATGGAACCCCTCCTCATCGTTCCGCTCCCCATATCCGAGATCGGCGGGATCATCGCTCGCCGGATCGACCGAATCACCAATCAGTACTCCCCCCATATCGATGTCATCTGCGCAAGCCGCCTGAGGAGAGCGCGGGTCGGCTCCCAATCTCCCGCGAGCCCAAGGTTCCCGCACATGAGGAGGATGGTGTCCCAAACCTCGTCAGCAGGTAGGTCCCGGAGGTCGGCGCATAGGACGTTGCGGATCCCCCGCGCTCGACAAACCGACACGGCCCCCGGCGAGATATCGACGGCGGTCACGTCGTGTCCGAGGCCCTGCAGATGCAGGGAATGACGTCCCGCTCCGGCGCCGAGGTCCAACACGGCTCCTGTCGCACGATGGATCAGACGCTGCTCCCACGGAGCCCAGGCCTCGAATGGAAGGAAGAAGTCTGCTGGCTGGAGGTCCGCAGCGCGGATCCCGCCATCATCGCTCTCAAGCATCAACGGCGGTCCGTGCCGTCCTTCGTGGTGATCGATTAACGCTCGGCCGAACGCATCCTGGATAGGATCCACGGGCGCCATCGACCAACCCTAGCGCCACCAGCGTCATGCCTCCCTATTTCGTTCCCGTCGGTTGGCACGCCAGGAACAGGGTGACGGTTCCACGGCGTAGCCTCAGGCCGATGAGGCCCGACCAACTCGAGCGCCGGCTGCAGCGGGACCTCGACGCGCTCCCCAAGGCCGCCCGCGCCGAGCCCCTCCGCGTCCTGATGCTCCCCGACCTCGAGCGGAATCAACTGCCCGCCAGCCACTCGCCGATAACTCACGGGAAGGGGCAAAGGGAGGCAGCAAGCGATGAGAGCCATCCTGCTCATTCCAGCGGCGGTGGCCGTCATCCTCGCCCTGGTGTACTTCGTGGCACGACGGGACGACGAGGATGACGACGACCGGGGGATCCTTGGTGTACTGGTCGATCTCCTGAGTTGGTGGTAGAGGTCAGAAGGGTCGAGCAGTTAGCTTCTGAAAACCAGGCGTCTCCGACACGCCGGCGACGGTCCGACGGCGTAGCCTCCGACCATGAGACCCGACGAGCTTGAGCACCGGCTCCAGGAATACCTCGATGCCCTCCCTCCCGCCGCACGCGCCGAACTCCTCCGCGTCCTGACGCTGCCGGACTTCGACCGCGCCGACCGGATCGGCGAGTACTACGGCAATCCGAAGACGCGGACGTTCGCCGAGCTGCTGATCGACGCCTAGGAGGATCGCTGCCTGCGGGCGGTGCTAGTGGGGATGCTCAGGGAAGCCGAACGCTAGCCGCGGATCTCGAGCAGCAGTTGGCCCCGACCGAATGCCGGGGCCAACCGTCAGTACCGGTACAAATTAGGGGTGCGACACCTGCCCCGTTCCGCCCTGGCAGAGTCCGCCCCACCCTACGTCGCCCGGCGTGCCGAAGTAGAAGTTCCACGAATCCGCCGCGGTCTGAACCTGGGACTCGTTCTGTCCTTCCTCCGAGTCGAAGTCATTCAGCCCGCTCGCAGCGCAGGCCGAGTTCGCGTGATTCAGAGCCCCCGTTTCATTGGTGTTGTCCGCCTGATTTGGGGGACCCTTGACCTCGCCGGCGAACGCCCCGCTCGCTCCAGCAACAACGAGCATGGCAGCAGAAACTGCAACCACTAGCAGCCGCTTCATCTGACCCCCTTCTGATCGGATCTCCCGACTGGGATGCTATGCCTTCACCTCGAGCTCGAACCATCACTCAAGGGGCGTAGACGATCTACGCTGCCACGGCGAGCCGGTCCTGAGCTTAACGGGCGGTTCTAACAGAGGAACTCGAGCTGCTCCATCCACGTGAAGACCGGCTCGATCTCGTTCCCCACCGCTTCGCGCCGCCGTCGTAGGTGCTCATCCATGCCGAACGTCCCGACGGGGCCCACGGATTGCCGCTGGGCCACCGATCGACCGGCGCGGGGAAGTCGGCGCGGGGCGGCGCAGCTGATCGACTAGCTGATCGCTCACGCCGAGGAGGATCGGACGCTGAGGGCGGTGCTCGTCGGGATGCTGCGGAAAGCTGACCGGTAGAGTGGAGCCGCGCTACTCGACGGTGAAGCCGGCCCGCATCCCCTGCTGGTAGTGGACGATCGTCTCGTCGTCCTCGTCCTCGACGATGTTGCAGATCAGGACGTAGCTCCCCGCGTCGAGCGAGACCGAGAGGGTCGGCGAGTCCCCGACCGCGATGTCCTCGATCTCGTCGATGAGCTCGACCCCCTCACCCTCTTCGTCCACCGAGCCGTCGGGCGCGGTAGGCAGCGCATCGGGGGCGAGGTCGGTCCTGAATACGACGAACTCGTGTGTATCCTCCGGCCCCTCGTTGGTCACGTTGAAGGTCACGTCGCCCGCAGGTGCAGAGTCATCGGCCGGAAGGACCGCGAACTCTTGCAGGGTCACCGCGACGGTGGTGCCACCACCGTCCGTCTCGCCGGTGGCCTCCCCGTCTTCGTCCGAGTCGCATGCCGCCGCGACGAGAGTCAACGCAGCAAGTATCGACAGCAACGAGGCGGTTCGACGATGGCGCATGTCACCAGCCATGGCGCCCTCCTCTCATCGTTTCTCCTTGACGTAAGGCTGAGCCTGTTCCGCTTGGCCACCCATTCCCATGGACGAGGGTCCCGTCCCCGGCGGGCCATATGACCGGACGATCCGGCGGGAGTGTTCCTGCGAGGAGGACCGGACGCTCCGGGCGGTGCTGGTCGGGATGCTGCGGGAGGCCGACCGTCCTCGGTAAGACGCGGGTCTGAGTGTCGCCCTGCGCCCCGACTTGCTAGTTCGATAGGGTCGGGTTGCCTTTCACCCGACCGGAGGGGCCGTCATGGCGTCAATGTCTGAGCGGGAGAACCGGGAAATCGAGGCGGCCAACGCCTCCGGCACCACCCCGGTCGTCTTCATCCACGGCCTCTGGCTGCTGCCGAGCAGCTGGGCCAACTGGACGGACTTCTTCAAGCAGGCCGGGTATGCACCGCTGACGCCGGACTGGCCGGGCGATCCTGAGACGGTCGAAGAGGCTCGGGCGAACCCCGACGCGCTCGCCAAGGTGACCTTGAAGCAGGCCGCCGACCACGCCGGCGAGATCATCGGTGCCTTGGAGAAGAAGCCGGTGGTCATGGGCCACTCGACCGGGGGCCTGGTGGCGCAGATGCTCGCGGGGCGCGGCCTCTCGGCGGTTACGGTGGCGATCGATCCCGGCGTCTTCCGCGGTGTTCTGCCGCTGCCGGCCTCCACACTCAAGGTGGCGGGCCCGTTCCTCGTCAACCCGGCCACGCGCGGCCGCGCGATCACGCTTACGTTCGACCAGTTCACGTACGGATGGGCGAACGCGCTGGACGAGACGGAGGCGAAAGAGCTCTACGACACGTATCACGTCGCCGGCTCGGGGATCGCTCTCGCGCAGATGGGCAATGCGAACCTCAACCCGTGGACGGAGTCGAAGGTGGACACGAATACCCCCGACCGCGGTCCTTTGCTGATCATCGATGGCGAGAAGGACCACACGGTGCCGTGGGCGATCGCGAACGCGGCCTACAAGCGGCAGAAACGCAACCCCGGCCTGACGGAGATCGTGAAGATGCCCAACCGTGGCCACTCGCTGACCATCGATCACGGCTGGCAGGAGGTCGCGCAGACCGCGCTCGATTTCGTCAAGCGGTTCGTCCCCGCCAAGCCGACCCCCTGATCGACTGCGAGGAGGATCGGACGCTCCGAGCGGTGCTCGTCGGCATGCTGCGGGATGGCTGGGAGCGATAGGGAGCGCGAGCACCGAAAAGGAGAAGAGCAATGACTGGTTGGACCGGGGAGGAGCTCGGCCGGATTGGCGAGGCGGTCGAGCTGCAGCTAGCGTCCGTCCGTCCGATCGGCACCCTGCGCCCCTACGTGACGATGTGGATCGTCCGGGCCGGCAACGACCTGTACGTCCGCTCCGCCTACGGACCGGACAACCCGTGGTTCCGTCGCGCGAAGTTCAGCGGTGCCGGTCGGATCCGTGCCGGTGGCCTGGAGCGAGACGTGAGCTTCGCCGAGCCGAGTCCGGACGTGCACGGCGACATCGACGCGGCCTACAACGCGAAGTACGATCGGTACGGGCCCGAGATCGTGGGAACCGTCGTCGGCCGTAAGGCTGAGGAGGTAACGATCCGGTTGATACCGCGCTCCTAAGAGGAGTGAGCTTCCAGTCAGGCGCCTAGGTCGGGGTGGCGGACCCGCCTGCGATCGGCGCGATAGCGCAATGCTTCATATGCCACCACCAGACAACACACGGCGCTGACCACGGCGAGCGAAGCAAGCGCCGGGATCTTGACCGCAACCGGGAGGAAGGCGAGCAGCACCGCCGCCCCGATCGTCCGCCGACGGAAGAGGTATTGGGTCGCCCGGAAGAGGAACGCGATGTGTCCGAGCAGGTACAAGGCCGTGCCTCCGCACAGCGCCACCGCAGGCACGATGTCGAGCGGTTCGCCCACTGGTGGAGGGTCGTCTCGAGCCCGAAGGCAAAAAGCACGATCCCGGCGATGATCGGAAGGTGGAGATTGCGTAGGAGTCTCGCGCGAGCCGAGCCCGCTCGATGCCGCTGACGTCCAGGAGCTGTTTGCGCCCGAAGATTGCGGCGACGTCGAAGTTCCCGGTCCCAAGGGTGCCCGCTCCGCAGGTCGAACTTCCGCAGGGTGTGGGCGAAGGCTGGGATGCGGTCGGGTTGGACGGCCTCGTGTTCCACGAACTCCGACACACCGCCGCAGCCCTGGCGATTGCCCAAGGGGCACACCCGCTCGCGATCAAGGAACGGCTCGGACACTCGTCGATCACGGTCACGATGGACCGTTACGGCGGCCTGTTCCCTCGCCTCGAGGAGACCATCGGCGAGGGCCTGGATGCGGTGCTCCGCGACTCGCTCGCGGCCTCCGTGCGGCCTGAGACGGCCTCGGCAGTGCATCTTCGCAGGTCAGCGGGGTAAGACCACCAGCCTTCCAAGCTGGTGGTGCGGGTTCGTTTCCCGTCACCCGCTCGAGGCCCCTAGCCGGACTTCTGGCCCGTCCGCAGATCCATCCAGTTCGACTCGATCGACGAGTAGCGCGCCCAGGCGGCCGCCCACCCGTCGTCGTTGCGCGGGAACTTCTCGACCGGCTGCTGCGGGGTGTTCCGGTCCCAGATGCCGAAGTGGTCCGGCGCGTACCCGAGGAGGTACCGCGACCCGGTGTGCGTGAACTCGATCTTCGCCTCTGCGACGGGCGGTTGTGCCGCTGCCGCGGCAGCGGCTTGCTCGGCGGCGGGTGCGGGTGTCGGTTCGGCGGCCGGTGCGGCGGTCGCGGCCGGCGCAGACGCGGGCTCGGGGGTCGGCGTCGGGGCCATCATCGTCGCTTGTGGAGGAGCGGCCTCCTTCTTCTCAGACCTCTCGGCCTTCTCCTCCTTCTTCGGCGCGGCGTCCGCCTTCGCGGGCTCGGCCTTCTTCGGCGGCCCCGCCGCGGTCGCGGGGATCTCGTCGACGAGCCACGACCCGCACCAGCGGCACTTGATCGCGGCGTCTTGGATCTGCTCGGCGCAATACGGACAGGTCTTCATGGGCCCGCTCCTTCCGCGGTTTCGGACGCACCAAGGCTACTCCGGGGCCGTGAGGGCCGGGAGACCGACGCGCTACGGGCCCTTTACGACCTGGCCGCCCCGCATCACGAACGCAACGTCGGTCAGTCGGTTCACGTCGTTGAGCACGTCGCCCTCGACCGCGATCACGTCGGCGAACCGCCCCGGCTCGAGCGCTCCCACGCGATCGCTCCACCCGAGCAGCTCGGCCGCGTCCACCGTCGCCGAACGGATCGCCTGCATCGGCGTCATCCCGAACTTCACCATGTAGGCGAACTGGCTCGCGTTCATGCCGTGCGGATAGGTACCGCTGTCGGTGCCGAACGCCATCCTCACGCCGGCCTGCAGGGCCTTCGTGAACCCCTCGCGCTGCGCGTCGGTCGTCTCGCGGAGCTTACGCATCACGTTCGGCGACCATCCGTCGCGCTCGCCCTGCTCGAGCGTCCAGTCCCCCATCCAGACGTCCGCGACGAGGTACGTGCCGCGCTCGGCCATGAGCGCGATCGCCTCGTCGTCGATCAGGGAGCCGTGCTCGATCGAGCGGACGCCGGCGCGGACGGCGCGCTTGATGCCCTCGGCACCGTGCGCGTGCGCCGCGACGTGCGTCCCGTAGAGCGCGGCCTCCTCGACCGCGGCTCGGATCTCGGCCTCGCTGAACTCCGGCGCGGACGGCACCGTCCCTTCGGTGAGCACCGCGCCGGTCGCGATCACCTTGATGAAGTCGGCCCCGCCCATCAGGAGCCGGCGCACGACCCGCCGGACCTCGTCCTCGGAGTTCGCGACGCCGAACCGGAGGTCGCGCGGGACCACCGCGTCCACGTCGGGCGCGAGCCCGGTCACGTCGCCGCCGCCCCCCGAGACCGACACGTACGCGCCGGCGCACGCCATCCGCGGGCCGAGCACGTCGCCGGCCTCGATCGCCTGGCTGAGCGCGACGTCGACGAACGCGCGGAACGTCCCGACGTCGCGGACGCTCGTGAACCCGGCAAGGATCGTGTCCCGCGCGTTCCGAACGCCCGACAGCGCCTCCTGCGCGCCGGTCCGTTCGATCAGGCGCGAGTACCCCTGGCCGCTCTCGAGCTCGCCGATCAGGTGGGCGTGGCAGTCGATCAGGCCGGGAAGGACCGAGTGGTTCGAGAGGTCGATGACCCTCTCGGCGTCGGGGTACCGGCCCTCGTCGGGCCCGAACGACTCGATCCGGTCGCCGCGGATCGCGATGACCTGCGCCCGCAGCACCTCGCCCGCGACGACGTCGACGAACCGGCCCGCGCGGACGAGGGTGTGGTCGCTCACGCGTCGGGGAGCCGGTAGGAGGGGTCCGCTTCGACGTCGCCGACGTCCATTTGCGCCTTCTGGAGCCGGCCCGAGTAGTCCCAGTTCATCGACTGCCAGCGGGTGAACTGGTCGAGCACCCAGACGCCCGACTGCCGCGCGCCGTTGCCACTGCGCCCGTTGCCACCGAACGGCAGGTGCGCCTCGGCCCCGGTGGTCGAGTTGTTCACGCTCACCATCCCGGCCGAGATCCGCTCGCGGAACCGGAACACGTTGAGCGGGTCCGTCGTGTAGATCGAGGACGACAGGCCGTACCCGTGGCCGTTCGCGAGCGCCATCGCCTCGTCGAAGTCCACGAACGAGGCCACGCCCACGATCGGCCCGAACGTCTCCTGCTTGTAGAGGTCATCGACCATCGTGACCCCGTCGACGATCGTCGGGTGCACGTACAGGCCGGCGTCCGGATCGCCGACGAACCCCTCGCGCGGCTCGTCGCGCGTGATCCGGCCGGTGCCGGTCGAGCCGCTCAGCGCGTGATGCGGCTGCACCCAGTCGAGCCACCCGAGGAAGCGCTCGCAGAAGCGGGCCGAGATCATCGGCCCGTACAGCACGGGCTCGAACGGGTCGCCGATCGCCGCCGTTCCGACGGCGTCCGAGAAGCGGGACAGGAAGTCGTCGTGGACGCCCTCGTGCACGATCACGGTGCCGAGCGACGTGCACCGCTGCCCCGCCGTCCCGAAGCCGCTGAACAGCGCGCCCTCCACCGCGAGGTCGAGATCCGCGTCGAGCATCACGACGAGCGGGTTCTTGCCGCCGAGCTCGAGACAGGGCGTTTGGAGGTGCCGGCCGGCGAGCTCGCCGATCCTCCGGCCGACGTCACTCGAGCCGGTGAACCCCACCTTGTCGACGAGGCCCGCATCGAGCGCCCGCGACAGCCCCTCGAACGTCGACGCCCCGTCGGCCAGGACCATGTTGAACACGCCCGGCGGGAACCCCGCGTGCAGGAACAGCTGCGCGAGCGCCTCGGAGGTCGCCGGCGCGTACTCGGCCGGCTTCCAGACGGCGGTGTTGCCGGACAGCAGCGCCGGCACCAGGTACCAGGACGGCACGGCGAGCGGGAAGTTCCCGGCCGTGACGATCGCCGCCACGCCGACGGGGTTCCGGAACGTGAACAGCTGCTTGTCGGGGAGCTCGGACGGGACCGTCATCCCGTAGAGGCGGCGGCCCTCCGACGCGAAGAACGTGCAGGTGTCCACGACCTCCTGGACCGACCCGCGCGCCTCGGCGATCGGCTTACCGATCTCGCGCGTCATGATCCGGGCGAGGGTCTCCGCGTTGTCCTCGACGAGGCGGCCGAGGATCTGGATCGCTCGCCCGCGGGTCGGCGCCGGGACGCGCCCCCATGCCGCCTGTGCCTCGCGGGCGGTGCGGCACGCCTCGACGAACGTGGTCGAGTCGCCGAGCGCCGCGGTCGCGACCGTCTCGTCGAGCCGCGCCGGGTTCGGAACGTCGAACGTCCCGCCGGGCGCGTCGGTGTCGGGCCGACCGGCGATCAGCGAGGCGACGGGTCGAGGCACGGCGTCCATCCTACGGCTCGCCGACCCGGCGGCTCTCGGCTCGTTTGCCCGCCGGGCGTCGCCCTGCGACGATGACGCCATGGCGAAGCGACAGCCGATGAACTACCTGCTCGCACGCGTCCCGCTATTCGCGGACCTGTCCAAACGCCACCTCTCTCACATCGCCGCGGCCGCGGAGGAACGCGTCTACCACGAGGGGCAGGTCATCGTGAAGGCGGGCGATCCCGGCGAGGCGTTCTACGTGATCGTGAACGGTCGCGTGAGGGTCGGGAAGGGCAACCGGACGGAGGCCGAGCTGAAGTCCGGCGACTTCTTCGGCGAGCTCGCGCTCCTCGACGGCGAGGCGCGGACGCGGAACGTGACCGCCCTCACGCCGCTCGAGGTGATTCGGATCGAGCGCGCGGCGTTCCGGAACCTGCTCCGCAAGGAGCCCAACCTCGCGATCGGGCTCCTCGAGGGCATGGCGCGGCGGACGCGCAAGATCCTCGATTCCCCGCAGGCTTAGCCCGCGTCGGACACCTTTTCGGAACACCTCCGGGAACCCCGGCGTAGCCGAAAGCTCGGGCAGCCGATGCCGACGGCTCGACGGCGGGGCCCGAACGTTGCCCGGAAGCTAGCCCTTCGGCCGATGTGTCCTTGCGGGACCGCGTGTGAGCATCGTGCCTCGATCATGAAGGGGGCCCGGTGAGGGTTCGACGTGGCATCGCGTCGACGGCGATCCTGGCGATCGTCGCGATCGGAGTGCCGTGGGGGGTGTCGAGCGCCGCCGCGGGTCCGGGCCGCATCCACCGCCAGCCGAACGCCGTCCCGGGTCGATACATCGTCGTGCTGAACCCCGGGGTCGACACGATCTCGAGCTCCGTTGCATCCGACCTCGCGCGCGCGCACGGCGCCGACGTCCGCAAGGTCTTCCGGTTCGCGCTCGACGGGTTCGTCGCGAAGATGACGCCCCGGGAGGCACTCGCAACGAGTCGTGACCCGCGGGTGGCGTTCGTCGAGCAGGACGCGGTCGTCCGGCTCTTCGAGACGCAGACCCCGGCGACCTGGGGGCTCGACCGCGTCGACCAGCGGAACCTCCCGCTCGACACGAGCTTCACGTACTCGGCCGCGGGAGCCGGCGTCACCGCGTACGTGATCGACACCGGGATCCGTTACACGCACGCCGAGTTCGGCGGGCGGGCGACGAGTGGCTTCGACGCGATCGACGGAGGCAGCGCCGACGATTGCCACGGTCACGGGACCCACGTCGCCGGAACGATCGGCGGCTCGACGTACGGGGTCGCGAAGCAGGTGAGCCTCGTCGGTGTCCGCGTCCTCAACTGCCAGGGCTCGGGCACCACGTCGCAGGTGATCGCCGGCATCGACTGGGTGACCGGCGACCACGATCCGGGCGAGCCCGCCGTGGCGAACCTGAGCCTCGGCGGACCGGCGTCGACCGCGATGGACCAGGCGGTCTCGAACTCGATCGCCGACGGCGTGACGTACGCGATCGCCGCGGGCAACGGGAACATCTTCGGTTTTTCCGTGAACGCGTGCACGACCTCCCCCGCGCGCGTGGAGACCGCGCTCACGGTGAGCGCCACGAACTCGAGCGACGCGAAGGCGACCTGGGCCAACTTCGGGAGCTGCGTGGACCTGTTCGCCCCCGGCGTCTCGATCACGTCGGCCTGGGCGACGGGCGACGCCGCCACCAGCACAATCAGCGGGACCTCGATGGCCACGCCGCACGTGGCCGGCGTCGCGGCCCTGTACCTGGAGCCGAACCCCGGCGCCCTCCCCGCCGAGGTCGTGTCGACGATCACCTCAAGCGCGACGCCGGGCCTCGTGAGCGCCGCAGGGACGGGCTCGCCGAACCGCCTGCTCTACTCCGGGCTCACGGCGCCTCTGCCCTCGCCGACACCGACGCCCCCTCCACCGTCCCCCTCGCCGACCCCGACGCCGCCTCCCCCGTCCCCCTCGACGATCACCCTGACCGCGACGGGCGCGACCTACTACCTCACGGTCCGCATCGTCACGCTGAACTGGTCGGGAGCGACGTCGACCTACGTCGACTTGTATCGGAACGGGGTCCGGTTCGGCTCGGCGTCGGCGAGCTCCGGAACGGCGATGGACGTCGTCTCGACGAGCGGCGGGTCGTTCACGTACAAGGTCTGCGAGTACCGGACGACGACGTGCTCGAACACGGCCACCGTGACGTTCTGACGGCGTCCCGCCGGGCTCGAGCCTCTAGAATCTGTATCGCGCGCCGGTAGCTCAGTCCGGACAGAGCGGCTGCCTTCTAAGCAGCGGGTCGGAGGTTCGAGTCCTCCCCGGCGCACGAGCCACATCAGTCGATCCATCGTTTGCCGCCGGTGACCGAACCCGGGCCGGGAGACGCTTCCGCGGAGTGCGTTCGGAGGCTCCTGGGTATGGCATGGGCATCAACGCAGACCGAACGAAGGGGTCGCACGTGCCACGTTCACAGGTGGGAAACGAAGGAAGTGTGATGGATCCTTCACCGGGTTCTCGAGCTGGGTCGCGAGACGGACCGAGAGCCACTGGACGTTCACGGTCGTCGGTGTGCTCGTCATCGCCAGTCTCGTCCTCTTCGGTGTCGAGACGACGAACATCGCGATCTCGATCGTGACCTTCTGATGGTGTACGTGCTTCAGAACACCCAGAACCCTCACTCCGCCGCCCTGCACCTCAAGCTCGACGAGATCGTCCAGGCGGAGCCCGACGCGAGGGATGACGTCGCGGGCGTCGAGTCGATGTCCGAGCCCGAGATCCGGGAGCTTTCCCGTGAGGAACGGGACGTGAGCGCGGCGGCAGTCGGGGAATAATCCGGATCGGACCGGTCCTCGGCAACCACGAGGGTGGGTCGGAGCGCTACACCTCGAAGATCACGGCCTCACACCCGGCACCGACGCGCTCGTCGGGCCGTCGAGGGTAGTCGGAGACGACCACGTCGAAGCCGGTGCCGCAGACGTAGGTATCCCGGCCCGGTCCGCCCTTCAGCAGGTCGTCTCCCCGCCCGCCGACCAACCGATCGTCCCCGGCCTTCCCGCGCAGCACGTCGTCGCCCCCAAACCCGAAGATGACGTCGGACCCGGTGGACCCCTGGATGCTGTCGGCTTCGGCCGTCCCGTCCCTGGTCACCGCACGGGCCGGCGTTGCCGACAGCAGCAGCACGACCGCGAGCAGCAAGACGATCAGAACGGCGGGCCCTCCGCGCGGCTCTCTCCCGGCGTTCATCCTCATGACCCACCCTTACCCCGTCTTGGGGGGAGCGACGCGCCGCCCCTCGACAGGGCCGGTTCGCAGGCCGGCGTGACCGCGGATCTCGCGTGTGGGAGCGGCTCCCACCTGTGCCGTGCAGCCTCCGAGGGTTTGTCGTAGGGTGCGGCGGGCCTGGACTTCGGGGAGGAAGAGGGATGACCTTCCGACTACGCGTGGTCGACTCCGTCCTCGTCGTGAGCGGCGAGCTGGACATGGCGGATGCCACCAAGTTCTCGGAGCAGGCGACGTCGGCTCTCGACCCGACCCGCGAGGTCGTGCTCGACATCAGCGACCTCGAGTTCATCGACTCGGCGGGTTTGAGAGCGATCGTGCGCCTGTCCGAGGACGTCTGCCCCTACGGCATCGTCCTCCGCGCACCCCGGGACAACGTCCTGCGGGTCCTCGAGATGCTGAGCATCGAGAGGGTCGCCGGCATAAGGGTCGAACGCCGCCGCAACTGATCGGTCTCGGTACTGATCGACGGTCGACGCGGTCGCTACCAGACGTCACACGGGATCACGTGGATGTTGCGGAGCCGCTCGATCTGGCTGAGCTCGATCAACCTCCGGATCCGACCCCTTCCCGTCCAACCCGTGGATCACGAGGCAGCCGCGATCCCCCATCGCGGTCGCGGCCCTTACCAACGAGTGCAGGCCGGTGGAGTCCATGAAGTCCAGGGCCGAGACGTGCACGGTGACCGCCCCCCTGTTCGATCAGTGAGGCCAGTGCCGCCTCCAGCTGTCCGACCGTACGATGTCGAGCTCGCCCTTCAGGCTGAGTGAACCGGACCGTGACGTATTGGCCTCGAAGAGCATGGCCCGAGCGTCCCCTCCTCGACACGGGGATACCGGCGTGCGCTCTCGGAAACTGGGCGTCAACCTGACGTTTGGCCGGCTTGCGATTGGGCAACGGGTATCTCATGGAGCACCGTCTCCCGCACTCGACGGCCGCAGCGAGGCGGGCGAGAAGCCTCGCGGACGACTTCGTCCGTGAGCACGGGGGCGAAGCCCGGGCCAGCGACTTCCTCGTGATGGTGTCCGAGGTCGTGGCGAACGCGGTCCGCTACGGGGAACCGGAGGCGGACGGCCGGATCGGCCTTCGCCTGGACGCGGAGGGCCGCACGATCCGTGCGGCGGTCACGGATGCCGGGCCCGCCTTCACGTTCGAGCGGGGGGTGCTGGACCCGTCCGAGCTCGGCCACCTCGGATTGTCGCTCGTGGACGGGCTCTCGGATCGCTGGGGCCTGTCCCTCGACGGCAAGAAGGCGGTCTGGTTCGAGATCGACGTGGCGAAGGAGCCCTCGGGCGGGGGATCCGGAACCTAGCCCGAGCGCCCGGCCCCGACCTCCCCATCGTGGTCGTCGAGCAAATGCTTCGTCAGCTCCTCCGGGCTCGCGAACGCCCGCCCGCACACGGGGCAGGTACCGACCTCGGGATCGCCGTGCTGCCGTTCGGCCTCGCTCACGACGTCGCTCCTATGCCGCCGACGGTTGCGCGAGCTGTTCCTTGCGGGCCAGCATCCGCTCGCCGAGCTGCTCGAGCTCGTCCTTCTCGAAGACCTGCCGGGCCTGCTTGAACATCTCGCCTTCCTCTTCCTCGATGTGGTGCTCGAGGTTCTCCTTCATGACCGTGAACTTCGCGCCCCATCGCTCGTCGTCGAACGGCACGGCTTCGATCTCGGCCATGACCGTGTCCACGACGTGGTGCTCCTCGTAGGCCTCGAGCGCGATCTCCTTGGTCTTCGGGTGATCCCGCAGCGCCGGGTAGAGGATCTCTTCCTCGATCGCCTCGTGGACCGTGAGCTCCTGCTTCACCTTCGCGAAGAGCTCCTGGCGGGTCTTCACGCCCCGTTCGGTCGTCGACTCCAGCTTCGTCAGCATCTTCTTGACCTTGTCGTGGTCGTCCTTGAGCAGCTTCATCGCGTCCATCTCGGCCTCCTCGGTTCGGTGCGGGCGATGCTCGTACGGAGAAGGTTCCCGCTGCCGGCTCGGACAAACCACGGGTTGCAGCCGTCCCGTGCGCTGCTGTCTGATGCACCGACACGGGGAGGCGGGCCCGCCGATGGGGGACGAACCAACCGAAGCGCCGGACGAGCCGCGTTCCGGCCGGTCCGAGCTGCGCCGCGACCTCGTGCTCGCCGTGCGCGCGCTCCGGGCCTCGTTCCGAAGTCCGGACCTCAGGCGCGCCCTGCTCGCGTTCACCGCGTTCAGCATCTTCGAGTGGGCGGGCTTCATCGCGGTGATGGTGTACGCCTTCGAGGACGGCGGGACCGCGATGGTGGGAGTGATCTCGCTCGTCCTGTTGATCCCGGCGGCCATGTTCGCCCCGATCGGGTCGGTGCTGGGAGACCGGTTCCGGCGCGAACGCGTCTTCCTGCTCGCGGAGGTGGGACTGGCGCTCGCGTGCCTCGTCACCGCCGTCGCCATGCTCACGAACGCGGCCCCGCTCCTCGTCTACCTGGCCGCCGGCGCCTCGGGGTGGATCCTGTCGCTGATCCGCCCCGTCCAGGGAGCCCTGCTGCCGTGGATCGTCGACGACCCGGCCGAGCTCACCTCGGCGTACACGGCGAGCGGCGTGATCGAGAGCGTGAGCGTCTTCCTCGGCCCGGCCGTGGCGACGGCGGGCTTCGTCGTGGCCGAGGCGATGGACGTCTCCGGCCCCGGCCTGGTGTTCGCGATCCTCGCGGCGCTGCTCGCGATTGGCGCCGTGCTCGTCGCCGGGATCGGGCGGACGCCTCCGCCGGAGCCGAGCGACGACCCCTCATTCTTCCGAGAGGTCGGCGCGGGGATCCGGTACCTCGGCTCGGACCGACGGCCGCGTCTCTTGGTGACGTTGTACGGGCTCGGGTCGATCGTGGAGGGCTTCGTCGACACCCTGACCGTCGTGCTGGCGTTCGAGATCCTCGGTTCGGGGCAGGCGGGCGTGGGAGCGCTCAACACCGCGCTCGGGGTCGGTGGCATCGTGGGCGCGGTGATCGCGCTCGTCGCCGGGGCGCGCGAACGCCTCTCCCCTCCCCTGAGGCTCGGGACGGCCCTGTACGGCCTGCCGCTCGTCGCCGCGGGCGTGGCGCCGGGGCTGTCCCCCCTGTGGTTCAGCGGAGCCGGGTGCGGGAGCGTGCTCGTCGACGTGTCGTGCCGGACGATGCTCCAGCGCCTCGTGCCGGACGAGAAGCTCACGCGCGTCTACGGGGCCATGGAGTCCTCGTACCTGGCGGGCGAAGGGATCGGAGCGTTCATCGCCGCCCTCCTCGTGACGGTCGTCGGTGGCGAGTGGACCCTCGTGATCGCCGGCGCGCTCCTCCCGGTCGCCGGGTTCGTCGCCAGGCGGGGCATCGACGCCGTGGACGTCGGCCCGCGCGTGCCCGCCGAGGACCTCGAGCTCCTGCGCGGCACCCCGATCTTCGAACCGCTCCCGCCCGCGACGCTCGAACGCGTGGCGCGGAACTCGGTGCACTCCGACGTGCTTGCCGGACAGGTGGTGATCCGTGAGGGCGACGTGGGCGATCGCTTTTACGTGGTCGCGAGCGGGCAGGCCGAGGTGGCGACGGGCGGACGTCGCGTCGCGGTGCTCGGGCCGGGCGACTACGTGGGCGAGATCGCCCTGCTCCGGGACGTCCCGCGGACCGCGACGGTGACCGCGCTCACCGACGCCAGGCTGCTCACCGTCGAGCGGGAGGAGTTCCTTCGCGCCGTGACGGTCCACGAGACGGCGCACGCCACCGCGCGTTCGGCGGCGGCGGGACGACTCGAGGAGCTCGACGCGGCGCGTTCGGATGAGGGGGACACGCCGGGCGCCGGATGAGGCCATCCGAGGGGCGATCGAGCCCCGCTCAAGCGCGGGGTCGAGCACGACGAAACCCCGCGGGTGAAGCCCTGTCCCCACTGCGACGTAGAGCTCCGCGATTTCGGTGATCCGCTGCACCCGCTGCGGAAGGAGCCTGCGCGAGCCTCGTCAGCAGGAAACCGCTGAGGCCGACGGGACCGCCGCCGGTGCGATCGAGGCGAAGCCGTCCGCCGCCCCCACCGCGGTCGCCGAGGCGTCGCGACCCTCGGGGATCCCGAGCGCCCGCGCGTTCGCGCCCGCCGGCGCGTCGTGGGATCGTTTGCCGACCGGCCCCTCGTCGGCGCTCTCCGAGGTCGAGGCGCACCGCGCCCTGCCGGCGTACCAGCGCTCGCGCGGACCGGACCTGTGGATCATGTGGGCCGGGCTCGCCGCGATCGTCGCGGGGGTCCTCGGCTACCTCGCGGTCCGCGACCCCTGGGTCCATCTCACCGTGTCCGTCCCCGAGACCGAGTTCGACGAGGCGATCCTGGTCGAGGTCGTGGTGAGGGGCCAGGTGGCCTTCGCCGGGACGGCCGCGAAGGCGCTCGAGGGCATCCTCGCCGGGTTCGGGCTCGTGTGGTTCGTGTTCGGGTTCAGCCGCCGCTGGACGATCCCGGGCATCGCGAACCCGGCCCTGGCGATCCTGGTGAGCACGGCCGGCGTCGGGCTGACGGTCGTGGCTTCGATGGTGTGGTTCGTGTGGGAAGACGCGATGGTCCTGCGAGCCAGGACCGCCGGGATGTCGGCGAAGGCGATGGCCGAGCTGCTCGATCGTCAGCCGGCGCCGATCGTCGCGATCGAGCGGCTGTCCGGGCTGATGACCTTCGGCGGGCTGATGATCCTCGGGGTGTTCGCGTCGTCGCTCGGCTGGTGGCGTACCGCCGCCGCCTGAGCGACGGGCGCTTCAGGAACTCACAGCGGCGGCTAGGGCTTGCCCGTCCCCTCGACCCGGGCCGCCGTCGCCGCGACGTTGTACCCCCACTGGTGCGGGGGGTCCACGTGACCGCGCCATTTCTTGCTCACGGTCTGCAGCATCGAGCAGTTTGGCGCACTTGAAGAACCGCACCTCGGCGGCGCATGTGTAGCACTTGTACTCGGCCGACTCGTACGCGATCAGCTGCGGCGTGAGCCACCACGGGCAGTTGAGCTAGGCCACGCCGCCTAGGGGTTCGACGGGTCCGGGTTCGCGAGGATCTCGGCGGCCCGCGCCTCCCGCAGCTTCCGGACCGCCTCGTCGAACTCCGGACGCGAACGCCCGAGGATCTGGGCGGACAGGATCGCCGCGTTGACCGCCCCCGCCTTCCCAACGGCGAGGACGCCGACCGGGATGCCGCCGGGCATCTGCACCATCGACAGCAGGGAGTCGAGCCCGCCCGCGAGCTTCGACTCCATCGGGACGCCGAGGACCGGCCTCGTGGTCTTGGCCGCGACGACGCCCGGCAGCGCGGCGGCCATGCCGGCGGCCGCGACGAAGACCTCGACCCCGCGCGACTCCGCGTCCGCGATCCACTCGGCGAGCTCGTCCGGCGTCCGATGCGCGGACAGCACCCTCGCCTCGAACGAGACGCCGAGCGCGTCGAGCTGCTCCGCGCAGTGGCGCATCGTCTCCCAGTCCGACGTCGAACCCATGACGACGCCGACGAGCGGTTCGGTCATCCGTGCTCCTCGGGTTCGGGGCGCGGGAAGTGTAGACGGGAGAAGGGGCGCTCCACCGCGAGGGGGCTCGAGGGTGTAGAAAGCGACCCGTGGAGGGGACCGAGGCACGGGAGATCGCCGGCTACCGGATCGAGGCCGAGATCGGGCGCGGCGGCATGGGCGTCGTCTACCTCGCCACGCAGACATTCCCCGAACGCAGGGTGGCGCTCAAGGTGCTCTCCCCCGACCTGGCCGCCGACCCGGCCTTCCGGGAGCGGTTCGTGCGCGAGTCCAACGCGGCCGCGTCGACCGAGCATCCGCACATCGTTCCGATCTACGGGGCGGGTGAATCCGACGGCGAGCTGTACCTTGCGATGCGCTACGTCGAGGGGACTGACCTGCGGTCGCTCCTGGAACGCGCGGGGCCGCTCGAGCCCGAGCGGGCCGCTAGGATCTGCGCCGAGATCGCCGACGCCCTGGAGGCAGCGCACGAGCGTGGGCTGATCCACCGTGACGTGAAACCCGGCAACGTGCTCCTCGACACGCGCGACCATGCCTACCTGACGGACTTCGGCCTCATCCGGCGAACGCAGGTCGACACCGGCATCACGAAGACCGGGCAGTTCATGGGCACGATCGACTACGTCGCGCCCGAGCAGATCATGGGCGGCGAGATCGACGGACGGGCCGACATCTACTCGCTCGGGTGCGTGCTGCACGAGTGCCTGACCGGGGCTCCCCCGTTCCGGCGTGACTCCGAGGTGGCGACGATCTACGCGCACCTGCACGAGGAGCCGGCCGCGACCGACGAGGCTCGCGGCGCCGGCCCGCCTGTCGAGGCCGTCGCGATCCGGGCGATTGCGAAGCGGCCGGACGATCGGTTCTCGACCGCCGGGGGGATGGCCGGCGCCCTCCGTGCCCATCCTGGTTCAGCTCCGACGCGCCGGAGGACGCCCGGCATCCGGAAGACGGGTGTGAGGGGTCTGGCGGCCGCCGCGGCCGGGCTCGCGATCGTCGTCGGCGTGGTCGCGTTCGTGCTCTCCCGCGGTGAGGGGGACGGCGATCCACAGACGACGACAGAGGATGTGGGGGCGGTCCCGCTCGGAACGCTCGTCGGCATCGACCCCCGGACGGGCGAGCCGATCGAGGTCCTCCCGACCGGGAGGTTCAACCCGGACGTGGGAGATCGTCCGAAGATCGACGTCGGGTCCGGTTCGATCTGGATCGCCGGCGGCCAGACGGGCCTGTTCGGCGTCGAGCTCGACTCCGGTGACGTCACGCAGCACGTGTCGACGGACATCGTCGTGGAGGTGCTGGTCGCGGACCGCCTCGTCTGGTCCGGCGAGGCGCCGGGGCTCGCGGTCGTCGACCCGGCGGTGGCCGAGATCATCGAGGAGATCCGCGTCGTCCGGCCGGAGATCTCGATCAACCCACAGGCCTACGATCTCGCGGCCGGGTTCGGTGGGGTCTGGGCGATCTTCGCGGAAGGCACCCTCGCGAAGATCTCCCCGCGGTCGTTCGAAGTCGTCGGACGGGCCGAGCTGCCCGGCGCCGACAACATCGACGTCTCGGATGACGCCGTGCTCGTGTCTGACCGGCTCGGAGGCGTCCTTCGCGTCATCGATCCTCGAACCTTCGAGGTCCGCGATGAGATCCCCGTGAGCGGGAACATCACCGACATCGAGAGCGGAGACGAGGGCGTGTGGGTGCTCGATCCGACGAACGGTTCGGTCACCGAGATCGACCTCGAGGGGGGCCGGACGGGCCGCTCATGGGACGTGGGGACCGGGGCCCGCGACCTCGGCGTCGGCTCGGGTTGGATCTGGGCGGCGAAGGAGGACGGCACGGTCCTGCGGGTCGATCCGCTGACGGGCGAGCGCCTCGACATCAACATCGGTACGGAGCTGGTCGCCCTCGCGGTCTCCGAGGACCCCCTCGAACCGGTGTGGGTCTACACGGGGACCATCACGGATCCCGCCTAGGCCCCGAGCCGCTCCCCGACCTCCCGGGCGACGTCGACGAGCGCCAGCACGTCCTCCGCGGTCGTGCGGAAGTTCACGAAGCAGGGCCGGAGCCAGACCTCGTCGTCGATCAGGGCGCTCGCGATCCAGAAGCGCCCATCGGCCTGGAGCGCGTCGGCGAGGCGCTGGGTGTGCTCGTTCAGGTCGCCGACGCCCTCGGGCACGTGGCGGAACGGCACGATTGACAGCTTCGGCTCGCCGAGCGCCTCGAAGTCGGGCGCCGCCTCGACCGCCTCGTACAGCAGCCTCGCCTCGGCGAGGTTCCGCTGGATCGCCTCGCGGAACGCCGCCGCGCCGTGGGCGCGCATCGCGAGCCAGAGCTTCAGCGCGCGGAACGGCCGCGAGTATTCGAACGTGATGTCGACGGCGTGCAGCTCGTGCCGCTGGTGCGGCAGGTAGCCCTGCTCGTGCGCGAACGCAGCGGCGAGGTCCTCCTCTTGGCGGACGAGGACGATCCCACAGGCCTTCGGCAGGTAGAGCCACTTGTGCGCGTCGACGCTGACGGACTGGGCTCGCTCGAACCCGCGGAACAGGTCGGGCCTGACGGAGGCGGCCGGCAGGCCGTAGGCGCCGTCGATGTGGAGCCACACGCCGCGCGCCTCGCACACGTCGGCGAGCTCGTCGAGCGGGTCGATCGCCCCCGTAAGCGTGGTCCCCGCGGTGGCGACCACCGCGATCGGCGTGATGCCGTCGCGGCGATCCTCGTCGATCGCCCGGCCGAGCAGGTCGGCACGCATGCCCCGGTCCGGGCCGATCGCGATCGCCCGCAGGTTCCGCGAACCGATACCGAGCATCTCGATCGCTCGCGTGATCGAGTAGTGGACCTCCTCCGAGCAGTAGACGGCGACGCGGTGCCCCTCGAGCCCCTCGAACCGGCTCTTCGGAAGCGCGAACTCGCGGGCGGCGGCGAGCGCGCTCGTGTTCGAGACCGTGCCGCCGCTCGTGAACGCGCCGGCGCTGTCCGGTGGATAGCCGATGAACTCGGCCGCCCATCGCACCGCCTGGCTCTCGATCTCGGTGGCCGCGCGGGCGTCGACGGCGAGGTTGATGTCGTACGTGTGCGCGAGCAGGTCGGCGATCGTCCCGATCTCGAGCCCGCTGGAGCCGATGAACGCGAGGTAGCGGGGCCGAGGCTGGGCGATCGACTCGTCGAGGATCCGCGCCGCGTCGTCGAGGGCTTCGTGCACGGACGCGGGCTGCTCGGGGAGCTCGGAACGGAGGAGCTGGCGGACCCGTTCGTCGAGCGGCGGCTCCTCGGGACGGAACCGGTCGAAGGATCGCCAGGCCTCGGTGACGAGCTTCACCGCGTGCTCGAGCGCCTCCTCCCGGGGCGCGTCGAGCCGGAGCGGTCGTTCGGGCTCCGTCATCGCCCGGATGGTACCCCGGCGCGCTCGAGGAACGCGTCCACGAGGGCGTAGGCGCGCCGCCGGGCCTCGGGCTCCCTCGTCGCGGTCTCGTCGAGCACGGCCTCCCTGGCCGCGCCGGCCGCGTCGAGGTCCGCCGAGTCGTGACCGACCCACGCCGAGACGATCCCAGTGTCGGCCTCGGGATGGAACTGCACGCAGAGATGCGGGCCGAACGCGTACGCCTGCGGTCCGTTCGCCTCGGTGCGCGCGAGTTCGGTCGCCCCGTCGGGCAGGTCGAACCGATCCGAGTGCCACATGAACCACGGACCGGCCGGGACGAGCTCAGGGTCCGCGCTCTCGACCTCGTGCCAGCCGAACTCGAGCTCGCCCCGGTACACCTCGGCGCCGAACGCCGCCGCCAGCGACTGCGCGCCGAAGCACACGCCGAACACGCCGGTGCCCCGCTCGTCGGCCTCGCGCAGGAGCTCGAGCAGGCCGCCGATCCACGGCCCGACCTCGGGCCCGTGGACCGACCACGGCGAGCCCATCACGACAACGGCGTCGAACCCCTCGGCCGATGGCATCGCTCCCCCGTCGGCGGCGACGTGCTCCACGAGCTCGAACCCGCGCTCCCGGAGTCGCTCGCCGATGAAGCCGGTCGCCGACAGATGGTGCGGCTTGACGACGAGCGCTCGGAGGCCCTCGGTCATGGCCAGAGACGGTCGGCTACCCGTGCGACGAGCTCGAGCTTGCGCCACTGGGTGTCCTCGTCGATCTCGTTGCCGACCACCACGCTCGCGAACCCGCACTGCGGGCTGATCGCCAGCCGTCTGAGATCGCCGCCCAGGAACGAGGCCGCGCGCTCGATCCGTTCCACGACGTCGTCCTCGGGCTCGAGCTCCGGCGTCTTCGTCGAGACGATGCCCATCACGATGATCGACCCGTCGCGCAGGTACCGGACCGGCTCGAACCCACCGTCGCGGCCCTCGTCGTCCCACTCGACGAGGAACGCGTCGTAGGGCAGCTCGCCGAAAACGCGCTCGGCGACCGGCTCGAGCGAGCCCTCGCACATCCACGACGACCGGTAGTTCCCCCGGCAGATATGGAGCGCGACCGTGACGTCGTCGGGGATGCCCTCGAGCACGGCGGTGTCGGCCGCGATCGCCGCATCGACGAGGGCGGCGAGGTCGTGCCCCTGGGCCTCGAACCGCTCGACCCAGGTCGGGTCGACGAGGTAGGGGTACACCGGGAAGTCGAACTGGACGTAGCGTGCGCCTGCCGAGATCGCGTCGGCGACGAGCGATTGCTCGAGCTCGATCGCGTGGTCCACGAACTCGGCGAGCGAACCATACCCCGACGTGACCCCGGGCTTGTACGAGAACGGGTGCCCGAAGATCGACGGCGCGGGGAAGGTCACCTTGAACGGGTGTCCGCCCGCGGCCCCGGCCATGAACGCCGCCTCTCGCGCCGCGGGCGAGTCGACCGGCTCGAGACGGTCCACGATCTCGTGGACGCGGAGCGGGACGTCCTCGCCCCGCGCGTTCCGGAAGTTGACGACGTTGTCGGTGCGGAAGCCCTCGACCGCGTCGTAGAACGAGTTCAGGAACATCCAGCGGCGGAACTCGCCATCGCTGACCACGTCGAGACCGAGATCGACCTGCCGGCGTACGGCCGCGCGGATCGCGGCGTCTTCTTCTGCCTCGAGCGCGGTCCGATCCTTCGATCGTTCGTCGGCAAGGACCGCGGAGTGGCCGAGCTCGTAGAACGAGTCGATCGCACGGCGGAGGGGCGCCGGTCGGAGCAGCGACCCGACGACTTCCGCCCGCGCGGGATGACGAGGTGGGTGCATCGAACCAAGCCTAGTCACTCGAATCCGCCGATCCCCGAACCCGCAGCGTCGCGCCGCGGCCCCCCGAGTACGTCGGCACCACGACGCGCTCCCCCGTGTCGAACTCGACGAGCGCGTTCCGAGGCCCGGGACCCGTCGAACGGACCAGCACCTCCACCTCGCGATCGCGCCAGCGAGGGTCCGTGTCCCTCGAGCCGACGTAGATCCGCTTCACGACCCCCACGACACCGGTCTACCATCGTCACGTCCGACCTGACGGAGGCCCGCATGGCGACGACGACCGCGAAGACGCCCGAGCAGTACATCCGTCAGCTCGAGGAGCCGCGTCGCGGGGAGGTCCGCCGGCTCCACGAACTGATCCGCAAGACCGCGCCGAGGCTCGAGCCCTATATGGAGTCGGGCATGATCGGCTACGGCCGCTACCACTATCGGTCCGCGTCCGGGCGCGAGGGGGAATGGTGCCTGCTCGGGCTCGCGAGCCGGAAGCGGTATATCTCCTTCTACGTCGTCGCGGAGGACGGCAAGGGCGGCTACCTTGCCGAGTCGTACCGCGACCGGCTACCCAAGGCCGACATCGGCAGAAGCTGCGTCCGGTTCAAACGCCTGGACGACCTCGACGAGAAGGTGCTGCGGGAGATGATCCGCGCCGCGGCCAAGCGTCCTCTCGCGGCGGCCCCGTAGCTCCTCAAGCCCGGCCCCACCGCACCCACGTCGAGTCGGGCGCCCGGAACTCCCAGCCGGACAGCGTCGGCGGCCGGTCGGGATCGAGCCGCAACCCGGGCAGCCGGTCGAGCAGGATGTCGAGCGACACGCGCGCGAGGTGGCGCCCGAACCACGCGCCGAGGCAGAAATGTGTCCCCACCGCGAACGCCAGGTGCGCCCCCTCCTTCCGGTGCACGTCGAACCGGTCGGGGTCGGTGAAGCGCCGCGGGTCGCGGTTCGCGGACGAGAGCACCGCGCCGACGAGCGCGCCCTCCTCGAGTTTCACGCCGGCGAGCTCGGTCGCCTCGGTCGTCTGTCGCGTCGACGTTCCGACCGGCCCCGCCCACCGCAGCGTCTCCTCCACCGCCGCCTTGATCAGGGCGCGGTTCGCGCGGACCTCCTCGAGCTGCGGCGGGTCCGACCCGAGCGCGTAGACGACGAGCGCGATCAAGTCGCGTGGCTCCTGCAGCCCGCCGGAGAGCATGAGGCGTGTGTTCGCGACGATCTCGTCGCGGCTCATCGCGTCGCCGTCGCGGTCGTGGTGCAGCATCGACGCCAGCACGGACCCGTCGGGCTCCTCCTGCACGCGGTCGAGCACCCGCTCGATCACGTCGCCAAGCGCGGCGCTCGCCTCGTCGGCCGGTGCCTGCTTCACGGGATCGGCCTCGAAGTTCGCGAGGCCCGGCATCAGCCCCTCGTTCCAGCGGAGCAGGTCCTCCCACGGCACCTCGTCCAGGCCGAGCATGAACCGGAGCGACCGGACACTCATGGGATCGGCGAACTCGCGGAACAGGTCACACTCGCCGCGCGACTCGAACCCGTCGATCAGCTCGTTCGCGAGCGCCGGGATCATGCCCTGCGTCCTCTCCTCGACGTCGCGCGGGCGGAACGGCGGTTCGACGACGCGTCGGATCCGCTGCTGGTCTGCCCCTTCGGAGCCGAGCATGTTCACGCCCATCGTGCGGTTCAGCGTCGAGGGGTCGGTGGCCGCGGTGAACAGCTCCGGCGCGAGGTCGACGGTCCGGACGTCCTCGTACCGCGTGACGAGCCAGAGCTGCACCGCCGGCACCCACGACACCGCCTCCTCGTCCCGCAGGCGCGCGTAGATCGGGTACGGGTCGCGTTCGAGCTCCTCGAGCGTGATCTGCTCGCCGAGCGTCATCCGTGCTTCCCCGGCTCCCACCCGTGTGGCCCGATCGTCCGCTCCGCCAACGCCGCGGGCGTGTCCTCGAGGTCGGTCGCCATGGTGTCGTTCCACCGATTCAGGAACCCGAACAGGCCGACGACCGCGAGGATCTCGACGATCTGGCCGTCGTCCCAGTGCTCGCGGAGGTCGGCGAAGTGCGCCGGCGTGACCGCGTTCGGCACGACGCTGGCGTCGCGCGCGAACCGCAGCGCCGAGCGCTCGGCCTCGTCGTATCGGGGCGAGCGTTCGAAGTTCCAGATCTCGGCGATCTTCGCCTCGTCGACCCCGCGGAGCTTCGCGTCGACCGTCTCGTGCGCCTGGCAGTAGCGGCACCCTGCCGCGGTGCTCGCGACGATCGCGACGAGGGGCTTCAGGCCGACCGGGACGGTGCCCGTGCGCCAGATCTGGGTGATGAGCTCGCTGAACGCCTCGAGGATCTCGGGACGGCGCGCCATCGTGAACAGGCTGTTCGGGACGAACGACATCGACTCGTCGTACAGGCGCCAGAGCTCCTCGAGCTCCGGGTGGTCCTCCCGCCGCAGCGGCTCCATGTTGGCCACGCGTCCTCCGCCAGCCGATCTGGGGCAGACTATGCCGCATCCGTGGGAGGCGAGATGCGGCTCGAGGGCAAGGTGGCGGTGATCACCGGCGGCGGCACCGGGATCGGCGCGGCGACGGCGCGGCGGTTCGTCGAGGAGGGCGCGAAGATCGTCGTGACCGGCCGGCGGCCCGAGCCGCTCGAGGCCGTCGCGACCGAGACCGGCGGGCTCGCCGTCTCCGGCGACGTTGCCGACGAGGAGCATGCGCGTGGAGCGGTCACGGCGGCGGTCGAGGCGTTCGGCGGAATGGACGTCCTCGTCGCGAACGCCGGACTCGGGTTCGGCGGGGCGGCGGGGGACGTCGAGGACGAGCGCTGGGCCCGAACGCTCGACGTGAACCTCACCGGCGCGTTCCGGTTCGTCCGCGCCGCGATCCCGGCGATGCTCGAGCGCGGCGGCGGATCGATCGTCCTGGTCTCGAGCGTGTCCGCGCTCGTGACCGGGACCGCGTCGGCCGCGTACGCCACGTCGAAGGCCGCGATGCTCGGTCTCGCGCGCTCGGTGGCCGTCGACTACGGGCCGAAGGGCATCCGGGCGAACGCGGTCCTCCCGGGCTGGGTGATCACGGAGATGGGCGACCGCGCCATGGAGGGCATGATCGGAGACGGCGCGACCTCGGTCGGCGACGCGTATCGGGTGGTCACGAGATTCACCCCGCTCCGTCGGCCGGCCACGGCGGATGAGATCGCCGCCTGCTGCCTGTTCCTCGCCTGCGACGACTCGTCCTACGTCACCGGGACGACCCTGGTCGCCGACGGAGGCGGGCTGGCGGTCG
This sequence comes from Actinomycetota bacterium, assembly GCA_036280655.1. GTDB lineage: Bacteria > Actinomycetota > UBA4738 > UBA4738 > HRBIN12 > DASSJM01. The sequence goes on from DASUQI010000019.1 coordinate 28,531, forward strand.
ACCTGACCGAAACCGCGTGGGAGCCGACGTGAGCTTCGATCACTCCGGACGGACGGCGTTCGTGACCGGCGCCGGATCGGGCATCGGCCGGGCCACCGCGAGGCGCCTTGCCGGCGAGGGCGCGGCCGTCGCGGTCGTCGACCTGAACCTGAACGCCGCGAAGGAGACGGCGGAGCTCATCGCGTCGGAGGGCGGACGCGCGGACGCGTTCGAGGCCGACGTGCGCGAGCCCGCGCAGGTCGAGGCCGCCCTGGACGGCGCCGTGGCCTCGCTCGGGGCGATCCGGTCCCTCGTGAACAACGCCGGGCTGGTGCGGATGTCGCCGTTCGACGAGCTGTCCGAGGAGGAGTGGGACCTCGTGCTCGACACGAACCTCAAGGGCATGTACGTGGTGACGAAGGCCGTCGCGCCGGTGATCGCGGGGGCCGGCGGCGGCGCGGTCGTGAACCTGTCGACGATCGAGGGGGAGGTCGTGGTCGCGTCGACGGGCCATCCGCAGGTCCACTACAACGCGTCGAAGGGCGGAGTGAAGATGCTGACGAAGGCGCTCGCGGTCGAGCTCGCGGACCGGAGCATCCGCGTAAACGCCGTGGCGCCGGGGCCGATCGCGACCTCGTTCATCCCGGGCGGCGACCTGCGCTCGCCCGAGGCGTGGAACTTCATGAAGGAGCGCATGCTGGTGCCCCGCGTCGGCGAGCCGGAGGACGTGGCGGCGGCGATCTCGTTCCTGCTCTCGGACGACGCGTCGTTCATCACCGGCGCGATCCTGCCCGTCGATGGGGGGTGGCTGACGCGATGAGCTCGGATGCGGCACTGACCGTGGACGACCTGGATGGGTTCGGCACCGTGGTCGTGACGTCCTCGGACGTGACCGGGCGCCCGGTCGGCAAGCGCGTGCCGGTCGACGTGTTCCGCCGGATCCTGCACGAGGGCATCCCGCTCAGCTCGTGCGTGCTCGGCTGGGACGTGGACCAGTGGCCGGGGCCCGAGCAGGAGTACACGGGCCACCACACCGGCTGGCACGACGTCCGGCTGGTCCCCGACCTCGGGACGCTCCGCGCGGCGGCCTGGCTCGACCGGACCGCGATCTGCGTGGCCGACTTCGTCGAGATGGGCTCGGACGAGCTCGCGCCGGTCGCGCCCCGGACGATCCTGCGCCGCCAGATCGAACGCGTGACCGCCGCCGGCCTCTCGCCGCAGGTCGCGAGCGAGCTCGAGTTCGCTATGTACCACGGCAGCTACGACGACGGGCGGCGCGACGGCTACGAGTCGCTCGTTCCGACGACGCTGGCCCGCGCCGACTACACGATCCAGGCGGGCGACCGGTACGAGGAGTTCTTCTCGCGTGTCCGCGACGGCCTGGCCGCGTCGAACCTCGGCCCGTGGACGAGCCAGGTCGAGTGGGGCCTCGGCCAGTGGGAGATCAACCTCGAGTACCGGGACGCGCTCGAAATGGCCGACCGGCACCTGCTGTTCAAGCTCGCGATGCGCGCGTTCGCGGCCGACGCGGGGATGGCCGTGACGTTCATGGCGCGCCCGTTCGCCGACACGACGGGCTCGTCGTGTCACCTCCACCTGTCGCTCGTCGACGGCGACGGCCGCAACGTGTTCCACGATGCGAACGACGCCGACGGGATCTCGGCTGCGCTCCGGCACGCGATCGGCGGCGTGCTCGAACGCGCGCCCGAGGTCATGGTGTTCTACGCGCCTACCGTGAACTCGTTCCGGCGGACGAACAGCGGCGAGTTCTCGGGCAACGGGCTCTCCTGGGGGTTCGACAGCCGGATGGTCTCGTGCCGCGTACTCGTCGAGGGCGCCGAGTCAACGCGCCTCGAGTGGCGCGTGCCGGGCGCCGACGTGAATCCGTACCTGGCGATCGCCGGGGTCCTGGCCTCGGCGCTCGACGGGATCGCGGCCGAGACCGACCCGGGCGAGCCGCTCATGGGCCGCGACTACGACCGGCCGGTGCGGCCGCTGCCGGCCACGCTGGGCGAGGCGGTCGAGCGGTTCCGCGACGGCGCGTTCGCGAACGAGGCGCTCGGCAAGGACGTGGTGGCGCACTTCGCCGAGGCCGGGCGCTGGGAGTGGGAGCGGTTCCTGGCCGCCGACGCGGTCTCCGAGTGGGAACGCCGTCGCTACTTCGACGTGATCTAGGGAGGCGACGGCATGGGCGAGCGGCTGGCACCACCACGGCGAGGCCGACACGGTCGTGTACGTGCTCTCGGGCACCGTCGTGATCGAGTTCGGCGACGACACGGTTATGGCGAGCGAGGGCGAGTTCCTCGTGATCCCGAGCGGGCTCGTCCACCGCGAGTCCACGCCTTCGGACGGCCCGTCGAGGAGCGTGGTGATCAGGGCGGGCGGGGAGGGCTCGCCGACCTACGAGGTCGACGGCCCGAACGGCTGAGATCCGGGTGATCGGCCGACCTCGGTCTGCTATCGCTCATCGAACGGCGGCACCAGCACGGTCCCCAGCCGTTCGTGCAACAGCGCCGTGTCGTGGACATCGGTTGGCCCCGGTTCATACCCCCACGCGTGGTTGGCCATCTGAGCCTCCGCGGAGAGGCAGGCGACGCGGCGACCGGCGATGATCCCCGCCGCCGCGAAGGCGTTCGCTGGATGCTCGTACGGCCCCCGGTCGTCACCTTCGAGGTGGCCGTTCCCTCCATCGTCGAACCGGACCGGGTGAACATCGACTTCGCGGCCGCGTTCGTCGCGGAGAACGAAGCTCACAGGGACGCCACCTGATCGACGGAATCCATGCTCGTGAAGGACCCCGCGCATCCGAGATACGTGGTCCTCTCGCACGATGAGGCCAAGGTCGTCGTGATCACGCGTCTGTTCGCCGACCAACGCGTCCACACCCCACCCACCGTCGAGCCAGACAGCAACGTCGCCGCCATCGAGCCACCCGAGGATCTCGACCACGTCCTGTCGAGTCATCGCCACGATCGTCAGGCTACGACCTATGCGGCTTCCTGCCGCACGTCCTTGACGTACTCGGGGATCCGGAGGCTCCAGAGCCGGATGGACTCCTCGGTGGGGCGGCCACTCACGTACCGGAACCCCTCGGGATCCGACGGGATGGAGTCCGTGCCGTACATCACCGGGAAGTCCTTCGGATGCCTCGCAGCGACCCACTCGGCGAAGGGCGCCCTCACCCGGGAACTGAACCGCTCGAGATCCGGGCGCGCCACGGCCTCGACGATCTCTCCGTCACGAACCGTGAACACGAACGTGCTGCCGGTGAAGGGGCCCTTCCCGAGCACGTCCGACGCGATCGCGTCGAATTCGAACCCGCAGGTAACACGCGTTCCGGATCGCAACGGCGAGGCCACGCACCACGTGACCGTCTGCCGGTAGCGCTGAGCCTCGAGCAGGGCGAGCTCGAGGGCCAGGCCCCGCTCGTTCGCCGAAGCCTCGAGACCGATCATCCACCCAGGGTCGGCGTCGTCGGCCACGTAGGTCATCGCCCCCTCCGCGTCGAACGCTCCGAAGGCCGCGAGGAACCCGCGGACGACCATCTCGGCCGCATCGGTCTGGTTCACCGCCGGAGGCTCGGTGCCCGGCGTCTGCCGGCGATCGAGCGGCCCGCCGCTCGTCACGATCCAGACGGCCGCGACGAAGACGGCGATCCCGACGACCCCCGCCGCGATCCGCTGGCCCCGACGCCTGCGGTCCCGGCGGCGCAGGATGGTCTCGTGCTCGAGGTCGAGCGGCGGGAAGGTCGCTCCAGCCCGCTCGAGGAGGGATCGGTACTCACTCACGGGACATCGTCTCCTTGAGAGCCGCGTGTGCACGGGACGCGTGCATCCGAACCGTCGACGCTTTGATGCCGAGCATCCGAGCCGCCTGCTCTGAGGTGAATCCCAGCATGTCGGTCAGGACGACCGCGGCCCGTTGACGGGGCGAGAGGCCGGCCAGGGCGCGAAGGGTCGCATCACGCTCGTCGATCTCGGCGATCCGGTCGTCGGAGGGAACGAGCCGCAGTGACCGCTTGGCGGTCCTCATCGCCCGGCCGTACCGGCGGCGGAACCCGTTCATCGCGGTCCGATAGAGGTAGCCGTGAGGGTCTTCCAGCTCCGCAACCCGGTCCCAACGCTCGAGCACCCGGACGAAGGCCTCCTGCGTCAGGTCCTCTGCCTCGTACCGGTTCCTGGTCACGAGGCAGAGCGCCCGGTAGAGCTGATCCTTCTCGACCTGGAAGAACGCCTCGAAGTCGAGCGAAGGGGCGACGGCAAGGTCTGCCTCACGTCCCACGGCGCCGAACCGCACGATCTCGCTCATCGACGGGATCGATCCCCCAGGACCTCGAACTGCCTACGAACGCGCCCGATTCTTTCGCATGACCGGGCGGAAGGCCTGATGCGTCCAAGGCTACGTCGTCAGGAACCCCACGCGCTCGACCGCCTCCCGGCAGAACGCGCCGAACCCATCCGGTTCGTCGAGGAACTGGGACGGCTTGATGCAGATCGTGGTGAACCCGCGCTCGAGCTGCCCGGGGATCGATGCGAGCGCCTCGTCGAGGTCGGCGACCGAGTCCGCGTCGGGGAACCGGCCTCGCGTCCCGCCCACCATCTCGAGCTCCGCCGGGTCGCGTCCCGCGGCGGTCATCGCCGCCCGCAGCCGCTCGAGGTCGTCGTCGCTCGGCCGTCCGAGCGGATTGAAGCCGCTCCCGTACTCAACCAGCCGCCGCAGCAGCCGGTCGTGCAGCCGCTGCCCGCCGAACCAGAGCGGCGGGCCCTCGGGCCGGGAGGGCTTCGGCTCGACGTAGACGTCGGTGAACCGGTAATTCCGACTTTCGTACGACGCAGGCGACGGGCCCCAGAGAACCCGCCACGCCTCGAGGTGCTCGTCGAGGAGCGCCCCGCGCCGCTCGAACGGCACCCCCAGCGCCTCGTACTCCGAGCGCAACCACGACACGGTCGGCTGCACCACGAGCCGGCCGCCCGAGAGCCGATCGAGCGTCGCGAGCTGCTTGGCGAGCTGCACCGGGTGACGGAGCGGCGCGATCACCGAGGACGCGACGAGCCGGAGCCGCTCGGTCGCCGCAGCCACGGCGCCGAGCAGCACGAACGGGTCCGGCCACGGCATCGCGGGGTCCTGGTTGCCGGGGAGCGCGTAGTCGCGAGGGTTCTCGGGCTCCCCGTCCGCGTCCGCGCCGGGGCCGAGCGCGACGTGCTCGCTCACCATCACGGCGTCGAAGCCCTCATCTTCGGCATCGACCGCCATCTCGACGAGCGCGCGCAGGTCGCCGGGCGGGGTGAGCGTCCAGTTCTCGGACAGGATGAGGACGAGCCGGGGCGGCCCGGCCCGTCCCTCACCCACGCGCGACTACCCGCGCAGCTCCGCGAGCGCCTCGCTCGCCGGCGCGCGTCCGCGGACGGCGAGCATGTAGACGAGGCCGATACCTCCCCAGATGAGCGCGTACAACGAGGCGAGCCAGAGCGGGCTGGGGACCTTGTAGAACGAGCCGAAGATCGCCCCGATGCTGATCGCGATCCCGACGATCGCCGCGAGCACGACGCCGCCGAAGCCCTGGTCCCCCCGCAGGCCGACGAGCCCGCCGACCGACAGCAGGAGGTAGACGACGATGAGGGCGAACGCGCCGAACGCCGCGCCCCAGGCGAAGATCGAGAAGTAGTGCGGGACGTCCGGGAGCGCGAAGATCGTGTCGTTGCCCTCCGCCAGCCAGATCCACCCCGCCTGGATGACGATCAGCAGCACGATCGCGGCGGTCGGCGTCCCGTACTTCGACACCGACGCGAGCCCCTTCGGCAGACGCCGGTCCCGCGCCAGGGCGAACACGCCTCGCGTGGAGGCCACCCCGGCCCCGATGTACACCGCGAGCATGTCGAGGAAGACCACGATGAGGAGCGTCTTCAGCCAGAACTCCGACCCGAACTCGGTGGCGCCGGGCGCGGCCAGGGCGAACAGCGGCGCCCCGGCGACCTCAGGCGAGAGGATCACCGCGAGATCGAACCCGAAGCCCGCGACCTCCACGTACGCCACGATCAGGTAGAAGACCCCGACGATCAGGACCGCTCCGAGCACGGCCCGTGGGATCGACCGCTTCGGATCGGCGGTTTCCTCGGCCAGGTTCGCCGCGGTCTCGAACCCGACGAAGGCCAGGACCCCGTAGAGCACCCCGAACAGGATCCCGGAGAACCCGCCTTCGGGCGTCGGGTCGAATACCTTCGCGAAGTCGTTGTCCGAGCCGAGGTCGACGATGACCGTGATGACGAAGATCAGGACCACGGCCATCGAGATCAGCGCGAGAGTCAGCTGGACCCGGGTCGAGATCTGCACACCGAAGTACAGGACGGCGAACAGGCCGAGCGCGAGGATCGCGTCCCACACCCAGACCGGGAAGAACGGCCCGATCTCGAACTCCGGCAGGAGGCTGTCGTGCACGTACCCGCCGAGCAGGACGCCGAGGGCCGTCGTGAGCACGATCGTGCCGCTGTAGTAGAGCCATCCGGCCGAAGCCCCGACGGTCTTGCCGAGACCCTGCGTCACGTAGTCGTAGAGCGCGCCCGCCGCGTGGATCTTCTTCGCGTACCGGGACACGATCCACGCGAGCGCGAAGACGCCGATCGCCGAGAGCAGGACGACCAGGCCCGACGAGGTGCCGGCCCCGCGGCCGGAGAACCCGAAGCCGAACATCAGCGGCAGGACGAACGCGCTCGCGAACACGGGCCCCATGAACCCGACCGACTGTGCAAGCACGTCGATCAGGGAGAGCTTCTTGCCCCCGAGGCGTTCGTACTCCTCGGTGACGACCAGCGGCTTGTCCTCCACGACCTACCCTCCTCCAGTCCGGAAACTCGAACGCTACCCCGGAACCGCCGGCGTGGGCTAATCGGCCCCGGCCGCCTGCACTAGCATCGCGGGGTGCCGCCACTCGAAGGCCAGGTCGCGATCATCACCGGCGCCGCGCGCGGGATCGGCCGCGCGGCCGCCGCCCGGCTCGCCCGGGACGGGGCCCGGGTTGCGCTGTTCGACAAGGACGGCCCGGCGGCGGAAGCAGCCGCGGAGGCAATCTCGAGCGAGGGCCTCGCCGCCGAGCCGCACGAGGTCGACGTCACCGACGAGTCCGGGATCGCCGCCGCGGTCACGAAGGTCCTCGACACCCACGGCCGGATCGACGTGCTCGTGAACAACGCCGGGATCTACCCGCACACGCCGTTCGAGGAGCTCACGTTTTCGGAGTGGCGGCGGGTCCTGTCCACGAACCTCGACAGCGTGTTCCTCGTGACCCACGCGGTCTACCCATCGATGCGGGAGCGCGGCTACGGCCGGATCGTGAACATCTCGACGGCCGCCTTCCTGATCGGCTACCCGGAGCTCACGCCCTATCTCTCGAGCAAGGGCGGGATCATCGGGTTCACGCGCTCGCTCGCCGCCGAGGCCGGCCCGCTCGGCATCACGGTGAACGTGATCACGCCCGGCATGATCGAGACCGAGGGCTCGGCGGAGGAGGATCCCGAGGGCGAGCTGTTCGCGGAGATCGGCGCCGACCAGGCGATCAAGCGCCGCGGCAGCCCCGAGGACGTCGCGGAGGCGATCGCCTACCTCGCCAGCCCGGCGGCCGGGTTCATCACCGGCCAGACGGTCAACGTCGACGGCGGCCATCGGATGCACTGAGCGCCCGCCCGTGGACCGTTCCGGCGGGCCGATGGGAGGATGGGCCGCACACGCACACACATGGAGCCGGAGGAACCGCGATGGACGAGCCGACCACCGAGAACGGCAAGCAGCCCCGCAAGCCGGTCGCCCCGTACCTGGCCGTCGGGATCTCGACGGTGGTGCACGGCGTCGGCGAGCGCAGGGACATCGCCCAGAACCTCGACACGATCGAGGACGCGATCCACGCGGCGATGGGCATCATCTCGATCAACATGCCGGTAAGGCTGATCGCGCTCGCCGAGGGCGCGCTCACCGGGTTCACCGACGAGGCGTTCGACGTCCCGCACGTGACGGCGGCGCGTGACCTGTTCATCGACATCCCGGGCGAGGAGTCCGAGCGGCTCGGCGAGCTTGCGAAGATGTACGAGACCTACCTCGTCGTCCAGTCGAAGGCCCGCTGGCCCGAGGTGATGGACGACCGCTACTTCAACACGCTGTTCGTGATCTCGCCGACGGGCGAGGTCGTCCACAAGGCCGCCAAGAACCACCTGTGGTGCCGCGAGCGCTCGTGCACGCCGCACGACGTGTACGACCGGTGGGTCGAGATGTTCGGCGACGACATCGACGCGTTCTACCCGGTGCTGCGGACCGACGACATCGGCAACCTCGGCACGATCTGCTGCTCCGACGGCGAGTACCCCGAGGCGGTCCGCGCGCTCGCGTTCAACGGCGCCGAGGTCGTGTACCGGCCGAGCGAGGCCGTCCCGATGACGAACGTCGGCTACCCGGGTGGCGGCACGTGGATGCTGCAGAACCGCGCGCACGCGCACTTCAACAACGTCTACATCCTCGCGCCGAACGTCGGCCCGGTGTACCTGCACCCGAAGATGCGGCACCCGATGGACATCGCGGGCGGCCAGTCGCACATCGTCGACTACATGGGCAACGTCGTCTCGTACTCGACCTCCGGCTACAACACGTTCGTGAGCGGGATCGTCGACATCGAGGCGCTCCGCCAGTTCCGCGTGATGAACCTGAACTCGAACTGGATGAAGGACCTGCGGACCGAGGTCTTCCGGCGGATGTACGAGGAGCCGATCCATCCGAAGAACCTCTGGCTCCGCCAGGACCCGTGGTCACACGAGGAGGTCGACGCGATCTACCGGCGGAACATCGGCCGGCTGATCCGGCGCGGGGCGTTCACGCCGCCGGCGAACGCGTTCGAGGGCGCGAAGTTCTTCCCGATGGACCCCGACCTCTCCCCTGCCCAGGCGTGGAAGGAGGCCCAGCAGCTCTGGGCCGACGAGGGTCCCGACGGCCCGAGCGGCCCGGGCGGCGGTTCGGGCGGCCCGGATGCCTGAGGGCGGCTACGACGTCGTCATCGTCGGCGGCGGGCACAACGGCCTGGCCTGCGGCGGGTACCTCGCGAAGGCGGGCCAGCGGGTCCTCGTGCTCGAGGCCCGGGACGTGGTCGGCGGCGGCTGCGCGACGAAGGAGGTCGCGGCGCCGGGCTTCCGGCACAACTTCCACTCGAACTTCCACGGGATCATCCACATGGGCCCGGTCTATCGAGACCTCGACCTCGAGCGGTTCGGCGCCACCTATCTCTGGCCCGAGAACCAGTTCGGCCACGTGTTCCCCGACGGGCGGGCGCTCGTGTGCTCGCGCGACCTCGACACGACGGTCGAGCGGATCGCCCGGTTCTCCAAGCGCGACGCGGACACGTTCCGCGAGGTCGCGCAGGTCTACCTCGAGGTGCTGCGGGACGGGTTCATCCCCGCGATGTTCGCACCGCCAGGGCCGCCCTCGAGCGATCTCGCGCCGCTCGAGGGGTCGACTGACGGCCTCGGCCTGATCCGGCAGTTCCTCACGGCGCCGAACCACGTCGCGCGCGACCTATTCGAATCACCGGAGGTCCAGACGTGGGTCGGGTTCTGGGTCGCGCAGCTCGCCGGGACGGGCGACGTGTTCGGGCTCGGCGCGAACTACCCCGTGATGGTCGCCGGCTCGATGGAGCCGTACGGCTGGGCGATCAGCGAGGGCGGCTCGAACAACCTCGCGCAGGCGATGGCGTCGTTCCTCGTCGAGCACGGCGGCGAGATCCGGCTGGACGCGCCGGTCGCGCGCATCGACGTCGACGGGGACGGCGCGCGCTCGGTGAAGCTCGAGGACGGGACGACGATCCCGGTCGAGGGCACCCTGATCTCGAACCTCGATCCGAAGCACACGTTCCTCGACCTCGTCGGCGAGGACTCGCTCGACGAGACGCTGCGGCGCGCCTGCCAGCGCTGGCGATACGACGTGATGTCGATGTTCTGCGTCTACCTCGCGCTCGACGCGCCGGTGCGGTGGAAGGCGGCCGAGTTCGAGCCGGCGGTGCAGCGGTGCTTCGCGGTGTCGCTCTGCGAGTCGCTCGACGTGCTCGACGACAACGCGAGCGACTGCCGGCTCGGCGTCCCGCCGCGGCAGCCGGGGCTGTTCACGGTCCACCCGTCGGTGTTCGACCCGTCGCTCGCCCCGCCGGGGAAGGAGTCGTGCTTCTGCGAGCAGATCGCGCCGTACGAGCTCCGCGACGGCGGCTCGGCGGCATGGGAGGGGCTGAAGGAGGAGTACGCGGCCGTGGTGCTCGACCGCTGGCGCCCGTACCTCGAAAGCGGGCTCGAGCCCGACGCGATCGTCGGCCGGTACATCTCGAGCCCGATCGACATCGAGCGGGTGATGCCGTCGATGCGCCACGGCGATTGGAACCACGGCGAGATGAGCCAGGACCAGCTCGGGGTGTTCCGGCCGTTCCACGAGTACCCGCCGTACCGCACCGGGTTCTCGAACGTCTACATGTGCGGCGCGTCGACCCATCCCGGCGGCTCGATCGGCGGCGCGTGCGGCTACAATGCGGCGACGGTCATCGCCGAGGACCTCGGGCTCGAGACCTGGTGGACCTGAGGAGCGCGTCCTTCGATGCGACCACTTCGGTATTCCATCAACGTCACGTTGGACGGGTGCGTCGACCATCGTGAGGGCGTCGTGGACGAAGACCTGCACCACCACGCGGCCGAGAGCATCGCCCGGGCCGATGCCCTTCTCTTCGGCCGGGTGACCTACGAGATGATGGAGGCGGCGTGGCGGCAGCCGGCGCGGACGGGTGTGAGGCCCGATTGGATGGAACCCTTCGCCCGGACCATCGACGCGGCGAGGAAGTACGTCGTGTCGAGCACCCTGGACCGGGTCGATTGGAACGCGGAGCTCGTGCGGGGGGATCCGGGGGAGGCCGTTTGGCAACTCAAACAGGAGTCGGGCGAGGGGCTGTTCGTGGCAGGCGTGAAGCTCCCGCTCGCATTGACGGAGCTGGGATTGATCGACGAATACGAAGTCGTCGTGCATCCCAGGCTCGCGGGCCACGGCCCGACGCTGTTCGCGGGGCTCTCGAAGCCGATCGACCTGAAGCTCGTGAGCCGGCTGGAATTCGGCTCGGGTGCGGTCGCGATGCGGTACGAGCCGAGGAGCCAGGCAGAGGGCTCGTGAGCCCGACTATGCTGTCCAGCCCGCCTCGGGCCGTTCGAACCACACGTGGACCTGGCCCGTCCCCACCGACGCCTCGTACTCGCTGAACTGCTCCCCCGGCGCGGTCCACGCCCGCCCGCCGAGCGCCCCCGCCATCATCAGGTAGTGGCCGAAGTGCCCCTCCGGGTACGCCTTGCGGTACTCGGGCATGCCGTCGATCACCCCGGCGTGGTCGCCCTTCTCGAACTTCGCGAGCACCTCCATGTCGGCGTCGTAGTACTTGCGGTCGTAGATGTTGTCGGGCGCCTTCTGGCTCTCGCGCTTGCGGAGATCCTTGAAGTTGAAGAACCGGTGCGTCATCCCGCCCGACGCGAGCAGCACCACGCGCCGGTCGCTCTGCTCGATCGCCTTGCCGATCAGCTCGCCGAACAGCAGGAAGTCGTTCGTGTCGCAGCACTGGTTCAGCGCCACGCTCAGCCACGCGGTGTCCGGGTCGCCGAGGAACGTCCAGATGTTCACGGTGCCGTAGAACAGGGGCAGGTACGGGTCGTCGTTCGCGAGGATCCAGCAGTCGTCGCGGCCCTCGGCCTGCGCCTCGATCAGCTTCGCGAGCTCGGGATCGCCGGGCATGTCGTACGCGATCTGCTTCATGCCGCGCGGCAGCTCGTGGCTCGTGAACTTGCCCTGCCGCCGGTCGTGCGAGGTCACGATGTGCTCGAACGTCGACTCCCAGTGCGTGTCGAACACGATCACGGCGTCCGGCTTCAGCCGGTCGAGGTTCTCCTGCTTGATGCGGTGCAGGCCCGGGACGAGGGTGATCTCCTTGCCCTCGTTGATCTCGAGCCGCACCTCCTCCGGCAGCATGATCGTGGGGACGTGCGCCACGAGGGCCGCGCCGACGATCTCGCCCATTCAGTCCTCCTGTCTCAATTGGCCTACCGCTTTGCTCCTCGAGACCAGGGTGCCGTGCAGACGTTCTTCACGTCCGCGTAGAAGTCGAAGCTGTAGACTCCGCCCTCGCGCCCGACGCCCGAGGACTTCGCTCCGCCGAACGGCGCACGCAGGTCGCGCACGAAGAAGCAGTTCACCCAGACGGTGCCGGCGACGAGGCGCTCGGAGACGCGCTCGGCCCGCTCGCGGTCGGCGGTGTAGAGGATCGCGGCGAGCCCGTAGTCGGTCTCGTTCGCCAACGCGATCGCCTCGTCCTCGGTCTGGAACGTCTGGATCGTGAGGACGGGCCCGAACACCTCCTTGCGGAGCACCTCGGCGCCTTCGGGCACGTCGGAGAACAACGTCGGCCGGTAGTAGAGGCCGCCGAGCTCCTCGTTCGGGCCGCCGCCGAGCAGGACGGTCGCGCCCTCGGCCTTCGCGCGCTGCACGAACCCGTCCACGCGCTCGAAGTGCTCGCGCGTGATCTGCGGGCCGATGTCGGTCGTCTCCTCGCGCGGATCGCCCTGGCGGATCGCGCCGGCGGCCTCGAGGAACCGCTCGAGGAAGGCATCGACTATCGAGCGCTCGACGATCAGTCTCGTCCCCGCGAGGCAGACCTGCCCCGCGTTGTCGAACTGGTTCACGGCCTGTTTCACGACCGCGTCGAGGTCCGCGTCGGCGAACGCGACGAACGGCGACTTCCCTCCGAGCTCGAGCGAGACCGGCGTGAGGTTCGCGGCCGCGGACTGCGCGACGAGCTTCCCGGTCTCGATCGACCCGGTGAACGCGATCCGATCGACCTTCGGGTGCGCGGTGAGCGCGGCGCCGGCCTCCTCGCCGATCCCCTGCACGACGTTGAACGCGCCGTCCGGCAGACCCGCCTCGCGCGTGATGTCGGCCAGCAGGGAGGCGGTTAGCGGCGCCCATTCCGGCGGCTTCGCCACGACGCTGTTGCCCGATGCGAGCGCCGGCGCGATCCGCCAGGTGGCGAGCATCAGCGGGGCGTTCCACGGCGTGATGACGACCGTGACCCCGGACGGGTCCCATTCGGTCCTGCTGACGAAGTCGTTCATCTCGAACGCCTCGTCGCCGAGCTCCATCAGCTGGTCGGCGAAGAATCGGAAGTTGCGCGCGACCCGCGGCATCACCGAGTTCAGATGCGAACGCAGGAGCGAGCCGTTGTCGCGGGTCTCGACCGGCGCGAGCTCGGGGACGCGCTCCTCGACGAGCTCCGCCACCCGATGGAGCACCTTCGCGCGATCCTGGGGCGAGGTCCGTCCCCACGTGTCGAACGCGGCCTGCGCCGCCTCGAGCGCCCGGTCCGCCTCTGCGCCGCCGCCGCGGGCGATCTCGGCGATGACCTGCTCGTCGATCGGCGAGAGGTCCTCGAAGGCCTGAGTGGAGCCGACGCGCTCGCCGCCGATCCAGTGGTCGGTCGAGATCTCGACGCCGTCGATCGTGGCGTTCGCGCCCGTGGAACGGCTCCTTCCGGCAGGGGTGGTTCGGTCCCGAACGTAGGGCGGGGCCGTTCGAAGTGTCAAACGAGCGTTAGGGTCTCTGCCCGTGACCCCCACCGTCGGGCCCGTGGAGATCGGCGCCGCGCACGAGCGGATCGGTGCGCGCGTGCGCCGGACGCCGGTGCTCGAGCTCGCGCTCGGGACGTTCGGCGTGCCCGGGCGGCTCACGCTGAAGCTCGAGCTCATGCAGCACACGGGCTCGTTCAAGCCGCGCGGCGCGTTCAACAAGATGCTCTCGTCCGAGGTGCCGGAGACCGGCGTGATCGCGGCCTCGGGGGGGAACTTCGGCCTCGCGGTCGCGTACGCGGCACACACGCTCGGCCACCGCGCCGAGATCTTCGTGCCGTCGAACTCCCCCAAGCTCAAGGCCGAACGGATCCGCGCGCTCGGCGCCGACGTCACGGTCGCCGATGGCTACTACGACGAGGCGCTCGAGGCGAGCCGCGGCCGGGCCGGGAAGACCGGCGCGCTCGTGATGCACGCGTTCGACCAGCCCGAGATCGTCGCCGGCCAGGGGACGATCGGACTCGAGCTCGCCGAGCAGGTTCCCGAAGCCGACACGGTGCTCGTCGCGATCGGCGGCGGCGGGCTGATCGGTGGCGTGGCCGCCTGGTACGAGGGCCGGACGCGCGTGATCGGCGTCGAGCCCGAGACGAGCACCTGCATGACCTCGGCGCTGGAGGCCGGCGAGCCGGTCGACGTCACCTACGGCGGCTACGCGAGCGACTCGCTCGGGTGCCGGCGTGCCGGCGAGATCTCGTTCGCCGTCGTGTCGAAGTTCGTCGAGCGCGTGGTCCTCGTCTCGGACGACGCGATCCGCGACGCGCAGCGTCGCCTGTGGGATTCGGTGCGCGTGTTCGCGGAGCCGGGAGGCGCGACCGCGGTCGCCGCGGTCCTCTCGGGTGCCTACGTGCCGGAACCCGACGAGCGCGTGGTCGTGATCGTCTGCGGGGCGAACGGCGACCTCGACGCGCTCTCCTAGCTCGCCGAGAGCTCGGCGCCGCTCGCGAACGCCGACATCAGCTCCGGCGTAGCGCGCGTACGGAACCCCGCGTTCACCGCCTGCCGCTCGAGCGCCTGCCGGAGGATGAGCGCCGACTGCGGGATCGGGTGCGCCTCGAAGAACGCCGCGGTGTCCTCGACGTCCTCGGGACGCGTGAGGAACCGGATCCCGTCCGCCACGTACACGAGCGTGGTGGGCGCCACCTTCGCCACGATCTCGTCCCAGTGGGCCTTCACGAAGGTCCACGCGAGCCCGCCGTGGTCGCGGTTCGCCATCGACCGCGCGAGCACCCCCGGGACGTTCTGCGCCCGGATGTCGGGGCCGAGCGCCATCGTCGTGGTTCGGTCCACGAGCACCTCGTCGCGGAAGTCCGGGAGCGCGTAGAGGTACCGGAGCTCCTCCTGCGGCGTCCGGGCGGACTTCGTCGCCTCGAGGAAGCGGTCGTAGTCCTCGGGCGTTCCGCCGGCCGCTACGATCCCGACCGACGCCGCGACGAGCGACGGATCCACCTGGCCGTCGCCGCGGGACTCTCGTTCGATCTCCATCGCGAGGCCGTACGCCTGCGGGTCGGCGCCGAGGACGCCGAGCGCCGACACCAGTGCCCCGCGCAGCGGCTTGTCGAGGTCCCGCTCGCCCTCGCGCGGCTCCCAGCCGATCCGCTCGATCACGGGCCAGAGCAGGCCGCGGATCCAGGAGCGGAAGTGCTCGCGCGGCCCGCCCGTGAGGAACCGCTCGCACCACGTCAGGCCCTGCAGGAGCGCCTGCCAGACCGGCAGCTCGGTCTCCTCCTTGAACGACTCGGCGAACCGGCAGAAGTCGACGGCCGAACGCCGGCCCGCCACGACCGACGCCCACGTGTCGTCGACGAGCTGCGTCCGCTCATCGGTCGAGAGCGACCGCAGCTCCTCGGTGAGGCGCCCGAGCAGCTCGTCGTCGTACGCGACCCGCACGAACGCGTGCACGCCGGCGTTCACGACGACCGAGCCGTCGTCGGGTGCGTCGATCGAGGCGCCGTCGGGCTCGATCAGCACCGGGTCGGTCCCGCGCGAGGTCCGCACGAGCAGGGGAACGTCCCAAACGGTGTCTTCCTCCTTGCCCGAGATCAGGTACCGGCGCTGCGTGAGGTCGACCGCGGCGTCGCCCAGCGCGGCCGAGACCATCGGATACCCGCCCTGCCAGATCCAGCCGTCCATGATCCGCCGGACCGGCTCGTCGGTCGCCTTCTCGATCGAGTCCCACAGGTCGTGCGTCTCGGTGTTCCCGAACCGGTGCTCGTCGAGGTAGCGGCGGATCCCGTCGCGGAACCGTTCGGCGCCGAGGTACTGCTCGAGCATCCGCAGGACCGCCGCGCCCTTCGTGTACGTGAGGATGTCGAACATCCCCGCGGCGTCGTCGGGCGAGCGCACGGGGTACTCGATCGAGCGCGTGCTCTCGAGCGCGTCCACCTCGAACGCGATCGCGCGCGAGCGCAGGAACTGGCTCCAGCGCTCCCAATCGGGCCGGTAGGCGTCGACCGCGAGCAGCTCCATCAGCGTCGCGAACGCCTCGTTCAGCCAGATGCCGTTCCACCATCGCATCGTCACGAGGTCGCCGAACCACATGTGCGCGAGCTCGTGGGCGATCACGTCGGCGACCAGCGCGAGCTCGGGCTGTGTCGCCGTGTCGGGGTCGACGAGCAGCAGGCTCTCGCGGTACGTGACGAGTCCGAGGTTCTCCATCGCGCCTTGGGCGAAGTCCGGGAGCGCGACCATGTCCATCTTCTTGTCCGGGTACGGGATCCCGTAGTACTCGGCGAAGAACCGCAGGCTGAACGCCCCCACGTCGAGCGCGAACGCCGTGAGGTGGCCTTTCCCCGGCTGGTGCACGATCCGGAGCGGCACGCCGTCCACGTCGACCGGCTCGGTCGCCTCGAGCGGACCCACCACGAACGCGACGAGGTACGTCGACATCACCATCGTGTCGTCGAACCGGACCCGGACGCGGCCGTCGCCGTTCTCCTCGCGCCCGAGCTCCGGGCCGTTCGAGATCGCGATCAGCTCGGGCTTCGTCACGATCGTGACGCCGAAGACCGCCTTCATGTCGGGCTCGTCCCAGCAGGGGAACGCCCTCCGCGCGTCGGTCGACTCGAACTGCGTGGTCGCGATCGTGTGGGCAACGCCGCCCTCGTCCGTGTAGGTCGACCGATAGAAGCCGTGGAGCTGCTCGGACAGGCGCCCTCGGAACTCGAGGTGCAGGACCCACTCCCCCGGCTCCGCGGTCCCCGAGAGCAGGAGGTGGGCCCGCTCGGTCTCGGGGTCGATCCGGACCGACGAGACCTCGAGCGTCCCGCCCGGGCCCTCGAGGCTGCCGGGTCCGACCTCGAGGTCGAGTGCGTTCAGGACGATCTCGTCGACGCGGTCCTGGACCTCGACGGTCACCGACTCGCTTCCGGCGAACGTCAACGCGTCCAGGTCGGGTTCGAGCACGAGGTCGTACCGGCGGGGCACGACCGTGCGCGGGAGGCGGTACCGGGCTTCCTCGTCCATGAGGGGCGAGCCTACCCTCCCGGCGGGCGGGATGAACATCGGCCGGTCCCTCGATGACCCCGGGTCATGGAACGGCCCCCAACGCCGCGAGGGTCTGGCATCCTCCTCGGCCGTGACGACGCGGGATCGCGGGAATGCGTTCCGCACGGCGGCCGCATCGGCCGTCCTGCTCGTCGCCGCGGCACCCGGTCTGGTCGCCAGACGGCTCGAAGATCGCCTACCAGGGCGCGCCGGGGATCTGGGTGCTCGACCTCGCGAGCGGCGAGGACACGATGCTCGACCCCGAGCTGTGGGGACCCGTGTGGCTCGACGACGACACGCTGATCGTCGCGATGCCGCCGCCCGAGTGACGCCGCGGCGTCAGTCGTTCACGTAGGTCAGCCAGTCCGCGTACTTCTCGGTCTCACCCTTGGTCGCCGCGAAGAACGCGCCCTGCAGCTCCTTCGTGATCGGCCCGCGCGTCCCCTCGCCGACCGGACGGTGGTCCACCTCGCGGACCGGCGTGATCTCGGCGGCCGTCCCGGTGAAGAAGCACTCGTCGGCGTTGTACAGGTCGGTGCGGACGAGGTTCTCCTCGGTCACCTCGTACCCGAGGTCGCGGGCGATCGTGATCACGCTGCTGCGGGTGATCCCGTCGAGGCACCCCGCCTGGATCGGCGGCGTCGTCACCGTTCGGTCGCGGACGATGAACAGGTTCTCCCCCGAGCCGTCGGTGATGTAGCCGTGGTCGTTGAGCAGCACGGCCTCGTCGTAGCCGGCCATGACGCTCTCCATCTTCGCGAGGACGCCGTTGATGTACTGGCCGGTGGCCTTGGCCGAGGACGGGAGCGCGTTCTGCGAGTTCCGGCGCCACGAGGAGATCTTGATGCTCACGCCGTTCTCGAGCGCGTGCTCGCCGAGGTAGGCGCCCCACGGCCAGACCGCGATGAACACGTTGATCGGCGCGTCGAGCGGGTTCACTCCCATCTCGCCGTACCCGCGATAGACGACCGGCCGGATGTAGCAGGCCTTGAGGTCGTTCGCTCGGATGACCTCCCTGATCGCGTCGCCGATCGCCTCGATCGAGTAGGGGATGTCCATGTGGTAGAGCTTCGCCGAACGGAACAGGCGCTTGAGGTGCTCGTCGAGGTGCCAGACCGCCGCCCCGCGTTCGGTCTCGTAGGCCCTGATCCCCTCGAAGACGCCGCTGCCGTAGTGCAACGCATGGCTGAGCACGTGGATCTTGGCGTCGCGCCAGTCCACGAGCTCCCCATCCATCCAGATCTTCTCGACCTCGGTGATCGGCATGAGCTCGGAGCCTCCTCGGGAGCGATGGCGGACCGGCTCGCCGGCCCGATGTCGACAGGATAGCCGCAGGTGGGTCCCTGCGTGCCTAGCCGGGCAGGTCGTAGGCGCGCCAGACCTGCGGGAGCGTCGACCGTCGCACCTCGTCGAGCGGGCCGAACCGCTCGGCCGCCCAGGGACGCAGTTCGGAGGTCACTCGGCGCCGAACGTCGTCCGGCACCTGCCACGTCCAGGAGTACCGGCCCTGCTCGATCCCGTCGAGGAAGTCCCTGAGCGCGTCCTCCCAGACCTCGTGGACCGCCGGGAGGATCCGGAGAGTCGCCCCATGACCGCCCATCTCGGCGTCGAGGGCCCCGTACTCCGCCCAGTTCAGGCCCACGGGATCGAGCGATACCCCCACGATCTCGCCGAAGCGCCGTTGGACCGCGAACCGCTCCTCGTCGTACGCGCCGAGCTCCACGAGGAACACGCCGCCGGGGCGGACGACCCGAACGGTCTCGGCGAGGACGCGTTGCCAGTCCGGGATCAGGTGCAGCACCCACCGCAGGTACGCGCCGCCGAACGCCGCGTCCGCGAGCGGCATCCGCGTCGCGTCGCCGAGCACGAGCGGGAACGGCGCCTCCCCGCCGGACTTCTCCAGGAGCTTCCTCACCATCGCCTCGGTGAGGTCGAGCCCCGCGAGCGGGACGCCGGCATCATGCAGCGGCAGCGCGAGCAGCCCCGTGCCGACGCCGACCTCGAGCACGCGGCCCCGCCCGTCGAACTCGGACGCGAGCAGCTCGGTCGTCCGAGCCATGGCATCGGCCGAGATCGCGCGCGTCTGATCGTAGATCTCGGCCGCGCGGTCGAACCGGACGCTCTCGCTCACGACTTCGGGATGTCCTTGCCGGGGTCGACGAACGGCAGCGCCGCGACCGTGATCGGCACCCGCCCCCGCGGCGTCTCGACCTCGAGCGCGGACCCTGGCGCCTCGAACGCGATCGGCACCCACGCGTAGCCGACGTTCTTCTCCAGGCGCGGCGACCACGCGCCGGCGGTGATCCGCCCCACGCGCTCGTCGCCGTCGAGCACAGGCCAGAAGTCGTTCAGCGCGCCCTCGTCGCTCATCGGCGGTCCGCCGATCTCCACGCCGACGAGCTTGCGGTCGACGCCCTCGTCGCGCAAGCGGCGGAGCCAGTCCTTGCCGATGAAGTCGGCCTCCTGGTCGAGCTCGACGTACTTCTCGAGCCCGGTGACGTGCATCGGCGTGTCCGAGAACCGCATGTCCGAGCCGAAGTTGAAGATCCCGGCCTCGATCCGGCGCGCCTCCGACGGCGCGATGACCCGGATCCCGTGCGGTTCGCCGGCCTGGAACACCCGCTCGAACAGGTCGTCGCCGCGGCTCCCGTCGCGCAGGTAGATCTCGTACCCGACCTCGCCGGTCCACCCCGTGCGCGAGACCACGACCGGGATGCCATCGACCTCGGTCTCCTCGCAGAAGTAGTAGCGGAGCCCGGCGACCTCCTCGCCGAACAGGTCGGAGATCACGTGCCGGCTCTTCGGGCCCTGGACCTGGAGTGGCGAGACGTCCGGCTCGTCGAGGTCGACATCCGTGCCGGCGAACGCCGCCACGCCCTTCGCGTACAGGAGCGCGTCGGAGTCGGCGAGCGCGAGCCAGAACCGGTCCTCCTCGAGCCGCAGGAGCACGGGATCGTTCACGAACCCGCCGTGCCGGGCGGTGAGGATCGCGTACTTGCACTGCCCCACCGCGCACGTCGAGAGGTCACGGCAGGTGAGCAGGTTCGTGAACTCGAACGCGTCGGGCCCGGTGATCTCGACGATCCGTTCGACCGAGACGTCCCACAGCGTCACGTCGTTCAGCAGCGCCCAGTACTCGGCGACGGGATCCTCGTACAGCGTCGGGAGCAGCATGTGGTTGTAGATGCCCCAGCTCTTGCACCCGTGGCGCTTCGTCGCCTCGAAGAACGGCGACTTGCGATACCAGGGTTGGATGTAGAACGTGAACGTCTCCGACGCCATCGGGCCTCCCGTCGCGAACTCGAGATGGCGTCGGAGCGTAGCCCGTTCTTCCTCGCCGGTCCGTTTCTCCCTCGCCGGTCCTTCACCTAACGTGACCGACCTCACAGACCGGCCCGTCGAACGGACTACGGTACGAACGTATGTTCGATTCGACGCTAATCGGTGCCGTGGATGTGGCGCACGCGAGTGTGGGGGCGGCGCACCGCGAGCTCTTGTCCTCGATCGTCCGCCTCGTGGGCTCGGAGGCGTGGCGCGAGCAGGGCGCGCGCGATCCCGCGCACCTCCTCTCGATCCGCTACGCGCTCTCGGACTGGAAGTCGCGCCGTTGGATCGCCGCCGCCTTCGCGCTGGAACACCTCCCCCGGCTCGCGCAGGCTCTCTCGAGCGGCGCGCTCGGCATCGACAAGCTGGTCGAGCGACGCGGTTCGCGACGCCGGGATCCGAAGAGCGGTTGATCGTGTGGGCTCGGCGCGTCTCGTGTGGGGCGATCCGCCGCAGGGGCGACCTCGAAGAGGAGGCCACGATGGATGATGTGGTCGGGCCGGCTCGCGCGCGGTCTGTGGGCTGGTGGTACTTCGACGAGGGACGCCGCTTCGCACTGGAGGCCGAGCTGCCTGCCGCCGAAGGCGCCGTCGTGGCCCGAGCGCTCGAGCGCGTCGCCCGAACCATCCCGGCCATGCCGGACGAGGACGGCACGAGCGGCGCGGACGCGCGGCGGGCCGACGCGCTCGTCGCGATGTGCTCGGCGCGCATCGCGCTCGATGGCGACCCGGACCGGGCAACGGTGGTGATCCACGCACAGGCCAAGGGCCTGGAAGAGGGCAGCGGTGGCTGCGAGGTCGAGGACGGTCCGGTGCTCCATCCGGCCTCGGTGCGTCGAGCACTCTGCAACGCCAGAACGCAGATCGTGCTGGAAGACCGTCTGGGCAACGTGATCGGGTTGGGAGCGCGCCAGGCGAGAGCCTCCCGCGTGGATGCTCCGCCAGGTGTCTTATCGCGATCGCGAGTGTCGCTTCCCGGGCTGTGGGATGCGACGATTCACCGAGGCGCACCACGTCCGGTGGTGGCACCACGGCGGTCGAACGGAGCTCGAGAACCTCGCCCTGATCTGCTCGTTCCACCATCGACTCGTCCATGAACACGGTTGGCCGATGCGGCGAAGACCCGACGGCGAGATGGACTGGCTGCGTCCCGACGGCACGCGCTATCGAGCGAGCCCGTCGTCCGATCGGGCGAGCCCTTCGCCGGGCGATCGGGACGAACAGCAGGACACGGTCGCTGCCGGTTCGGACCGGACGAGTGCCTAGTTCATCTCCGGATCAGGCGGCATCGTCGACAGCAGCCGGTACCGCGGGCCCTTGCGCCGCAGCACACCGCTCCAGAGCTCGCCGGGCTCCTCCGTGAACACGTCGTCGGCGACCGCGGGCTCGGCGATCCACGAGCCCTCCTCCATCTCGGCCTCGAGCTGGCCGGCGCCCCAGCCCGCGTAGCCGGCGAACACCCGGGCGCGCCGCAGACCGCCGAGCTCGTCCGCATCGGTCTCCTCCGGCAGGAACCCGACCGACTCGAACGCCACCACGTTCGCCCGCTCTGGGTGCTCGAAATCCGCCACCACGACCGCCGCCTGCGTCTCGACCGGCCCGCCGAAGAACAGGCGGGCACCCGGCTCGACGAGGCCGGCGAGCGGCGGGACCGCCTCGGCCACCTCGACCTCGCTCTCGCGGTTCAGCACGACGCCGACCGCGCCCGCCTCGTCGTGGTGGCCGATCAGGACGACCGTTCGGTGGAAGTTCGGGTCGACGAGCGACGGCCCGGCGATCAGCAGGTTGCCGCGGAGGCTCAGCACGGACCCATCATGCCGCGACGAACCCCGCTACGACTTCGGGACCTCCTTGTTCGGGTCGAGGAACGGGAGCGCGGCCGTCACGGCCGGCACCGGACCGTCGGGCGAGACCACCTCGAGCGTCGTGCCGGGTTCGGCGAACCCGATCGGCACCCAGGCGTAACCGATGTTCTTCTCGAGGCGGAACGAGCGCGAGGCGCTCACGAGCCGGCCCACGCGCTCGCCGTCGCGTTCGACGGGCCAGAAGTCCTCGAGCCACATCCGGAACGGCTCGCCGCCGAGCTGCACGCCGACGAGCTTGCGGTCCACGCCCGCATCCGCGAGCCGCTGCAAAGCGTCCCTGCCGACGAAGGCCGCGTCGAACTCCACCAGGCGCTCCATCCCGCTCACGTGCAGCGGAGTGTCCTCGATCGTCATGTCGTTGCCGTAGTTGAAGATCCCGGCCTCGAGCCGCCGCTGGTCGCTCGGCGCGATCGGACGGATCTCGAACGGCTCGCCCGCCTCCATCACCCGGTCCCAGAGCTCGATCCCGCGCGCGCCGTCGCGCAGGTAGAGCTCGTAGCCGACCTCGCCGGTCCACCCGGTGCGCGAGACCACGAGCGGGATGTCGCCGAGGTCGCCCTCCCAGCACCGGTAGTAGCGCATGTCGGCCACCTCTTCGCCGAACAGCGCCCGGATCACGTCCTTCGACTTCGGGCCCTGGACCTGGAGCGGCGAGACGTCGGGTTCGCGGATCTCGACGTCGAGGCCCGCGAACGCCTGCACCCCAACGGCATACAGCAGCGCGTCCGAGTCCGCGAGCGAGAGCCAGAACTGGTTCTCGCCGAGTCGGAGCAAGATCGGGTCGTTCACGATGCCGCCGCTCGGCGCGATGATCGGCGCGTACTTGCACTGCAGGACCTCGCACTTCGAGAGGTCGCGGCACGTGAGCAGCTGCGTGAACCGCGCGGCGTCCGGTCCCGTGATCTCGACCTGGCGCTCGACCGCGACGTCCCACAGGCCGACGTGCTCGACGAGGTGCCAGTACTCTGCCTCGTCGTCGTCGTACAGGGTCGGGATCAGCATGTGGTTGTAGAGGTCCCAGGACGTGCAGCCGGCCTCGACCGTGCGCCGCCAGTAGGGCGAGCGCCGGTACCACGACGCCGTGTAGAACGTGAACGAGTACGGCTCGTTCACCAGCTCGCGCCCTTGCGCCTCCGGGGACCGCGGCGGTCCTTGCGGATCTCGCGGACGCAGTTGTAGGCGGGGATGCCGGAGACTCCGCCGCCGCCGTGCGTCGCACTCGAGCACTGGTACAGGCCGGCGATCGGCGTCCGGTAGTCCGCGTACCCTGGCACCGGCCGCATGTGGAACAGCTGGTCGGCCGAGAGCTCGCCGTGGAAGATGTTGCCGCCGATCAGCCCCCACTCGGTCTCCATGTCGTGCGGCCCGAGCACCTGCCGGGCGACGATCGACTCGCGGAAGCCGGGCGCCGCGTCGTCGTAGGCCTGGATCACGCGGTCGGCGTACGCCTCGAGCTCGTCGCGGTGCGGCTCCCCCGACCACGTGTGCGGCACCCACTGCGTGAACAGCGATACGACGTGGGCGCCCTGGGGCGCGAGCGAAGGATCGAGCGTCGTCGGGATCACGCCGTCGGAGAACGGGAGCGTGGCCGGCCGCCCGGCCCGCGCCTCCTGGAACGCGTCCTCGAGCTGGTCGAGCGACGGCGCGATCTCGAACCCGCCGGAGAAGTCGGTCCAGTCGGGCTCGCCGGCGAGCTTCGGCAGGCGGCTGATCGCGAGGTTGATCTTCACGACGCCCGAGCGCGTGTGCCAGTGCTCGATGTCCTCGACGAACTCGCCCGGGAGCTCGCCGGGGTCGATCTGGCGCAGGAACGTGATCTTCGGGTGGCAGGCGGTGATCACGATCGGCGCCTGGAGCTCCTCGCCGCCCTCGAGCGCGACCCCGCGGGCCTTCCCGCCGCGGATCAGGACGCGGTCGACCCGCGCGGACGTCCGGATCTCGGCCCCGAATGCGACCGCGCTCCGCTCGATCGCCGCCGCGACCGCGCCCATCCCGCCCTCGGGGACGCCCCACGATCCGAGCGTGCCGTCGCCGACGTCGCCGATCTCGTGGTGCGCCATCACGTACGCGGTCCCCGAGTCGAACGGACCTGCCCACGTCCCGATCAGCCCGTCGATCGCCATCACGGCCTTCACCTGCTCGGACTCGAAGAAGCGGTCGAGCAGGTCGGCCACGCTCATCGTGAGCAGCCGCGTGACCTCGCCGACCGTCCGGACGTTGAGGCCGCGGAATCGCCACGCGAGCCGGAGCTGCTCGAACAGGTCCCCCGGCCGCTTCGAGCCGAGCTGGGGCGGCGTCGTCATGAGCAGCGGACCGAGCACCGCGGCGAGCCCGCCCATCCACGCCTCCCACTTCTCGAGCGCGTCGGCGTCCTTCTTCGAGAACTTCGCGAACTCGTCGTGGTTCTTGCCCGGGTCGTCGTACTCGATCATCACCCGGCCGTCGGGGAACGGGACGACGTATGGGCCGACCGGGTGCACGCGGTACCCGTGCCGGGCGAGGCGGAGGTCGCGGACGATCGAGTCCGGCATCAGGCTCATGACGTACGAGAGCGTCGTGACGCCGAACTGCGGATGGTCCGGCCACGGCCGGTCGGTCGCCGCGGCGCCGCCGGTCTTCGGGCGCGCCTCGCAGACGACCACGCGGGCGCCGGCCCTCGCCAGGTAGGCGCCCGCGACCAGGCCGTTGTGGCCTCCGCCGATCACGATCGCGTCGTAGGCGTTCGCGGGCACCGCTCGCTCCCTCTTGACTCGCCGTTCAACGTTCAACGACGACGATATCGCCCGGCCCGCCGCTCGCGCGAGGGCCGGAACCGTTCCTCACGAGGGGTCGGGCGGCCCGGGCGCGACCCGCGTGAACGTCCCCCCCTCCGGCATCGAGGGCGCCTCGGCGACCGGCAGCTCCTCGGACTCCGCCGGCGGCGGCTCCCGGAGGAGCGGCAAGAGCACGACGACGGACAGCCCCGCGCCGACCCCGAGCAGGGCGTACATCCCCGGGGCCCCTACGACCGGGAGCGCCGCGGCCGCCATCAGGTACGCGATCACGAGCGTCCCGTGCACGATGCCCTCGAGCGCCCCGAGGACGCGGCTGCGGACCGCGTCCGGAGTCCGGCGCTGGAAGATGTTCTGGTCGGCGACCACGACGAGGCCGTCGGCCGCGCCCCACAGAACGCTCAGCGTGAGGACGAGCGCGAACCACGGCGACAGCGCGATCCCGAACGCGAACACCGAGACACCCGCCGCACCGATGATCAGCCAGCGCATCTCGTTCTCGGCGGTGAGCTTCCGACCGGCGAGCGACCCGAGGATCGAGCCGACCCCGTACACGCCGATCAGCACGCCGAGCCCGACCGAGCCGGCGTCGAAATGCACCGCGAGCGGGGCGTCGGCCACCATCGCGAAGCCGATCCCGAGGACGAACAACACCCACGCCATCGCGATCCGTCGCAGCACGCGCTGCCGGGAGAGGAAGCGGAACCCGGCGACGAGCCCGCGGTGCTCCTCCTCGTCCTCGCGGTCGCCGGCGAAACTCGCCCGGACGGACCAGATCAGCGACGACGAGGCCAGGAACGAGATCGCGTTGATCGCGAACACCCAGGAGGCGCCGACCGCCGCGAGGAGGACGCCGCCGACCGCGGGGCCGATCGTGATGCCGACGTTCCGGCCGATCGCGACGAGGCTATTCGCCCACGCGACCTTCTCTTGCGGCACGAGGTTCGGGATCGCCGCGCTCGACGCGGGCCAGAACGGTGCCTCCGCGATCGCGGAGAGGAACGCGGCCGCCACGAGCGGACCCGGCGAGTCGATGAACGCCATCGCCAGGAAGCACGCGGCGCTCGCCCCGTCCGAGACGATCATCACGTGCCGCCGGTCGAACCGGTCGCCGAGCACCGCCGTGAGCGGCCCCACGACGCCGCTCACGCCCTCGGTGAGGATCAGCGCGGCAGCGAGCCAGGCGGCCGACCCCGTCCGCTCGTAGATCTCGAACATCAGGGCGGTGTACGCGGCCATGCTCCCGGTGATCGAGATCAGCCGCGAGAGCGCGATCCTGCGGACGGCGGCCTGTGGCTCGGTCACGACGCGTTCGCCGCCTCGAGCCGCGCCGCCTCGTCCTCCGCGAGGTAGCGCTTCATCCTGATCAGCACGAAGACCGCGAGCCCGACCGTGACCCCGCCGACCGCGTACGTCGCCTGCGGGCCGATCCACGGGACGACGAACGCGGCCGCCACGTACGAGAGCGCCAGCATGAGATGGAGCATGCCCATGAACGCGGCCGTGACCCGCGAGCGAACCGCGTCGGGCGCGCGGCGCTGCCGCAGGTTGGTCTCGGCGACGAAGGTCGTCCCGTCGGCGACGCCGAAGACGAACAGGAACGCGACGATCAGCGGGAACCACGGCGAGAGCCCGATCCCGATCCCCGTTGCCGCGATCACGATCCCGGCGTTCACGAGCCAGACGCCCTCGCGCCCCTCGCCCATGCGTCGCGCCAGCAGAGATCCGACGACCGTGCCGCCGCCCCAGGCCGTGACCAGCATCCCAAACCCGAACGCCCCGGCCTCGAACTCCACCGCGAGCGGCGCGTCGGCCACCATCGACATCCCCATCCCGGAGATGAACACCAACCACGCGAGCAGCAGCGTCCGGAGGACGCGATCGTGGCGGAGGAACCGGAACCCGGCCCTGATCCCATGGAACTCGTCCTCGGCATCTGGCTCGCCCGAGAACCGGGCACGAACCGCCACGACGATCACGGCCGACACGACGAACGACACGGCGTTCGCCGCGAAGACGCCACTCGGGCTGAGGAACGCGAGCAGCGCGCCGCCGAGCGCCGGCCCGATCGTGATCCCCGCGCTCCGGCTCGCGCCGAGCAGGCTGTTCGCCCACGTCGTGAGCTCGGGCCCGGCGATGTTGGGGATCGCCGCCTCGGAGGCCGACCAGAAGGGGGCCTCGGCGACCGCCGACAGGAACGCCCAGACGAGCAGCCACGCCGGCTCGTCGGAGAACGCCATCATCGCGAAGCAGAGGGCACCCGCGAGATCCGATGCGATCAGGACCCTCCTGCGATCGAACCGGTCCCCGAGGATCCCCGCGAGCGGGAGGAGGAACCCCATCGCGCCGAACGTGAGCAGGAGCGCGAGGGCCACCCACGCCGCCGAACCCGTCTCCTCCAGGATCGTGAAGTTCAGCGCCGTGTAGGCGGCGGCGCCGCCCGTGATCGAGATGATCCGGGCCGCCGCGAGCATGCGGACGGCGGTGCGGGGAGCGGTCATCACGCGAGTGTCCACCGCTCCCCGACCCCCGTCTACCTCGTGACCCCGGCCGCGACGAGCTCGGGCGCCTCGACGACCTCGTCGAGGGCGAGCTCGGGCTGCTCCGTGGTACGCCGCGACGCCCGCAGGATCGGCAGCAGCACCACCGCCCCGACGAACGCGAACGCGCCGCCCGCCGCGTAGACGCCCCGCGGCCCGAGCAGCTCGAGCGCCGGCCCGCCGAGCACGAACCCGAACGCGAGCGCGATCGTGATCATCGACTCCGAGGCCGAGACCACGCGGCTCCGGACCACGTCCGGCGTTCGCCGCTGCTGAATGCTCCGGTCCGCGACCATCACCACGGCGTCGGCCGCCCCGGCCAGCAGGATCAGCACGAGCACCGGCGGGAACCACGGCGACAGCGCCACGCCCGCGGTGGTCACGCCGATGACCGCGGTCCCGACGAACAGCGCCTTGGGCTCGATCCGCTCGTTCAGCTTGCGGCCGGCGAGCGACCCGAGCACGGACCCGGCGCCCCAGCAGCCGATCAGCAGGCCGTAGCCGGTCGCGCCCGAGCCGAACTCCTCGACGAGCGGCACGTCGGCGACCATGACCATCCCGATCCCGAACACGAACACGGTCCACGCGATGACCAGGATCCGGAGGATCCGGTCGTGCGCGATGAACACGAACCCCGCCTTGATCCCGCGGTGCTCGTCCTCGTGCTCGCTCCGGTCCTCGGAGAACCGTCCGCGGACGGTCGCGACGACCAGCGCCGAGAGCACGAACGAGAGCGCGTTGAGCCCGAAGACCATGCCGGCCCCGATGACCGCGAGCAGCACGCCGCCCACCGCCGGGCCGAGCATGATCCCCGCGTTCGCGCCGAGCTGGAGCAGGCCGTTCGCCCAGGGCAGCTCGTCCTTGCTCACCAGGTTCGGGATGGCTGCCTGCGAGGCCGACCAGAACGGGGTCTCGACCACCGCCGTGACGAACCCGATCGCGAGCAGGAGCGCAGGGTCCTCGACGAACGCCATCGCGGCGAACGCCGCCGCGCCGGCGAGGTCCGAGGCGATCATCACGCGCTGCCGGTCGAACCGGTCGCCGAGCATGCCGCCGAGCGGCGCGAACAGGCCGCTCGCGCCGAACGTGAGCAGGAGCGACGCGGACAGCCATGCTGCCGACCCGGTCCGCTCGTAGATCGTGAAGTTCAGCGCCGCGAACGCGGCCGCCCCGCCCGTGATCGAGATCAGGCGCGCGAGGGCAAGCCTTCGAACGGCGCTGCGTGGGCGATCGGTGATGATCCGCATCGGACGACTCCTGTGACTCGGTGGATCGAGGGACGGTGGTTCGGGGTCCCCGCCGGGGAGGCGGGGCTCGCGGCAGCTAAGCGGCTGCCGCCGGGACGGGGGTATCCCCCGTCTTGATGGTCCCGAACACCTGGAGTCGCCTCATGACCGCGCGAGTGTAGCAGCGAAGTCGTTGCGAAGGAAGCGCTTGTGACGAACGTCACAAGCGAACGCGTTCCGCAGTTGACCGCTAGTCGGGAAGCACGATGAACCGAGCCGAGCGGCCGCCGATCGCCGACGTGATCTCCTCGATCACGTCCTGACCCACCGGCGTGTCGAGCGTGAGCCCCATGAGGGCGTTCCCACCGGCCGACGCGCGACCGACGTCCATCGTCGCGATGTTGATCTCGTGCTCGCCGAGGATCGTCCCGACCTTGCCGATCACGCCCGGGCGGTCCTCGTACTCGAAGAACAGCATGTTCCGCGCGGGCGCCATCTCGATGTCGTAGCCGTTCACCTGGAGCACCCGCTGGTCGTTCCGCTTGCCGACGAGCGTCCCCGCCACCGACACCGGCCCCTCGTCGGTCTCGGCGCGGACCGCGACGAGGTTCACGTAGTCGCTCGAGACCGAGGAGCGCGTCTCGCTGATCGCGATCCCCCGCTCCTGCACGATGAGCGGCGCGTTCACGAACGACACCGGCTCGTGCACGACGCCGCGCAGCACGCCCTTCACGACGCCCAGCGTGAGCACGCGCGTGTCGGCCTCGCCGACGCGGCCGAGATAGCGGACCTCCACCGAGCGCAGCGCGCCGTCGGCCAGCCCCGTGAGGAGCGCGCCGAGGCGTTCGGCGAGCGGGAGGAACGGCCGGACGGTCTCGGGCACCTCGGCGCCGGCAGAGACGTTCACCGCGTACGGGACGAACTCTCCGTTCAGCGCGAGCCGCACCATCTCGGCGATCGAGGCGCCGGCCTTGTCCTGCGCCTCGGTCGTGGAGGCCCCGAGGTGCGGAGTCGCCACGACCTGCTCGAACGCGAATAGTGGCGAGTCCTCCGCCGGCTCCTGCTCGAACACGTCGAGCGCGGCCCCGGCAAGTTTCCCCTCCTCGAGCGCCTTCGCGAGCGCCTGCTCGTCGACGATGCCGCCGCGGGCGGTGTTCACGAGCCGAGCGCCCTCCTTCATCAGCGCGAGCTCGCGCTCGCCGATCAGGCCCTCGGTGTCCGGGGTCCTCGGAAGGTGGATCGTGAGGAAGTCCGCCTGCACGAGCAGCGCCTCGAGCGTCGGCATCAGCTCGACGCCCATCTCCTTGCCGCGCTCGCGCGGCACGTACGGGTCGAACGCGATCACGCGCATACCGAACGCCGCCGCCCGGCTCGCGACGAGCGCGCCGACGCGCCCGAGCCCGACGACGCCGAGCGTCTTGCCCTGGAGCTCGACGCCCTGCCACCTCGAGCGCTCCCAACGGCCCTGCTTCACGTCCGCGTTCGCCTGCGGGATGTTGCGGGCCTGCGCGAGCAGCAGCGCGAGCGTGTGCTCGGCGGCCGACACGATGTTCGACTGCGGCGCGTTCACGACCATCACGCCCTTGCGGGTCGCGGCCTCGAGGTCGACGTTGTCGAGGCCGATCCCGGCGCGCGCGACCACCTTAAGGTTCTCGGCAGCGTCGAGCACGTCGGCGGTGACCTGCGTCTGCGAGCGCACGACGAGCGCGTCGTAGGGCGCGATCTCCTTCGCGAGGCCGTCGGCCGCGAGCTCGGTGCGGACGTCGACCTGGAAGTCCTTGCGGAGCGCGTCGAGGCCCGCCTCGGACAGCTTCTCGGTGACGAGGACCTTCACCCTTGGCGCTCCGTCGTCAGGCGTCGTGCGACGCGCCGGGCGCCTCCTGGAACACGCCCTCGGCGGCCCCGACCGCGGCGCCGCGCTTCACGGGGTGCCCCAGGCGTTCGAGCGTCATCTCGAGCGCCGCGAGACCGCGGATGATGTCGAGCTCGCTGACGTACCCGAAGTGCCCGATCCGGAAGACCTTGCCCTTGAGCGGCCCCTGCCCCGGCGCGATCACCGCGCCGAAGTCCGAGCGCATCCGGTCGCTGATCGTGTCGGCGTCGAGGCCCTCGGGCGCCCGGATCGCCGTGACGGTCCAGTTGTCCTCGAGGCCCTCGCCGAACAGGTCGAGGCCGAGCGACTGGACGCCCTCCTTCACCGCGCGCGAGAGCTTCTGGTGCCGCGCCATCGCGACGTCCACGCCGTCCTGGAAGTACAGCTCGAGCGCCGCGTGCAGGCCCTGCGTCACGCTGATCGCCGGCGTCCACGGGTTCTCGGGATGCTTGCGCTCGGCGAACTCCTTGTAGATCGACCAGTCGAAGTAGAAGCGCGGCAGCGTCGCGGTGGCGTGCGCCTCCCACGCGCGGTCCGAGATCGCGACGAACGCGAGGCCCGGTGACGCCGCGAGCGCCTTCTGCGAGCCGCCGACCGCGACGTCGATCCCCCACTCGTCGAACGCGAACGGCACGGCCCCGAGGCTCGAGACCACGTCGACGATCACGAGCGCGCCCGCCTCGCGGGCGACCCTCGCGAGCTCCTGCACCGGCTGGATCACGCCGGTCGAGGTCTCCGAGTGCGTGAGCAGCACGGCCTTCGCGGGTCGCTCGGCGATCGCCTTCGCGAGGTCGTCGGGCCGGACCTTCTGTCCCCACTCGTACTCGATCGTCCGGACGTTCAGGCCGTGGGCCTCCGCGAGCTTCGTCCAGCGCTCCGAGAAGTAGCCGGCGAGCGGGACGAGGACCTCGTCGCCGGGCGAGAGCACGTTCTGGACCGCGGACTCGAGCCCGCCGGTCCCCGACGAGGTGATCAGGAAGACGTCCGCCAACTCGGTGCGATAGAGCTCGCGCAGCCGGTCGGTCACGTCGCGCATCAGCTGTCCGAACCCGGGCCCGCGGTGGTAGACGAGCGGGCTGCCCTGCGCGAGCAACACCTCGGGCGGGATCGGGGTCGGCCCGGGGGCCAGGATGATCTCGGGACGGTCCATCTGGATGCTCCTTCGGGGTCTGCGGTCTGGTGGTTCGGGGTCGTTCGGCGGACCGGCGGCGCCAGTCTCGAACGAGCCTGGTCAGCGTATCATCGAGTGTCGCGCCGCCTACCGGCGGCGTTCCGTTCGTATGACGACCCTGCGATTCCTGTTGAAGCGGTTCTTCGCCCAGCGACTGCTGGGACTGGCCCTCGTGGTCACGCTCGGGTTCACGATCGGGGTCCTCGTCGCCGGACCGATCTACGCGGACGCGGCCCGCGAGGCGATCCTCTCGTCCGCGACGAGTACCGCCGCGACGACCGTGAAGAACGTCCGGTTCTTCACCTACGGCGGGCCGGAGTTCGACGAGCAAGCCGCGGACGCGGCCGTCCGCGACGAGGCGAGCGTGCTGCCGGTGGACGTGGTCGTCCCGCAGGGGCTCGGGACGGTCCGGCTCGTCGGCGAGGACGGCACGCAGGAGCTCTCGGTCCCGCTCCTGTTCCGGGGCGGCGCCACCGAGCACCTCCCCTACCGCGGGGACCCCCCCGATGGCCCCGGCGAGATCGCGCTGCCGGACGGGATGGCAGCCACGCTCGGCGTCCGGCCCGGCGACACGGTGACCGCGATCGGACCGACCGGCGAGGAGGTCGAGCTCACGGTCGCCGGGCGGTTCGGCCCGCCCGACCGCGACGACCCGTTCTGGTTCGGCGACCAGTCCCCGTTCCCAGAGCCCGACTCGACCGAGCCGTCGCCGGCGCTCATGGACCGAGACGGCTACGCGGAGGTCGCGCCGCAGCTCGGCATCACGACGCAGTGGATCTGGGACGTCTACCTCGACCTCGTCGGGGTGCCGTTCGAGCAGGCAGAGAAGATCCCCGCGCAGATCCGCAACATCGACGAGTCGCTGCGGACCCAGCCCGGCTTCGCGCAGCTCCAGATGATCACCGGCCTCGACACGCTGCTCACGCTCGTGAATCAGCGGGTGGCCGACCTGCGTATCCCGATCTTCCTCGTCGTGTTCCAGATCGGCGCGGTCGCGCTCGCGATCCTGGCCGGCGTGGGTTCGCTGGTGCTCACGCGGCAGTCGTTCGAGCTCGCCGTGCTGCGCAGCCGCGGGTTCTCGGGCGGGAAGCTGATCGCGGCGCAGGGCGTGCAGGCGCTGTTCGCCGCGATCGTCGCGTACCCGCTCGGCCTCCTGCTCGGCATGGGGCTCGCGTACCTCGCGTCGAACGCGAACGGCCCGTCCCTGCCCGGCGTCCTGTTCCCGATCGGGCTGTCGTCGTTCGCCCTCGTGCTCGGCGCGATCGGGGCGGCGGTGGGCGCGATCACACTGCTGCTGCTCTCGCTGCCGCACGTGCGCCGCACGATCCTCGAGGAGCGGCGCCTGCTCTCGCGCGAGGGGCGGCCGCTGCTCGCGCGCGTGCCGATCGAGCTGTTCATCCTGCCGGTCGCGATCTTCGCGTTCATCCAGCTGCGCGGCACCGAGGTGCTGTCGACGAACGAGCGCGACCAGCTCGACCCGCTCGTGCTGCTCACGCCGACGCTGCTGATCTTCGGCCTGTCGTTCCTCGCGCTCCGGCTGCTGCTGTGGCTGCTCCGGCGGCTCGAACGGCCGGTCGGCCGCGCGAAGAGCCTTCCGATGTACCTCGCCGCGCGGCGCCTGGGCCGCTCCCCGGGTACGAGCTTCGCGACCTCGCTGCTGCTCGTGCTCGCGGTCGGCCTGCTAATCGTGTCGACCTCGTACCGCGCGATCGTGCTCCGCAACCACGAGGACAGCGCCCACCAGCAGGTGGGCTCGGACTGGAACGTCGAGATCGGCACGCCCGAGCAGCAGCTCGTCGCGCTCGGACGCACGCCGACCGACGCGGTCGCCGTGGTGCGCACCGAGCCGGCGTTCGACCAGCCGGGGTCGTTCCCGCTCACGCCGGTGGCGCTCGGCGTCGACCCCGCCCGGTTCGCGCGGGGCGGGTGGTGGCGGGCAGACTATTCGCGGACGCCGCTGAACGGCTGGCTGAAGGCGATCGCGCTCGAGGACCCCGGGATCGAGGTCGCGGGCGAGGACTTCTCGGCGACCGTGACCGCGAACGACGGCGCGAGCGCGGGGGTCGAGATGCTCGTCACGTACGAAGGCGCCGACGGTGAGGTGACGACCGCGTCGGCCGAGACGATCGAGAAGGGCACCGGGACGTACGAGGCGACGCTCGAAGGGGTCGAACGGCTCCTGTCGATCTCGTTCTTCGAGGAGGAGGTCGGCGCCGCCGCCGAGATCGACCTCGAGCTCACCGACGTCACGGTTGGCGGCGAGGCGATCGATCTCGAGAGCTGGAACCCGCTCCGCTGGCGCGGCTCGGACGGGGCGATGGCCGGGATCGACGGGGGCGTCTCGCTCGAGATCGACACGGGCGCCGGGCACGTCGTCGGCGGGATCGCGCCGGCGATGCCTCCGCTGCCGGCGCTCGTCTCGCCGGAGATCGCCCGCTCCCAGGGCTCCGAGTTCGACGCGACCCTGGGCGGGCAGCGGCTCACGTTCCGGCGCGCGGCGATCGCGGAGGCGTTCCCGTCGGTCGCGGGCGACTTCATGGTCGTCTCGGCGCCGGCGCTGCTCCAGGCGGCGGTCCGGATCCCGGAGGCGGGGCTCGCACTGAACGAGATGTGGGCGGCGGGCAGCGAGGATCCGAGGCCCGCGCTCCAGGACGCCGGGCTGATCCCGGGCGCGACCGACGCGGCGGGCCCGATCATCGCGGTGCTCGCGCAGCTGCCGCAGTCGCTCGCGGTCGGCATGAACTTCGCGACGGCCGTCGGCGGGCTGATGCTCGTCGTGCTCGGCGTCGCGGTCGGGCTCTACTTCGCGCAGCGGCGCCGCGAGTTCGAGTTCGCGTCGCTCCGCGCGATGGGCACCCAGCCCGGCCAGGTGAGCCGCGTCCTCCTGCTCGAACAGGGGCTGATGATCGTGTTCGCGATCGCGGCGGGCGCCGGCATCGGGTTCGGCATCCTGCGGCTGCTGATGCCCTACGTCGGCCGGAGCATCGGCTCGGCGTTCCCGCCGCCGATCCTCGTCG
Organism: Actinomycetota bacterium; assembly: GCA_036280655.1. Lineage (GTDB taxonomy): Bacteria > Actinomycetota > UBA4738 > UBA4738 > HRBIN12 > DASSJM01. The sequence goes on from DASUQI010000019.1 coordinate 63,443, forward strand.
TCGACTGGACGTCGTTCGCGATCTCGCTGTCGGCGATCGTCGCGGCGACCGCGATCGGGCTGCTCCTGGCCCTGCGGGCGTTGCTGCGCTCGTCGGTGACGTCAGTGCTGCGGGGCGAGGCTGAGTGAGCGCGCGGGCGGTCGGCGCGCCGGTCCCGACGGAGCGGCCGGGCCCGGACGGCAGCGCGCTTATCCGGTTCCGGCACGTGTTCAAGATCTACCGGGTCGCGGACACCGGTGTGGTGGCGCTCGGCGGCGTGGACTTCGACATCGCCGAGGGCGAGTTCGTCGCGATCGTCGGCCCGAGCGGTTCGGGCAAGTCCACGATCCTCAACATGATCGGCGGGCTCGACCGGGCGACCGCCGGCATCGTGGAGGTGGAGGGGCGCGACCTCGGGCGGCTCGAGGAGGACGAGCTCACCGACTATCGGCGCGAGCGCGTCGGGTTCGTGTGGCAGGGCACCGCACGCAACCTCGTGCCATACCTGAATGTGGTCGAGAACGTGAAGCTGCCGACGACCGCGAGCGGCTCCCGCGTTCCCGCGGCCCGGCGGACGCCCGGCGAGCTCCTCGAGGTCGTAGGGCTCCCCCACCGCGGCAAGCACCGCCCCGGGCAGCTCTCGGGCGGCGAGCAGCAGCGCGTCGCGGTCGCGGTGGCGCTCTCGAACGTCCCGAAGATCCTGCTCGCCGACGAGCCGACCGCCGAGCTCGATAGCGAGTCGGCCGCCCTCGTGCTCGAGGCGTTCCGGAGCGTCAACCACGAGTTCGGCGTGACGATCGTGATGGTGACGCACGACCTCCTGGCCGCGAAGCAGGCGGGCCGGCAGCTCCGGCTCCGCGACGGCCAGCTGCTCGTCGAAGGCAAGCCGATGGAGTCGCTCGGCTCGGACGGGCGGGCGAGCCTGCCGGACGAGGCGGTCGACGCGCTCGCGGGCCAGGACCTCGAGGTCGAGGTCCGCGACGGCGAGGTCCGGATCCGCCGCCGCGGCGAGGGAGGGCTCGTCGGTGAGTGACCGGATGTGGCGGTCCCCGGGTGCGCAGGCGCGTGCGCCGTCCGCGGTGGCGGCGCCGTCGAGGGAGCAGCTGCTCGCCGCGACCGACATCGTCCGCACCTACCGCGGCCCGCACGGCGTGCAGGCCGTAAGGGGCGCGTCGCTCGAGCTCCCGCCGAAGGACTTCGTCGCGCTCATGGGGCCGTCGGGCTCGGGCAAGACGACGTTCCTCGGCGTGCTCTCGGGACTCGACGCGCCGGACGGCGGCGAGGTCCGGTGGAAGGGCCGCCCGATCCGCAGCCTCTCGTTCGACGAGCAGATCGAGCTCCGCAGGACCGGCCTGGGGTTCGTGTTCCAGAGCTTCGGGCTGCTGCCCACGCTCTCGGCGATGGAGAACGTGGAGCTGCCGCTCCGGGTCTCGGGGACGGAGCTCGACGAGGCACGGAGCCGGGCCGAGATGTGGCTCGCGCGGCTCGGGCTCGGCGACCGGCTCCACAACCGGACGTTCGAGCTCTCGGCCGGTCAGCAGCAACGCGTCGCGGTCGCCCGGGCGCTCATCACCGAGCCCGAGGTGGTCCTGGCCGATGAGCCGATCGCCGAGGTCGACACCGAGAACGCCGACCTGATCCTCGAGGCGCTCTGGGAGGTGATCCGCCGCGGCGGCGCGGTGCTCGCGGCGACGCACAACCCCGAGGCGCTCCGCTACGCGAACCGCGTCGTGCTGTTCCGCGACGGCAGGGTCGAGGCGGAGGGCAAGCCCGAAGAGATCGCGCCCAGGCTCACGGTCGACTGAGTCGTTTCGGTCCGGCCGCTCGTGGGCAAGAGACGTGCATGAGCGAACGCAACGGCGCCGTCTCCGCCCTCGGCGAGTCCGCGCTCACCGGATGGCGGGGCGCGGCCGGGAAGGCCGTCGCGCGCCCGATCGCGAAGCACACGCGGTTCTCCGAGGAGGACATCCGGGTCGCGATCGGCCTCCTGATCCTCGCCTACACGCTGTACCGGATCCTGCGGCCCGCGATCCGGGCGCTCCGCGAGTCGTCGCGATAGGCCAAGCGCCTAGACGAGGAAGCCGTGGTACGCGTCCTCGGTCTCGCACGGGCCGAGATCGGCCGCCGAGAGCTCGAGCCCCGGCTGTCGACGATGGAACAGCCGGTCGAGCACCGAGCGCTTCCCCATCCGCCACGCCGCCGCGCGCGCGACCGAGTCCTTGCGGGCGTCGTTCCGCTTCTGCTGCTGGTTCAGGTCGCACGGCAGGTGTGTGATGTTCGGCTGGAACACGCCTACTCCTTCGGCGGGTGGAGCTCCCGCAGGTCGAACTCGGGGTCCTCGAGCTTCGCGCGCTCGGGGTGCGCCTTCGTCGCGATCAGCGGCATCGAACGCCGGCCGTCGAACTTGCGGTTCATGCTGAACGTCGAGAGCAGCTGGCCGTCCTTCAGCAGGAACGCCGAGAAGCTCCGGTCCTCGATGCTGCCGCGCACGACCATATCGTCCCACTCCGTCGCGAACCCGGACATCTGGATCTCGGCGTCGTACTGGTCGGACCAGAACCAGTGGGCGTCGTCGAACACCGCGTTCGCGCCCAGCAGGTTCTTCGCGACATGCTCCCCCATCTTCATCCCGTTGTCGAAGTGCTCGACGCGGATCGGCCCGAACACCGGGTGGTCGTGGCGGGCCACGTCGCCGATGGCCCAGACGCCTTCGGCCTCGGTCTTCAGCGTCGCGTCGACCGGGATCCCGTTGTCGACGGTCAGGCCGTCCGTCGCGACGTCGGTCACGGGTTCGACGCCCACGCCGACGACCGCGAAGTCGCCCTCGATCCGCCGGCCCTCCTTCGTTACCATCGCCTCGAACCGCCCGTCGCCCTCGAACCGCTCGGCGCCGTCGCGGAAGATCATCTCGACGCCGTGATCGCGGTGGAGCGACTCGATCGCGCCGCCGATCGTGGGCCCCAGCACACGCTCGAGCGGCGTGCCGAAGAACTCGACCACGGTGACGTCGAGCCCGAGCTGCCGCAGCGACGCCGCGACCTCGGCCCCGATGAACCCCATCCCGACCATGACCGCCTTCGAGCCGTTCTTCGCGGCCTCGCGGATCGCGTCCGAGTTGGGGAGGTACCGGAGGTCGAACACGTTCTCGAGATCGAGCCCCTCGATGGGCGGCCGACGGTTGCGCGCGCCGGTCGCCACCACGGCCTGATCGAACGCCACCCGCTCGCCGCCCTCGAGCTCGATGACCCGGTCGTTGATGTTCACGTGCTCGGCGCGGACGCCGAACCGAGCGTCGATCCCGTTCTCCTCGTAGAATCCCGGGTCGCGGATGTAGAGCGGCTCGCTCGTCTCCCCGCGGAGGTACTCCTTCGAGAGCGGCGGGCGCTCGTACGGCGCGACGTCCTCGGCGCCGATCAGCACGACGTTGCCGTCGAACCCCTCCTCGCGCAGCTTCGCGGCCGCGGTACCCCCGGCGACGCCGGCCCCGACGACGACGAACGTCGTCACTCGTCGTTCACGAGCACCTTGAGCTCGTCGTCCTCGACCTTCGACTGGAACACGTCCACGGGGTCCACGGCCGGCCCGTGCACGGCCTCACCCGTCGTCACGTCGAACTGGCTCCCGTGGCAGGGGCACTCGATCGTGGTGCCGTCGAGGTCACCCTCGGCGAGCGAGCACTGCTGGTGGGTACACACGTCGTCGAACGCGTGGAGGTCGCCTTCGACGTTGGCGATCGCCACCTGCCGCGACCCCGCGCCGAACGACATCACCTCGCCCTCGGGGACCGTGCTGGCCGAACCCATCGTCACCCACTCCGCCATGCTCGAACCTCCCTCCCGGTGAGCCTTCCCGCGTAACTCTACCCACGCCTGCGCGCAAGGATGTCCGGGGTGAGGTACCCGATCACGGTCACGAGATACAGGGCCGCGAGGATCAGGAACCCCAAGCGGAAGTCGATCGGCACGAGCGCCGGGATCAGCGCCCCACCCACCCAGGCGAGCTGGAACGCCACTTCGTAGCGAACGAACACCCGCCCGTGCGCCCCGCCGGGCGCGAGGCGCTGCATCAGCGTCTGGAACGCGAGCCGCCCGAGCTCTGAGGACGCGCCCACGACGAGCGCGAACACGACGAGCACCGGGAGCTCGAACGCGAAGAACGAGAGCGTCGCGCCGATGCCCGCGCCGATCAGGCAGCCGATCACGACCGCTTCCTCCCGCAGGTTCGCGGGCAGCTTCGGCGCGATCACGTCGCCGAGGAACCCGCCGGCCGTGGCCGAGCCCGCGAGCACGGCGAACCACCAGGTGGGCTGGCCGCTCGGCTGCAGCGCGAACGCGAGCGCGAACAGCAGGAAGCCGCTCGCGGCGCGAAGGCCCGCGGCCCCGATCGCCGGGGCGGTGAGCTGCGCGATCGCCCCGGTCTTCGTGACCTCGGCGTCGCCGCCGGTAAGCCGCGCGTGCGGCAGCCGCAGGTTCAGGGCGGCGGCAGCGCCGTAGACCACGGCTGCTAGGTACAGGACGGACCTCGAGTCCCCGAACTGCAGCGCGAGCAGCCCCGGACCGATCGCGAGCAGCGCGCCGCCGGCGGCGATCCGGCCGAGACGCGCGTTCGCCCGCACGAGGCCCTCGTTCGGCCCGGCGTAGGCGACCGCGAGCCCGTTCTTCGTGATCGCGTGCACCTTCGACAGAACGAGGAGCAGGAACGCGGCGGGGAACAGCAACACGGTGTCGAACCGCGGTGCCGCGACGAGGCACACAACCGCGCGACCGAGCGCGGCGGCGAACGAGATCACGCGCCGCGGCCCTGCCCTGTCGAGCAGGGGCACGAGGAGCGGCCCCGCGACCGCGAGCGGCGCCATCGTGAGCGCGAGGTACGCGGCCACCTTCGGCTTGGACTCGCCGACCGGGATGTAGAAGAACAGCGACCCGGCAAGCGCGATCGCGACGAGCGCGTCGCCGGCGACGCTGCCGAAGTGCGCGAGCCCGTACGTGTCGAGCGGCGCGTCCGAACGCCACATGCGCCCGAGCGGTCGGAACAGCGCCTCGACCATGCCGACGATCCCGAGCAGGATCAGTTGCCACCAGGGGTAGCGCTTCGGCCGCGTCTGGTGAACCCTCACCGGGCGCGGCTCAGGATCCTGACAGCCGCTGGAGCAGGAGCTCGCGGACGACCTTCGGGTTCGCCGACCCGCCCGAGCGCTTCATGACGTGTCCGAGCACCGCATTCAGCGCTCCCTCCTTGCCGCGCCGGAACTGCTCGACGGGCTCGGGGTTCTCGGCGATCGCCTCGTCCACCCACGTCTCGAGCGCGGAGGTGTCGGTGACCTGCGTCAGGCCCCTGCGCTCGACGATCGTCTCGGCCGGCTCCCCCGTCTCGAACGCGTCCTCGAGGACCTGCTTTGCCCCTGTGGCCGAGATCGTCCCGTCGCCGACGAGCCGGACGAGATCCGCGACGTGCTGCGGCGTCACCTTCGTGTCGGGGAGCTCCCTGCGGGCCGTGTTCAGCAGGCCGGCGAGGTCCTGGGTGATCCAGTTCGCGGCCGCGGGGGGCTTCGCGCCGAGGGCCACGGCCTCCTCGAAGAACGTCGCGGTCGCGCCGGCGTGCGTGAGGATGCGGGCCTGATCCACCGTGACGCCGAGGTCGGCCACGTACCGCGCGCGGCGGGCGGCGGGCAGCTCGGGCAGGCCGGCGCGGAGCTCCTCGACCCAGTCGCCATCCGGGGCGAGCGGCGGCAGGTCGGGCTCGGGGAAGTACCGGTAGTCGAACGCCTCCTCCTTCGACCGCAGCGTGTGCGTCGTGCCCTTGCCCTCGTCGAAGTGCCGCGTCTCCTGGACGAGCGCCTCGCCGGCCTCGAGCGCGGTCCGCTGCCGCTGCTCCTCGAACTTCAGGGCGCGCTCGAGCGAGCGGATCGAGTTGAGGTTCTTGATCTCGACCTTCGTTCCGAACGCGTCCTCGCCCACGCGCCGTGTCGAGATGTTCGCGTCGCACCGCAGCGACCCCTCCTCCATCCGGACGTCGGACACGCCGATCGCCTCGACGGTCGAGCGGAGCTCCTCGAAGTACGCGCGCGCCTCCTCGGGCGACCGCAGGTCGGGCTCGGAGACGATCTCGACGAGCGGCACCCCGGCGCGGTTGTAGTCGACGAGCGCGTACTCGGCCTGGCCGATGCGCCCGCTCGCGCCGGCGTGCGTCGTCTTCCCGGTGTCCTCCTCCATGTGCACGCGCGTGATGCCGATCCGGCGTTTCGTCCCGTCGAGCTCGATCTCGAGATGGCCGCCGATGCACACGGGCAGGTCGTACTGGCTGATCTGGTAGTCCTTCGGCATGTCCGGATAGAAGTAGTTCTTCCGGTGGAAGAGCGAGTCCGGCGCGATCTCGCAGCCGAGGGCGAGACCGATCTTGACGATCGAGGCGATCGCCTCCTCGTTCGGCACCGGGAGCGAGCCCGGCAGGCCGAGGCACACGGGGCAGACGTTCGAGTTCGGCGGCGCCCCGAACTCGTTGCGGCAGCCGCAGAACATCTTCGTCGTCGTCGAGAGCTCGACGTGGCACTCGAGGCCGATAACGCTCTCGAAGTCGGTCATGTCCGGCAAAGCGTAGCGGAGCCGTCCGATGCAGCCGTTCGTGCGATCGGCCCGGGTAACCGACAAACAGCCGGAAGGCAGTGACACCCCCGAGGGGGTGTCCGTATCGTGAGGGTCATGACCCGGCCCGCCGACACCACGACCGAGCGGGCCGTCCACTCCCCCGCGGTCATCTGGGGACCGCTTCTCACCGTGTACCTGATCTGGGG
>DASUQI010000020.1:0-157130 GCA_036280655.1 Actinomycetota bacterium
CGACCGAACTCGCCGCTCCTCGTAAACCTTCCCTCGCCCCCAGGTCTCTTCCAATCTGTGCAGCGACTCGCCGGCGCCCGTCGCGGATCCGTCCCGCCCGTCCGAGGCGCAGACTGAGCTCGATCACGCTGCGCCGAAGGGGAGGGGGCGGCGGGGGCCGTGGTAGAGCGAGACGCCCAGTTCACCGGGTTCTTCCGGGACGAGTACCCCCGGCTGGTACGCACGTTGTTCCTCGTGGTTCGGGACGCGGAGCAGGCCCGTGACATCGCCCAGGACGCCTTCGTCCAGCTCTTCGCGCGCTGGAGACGGATCTCGCATTACGAACGACCCGACGCGTGGGTGCGCCGGGTGGGCATCCGCATGGCCATCGCCCTGACGTAACTGCGTCCTCTCGTTGCATTGCATGTTGGACGGCGGAAGGTCGGGCCGACGACATCAGCCATCGTGGAAGTACGCTGCTCCTCCCGATCGTCGAAGGAGGACGCGTGCACACGAGCAAGACCAACCCGCAGGGCGTCCACCCGCCGGTGGGCACCTATTCCCATTCGGTGCGGGTCGAGACCGGCGAGGCGACCTGGATCTACGTCTCGGGACAGGTGGCGCTCGACGCCGAGGGCAACCTCGTCGCGCCGAACGACCTCCGCGGGCAGACCGAACAGGTCTTCGAGAACCTGACCGCGATCCTCGAGGCCAACGGCGCGACGTGGGACGACGTCGTGAAGATCACGACGTTCGTCACGACGCTCGAGGACCTCGATGACATGCGCGAGGTGCGCTCCCGGTACCTCCCGAAGGAGCCGCCCGCGAGCACGGCCATCCAGATCTCTGCGCTGGTGCTCCCCGACGCCGTGATCGAGATCGACGCCGTGGCGGTGATCGCCTCGTGAGCCAGGTCGCGGTCCTCGGTCTCGGCGCGATGGGCGCGGCGATCGCCGCGAAGCTCCGGGGGGAGGGGCACGACCTCTCCGTCTGGAACCGGACGCCCGGCCGCGACGACGAGCTCGTGGCCGCCGGCGCGCGGCGGGCCGAAACGCCGGCCGACGCGGTTCGGGGCGCCGAGATCGTCATCACGATGCTCACCGACCCGCCGGCGCTCGAGCAGGTGCTGTTCGGAGACGAGGGCGCCGCGTCCGCGATCGGCCGCGACGCCACGCTGATCGAGATGTCCACGGTCGGCCCCTCGGCGATCGCGTCGGTGGTCGAACGCCTCGCCCCGGCGGACGTTATCGACGCACCGGTGCTCGGCAGCGTCCCGTCCGTCGAGACCGGCAGCCTCGTGATCCTTGCAGGCGGCGAGCGGGAGGTGTTCGACCGGCACGCCGGCCTGCTCGGCGTGCTCGGGAACGCGATCTACGTCGGCCCGTCCGGCTCGGGGGCGTGGCTGAAGCTCGTGAACAACGCCGCGTCGATCGCCACACTGGTCGCGCTCGGCGAGCTGCTGGCGGTCACCGATCGCGCGGGCCTCGAGCCGGCGACGGTGCTCGAGAGCCTCGAGGCCGGTCCGCTCGCCTCGCTGATCGCCCGGTGGCGTCCGCGTCTGCTCGAAGTGGACACGTCGTCGAACTTCCGGCTCGCGCTCGCGCGCAAGGATCTCGAGATCGCGTTCGACGAGGCGCGGCGCCTCGACCGGCGGCTCACCGTCGACGAGACGGCTGCAGCCCGCAGCGACGAGGCGATCGCGGCCGGGCTCGGCGACGAGGACTTCGGCGCGGTGGTCGGGTTCCTGCGGCGGTAGGCCCGCCGCCGGGCCGCCGCCTACCATCGACGCGTGAAGCCCACCCGGCAGCGGGCGCGCGAGGCGCTCCGGAGCGACGACTTCCGGCGGCTGTTCGCGATCCGGCTCGTCTCCCAGTCGGCCGACGGGCTCTTCCAGGCGGCGCTCGTCGCCTCGGTGGTGTTCAGCCCGGACGAGCAGAGCACCGCGCTCGGGTTCGCGATCGCGACGCTCATCGTCTCGCTGCCGTTCTCGATCCTCGGGCCGTTCACGGGCGTGTTCATCGACCGGTGGTCCCGCCGGGCGATCATGGTGGTGACGCCACTGGTCCGGGCCTCGCTGGTGTGGCTGGTGCTCTTCGACGTCCAGGCGGCGCCGTTCGCGTTCTACGGCGGGGCCCTGTTCGTCCTGTCGGTGAACCGCTTCTACCTGGCGACAGCCGTCGCCGTCGTCCCCCGGCTCGTCCCCACCGAGGACCTCCTGATGGCGAACTCGATGTCGATCGTGGGCGGGACCGTCGCGCTGCTCGCCGGCGTGTTCGTGGGCGGGTGGATGGCCGACCTCCTCCAGGGCCAGGGCCCCGTGGTCGCGCTCGCCGGGATCCAATGGGTGGTGGCCTCGTACATCGCGTCGAGGATCCGGAGCCCGCTCGTCCCGCACCAGCTTCCCCAGACCGGGGTCCGCGACGAGGTCACGCGCGTGCTCCGTGAGTTCGCCGACGGGATCGGCCTCCTTGCTCGCACACCACGAGCGCTCGGACCGATCACCACGATCACGGTCGACCAGATGGGACAGGGCATCGTCCTCGTGCTCTCCCTGTTCGTGTTCCGCGACCTGTTCGAGCAGGACGTGGGGTCGTTCTCGAACCTGATCGGCGCGGGCGGCGTCGGGGTGCTCCTGGGCATCCTCACCGTTGGGAAGCTCGAGGAGCGGTTCGCGAAGGAGCGGATCGTCGCGGGCGCGTTCCTGATCGGCGGCATCGCGCTCGTCCTCGTCGCGACGACGATCACCGGCTGGAGCGTGCTGCTCGCGAGCTTCGCGGTCGGCCTCACGTTCGCCTGGAAGAAGATCCCCGTCGACACGATGGTCCAGGAGGCGATCCCCGACGGGTACCGCGGCCGCGTGTTCACCGTGTACGACGTCGCGTACAACCTGTCGCGGGTGGTCGCCGCCTTCCTCGCGATCCCGATGCTGAACGCGCTCGGCCCGGCCTGGTCGGTGGCGATCGTGGGCCTCGTCTTCGTCGCCTGGAGCCCGATCCTTCCCCGCTGGATCGGCCGGATCCCCGAGCTCACCCTGCGGTTCTACGAGGGTGGGCGCGCCGAGGAAGAGCCGCGCGCGATCGTCTGGGGCGGCGTCGAGGAGACGGTGGACGTCGAGGCCCGGGCCCTCGAGGAGACCGACGGGATCCGGCGGATGCGGTACCGGCTCCGCATGCGGGACGGCTCGCTGATCGAGGTCTCGAAGGTGGAGCCGGAAGGCCGGTGGACCCTCGAACGGGAGGTCGGGTAGGTCCAGGTCCAAACGGCGACTCCGTGGGACACTTCCGTGCCGTGAACCGACGACTCCTGCCCGCGCTCTTCCTCACGCTCTCGGTCGTGCTCGGCGCGTGCGCGTCCGACGACCCGACCATCGTGCCGCCCACCGGCACCGACCCGACGGGCGTCACGGCCCCCACCGGCGCGACGGGGTCGACCGCGCCCACGGGAGCGACCGGTGAGACGGGCACACCGCCCGCCGAGCTCGAGGACGGCGAGCACTTCGGGTTCGTCGAGGAGGTCGACGCCTCGGGCGGCAACCTGGAACTCGACCTCGCGTACTTCCTCTCGGGCGAGGCGGCGAACGAGGCGGCCGCCGAGCGCGGGGACGAGGTCCCCGTCCCGAACGACTACTACATCGTGAACGACAACCCGAGGCTCCGAACGCTCCTACTCGCTGACGACGTCGAGCTGTCGCTGCTCGACTGGAACCGGTGCTGCGACGAGCGCTTCGACGGCGATCTCGAGACGTTCGCGCAGGCGATCGCCGAGGGCATGCTCGAGGCGGCCGACGGCCTCGTCTACAACGGGACGTTCTCCCCGTACTGGCTGACCGTCGAGAACGGCGAGGTCGTCCGCATCGAGGAGCAGTACTTGCCGTGAGGCGCCGGGGCCTCGTCCTCGCGGCGGTGGCCGCGACCGCCCTCGCCGCCTGCTCGTCCGGAGCCGAACCTCCCGCCGACCGGGCCGTCGGTGAATCACCCACGGATGACGCGCCGAGCAGCGCACCCCTGACACCGAGCCCGACCTCCGAGCCGAGCCCCGAGCCGGCGCGTACGCGGTACGACGGCACGATCACCCCCCTGCCCGGATGGCTGAGCGGCGAGATGCGCGGAACCACGTGGAAGCCGGGATGCCCCGTGCCGCTCGAGGACCTGCGCCTGCTGCGATTCAACTACCACGGGTTCGGCGGCGGGATCCGGCGCGGCCCGATGGTCGTGCACGAGGACGTCGCCGACGACGTGCTGTGGGTCTTCAGGCAGCTCTTCAAGGCGGGGTTCGCGATCAAGCGCGTCGGACTCACGAAGGAGTTCGTGCCCTCCGATTTCGAGCCCATCATCACCAGCAAACGGAGCGTGACGGCCTCGTTCAATTGCCGGCCCGTGATCACCCCCCTCGGGCCGAGCGACAACTTCTCGCAGCACTCCTACGGGATGGCGATCGACATCAACCCGGTCCAGAACCCGTACGTCACATCCGACGGCTTCGTCCGCAACACCGAGGCCCGCCGGTACCTCGACCGTTCCAAGCGCCTGCCGGGGATGATCCACGCGAACGACGTCGTCGTGCGCTCGTTCACCAGGATCGGCTGGGAGTGGGGCGGGTCCTGGAGCGGCGGCAAGGACTACATGCACTTCTCGACGAGCGGGACCTAGCCGGTCATGCGGAGGGTCGCGCCGGAGGGATGACCCAGCGGACCGAGTTCCATCCCTCCGGGCTCTGCACGACAATCGCATGCACGTGCTCCCATCCGTGTGATCGCCGAAGGAGGGAGAAGCCATGGAGGACGAACGGGAACGGCAGGTCTACGAGCGCGGAACCGATCCGACGCGTGTGCTCGCGCTGAGCGACGGGGTCTTCGCGATCATCCTCACGCTGCTCGTCTTGGAGATCCACGTCCCGGAGCTCGGCGCCGGCCAGAAGCTCGGCCAGGCGTTGCGCGAGATCCGGCCGTCGCTCGTCGCGTTCCTCATCAGCTTCGTGGTGGTCGCGATCGCGTGGTCGGGACACCGCGACCTGTTCGCACTGATCCGGCGGACCGATCGCGGGATCGTGTGGCTGAATTTCCTGTACCTGCTGCCGCTGTCGATCCTGACGTTCGGCGCGGCGATGCTCGCGACGTACGAACGCGACCCGATCGCGCTCAGGATCTACGGCCTGATCCTGATCGCCATCGTCGTGACGAGACTGGCCACCTGGCTCTACGCGACGAGGCGATCACACATCCTCGCGACACCCGTGGACGCACGAGCCCGCCGGGGCGGGATCTTCCTGGTCGCCTTGCCCGGGGTCGCGTACCTGGTCGGACTCGCGGTGGCGGACGCGACGCCGACGCTGGCGATCTGGATCTATGCGCTCGTCCCCGTCCTGTACTTCGTCATGATCTGGGTCCTCCGCTCCTCCGCGCCGAAGAGCTCGGTGACCGAGGAGTTCACGTGATCCGCGGAGACGCGCGACGGCCCGGCGTCGCGAGGGCGCCGGGCCGTCGGCCGGCTAGTAGAGTCCGCCGCCGCTGCCGGTGCCACCCGCCGAGACGGCGAGGATCACGAGCACGGCGATCACCGCCGCGACGGCGATGATGACGCCGATCGTCTTGCCTCGGCTCCAGCCACGTCCGCTTCGTTCGGAGTCGTACATCTGCCACCTCCGATCGTCTTCCTTCCTTCCGCAGCCGCTGTCGTTGCAAACCCGGAGGCCGAGCGCGGGCTTCCGATCTCCCGCGTGACGAAGGTCACCGAGCCGCCCGACGGCCCGTGACGAACGCTCTATCGTTCGTGCGTGTCGAGAGACTGGGACGCCGCGACGTACGACCGTGTCGCCGACCCGCAGTTCCGGTGGGGAGCGGCCGTGATCGACGGCCTGGACCTCGCAGGTGACGAAACCGTGCTCGACGCGGGCTGCGGCTCGGGCCGCGTGACCGAGCTGCTCCTCGAACGCCTGCCGGGCGGGGGGGTCGTCGCGCTCGACGGCTCGAATTCGATGCTGGAGCGAGCCCGAACGCGCCTCGGGCGGTTCGGCGACCGCGTCACGTTCGTGCTCGCCGACCTCCGCGAGCCGCTGCCGCTCGAGGAGCCGGTCGACGCGATCCTGTCGACCGCAACGTTCCACTGGGTGCCCGACCACGACGCGCTGTTCCGCAACCTCGCGGCGGTCGTGCGACCCGGCGGCCGGCTCGCAGCCCAGTGCGGCGGGGCCGGGAACCTCTCGACCGTCGTGGCGGCGCTCCGCGAGCTGAGCGCCGACCCGTTCAGCAGGAAGGTGTTCGCGACGCCGACGGAGACGGAGCGGCGCCTGCACGCGGCGGGATTCGTCGACGTCGAGTGCTGGCTGCACGAGGAACCGACGCCGTTCGACGACCTCGACGCGCTCGAGACGTTCCTGCGGACGCTCGCCCTCGGCGACCACGTCTCGGCGATGGCTGAGGACGAGGCGCGGGCGTTCGCACACGGGGTTGCGGTGCGGCTGCCGGAGGCGGCCTTGGACTACGTGCGGCTGAACATCCGGGCGCGGCGCGCGCCGTAGAACCTCAGCCCGACAGCGCTTCGGCCATCTCGGCGCGGGCACCGTCGCGGGCTTCGGCATCCTCTCCGCGCCGGAGCGACAGCATCCACAGGCCGAGCAGGCCGGTCGCGAGCGCGACGATGCCACCACCGCCGAGCGCGATCCGCGGCCCGAGATGCTCGCCCACCCAACCGGCGACGGGCGAGGCGATCGGCGTCGTCCCCAGGAACACGATCCCGTATAGCGCCATGACGCGCCCACGCATCTCGGGGCGCGACCTGAGCTGCAGGGTCGAGTTCGCCGTCACGAAGAACACGATCGACGCGACGCCGAGCGGGAGCATGGCCAGAAGAGCCGTGCCCAGGGTCGGCGCGAGCGCGACCAGCATCGTGACCACGCCCACGGCCACGGCCGCCCAGGCGAGCGGGCGCTCGCCGGGCCGAGGGCGGCCCGCCATCACGAGCGCGCCGCCGAGCGATCCGATCCCGACGACCGCGAGCAACAGCCCGAGGGTTCCGGCGTCGCCGTGGAACGTCCGCTCTGCGAACAACGGCATCAGCACCGAGTAGTTGAACGAGAACACGTAGAGGATCGACATCAGGACGATCGGCCGCCGGAGCTCGCCGGTGTTCCAGACGTAGCGCAGCCCCTCCCGGATCGCGCCGGGCTGGCGTTCGGCCCGCTGCGGCCGGAGCTCCTCGGTCCGCATCCGGAGGAGCGCGGCGATCACCGCGAGGTAGGAGACCGCGTTGATGAGGAAGCACCACTCCATGCCGACGCCGGCAATCAGCAGCCCGGCGAGCGCGGGTCCCACGATCCGGGTCCCGGTCATCACGGCGCTGTTCAGGCTCACGGCGTTCGGCAGGTCGCGAGATTCGACCATCTCGGCGAAGAAGCTCTGCCGGGTGGGTTGGTCGATCGCGGTCGTGATCCCCTGCAGCAGCGAGAGCGAGTAGACCATCCAGAGCTCGACGGCGCCGCTCGCCACGATCGCCCACAGCGCGAGCGCGAGCCCGCCGAACGCCACCTGGGTCGCGAGCAGGATCCGCCGCTTGTCGTGACGGTCCGCAAGCAGGCCGCCGAGCGGACCGACGACGAGCATCGGCCCGAACGCGAGCGCCGTGTCGATCCCGAGCGCGACCCCGCTGTGCGTGAGCTGCAGCACGAGCCAGGCCGCCGCGACCATCTGCATCCAGGTCCCGGTGACCGAGATCGCCTGCCCGACGAAGAACAGGCGGAAGTTCCGCGAGTGGCCCACCGCGTGGAACGTGCGGTGGACCGTGAGCCCGATCCGCGTCACGGGCGGTCCTCGGCGTGGTCCAGCGCGGTCAGGCGTTCGAGCACGTCGGCGGCCGTCAAGAGGTGCTCGAGCTCGTGGGGATCGAGCGCGCCGAGCGCCTTCGCCAGGTAGGCCTCCTTCCGGCGGCGGCTCCGGGCGAGGAGCCGGCGGCCCTCGGGGCTGACCCGCACCCACGCCACGCGCCCGTCGACCGGATCGGCCTCGCGGACCACGAGCCCGGCCTCGAGGAGCGCGGCGACGATCCGGGTCATCGTCGGCGGCTGAACCTGCTCGGCGGCGCAGAGGTCGCGCATCGTGAGCGGCCCCCGGCGTTCGGCGGACGAGAGCGCAGAGAGCATCGAGGGCGTGATGCCGGCCTCGGCCTCCTGCCGGAGCCTGCGCGCGAGCCGGGTGACGCCGAGCCGGAGGCGAGCGGCGAGGGCAGCCGTATCGATCTGCGTGGCGGTGCTCACGCACCTGATAATACTACGCAACGCTAATTAGCGTCGCGTAGGAACTTCGAACCGGCTCAGATGAAGAGCTGGATCGCGCTCTCCTTCATCTCGAGCAGCGCGGTCGCGGCGCCGATCGGCTCCTCGAGCCCGTCGATCAAGTCCTCCTGCTTGACCCCCATGAGGTCCATGGTCATCTGGCATGGGATCAGCCGGACGCCCATGTCCCTCGCGAGCTCGAGCAGCTCCGTCGGGTGCGGGGTCTTGTAGTCCTCGGCCACCTTGCCGAGCAT
This sequence comes from Actinomycetota bacterium, assembly GCA_036280655.1. Classification (GTDB taxonomy): domain Bacteria; phylum Actinomycetota; class UBA4738; order UBA4738; family HRBIN12; genus DASSJM01. The sequence continues at coordinate 8,499 of DASUQI010000020.1, forward strand.
CCACGGCCCCATGCCGGCGAAGTTCAGACGCGAGAGCTTGGCCTTCTGTGTCGAGCCGGGGTTCATCTGGCCGAGCGCCTTCGTCATCCAGTCCTTGCCGGTCTTGCGGGCGCGCTCCGGCTTCACGAGCGGGAACAGCCCCCAGAACGTGAAGAACACGTTCACCTCCATGCCGGAGGCAGCGGCCGTGGTGGACAGGATCAGCGTCGGCCAGATCCGGTCGAGGTGGCCGTCCCAGGCGACGATCGTGATCTTGTTCTGCTTGTTGTAGCCGTTCTTGGCCTCCCGCTCGGCGAGCACGCGGTCGATCAGCTCCCTGATCGCGGCCTCGTCGAGCGCCTTCGTGCCTTCGACGGTCGGGGTAGTCTCGCTCATCCTCCTCACGCCTTCCTGACGACGTAGCGGAAGACGCCCGAGTCCTCGCTCGCCTCGAGGAGCTCGTTGCCCGAGAGCTTGGCCCACGACGGCACGTCGGACTTCGAGCCGGGGTCGGTGGCCAGGAGCTCGAGCAGGTCGCCGGCGGCCGCGCCGCGAAGGGCCTTGTGCAGCGCGACGAGCGGGCCGGGGCATGACTGGCCTCGGGCGTCGACGGTGGCGGTGATGACGTTCAACGGTGGAACCTCCTAAGAGTCGATCCGGAAAGAGGGGAACGGGTGCCGCTCCGCGAGGCCTATCGGCCGTCGCCGGGCACCTGGGGACAGCAGCATCGGTCGGGGATCATGGCCCCCACGAGCCCGCGGCAGCGTGTCCGGATCATTGCAGGTGCAAATGCTACCCGCGGGGTGTGGAATCGGGCAAGCCGCTGGAAAGGCAACCCTTCAGGCTCGGGTTCGGGCCTTCCGAGGAACATCGTGTGCCCGTCCGCCCGCGCTCCCTCGGATCTGCCGACGTGCTCGTTCGACGCGCCGACACGGCACGGGAGGACTCGTGCAACGGGGGCCCGGACCGGACTCGTTCGTGCACTGCGAGCGGTCGTCCTGGACTGATCGCTCGAGGTCAGACGCGGCCGCGACGGCCGGACGGCCACCACACGTAGACCACGGTCCCCTTCACGTGAGCGCGTCCGACGGCGCCGAACGCGCGGCTGTCGCTCGAGCCCACGCCCGCGTCGCCCTCGACCCAGTACTCGTCGGCGCGGAGCATCCGTCCGTCCGGGGCGGCGTCCCCGGGGACGGCGACGACCCGCTTCACGAGCTCGAATCCGGGACGTTCGGGATGCTCGACGACCACGATGTCTCCGGCGCGGACGGGCCGCACGACCGCGAGCGCCCAGACGCCGTGCTCGAGCGTCGGGAGCATCGAGTCGCCTCGGACCTCGACGCGGAACGGCCTCCAGCGCAACGCCGCGTACGCGACCGCCAGGCCGAACGCCGCGGCCGCCACCAATGCGGCGCGGTGGTAGCGTCGGAAGGTGGAAGGCGAGTCAACCGAAGGAGGGACCTGGCCCATGCTCGAAGCTTTGCTCAGGCCGCGCCGCGTCGTCCACGCGCACTGCGATCTGCCGTGCGGGATCTACGACCCGGCGCAGGCGCGCATCGAAGCCGAGTCCGTGAAGGCGATCCAGGATCGGTACGCGAACGCCGAGAAGTTCAAGACCGCCGGGGAGAGCGTCGAGGACTACCGGACGCGAGCGCTCGCGATCAAGGAGCTGCGGGCCGACCTCGTCAAGGACCACCTGTGGGTGCTGTGGACCGACTACTTCAAGCCGGAGCACGTCGAGAAGTACCCGCAGCTGCACGAGCTCTTCTGGAACGCCACCAAGGAGGCGGGCGCGGCCAAGAAGTCCCAGGACCCCGGGCAGGGGCAGAAACTGCTCGACGCGATCGACGAGATCGCCAAGGTCTTCTGGGAGACGAAGGCCTAGCTCGCGCCTTCCGGTCCGAAGGGCGGGGCTCCGGCTCCGCCCTTCTCGCTCGTTCTGGCTTCCTACACTCTGCGCCGTGAAGGACATCGGGCTCGTCGGCCTCGCGGTCAGCGGCCGTTCGACGCTGTTCACGGCGCTGACCCGCACCGGCTCGCACGGGGGGCAGGCGAACCATGCCGTCGTGCCGGTCCCCGACCCGAGGCTCGGGGTCCTCACCGAGCTCGAGCGCTCACGGAAGACCGTGCACGCGCAGGTCGGGTTCGTCGACGTGCCGGGGGGAACCTCGTCGGCGCAGGGCCTCGCGCGGCTCCGGGAGACCGACGCGCTCGCGATCGTCGTCCGGTGCTTCGGCGCCGAAGCGAAGCCCGCGGCGGACCTGGCCGAGGTCCGCGCCGACCTGCTCCTCGCGGATCAGGCCGTGATCGAGCCGGCGCTCGAGAAGGCGAGGAAGCGCTCGCGCGGCAAGCCGTCGGGAGAGGTCGAAGCGCTCGAGGCGGCGAACGAGCTCCTCGCGGCGGAGCAGCCCCTCTCCGAGGGCGGGCTCGCCGACGAAGCCGTGCGCGAGCTGAAGGCGATCGCGCCGCTCACGCTGAAGCCCTCGGTCATCGTCGCGAACCTCGAGGAGGGCTCGGAGGTACCAAGCGAGCTTCCCGGCGCGACCGGCGTGTACGCCTCGATCGAGGCCGAAACCGCGGAGATGGATCCCGAAGAGGCGCGGGCGCTGCTCGACGAGTTCGGCGTCCACAGGCCCGGGCTCGAGTCGGTGATCGCCGCGTCGTACGGGGCGATCGACCTCATCACGTTCCTCACGACTGGCGAGGACGAGTCGAGAGCCTGGGAGGTCCGGCGCGGCGCGAAGGCGCCCGAGGCGGCCGGGGTGATCCACACCGATCTCGAGCGCGGGTTCATCCGCGCGGAGGTGATCTCGTACGACGACCTCGTGGCCGCAGGATCGATGGACGCCGCCAAGCAGCAGGGGAAGGTCCGGGTCGAGGGCAAGGAGTACGAGGTCCGCGAGGGCGACGTGCTCCACGTCCGCTTCGCGGTCTGAGTCATCCGCCCTGTTTCGGTCTAGCCCAACACCAGGTATCACTGGCGAGAGCGGGCGATGAATCTGTAGACTCCGTCCCGTGGCCGGCGACTATCGGATCGGCGAGGCGGCCGAGATACTCGGCGTGCGGGTCGAGACGCTCCGGCGATGGGAGCGCGACGGCAAGCTCCGCACCACCCGGACGTCCGGCGGGCAGCGTCTCGTCTCGGCGCCCGAGGTCGCGCGCCTGCTCGCCCAGCGCGACCGGCCCCGGGTGACCGCGGGAAGCGTCCGGAACCGGTTCCCCGGGGTCGTCACCGAGATCAAGCGCGACACGCTCGCCGCGACCGTCGAGCTCCTCTCGGGATCGAACCGCATCCTCGCCTTCGTGACCCGGGAGGCGGTGGACGAGATGGGGCTCGAGCCCGGGATGCGCGCCGTGGCGACCGTGAAGGCCACCAACGTCATGTTGGAGATGGACGAGTGAGGAGGATCGCGTTCGTCGCGGCGCTCGCGATGGTCCTCGCCGCCTGCGGGGTCTCCGGAAACGCCGAGGGACCGCCGGAGGCCGGGCTCACGGTCTCGGGGGCGGCGTCGCTCACCGACGCGTTCGGAGAGATCGGCGCAGCCTTCGAGGAGGAGAACCCCGGCGTGACCTTGACGTTCAACTTCGGCCCGTCGGACGGCCTCGCCACGCAGATCAACGAAGGCGCGCCGGTCGACGTGTTCGCGTCCGCGAGCCCCACCTGGATGGACGCGGTGCAGGACGAGGGGCCGGGCGTCTCCGGCCGGGCGGACTTCGCCAAGAACCGGCTCGCGATCATCGTCCCGAGCGACAACCCGGCCGGGATCGAGGGGATCGACGACCTCGCCGAGGACGACATCGCGCTCGTGATCGCGGCCGAGGGCGTCCCCGCCGGCGACTACGCGCGGGAGATCTTCGCGAACGCGGGGATCGCCGACGCCGCGATGGCCAACGTCGTCTCGAACGCCGAGGACGTCCGGACCGTGGTGACGGCCGTCGCCTCGGGCGACGCCGACGCCGGGATCGTCTACGTCACCGACGTGACGAGCGACGTCGCCGACCCGGTCAGGTCGATCGAGATCCCCGACGAGATCAACGTGATCGCCACGTACCCGATCGCCGTCGTGAGCGGTTCGGAGGAGGCCGACCTCGCGCAGCGCTTCGTCGACTACGTCCTCGGCCCGGGGCAAGAGGTCCTCGCCGAGCACGGGTTCCTCCCCGCCTAGCGGACGCGGGACCCCGGTCGCGTTCGTCGTCCTCGCGACGGCGGGCGTCCTGCTCGTCGCGCTCCCGCTGGCGGGCCTGTTCGTCCGGACCCCGTGGTCCCGGATCGGCGAGCTCCTGACGAGCGAGACGGTCACGACCGCGCTCCGCCTCTCGCTCGTCGTCGCGACCGCCGCGGCGGCGATCTCGTTCGTGACCGGCTTCCCGCTCGCGTGGATGCTCGTCCGGGGCTCGTTCCGCGGCAAGACGATCATCAGGGCCGCGGTCGTGCTCCCGCTCGTCATGCCCCCGGTCGTGGCCGGCGTCGGGTTGATCGCGGCGTTCGGCCGACGCGGGATCGCGGGCTCGTGGCTGTATGAGTGGTTCGGCTGGCAGATCACGTTCACGACCGGGGCCGCCGTGCTCGCGGCGACGTTCGTCTCGTTCCCGCTCGCGGTCCTCGCGCTCGAGGCCGGGCTGCGCGGGCTCGACGAACGGCTCGAGGACGCCGCGTCCACGCTCGGGGCGTGCCGCTGGTACGTCCTTCGTCGCGTGACGCTGCCCCTCATGGCGCCCCAGATCGCGGCGGCGCTCGTGCTGTCGTGGGCGAGGGCGCTCGGCGAGTTCGGCGCCACGATCACGTTCGCGGGGAACCTGCAGGGGCGCACCCAAACGCTTCCGCTCGCCGTGTTCGAACGCCTCCAGACCGACCCCGAGGCGGCCTTCGCGGTCTCGATGCTCCTCATCGCGATCGCGTTCGCGGTGATCGTCGGCCTGCGCGGGAGGTTCCTCCGATGAGCCTGTCGGTGGACGCCACCGTTCGGCGCGGCACGTTCGCGGTAGAGGCGGCCTTCGAGGCCGAGCCCGGCGAGACCGTCGCCCTCCTCGGGCCGAACGGGTCCGGCAAGTCCACGCTCGTCTCCTCGCTCGCCGGCCTGCTGCCGCTCGAGCGCGGTCGGGTCGAGCTCGACGGCGACGTCCTCGACGACCCCTCGGGCGGGGTCGCGCCCGAGGACCGGCCCGTCGGCGTCGTGTTCCAGGACCTGCTCCTGTTCCCGCATCTGTCGGGGCTCGAGAACGTCGCGTTCCCGCTCCGGGCCCGCGGCACGGGAGCGGCCGAGGCGCGGGACCGGGCCGGCCGCCTGCTCGAACGGTTCGGGATCGGCCACCGGGCGGACGCGCGACCGCGCGACCTCTCGGGCGGCGAGGCGCAGCGCGTCGCCCTCGCCCGCGCCCTCGTCGCCGAGCCGAGGCTGCTCCTACTCGACGAGCCGCTCAGCGGCCTCGACGTCGCGACCCGCGTGGAGGCGCGCGACCTCGTTCGAGACGAGCTCTCCCGGTTCGCGGGCGTTCGACTCCTCGTGACGCACGACCCGGTCGAGGCCTCGATGCTGGCCGACCGGCTCGTGATCCTGGAGGACGGCGCCGTGACCCAGATCGGCGCGCCCGAGGAGGTCCGGCGCGGCCCTCGCACCCGCTACGCGGCCGAGCTCGTCGGGGTGAACGCGGTGCGCGGACGTCTCGAACGGATCGAGGGGGGCGCGGGCAGGCTCGTCGCGAGCGGGGGCGACGGCGAGCTCGTCGTCCCGTGGCCCGACTGGTACTCGGAGGGCGAGGTCGTGGGCATCGTCAGGCCGGTCGACGTGACCCTGTGGCGGGAGCGGCCCGACGGATCGGCGCGGAACGTGCTCCGCGGCACCGTGACTTCAGTGGCGATCGAGGCCGACCGCGCCCGGGTCCGGGTGGGCTCCTCGCCGCCGCTGTTCGCCGAGCTCACCGTGGGATCGCTCGCGCGTCTCGGCCTGCGTCCGGGGAGCGAGGTCTGGGCCTCCGTGAAGGCGGTGGAGATCGAGGTCCTCGCCACCTGAGCATCACTCCGCACCCCACCCCGTATCCTGGGGAACCCATGGCCGAGACCACCCGCGCCCAGCAGCCGGCGCCCGGAGAACCCGACGACGACGCACCGGACCGCCCGCTCGACACCGCGGAGCGGGGTTCGGACGCGACCGGCGACGGGGCCGGCGAGGGGGCCGGGGGCGAGCCCGGGGGCCCGGAGCGCCGGCGCGAGCCCGAGCGCGAGGAGCATCGCTGGCGCTTCGTCGGCTCGACGCCGTTCCTGATCCTCGTCGCGCTCGGCGTCGCGATCCTCGTGAAGTCGTTCGTGATCCAGGCCTTCTACATCCCCTCGGAGTCGATGGTCCCCACGCTCGAGGTGGGCGACCGCGTCTTCGTGAACAAGTTCCTGTTCGACGAGGGGGACATCCACCGGGGCGACGTGATCGTGTTCGAGAACCCGAACCAGGAGGCGCTGCCCGACCGAGGCGCGATCGGCGGCTTCCTCCACTGGCTCGGCGAGGGCATCGGGTTCGCGCAGCCGGAGAACGAGGACTTCATCAAGCGGGTGATCGCACTGCCCGGCGAGACGATCGAGATCCGCGACAAGGTCGTCTACATCGACGGCGAGCCGCTCGACGAGCCGTACCTCACGCGGGCGGCGAAGAGCGCGATGTCGGATTTCCCCCTCAAGGAGGTCCCCCAGGGCGAGCTCTTCGTGATGGGGGACAACCGCGGCAACTCGGCCGACAGCCGGTACGGCCTGGGAACCGTGCCGGTCGACAAGGTGATCGGCAAGGCGTTCGTCGTGATCTGGCCGCCGTCGCACCTCGGCGGCGTCTAGCGCGCGCTTACTCGCGCCCTTCCTCCACCCACCACTGGTCGAGCAGCCGGTACGCCTCTCCCTCGTCGATCGGCCCCCGTTCGAGCCGGACCTCCATCAGGTGCTCGAGCGCGCGACCGACGACCGGCCCGGGCGGGACGCCGAGGTGTTCCATCACCTGCTTCCCATCCAGCGGCGGCCGCATCGCGTCGAGGTTCTCCTCCTCCGCGAGCCGCGCGATCCGCTCCTCGAGATCGTCCTGGAGCGCCTCGAGCTTCTTCGCCTTGAACCGGTTCTGCGTCGTGCAGTCGGCCCGCGTGAGCTGGTTCAGCCGGTCGAGGAGCGGCCCGGCGTCGCGGACGTAGCGGCGCACGGCGCTGTCGCTCCACTCGGAGTAGCCGTGGAACCGCAGATGGAGCTCGGTCAGCCGGGCGACGTCCTCGACGACCGACGCCGGGAAGCGCAGCGCCTGCAGCCGTTCGCGCGCCATCCGCGCACCGACCACCTCGTGATGGTGGAACGTCACGCCCTCGGGGGTGATCTGTCGCGTCTTCGGCTTGCCGATGTCGTGCAGCAACGCGGCCAGGCGGAGCGTGAGGTCCGGCTCGCACTTCTCCACCACGGCGAACGTGTGGTGCAGCACGTCCTTGTGCCGGTGAACCGGGTCCTGCTCGAGACGCAGGGCCGCGAGCTCCGGGAGGAAGCCGTCGGCGAGCCCCGTCTGCGCGACCAGCTCCAGTCCGCGGGAGGGCGCCGGCGCGAGCAGGAGCTTGCTCAGCTCGTCGTTGATCCGCTCGGCCGACACGATCTCCAGGCGCCCGCGCATGCGTTCGATCGCCTCCATCACCCTGGGCACGGGGGCGAGCTCGTGCGACGCGGCGAACCGCGCGGCCCGGAGCATACGGAGCGGATCGTCGGAGAACGCGACCTCCGGATCGAGCGGCGTGTCGAGACGCTTGGCCGCGAGGTCCTTCACCCCGCCGAACGGATCGACGAACTCGCCCTCGGGCAGTCGAACCGCCATCGCGTTCACGGTGAAGTCGCGCCGCGACAGGTCGGTCCGCAGATCCTTGCCGAACGTGACGACCGGCTTGCGGTGCTCGGGCGCGTACACCTCCTCGCGGAACGTGGTGATCTCGAGCAGTACGTCGCCGCGGCGGGCGCCCACCGTCCCGAACCTCACCCCGACCAGGTAGACGCGGTCCGCCCAGCCACGCAGGACCTTCGTGATCTCCCTCGGCAGCGCTTCGGTCGCGAAGTCCAGGTTGTCGGCGTGCGCGCGACCCATGAGCAGGTCCCGGACGACCCCGCCCACGAGGTAGAGCTCGAGACCCGCCAGGCGGAAGCGTTCGCCGAGCTCGGTGGCGACGGGGGGAACCTCGAGGTGCGCGCCGCCCTCACGACGCGACCGATCGGCCATGACGCGGTCAGGATACCCCTGGCCCACAGGCCGACTGCGGTAGCGTCGCGCCCGTGCGACCGCTCGAGCTCCTGGGCTTCGTCTGGACGGTGCCGAACACCGTGCTCGGCCTCGTCCTCGGAGCATTCACGTTCCAGCTGCCGCGGGCGGACGGCGGCGCGTTCGTGTTCGACCGGACACCTCGGGGACTGACGAGGTTGCTGCGCGCGATGGGCCGGACGGCGATGACCGTCGGGTTCGTGATCGTCGCGGCCGTCCCGGTCGAGGGGACCCTGCTCGCCCACGAGCGGTATCACATTCGTCAGTACTCCCGGTGGGGACCGTTCTTCATCCCGGTGTACCTGGCGCTCGCGATCCCGTACGGGTACCGGCGCCACCCGATGGAGCGCGCGGCCCGCAGGGCCGCGGGGGAACCCGACTAGAGCGAGCCCGCGATCCCCACCGCGCCGCGCGAGAGCGATGCACGCAACGCGAGGACGAAGTCGTGCGGGTTCGTCGAGGCGAGCTTCGCCTCGTCCTCGGTGACGAGCCCGTCGTGGACGAGCGTCACGAGCGCCTGGTCGAACGTCTGCATCCCGTAGTAGCCACCCTCGGCGATGAGGTCGCGGATCTCGATCGTCGCCTCGGGGTCGAGAATGCGGTCGTACACGCGGCCGGTCGCGATCAGGACCTCGACCGCCGGGACACGCCCCATGTCGTCCTCGCGAGGAACGAGCCGCTGCGAGACGATCCCGCGCAGCGCGCCGGCGAACGACGTGCGCACCTCCCGCTGCTGCTGCGACGGGAACAGGTCGAGCAGTCGGTTGATGGTCTCGGTCGCGTCGATCGTGTGCATCGTGGTGATCACGAGGTGGCCGGTCTCGGCCGCCTGGATCGCCGAGAGCGCCGATTCGGGGTCGCGGATCTCGCCCACGAAGATCACGTCGGGGTCCTGCCGGACGACGTGGCGCAGGGCGGCCGCGTACGACCCGGTGTCGAGTCCAACCTCGCGCTGCTGGATGATCGCCCGGTCGTCGTCGTGCACGACCTCGATCGGGTCCTCGATCGTGACGATGTGCGTCCGGCGCGTCCGGTTGATGTGGCCGATCATCGAGGCGATCGTCGTCGTCTTCCCGGTCCCGGTCGGCCCGGTCACGAGAACCAGGCCGCGGGTGGTGTCCGCGAGCTCCTCGATCACGGGCGGCAGCAGCAGCTCGGCGACCGTCGGCACCTCCGAGCGCACCCGCCGGATCGCGAGGCCGACCACGCCTCGCTGGCGGAACACGTTGATGCGGAACCGGCCGACCGCGGGCATCGTGTACCCGAGGTCCGCCTCGCTCGTCTCGTCGAACTCGCGCCGCTTGTGCTCGGGCATGAGCGCCACGGCGGCGGCCGCCGTGTCCTTCGGGGTGAGCGCCGGGAACTCGGTCGGCTGGAGCTCCCCGTCCACGCGCACGAACGGGACGTTGCCCGCCTTGAGGTGGAGGTCGCTCGCGCCGACCTCGACCATGTGCCGCAGCAGCCCGTTGACGTCCACTAGTCCTCCTCGCCGGGAGCCGCCGCTCGCGCGTCCGCGGTCGCCTCGGCCTCCGGAGCCTCGCGGTCGTGCTCGAGCGCCCGGTCCTCGGGGCCTTCCACCCGGTCGTCCCCGAGCTCGGCCTCGATCTCTCCCAACTCCTCCCTTACCTTTCGGCGCGCGGCGAGGAACTTTGAGCCCCCGATCGCGAGCAGGAGCACGACCAGGAACCCGAGCCCGATCGGCGTGAGGTACCGCTCCCAGCGCTCGTAGCTGGCCCCGAGGGCGTACCCGAGCACGGAGTGCCCGATCCCCCAGAGCACGGCCCCGGCGACGTCGTAGACGATGAACCGCTTCCACTCCATGCCGGCCACGCCGGCCACGATGAACCCGACGCTGCGGACCACCGGGACGAACCGGCCGAGGAACACCGTCTTGCCGCCGTGGCGCTGGTAGAAGCGCTCGGCCGCCACGAGCCGCTCCGGGGTGATGAACAGCTTGCGGCCGTGCCGCTCGATGAATCCGCGACCGAACCTTCGCCCGATCCAGTACCCGAGGTTGTCCCCGAGCACGGCGCCGACGATCGCGACGATCATCACGCCCGGCAGCCAGAGCTCGCCGATGCGCGCATAGAATCCGCCGATGATGACGAGCGTCTCCCCCGGCACGATGACGCCCGCGCCCACCGAGTTCTCGAGGAACGTCGCGGCGAACACGATGAGATATCCCCACGGGGGGTCGAGGTACGGGCGGAGGAAATCGATGATCCGGTCCAGCACGACGGCCAAGTATAGGAACGGCCCCCCGCCCGGCTGATGGAGACCCGGAGCGAGGTGTCCGCGGGCGGCGTCGTCTACCGGCGGACCGACGACGGCGTCGAGCTGGCGCTCGCGGCCCGGCGCACCCGCCGGGGCGAGCTGGTCTGGGGGCTCGCGAAGGGAGCGATCGAGCCGGACGAGTCCGACGAGAAGGCGGCGGTGCGCGAGGTTCGGGAGGAGACCGGCCTCGAGGCCGAGGTGGAGTCCGACCTCGGCGACATCCGATACTTCTACGTCTGGGAAGGCGTCCGCGTCCGCAAGCGCGTGCACTTCTTCCTGATGCGGGCGACCGGCGGCGACGTCGCCGACCACGACTCCGAGATGGAGGACGTCCGCTGGTTCCCGATGCGCGCCGCGCGCAAGCGGGCCGCGTACCGTGGCGAGCGTGAGGTGATCGAGCGCGCCACGGCGCAGCTCGCGTGACGCTGCTCCAGGCCGTTCTCGGCGTCGCGGTCGGGTTCGCGTCCGGGATCCTGTCGGGACTGTTCGGCGTCGGCGGCGGGATCGTGACGACGCCGGCCGTGAACTCCCTCCTCGGCGGGACCGCGATCGAGGCGGTCGCGACGCCGTTGCCGGTCATCGTCCCGAGCGCGCTCGTCGGTTCGTACACGTATGCCAGGGCCGGCGAGGTGGACTTCGCTGCCGCGCGGTGGGCGGCGATCATGGGGATCCCCGGGGCGACGATCGGCGCATACCTCACCGAGCTCGTGAACGTCCACGTCCTGCTCGCGGTCACCGCGGTGCTCATCGCCCTGTCGGCGGTCCGCGTGATCGGCTCGAGCGAACCTCACGACGCGCGCGGTGCCGAGGACGCGGCGCCGTGGAAGCTCGGCCTCGTCGGGGGAACCGCGGGCGTGCTCTCGGGACTGCTCGGGATCGGCGGCGGGATCATCATGGTCCCGGCGTTCACCGCCTGGATCCGCATGCCGGTCCGACAGGCGCTCGGCACCTCGTTGCTCGTGATCCCGGCGCTCGCGATCCCCGGGACGATCGTGCACGGGCTCCTCGGCAACGTCGACTGGGCGATCTTCCTCGTGCTGACGGTCGGCGTGATCCCGGGCGCGCGGATCGGCGCCCGGATCGCGCTCGGCGTTCGCGAACGGCGCCTGCGCATCGCCGTCGGCCTGTTCCTGCTCTCCGTGGCCGTGGCGTACGGCATCGCCGAGCTCACCGCCCTCGCCAGGGACGGTGGGTAGGATGGCTCGACCGATCATGCGACGGCTCTCGCCGCTCGTCCTCGTCCTCGTCTGCCTGCTCGCGCTGCCGGCACCCGCGACGAGCGCGCAGGAGCTTCCCTCCGTCCGGCTCACGTTGCTGTCGCACACGCCCTGGAGCTGCCCCACCGCGGCCGAGCCCGCCCCGCCTCAGCCCGCCGAGCCCTTCGCGTGCCCCGGTGGGCCCGAGCTCGAGCTGCGGTTCCGCGCCGAGAACCTCGGGGCCGAGCCGCTCGCCGACCTCGCGATCGGCGTGACGCTCTACTCGCGGATCCTGACCCGCAGCGCCTACCAGGACTCGTTGGTCGCGGACCCATCCCTCGTGATCGACGGCGGGGAGCTGGACCGCACGGGAACGATCGAGCCGGGCTCGTCCCGCGACTTCGTGATCGGCTTCACGCTCGGCCCCGGGATCGACACGGACCAGTCCGGCGTGTATCCCCTCAAGGTGGACCTGCGCAGCGGGACCTCCTCGGTCGCCGAGCTCCGCACGCCGGTGATCTTCCTCGTCCGCGAGCCCGAGGTTCCGCTCGACCTCTCCTGGACGTTCGTCCTGCACCATCCGATCACGTTCGCGCCGGACGGCGTGTTCACCGACCCGTCGCTCGAGGTCGCGCTCGAGGCGGGGGGCAGGCTCCACGGCGAGATCCGATCGCTGCTCGCGCTCGCGGCCGACCCCGAGCTGACGCCGGTCGACCTCGCGGTGTCCCCGGTGCTGCTCACGCAGCTCGGACGGATGCGCGACGGCTACGAGGTCGTCGAGGGCGGGAACGTCCGGGAGGTCTCCGCGGGGGTCGGCGGCGCGGCGCTCGCCGAGCGGGCGATCCTCGACCTCCAGGAGATCGCAGAGGCGCCGAACGTCCAGATCACCGCGCTCCCGTTCTCGACGCCCGAGCTCCCCTCGCTCTACGGCGGCGGGCTCGGCAGGGATGCGGAGCTGCAGCTCGAGCACGGCCGCGCCGTCGTGGCCGAGCTGCTGAGGGCGGACCCGCTGCCCGAGGTCCTGCGGCCCCCGGGGGCCGCACTCGACGACGTCACCCTCCGCAACCTCCCCGGGGCCGGGGTCACCACGTTGCTGGTCGGGCCCGGGACGGTGGCGCCGATCGAGCAGCCGCTCGGGTTCGCCGGCCCCGCGACCACCGCGCTCGACGGGGGAGCCCTCTCGGCCATCGTGCCGGAGCCCACGGCCGACGCGCTGCTCGGCGCGACCGTCGGGACCGACCCTGTGCGCGCGTCCCAGGTCATACTCGGCGACCTCGCGACGATCTGGCAGGAACAGCCGGGTGAGGAACGCGGCATCGCCGTGGTGCTCGGCGAGGACGCGCCGTTCGCCGGACCGTTCTTCACGCCGTTCGCCCTGAACGTCGCCGGCGCGCCGTGGCTCACCCCGCAGGGCGCGGTCGAGTTCGTGGCGGCCAATCCGCCGGGCGCGACGCAGCCGCTCGCCGCCCCGTCGTTCCGCCGGTTCGCCACGTCGTACGTCACGTCGTTGAAGCAGGCGCGGCGGCGCATCGAGACGCTCGCGACGATGCTGCCTGCCGAGAGCACATCGCCCGAACGGCTCGACACGATGCTGCTGCTCGCCGAGGCCCGCCAGTTCCTGGCCGAGTCCGATGCCGGGATCGAGTTCATCGCGGCGGTCCACCGGAGCGTGCAGGACGTCATGAACAGCCTGATCCTCGACACGGTGCCCTCGGTCACGCTCTCGTCGGAGCAGGGCGGGATCCCCGTCACGGTCTCGAACGATGCGGCCGAGGCCCTGTCCTTCTCGGTCCGGCTGAAGTCGGAGGCGCTCCGCGAGCAGCCGAGCGAGGACCTCGAGCTCGCCCCGGGCGAATCCGAGACGATCAGCCTGCAGGCGGAGATGGCCTCGACGGGACAATCGCTCATCGACGTCCAGGTGCTCTCACCGAGCGGTCGCGTGATCGAGCAGCAGACGATCGTGGTGCGCGCGACCGGCTACAACCGCGTCGCGCTCCTGATCACGATCGGCGCCGCGATCCTCATGCTCGCCGCCTGGGCCCGGAGGTTCCTCCCACGTCGGACCTCGTGACCCCCGGCCCGTCCGAACCGCCGCCCCCCGAGGACTCGACGCCCGCCTTCGTCCGCAACACGGTCGTCATGTCGATCGGGACGGCGCTGTCCCGGCTCACCGGCTTCCTGCGACTGTCGGCGATGGCGTTCGCGCTCGGGATCACCGAGTCGCGGCTGCCCGACGCCTACAACATCGCGAACGTGACGCCGAACATCCTGTACGAGCTCGCGCTCGGCGGGATCCTGACCTCGGTCGTCGTCCCGGTCGTCGTCGAGTGGATGCAGACCCGCGGCCGCGACGCCGCGTGGGACGTCGTCCGTCGCCTGTTCACGCTCGCCTTCGTCGTCCTGTCCGGCATCGCGATCGTCGGCATCGTCCTTGCACCGTGGATCGTCGACCTCTACACGTCGGGCGTCCCCGAGTCCCAACAGCAGGCGGTCGGCGACATGGCCACGTTCTTCCTGCGGTGGTTCATGCCGCAGATCGTGTTCTACGGGCTCGGCGCGGTGGCCACCGGTCTCCTGAACGCGCACCGCCGGTTCGCGCCGCCGATGTTCGCGCCGATCCTCAACAACCTCGTGGTGATCGGCACGTTCCTCCTCTTCGCCGCCCTGCCCGGGCCGCCGGACGGGTCGAACGAGGTCGCGACCGACGCACAGCGGCTCGTCCTCGCGATCGGGACGACGCTCGGCGTGGTCGCGATGACCGTGGTGCTGTGGCCGTTCGTCCGGCGGACCGGCTTCCGCTTCCGGTGGATGGCGGGCCGCCGCGACCCGGCGATCCGAACGATCCTGCGGCTCGCGACGTGGGTGTTCGTCTACGTGTTCGCGAACCAGATCGGCTACCTCGTCGTGATGATCCTCGCCGGCGAGCGCCAGGGCGGCTACACGGCATACGCGGCCGCGTTCATCTTGTTCCAGCTGCCGCACGCGATCTTCGCCGTCTCGATCTTCACCGCGCTGCTTCCCGCGATGTCGTCTCGATGGACGGCCCGCGACCTCCCCGGCTTCCGCGACCTGCTCTCGCAGGGGATCCGGGCGACCGCCGTGATCCTGATCCCGGCGGCGCTCGGCTACCTCGTGCTGGCGCGGGACATCGTGCGCCTGCTGCTCGAGCACGGCGTGGCCAACACGCCCGAGAGCGGGGACCTCGTCGCCGAGGTCCTCGTGTTCTTCGCGATCGGGCTGTTCGCCTTCTCGGCGTTCCAGCTCCTGCTTCGCTCCTCGTACGCGATGCAGGACACGCGGACGCCGGCGCTCGTGAACGTTGTGGCGGTGGCGCTGAACGTCCTCGTCAACCTCCTGTTCTTCTTCGTGCTGGACCTCGGCGTGCCGGGGCTGGCGCTCGGCCATGCCGTGTCCTATGTGTTCGCCTCGATCGCCCTGCTCCTCGTCGTGCGCGCGCGCATCGGCGGGCTCGACGGCAGGGCGATCGTGCGCTCGCTCGGGCGCGTGCTCGTCGCCGGCCTCGCGACGGCGGCGGCGGCGTGGCTGGTCGCGCGCGGCATCGGCGAGTGGCTCGGGACGACGACGATCGGCGCGCAGGTGACCCAGGTGCTCACCGCGGTGACGGCCGGGCTCGCGGTCTTCCTCGCGTCGGCTGCGGCCCTGCGGATCGAGGAGGTCACGATGGTGCGCCGCCAGGTGACGGCGAGGTGGCGGGGGTGAGCGGCGGGCGGCTGCCGGCGTTCGGGGACGAGCACGGACTCGTCGGCAAGCTGGTCCTCCTCTCGCTGCTCCTCGTCGCGCTCCTCGCCGTCGCCGCGATCGACGCGGGGTCGATCCTGTTCCTGCGGGTGCGGACGGGCGATCTCGCCGGAGACGCCGCGAACGCGGCCGCCGAGGAGTTCGCCGCCTCTCGAGACGAGCGCGCGGCCAAGCTCGCGGCCCTCGGGACGATCGCGGACTCGGAGGACCGCGCCCGGCTGCGGCGGATCGAGGTGCGTCGCGGCGACGTGACGATCGAGGTCTCCGCGCGGGCCGACACGATCGTGGTGGACTGGATCCCGTTCCTCGACGACCTCGCGACCGTGACCGTCACGCGGACGAGCCCGGCTCCCTGACCGAACGCCGGAACGCCGGGAACGCGGGGTGCCGGGCATAGACTGCGAACCGTGACCCCGAACACGCAGCCGGTCACCGTGATCGCCGGCCGGTACGCGCTCGAGGAGCAGCTCGGACGGAGCCCCACCGGCATGGTCTGGCGGGCGCACGACACGCTCCTCGGCCGCACCGTCATCGTCCGCCTCATCCATCCCGAGCTCGCGGACGATGCCGCGTTCGGCCGCGCGCTCACCGAGGCGTCGCAGCGGATCGCCGTGCTCTCGATCCCGGGGTGCGCGCGCCTGCTCGACTCCGGCGAGGAGGACGGCGTGACGTTCCTCGTCCGCGAGTACGTCAACGGCACCGGCGTCCGCGAGCGGGTCGGCACGGACGGTCCCGCCCCCGCCGAGGAGGCGCGGCGCGGCATCCGGGAGGTCCTCGATACCCTGGCCGAGATCCACGACCTCGGCATCGAGCATCTCGCGCTCGACGCGGACGACGTCATCATCGGGCGCGACGGCGTCGCGCGGCTCACCGACCTCGGGATCGGTTCGGCGATCGCCGACGCCCGCCCGGGGGACGCAGCCGGCCTCCTCGGTGCGGAACGCCTCGCCCCCGAGCAGGTGCGCGGCGAGCAACCCGACGCGCGCGCCGACCTGTTCGCCGCCGGCGTGGTGCTCTTCGAATGGCTCACGGGCGAGCGGCCCGAGGGGCGGACGTCGCCCCGACAGGTTCGGTCGGGGGTTCCGCGCGAACTCGACCGGGCGGTCGCCCGAGCGCTCGAGCCCGAGCCGTCCTATCGGTACGCGGACGCGCGATCGTTCGCTGACGCGCTCGGGCCGCCGCCCGACGAGGTGGACGTCGTCAGCGTCCCGGAGCCGAGGCGGCGCTCCGGCGTGTTCGGGTGGCTGGGTGTTCCGCTCGCGATCGCCGGTGGCGTGGCGGCCGCGATCGCGATCGGCGTCCTCCTGCGCGAGCTCGACGTGGTCGGCCCGCCAGCGTCGCCTCCCCAACCCACGGGGGGTGCCGGGGCGTCGCCGGCCCCGACAGAGATCGTGCGGGCCGCCTCCGTCACCGTGATCGATCCGTTCGGTGACGGCGACGAGCTCTCGTCGAACGCGCTCCTCGCGAGCGACGGCGATCTCGAGACGGCCTGGCGGTCGGAGAACTACTTCGACGGCGTCCTCGGCAAGCCGGGCGTGGGCCTCGTGCTCGACCTCGGCCGGACGCACGAAGTGCTCGGGTTCCGGCTCTCGACGCCGCACCCCGGCTACGCGTTCCACCTGGCCGTGGGCGACGACCCCGAGGCGCTCATCGACGCGATCGGTCCCTCCGTTACCGCGGCCGAACGCACGCGCGTCGCGCTCGAGGGGTCGGGCCGGTACGTCCTCGTGTGGATCACCTCGGTCGTCCCGACGGACGACGGCAACCGCGCCGAGATCGGCGAGGCGGAGGCGGTCGTCGCCGGTGACTGACGCGCCACGCGACGAGGATCTCGTCCGGCGCTTCCTGTCGGGAGACCGCGCCGCGTTCGCGGCGCTCGTCGAGCGGCACGAGCGGCGCGTCTACAACCTCGCCCTTCGGATGACGGGACGGGAGGAGGACGCGCGCGATGCCACGCAGGACGCGCTCCTCACCGTGCTGAAGAAGCTGTCGTCGTTCCGCGGCGAGGCCGCCTTCACCACCTGGCTACACCGCGTCACCGTGAACGCCTGCTACGACCTGCTGCGCAAACGCCAGCGCGCCCCGCTGCTCGAACGCGGCGACGACGACCTGCCCGCGATCGAGCCGCCGCCCGCGGCCGATCACTCGGACACCTCGGACCTGTCGATCGACGTCCAGCGGGCACTCATCGAGGTCCCCGAGGACTTCCGGGTCGTGATGATCCTCCACGACGTCCAGGACCTGCCTCAGGAGGAGGTGGCGGCGATCCTCGGGATCCCCGTGGGCACGGTGAAGTCGCGACTGCATCGAGGGCGGATCGCGCTCGCGCGGGCGCTCGGCGTCCGCCCGGCCGGGGCCTCGGGGGAACGCCCCGCCGCCGCCGAACCGTCAGACGGAGCGATGTCGCCGTGACCCACCCCGAAGACCTCTTGCCCGACTACGTCGACGGCACGCTGGCGGATGCCCAGCGTGCCGTCGTCGACGCGCACCTGCGGGGGTGCGCGACCTGTCGCGAGGAGGTCGAGCTCTCGCGCGCGGCCGTGGCCGCGATGGGATCGCTGGATGAGGTCCCGGTCCCCTTCGGCGTCACCGGACCGGTGCTCGCGGAGGCCGGCCGCCGGTTCGAGCGCAGGCGCAAGGTGGCGTGGGAGCGCCTGCAGTGGTCGGCCGGGGTCGCCGCGGCAGCCGCCCTGATCCTCGTCGTCGTCCTGAATCTCGGCGGGGACGAGCAGCCGATGACCGTCGCCGAGCAGGCAGGCACCGGCGCGACCGCGGCGGGCGCGGGCGCGGCCGAGGCGGCCGATGCAGAGCGGTTCGCCGCCGGCTTCGAGGGGCTCGAACGGCAACCGGGCGTGAACTACGATCAGGAGGGCGTCCGGGCCGTGGCGCGGGACACCGTGATGGCCCTGAAGGACGAGGGCACGCCGGCGCCGAACGCGGCCCCGGGGACGGAGGCGTCGCTGACGTACGCCGCGCCGGGCCGGGCGATCACGTGTCTCGCCCGCAGCGGCGCGCCGGTGCGCGACCAGCGCGACAGCCTCTTGCGGCTGATCGAGGCCGAGTTCGACGGGACGCCCGCCTATATCGCGGCATTCCTCGAGAGCCCGGGCGCCGACCAGCCGCCCGACCAGATCGCGATCTGGGTCGTCTCGACCGACGATTGCAGCTTCTTGAGCGGGGCCACCCAGCCGGTCTGAGCCGGTCTCACGCCTCGGCGTGAAGGTTCGAGCGCGCACTCGTAGAGTGGACGGTCGTGAGGTACCGCGTCGAGCAGCTCGCCGCCGCCTGCGACGTGTCCGTCGACACGGTCCGGTACTACCAGGCGCGCGGCCTCGTCCCGGCTCCCGACCGCGAGGGCCGGGTCGCCTGGTACGAGGAACGCCACGCCGAACGGATCCGCGAGATCCGCGCCCTGCAGGCCAAGGGCCTGACGCTCGCGGCGATCGAGCGGGTGCTGGGCGATGGACTTGGCGGACCTGACGCCGATCTCGCCGCGGCGGTCGCGGTCGCGCGGGGCGACGTCGACGCCGCGGAGCTGCTGTCGCTCGAGGAGTTTGCGACGAGGAGCGGGGTTCCCGCCTCGCTGATCCAGGCGGTTGAACGCGAGGGGATCAAGCTCGGGCGGACGGTCGACGGCGAGGAGCGCTACACCGCCGCCGACATCGACATGGTCCGCGGGGCGCTGCGGCTGCTCGAGTTCGGCCTGCCGCTCGGCGAGCTGCTCGCGCTCGCGCGCGACGCGAACGCCGCGATGGTGAGGCTCGCGAAGCGGGCGGTCGAGCTCTTCGACGCGTACGTGCGCAAGCCGATCACCGACACCGCGGGGTCGGAGGAGGCCGCCGCGGCGCAGCTCGTCCAGGCGTTCGACGCACTGCTGCCCGCGGTCACGAACCTCGTCGCGAACCACTTCCGGCGCGTGCTGCTGACCGAGGCCGAGGAGCGTCTCGAGTGAGCGAGCTCCCGAGCGGCCCGGAAAAGGCCGAGGCCGTCCGCGGGATGTTCGACCGGATCGCGGCGCGCTACGACCTCGTGAACCGCGTGATGACGCTCGGGATGGACGTCGGGTGGCGGCGGCGTGCGGTGCGGGAGCTCCACCTGTCGGGCGGCGCGCTCGTGGCCGACCTCGCGTGCGGCACGGGCGACCTGTGCGCGGAGCTGCGCGCCGGCGGGTACCGCGCGGTCGGGTTCGACTTCTCGCACGGGATGCTCGTGAACGCGACGGTCGAGGTTCCGCTGGCCGAGGCCGACATCCTCCGCCTGCCGCTCGCCGACGGGGGCGTCGGCGGCGCCACGTGCGGCTTCGCGATGCGGAACGTCACCGACCTCGCCGCCCTGTTCGCCGAGACGGCTCGTATCGTCCGGCCCGGCGGCCGGATCGCGTTCCTCGAGACCGGCGAGCCCGACGGCAAGGTGCTCCGGGCGGGGCACGCGTTCTACTTCCGCCGCGTCGTCCCGCTGATCGGCGGTGCGCTCTCGGACCGGGACGCGTATCGCTACCTCCCCCGCTCGACCGCGTACCTCCCGCCGCCGGCCGAGCTGCTCGCCGGCTTGGGCGAGGCGGGGTTCGTCGACCTCGAGCGGTTCCCGCTCGGCGCGGGGGCGGCCCAGCTGCTCGTCGGGACGCGGCGATGAGTCACCCCTCGGGTGCGTCGTGAGCCTCACCTCGCGCGCCGAGCGGCTCGGTCCCGCGTTCGACCTGCTCGCCGGGTACCACGCGGGCGGGTTCTTCTTCGAGCGGCAAGGAGCCGGCATCTCGACCTCCGGCGTCGCCGCGCGGCTTGAGGCCGAGCCGGGCCCCGAACGGATCCTGCGGCTCTCCCGGATGATCGGCGAGACCCTCGGCGGGATCGACCGGCATCCCGAGTCGCCCTCGCCGGTGGCCGTCGCGTCGATCCCGTACGACGACGCGCTCCCCGCCGAGGCCGTCGTGCCGGCCCACACCGCGATCCGGCTCGACCCCGGCGAGACGTGGCAGGTCGACGTCGGGGCCGAGGTGGGAGCGCGGGCGTCGGTCGGACGCGAGCGTTGGGCGGGCCGAGCGCTCCCGCACGACGCGTTCGAGGAGATCAGCCTGCGCCCGGACCCCGAGCCCGACGAGTACGCGGATGCCGTCGAGCGCGCGACGACCTGGATCGCGAATGGCGCGCTCCGCAAGGTGGTGCTCGCCCGCACGATGCTCGTCGACGCCGGAAGGGCGCTCGACGCGAAGCAGCTGCTCTGGCGCCTGCGGGCGACGGACCCGGACTGCTACGCGTTCGCGGCGCCGCAGCCGAGCGAGGCCACCGAAGCCGTTCTCGTCGGCGCGACGCCCGAGCTCCTCGTCCGAAGGCGCGGCCGAGTCGTGGAGGCGACGCCGCTCGCCGGCTCGTCCCAGCGGTTCGGCGACCTCGATCGCGACCGCGCGTCGGCCGACCGTCTGTTCGCGTCGAGCAAGGACCGCGAGGAGCACGCGGTCGTCGTCGAGGACGTCGCCCACGTGCTGCACGCCTTCTGCGACGACCTCGTTCATCCGCACGAACCCGAGCTGCTCGGCACCGCCAACGTGTGGCACCTGGCGACGCCGTTCCGCGGCCGGCTCCACGATCCCGCCGTGACGTCGCTCGAGCTCGTGAGCGCGCTGCACCCGACGCCGGCCGTGTGCGGCACACCCAGGGAGGTCGCGCGCGAGGCGCTCGAGGAGCTCGAGCCGATCGAGCGCGGCGGCTACGCCGGTCCGGTCGGCTGGACCGACGCGACTGGCGACGGCGAGTGGGCGATCGCGCTCCGGTGCGCCGAGATCACCCGGTCGACCGCTCGGCTGTACGCGGGGGCGGGGATCGTCGCGGACTCAGTCCCCGAGGCCGAGGTCGATGAGACCGAGCGGAAGTTCCGCGCGCTGCTCGACGCGCTCCGATGGGGATGAGGGCTCAGTCGCCCGCCACGTCGAGCCAGAGCCAGCCGGGACCGAACCCCGCCCGTTCGTAGAACGGTCGTGACCGTTCGCTCGGCCAGAGCATGACCCCGTCCACCTCCCGCCCGCGCGCGAACCCGATCGCGCGGTCGAGCAGCTCGCGGCCGAGCCCCGAGTTCCGGTGGCCGGCGTCGACGTACATGTTCGTCACGTAGGCGATGGGACGCTCGGTGAGGGTCCGGCTCGGGTGCGGGACCTTGACCACGATCTGCAGCCACGCGCAGCCGACGAGGCGGCCGCCCTCGTCGGCGACCCACGCCCGCCACGGCGCGTCGTCCGCGAACGCATCGGCCGCGAACGCGCGGAACTCGCTGAGGAACGCCTCGTAGTCGCGCGTCGCCGGCGTGCCGAACTCGATCCGGAACTCCCACCGGAGCCGCGCGAGCTCGTCGGCGTCCTCGAGCGTCGCTACCCGGATCTTCGGCCTCACGTCGACAGGATGCTACGAACGGCCGAGCGCGGCCGCGACGGCCTCGTGGACCTCGGCGTGGCGCCGGAGGTTCTCGTCGCGGTCGCTCGGGACCTCGATCACGTGCACGCCGCCGGCGTCGTGAGCGCGTTCGATCGCCGCGACCACGCCGTCGGCCCGGCGGATCGTCTCGTGCCCGGCCCCCGCCGCCTCACACAGCGCGCCTAGGTCCAGCCCGTGCGGTGTAGCGAAGAGCTCCTCGAACTCGGGGAGCTCGCGCTGCGGCAGGAACGAGAAGATCGCGCCGCCGTCGTTGTTCGGCACGACGAAGACCGCGTCGAGGCCGCGACGGGCGCTCCACACGAGCGAGCCGACGTCGTGGAGCAGCGTGAGGTCGCCGCACAGCGCGGTCGTGCGCGCACCGGTCGCCGCGACGCCGAGTGCGGTGGAGACGAACCCGTCGATCCCGCTCGCGCCGCGGTTCGCGAGCACCCGGAGCCCGTTCCGCGGCCGCATGTACACATCGAGGTCGCGGACCGGCATGCTCGAGCCGACCACGAGCGTCGAGCCATCGGGCAGACACCCGGCGACGTCTCGCGCCACGCGGCCCTCGAACGGCTCGTCCCAGGCGTCGATCGTCGCGTCGACCGCGGCACGCGCGTGCTGATCCGCCTCCGTCCATCCGGTCAGCCATCCATCGTCGTTCCGATCCGAGACGCGGTCGATCGCAACGGTGAGATAGCGAAGAGGCAGGCCGACCCGCCCGGTGGCGGTTCGGTTCGGGTCCGCGACGAGGTCGTCCGGGTCCACGATCCATAGGCGTGCAGCCCCCGCGACGAACGCGAGACCCGCGCGCGTCGTCGGGGCGGCGCCGATCTGCAGGATCACATCGGGTACGTGGTCGGCGACGAACCGCTCGTTCGACACGAGGAACTGTCCAGCCGCGAGGGTCCCGGGCACTCTGAGACCGGACGTCGGCTCGGCGATCACGGGCCACGACAGCCGTTCGGCGAGCCGGAGGAGATCGGGCTCCGACTCGCGGAGGGATCCGGCGACGAGGACCCCGTGGGCAGTCGCGCGGAACTCCTCGAACAGCTCTGGCCTCTCGGGGGGCATCGCTTCGAGAACGGACTCGGACGCGACGGCCCCGCCCGCCTGCTCGAGCTCGATGCCAGCCGACGGCGCCAGTGGCTCCCGGAGCGGAACGTTCACGTGGACCGGGCGGGGGGGATGCCGGACGGCCGTCGTCGTGATGAACTCGGCCCGCTGTCGCCACCCCCACTCGTCCGGATCGTCACCCGGGACCGGCGTCTCGAGATAGGTGCGGACGTACCCTCCGAACAGCTCGGCCTGGTCGATCGTCTGATTCGCGCCGACGCCCTGGAGCTCGGGCGGCCGGTCCGCGGTGAGCAGCAACAACGGAGCCCTCGACATCGAGGCCTCCACGACCGCGGGGAACAGCTCGACGGCGGCGGTCCCGCTCGTCGTGACGACCGCCGCGGCCCTCCCCGTCGACTTCGCGATGCCGAGCGCGAAGAAGGCCGACGCGCGCTCGTCCAGGTGGACGTGGACGGTGATGCCCGGGTGACGCGCGAACGCCAGCGCGATCGGCGTGGACCTCGAACCCGGCGAGACGCAGGCGTGTTCCAGCCCCTCGAACGCGAGCTGGTCCACGAAGGCGGACAGGCACCCGAGCGCGACGTCGCCCTCGGTTTCGCTCACGGCCGCCCCAGCCACAGGCCGAGCGCGAGGAGCGCGCCGAACGCGAGCTGGAGTCTCGCCGTGGCGATCAGCACCGGCACGAGCGCCCGCCCCCCCGCCAGACCGACCGCTCGGAGCGGACGAACGGCGAGGGGCAGAGCCGCGAGCGACAGCAGCGACCACGGCGGCAAACCCGAACCCTCGTCCGCGAGATCGACGAGTGTGCCGACGACCACGGCACCGAACGTCGCGCCGACGCACAGCCGGTAGAGCGCGCGCGTGCGGCGGTCGCCGAGCCGGACCGCGAGCGTCCGCTTGCCGGCGGGCGCGTCGGTCGGGATGTCGCGCAGGTTGTTCGCGACGAGGATCGCCACGGCGAGCAGGCCGATCGGGACCGCGGCCCACCACGCGGCGTTCGGGACGCGCTCGACCTGGACGTACGCCGAGCCGGCCGTCGCCATCACGCCGAAGAACGCGAACACCATGACCTCGCCGAGCCCGAGTTCCGCGTACGGTCTCGGGCCGCCGCTGTAGAGCCAGAGCGCGATCATCGCGAGCGCGCCGATCGGCACGAGCCACCACGTCGTCGTCGCCGCGAGCGCCAGGCCCGCGACGCCGGCCGCGAACACGAACCCGAGCGACGCGAGCAGCACGGAACGCGGCGACGCGATGCCCGACGCCGTCAGCCGCGGCGGCCCGAGCCTCGCCGAGGTGTCGACGCCTCGAACGCCGTCCTGGTAGTCGTTCGCGAGGTTCACGCCGACCTGGAGGCCGAGCCCAACGAGCAGCGCCGCACCGAGGCGCCATGCGATCACGTGGCCGGCCGCGGCCGTGCCGACGACGACCGGGGTGACGCTCGCCCCCAGGGTTCGCGGCCGAGCGCCCTGCACCCAGACGCCGAGACGGCTCACGGCCGCTTCGGGAACCTCGTGAAGTCCGGGTCGCGCTTCTGCACGTACGCGTCCCGGCCCTCCTGCGCCTCTTCGGTCATGTAGTAGAGGAGCGTCGCGTCGCCGGCGAGGTGCTGGACGCCGGCGAGCCCGTCCACCCCCGCGTTGTAGCCGGCCTTCAGCAGCCGGAGCGCGAGCGGGCTCATCCGCAGCATCTCCCGGCACCACCGAACGGTCTCCGCCTCGAGCTGGTCGACCGGCACGACCGTGTTCACGAGCCCCCAGTCGAGCGCCGTGGCGGCGTCGTACCGGCGACAGAGGAACCAGACCTCCTTCGCGCGCTTCTCGCCGACCTGACGCGCGAGGACGTTGATCCCGTAGCCGCCGTCGAACGATCCGACCCGCGGCCCGGTCTGGCCGAACTTCGCGTTGTCGGCCGCGATCGTGAGGTCGCAGCACAGATGCAGCACGTGACCGCCGCCGACGGCGTAGCCCGCGACCATCGCGACCACCGGCTTCGGCATCCTCCGGATCTGGATCTGCAGGTCGAGGACGTTCAGCCGGCCGATCCCCTGTTCGTCGACGTAGCCGTCGTCGCCGCGGACCTTCTGGTCGCCGCCCGAGCAGAAGGCCTCGGTCCCGCGGCCGGTGAGGACGACGACACCGATCTCCGGGTCGTCGCGCGCGAGCTCGAACGCGCGCATCATCTCCTTGACCGTGAGGGGCCGGAACGCGTTGCGGACGTCGGGCCGGTCGATCGTGATCTTCGCGATGCTCTCGGCCGTCTCGAACGCGATGTCGGTGAACTCCTCGACGGTGGTCCACGCGGGGATCGACGTCATGACCGTTCACTCCTAGAGCAGTCGCTCGAACGGTTGGCTAGCCTAGCGGATGTGTCCCGCCCTCAGCAGACGACGCTCGAGCGCGACGACGTGGTCGCGGTACGCCTCCCACCCGGCACCGAGTGGCTCGACATCGTCGCCGAGACCTGGGAAGCCGGGGCGGCGCTGTTCCCGCTCGACCACCGCCTACCGGAACCCATGGCGGCAGAGCTCCTGCACCGGGCGAGACCGACCGTGATCCGGGACGCCGACGGCACGAACCGCCTCGTCGGCGAGCCCGCGGGCGAGGACGACGCACTGATCCTGCACACGAGCGGGACGTCCGACGGCCCGAAGCTCGTGCGCCTCTCGCGGCCGGCGGTCAGGGCGGCTGTCTCGTCGTCGTCCGACGCGCTCGGGGCGACCAGCGAGGACGCGTGGCTCGGTTGTCTCCCGGTTGCCCACGTCGGGGGCCTGCTCGTCGTGCTGCGCGGCGTCCTCCTCGGTGCCCCCGTGGAGGTCCTCCCGCGCTTCGATCCGGATGCGATCGCCGCGACCGACGGCGCCGCCTTCACGTCGCTCGTGCCCACGATGCTCGGGCGGCTCCTCGACGCCGGGATCGACCTCGCGCGGTTCCGAGCGATCCTCATCGGCGGCGCCGCGCTCTCCCCCGAGGTCCGCGACCGCGCGGAACGGCAGGGCGCGCACGTCGTCGAGACGTACGGGCTCACCGAGAGCTGCGGCGGGGTCGTCTACGACGGCTACCCGCTCGAAGGCACCGAGGTGCGGGTCCGCCCGGACGACGAGATCGAGCTTCGGGGACCCACCCTGCTGAGCGGCTACCGACCCGCCGGCGGGCCGCCGCTGTCCGAGGACGGGTGGCTCCGGACCGGGGACGCGGGCAAGCTCGACGGGCGCGGCCGGCTCCGGACCCTGGGCCGGCTCGACGACGTGATCGTCACGGGGGGCGAGAAGGTGTCTCCAGGTGAGGTCGAGGCCGTGGTTCTCCAACAAGCCGCCGTACTGGATGCGGCGGTCGCGGGTCTGCCCGACCCCGAATGGGGCGATCGCGTCGTCGCGTGGATCGTCCCGGTCGACCCGTCGGACCCCCCGACCCTCGATGAGCTGCGCGAGGCGGTCGCGGCCGTGCTCCCCCGGCACGCCGCCCCCCGGGAGCTCCGGGTGGTCGAACGGCTGCCGATGACGTTCTCGGGCAAGGTACGCCGGGCTGCGCTGCCGCGGGATTGAAGGGGAATAGGCTCCGGTTATCCTCGGTGGAGGGACTGTCACGCATGGTCGAACAACGCAAGGTCGTCATCCTCGGGTCGGGGCCGGCCGGGTACACCGCCGCCCTGTACGCCGGGCGAGCGAACCTGAAGCCGCTGGTCCTGAAGGGTCTCGAAGCGGGCGGGCAACTCATGCTGACCACCGACGTCGAGAACTACCCGGGCTTCGTCGACGGGATCCTCGGCCCCGAGCTGATGGACGCGTTCGAGAAGCAGGCCGCCCGGTTCGACGCCGAGATCGTCGCCCAGGTCGCCACCCGCGTCGACCTCTCGGAGCGCCCGTTCGGCGTGTGGTCGGGCGATCAGGAGTGGCGCGCGGAGACCGTGATCCTCTCGACCGGCGCGAGCGCCAAGTGGCTGGACGTCCCGGGCGAGGAGACGCTCCGCGGGCGGGGCGTGAGCGCCTGCGCCACGTGCGACGGCTTCTTCTTCCGCGACCGCCGCCTGGTGGTGGTGGGCGGGGGCGACACCGCGATGGAGGAGGCGACCTTCCTCACGAAGTTCGCGAGCGAGGTCACGATCGTCCATCGCCGCGACGAGTTCCGCGCCTCGAAGATCATGCAGGAGCGCGCGCTCTCGAACCCGAAGGTCAAGGTGATCTGGGACACCGTGGTCGAGGAGATCTTCGGCAACGGCGCCGTGACCGGCGTGAAGCTCCGGAACGTGAGGACGGACGAGCAGACGGACTTCGACACGGACGGCGTGTTCATGGCGATCGGGCACACGCCGAACACCGACCTGGTGCGCGGACAGCTCGAGCTCACCGACGCCGGGTACGTCGTGGTCCGCGAGCCGACGACGCACACGAGCGTCTCCGGCGTGTTCGCGGCCGGCGACGTCACGGACGTGCTGTACCGTCAGGCGGTAACGGCCGCGGGCCAAGGATGCAAGGCGGCGATGGACGCCGAGCGCTTCCTCGAAGAGGCTGCGCACGCAGAGGGCAACGCATGACGAGACGAAAGGAACGGACGTGGCGCTGATCGGTGACGTGACGGACCAGGACTTCGAGGAGCGGGTGCTCGGCTCGGAGCGGCCGGTGCTGGTGGACTTCTGGGCAGAGTGGTGCGTGCCCTGTCACATGGTCTCCCCGGTCGTCGAGGAGATCGGGCGCGACAAGGGCGACGACCTGCAGGTAGCCAAGCTCAACATCGACGAGAACCCGGACGTCACCCGCAAGTACGGGGTCATGAGCATCCCCACGCTGATGCTGTTCAAGGACGGCCAGGAGATCGCGCGCGTGGTCGGCGCTCGCGGCAAGGACGCGCTCCTCAAGGAGATCGACCCGCACGTCGCCGCCTGAGGGCACGGCGCTCAGGGCTTGTCGCGGGACGCTCCCGAACCTCAGACTCGGGTCGTGGATCTGATCGAGAACGGGGCGCGGGGCGAGGCCGTTCGCGACGTGCAGCACCGGCTGCTCGGCGCGGGGCTGCGCATCGAACCCGAGGAGCTCGAGGGGACGTTCGGGCGCTCGACCGAGGTCGCCGTGCGCGAGTTCCAGCGCGCCCGAGGGCTCCCCGACGACGGGATCGTCGGCGCGGACACGTGGGAGCAGCTCGTCGAGGCCGGCTACCGGCTCGGGGACCGGACGCTGTACCTGCGCTCGCCGGCGTTCCGCGGCGACGACGTCCGCGAGCTCCAGCGGATGCTGAACGCGCTCGGGTTCGACGCTGGCAAGGAGGATGGGCTCTTCGGGCCGAGGACGACGTCGGGCGTCCGGGAGTTCCAGCGCAACGTGGCGACCAGGGTCGACGGGATCGTGGGGCTCGACACGGTGCACGAGATCTCGAGGTACCGGCCCGAGGGGACGAGCCGGGCGTTCGTCCGCGAACAGGAGGCGGCGTTCGGACCCGGGTTCGCGCTCGCCGGCGCCGTCGTCGCGCTCGACCCGGAGCGCTCGGATGGGGATCCCGACGACCTCTCGCTTCGGGTCGCTCGGATCGTCGCCGACGGATTGCGGCGCCTCGGGGTCCGTCCGCTGCTCCTGCGGGATCGTCCAGACGCGGTCTCGGTCGCCGATCGCATCCGTCGCGCGAACGCGAGCGAGGCGGCGATCCTCGTCTCCGTGGCGTTCGGGGCGTCGGAACCCCCGACGCCGGGGGTGGCGTGCTTCCACTACGGGACGCCGACCACCCACTCCCCCATGGGCCGGCGGCTCGCGGACTCGATCTACGAGGCGGCCGGCCGAGCGCCGGGCGCCGACGGAGGCATCCACCCGCGGTCGATCTCGATCCTGCGGGAGACGCGGATGCCGGCCGTCAGGGTCGAGGCGCCGATCCCGTCCGCGGACCCGCACGTCGTCGGCGACGAGGCGGCGTTCGCCTCCGAGCTGGGACGGGCGATCGTTCGAGGGATCGAGGCGTTCTCTAAGCCGGCGGCCGACCTGGCCCGGCGCTGAGGCGCCGCGTCAGGAGCGGGCCCGGCGGCCGATCGCCAGGAGGAGGAGGCCCAGCACCGCGCCGAGCGCGAGCGCCTTGACGGCCCTGCGGACCTCGTCACCGGACGGATGAACCATGCAGGTATCGTACGCTCGACACGGGTAACCGGAACGCGTTGCAGTGCAACGAGTTCCGGCTGTTCCCGGGGGGCCGTTAGTCCGGAGCCAGGCCGGGTCCCGAACCGACGACCTCCGAGACGATCCGCTCCAGATCGTCGGCCGATCCGAACTCGATCACGATCTTGCCCCGCCGCTTCCCCATCTGGATCGTCACCCGGGTGGCGAGCTGCTCGGACAGGATCTCTTCCACCTCCGCGAGCGGATTCTCGCGGGCCTCGGGCACCGCCGACAGCGTCTGTGCCGCGGCGGTCGCATGGGTCGCCGGATGCTCGAGGTAGTTGCGCACGAGCTCCTCCACCTCACGAACGGAGAGGTCCTCCGCCGCGATGCGGGTCGCGAGCGTCCGCTGGGCATCCGCGTCGCCGAGCGACAACAGCGTCCTGCCGTGACCGGCCTGGATCCTCCCCTCGGCGACGAGCTGCTGGACGTCCGCCGGGAGCTGCAGGAGCCGGATCGTGTTCGCGATGTGTGAGCGGGACATGCCGAGCCGCTCCGCGAGCGTCTCCTGTCGCAGGCCGAGCTCGTCGAGCAGCTCGCGGAACGCCTCGGCGAGCTCGATCGGATTGAGGTCCTCGCGGTGGATGTTCTCGATCAGCGCCTCGCGGAGCGACTCGGTGTCGTCGCTCTCGCGGATCACGGCCGGAACCGTCGCGAGGCCGGCGAGCTTGGCGGCGCGGAGCCGGCGCTCGCCGGCGATCAGCTCGAACCCCGTGCCCGCCTTCCGGACCACGATCGGTTGCAGGACGCCGACCTCCTGGATCGAGGCCGCGAGGGACTCGAGCGCCTCGTCCTCGAACGAGGTCCTCGGCTGTCGCGGATTCGGGGCCACGGCCTCGACCGGGATCTCGAGCAGCCCAGTCCCCTCCTCCACCGCGCCCGGCAGCAGCGCCGAGAGCCCACGACCAAGCCCGCCTCGCTTCATGGCCTTCCTCCTCTACGGAACAGCCCTCGCAGCCGCTTCCCCGTCTTCTCGCCCTCCTGCCGATCGGCCGGCTCCTCTCCGTCCGGTTCAGGGTCCGGCGCCTCGGCGGGCGTCCACCGCGCTGCTTCCGAAGCCTCGACCACGACTCCAGGTCCCGAGCCCTCGTGCTCGCCCTTACCCAGCCCACCGACGGTGGGTTCCGCCTCCGCCACGGCCGACGGGGGCTCGACCTGAGCCTCCTGCGGAGTGTCATCGGCAGCGGGCTCCGGCGCCACCGGCTCCTGAGGCCTCGGGGCGTCCTCGACGGTCACCTCGTCCGCTCGGCCCGCTTCATCCGTGTCCCCCCTGGCGGGCTCTGGGGCTTCGGCTTCGGCTGGGGCCTCGCCCTCGTCCTCGCGGTTCGGCGCCTCCTCGTCGGGCCACGCCACCAGGGGCCGGGGTGCACGTGCGACCACCGGTTCGGGCGGCTCCACCACGATCTCGGGGATCTCCTCCATCGCCGGCAGCGGGGACTCGTCCGGAGGCCGCTCGTGGACCTCGCGCGCGAGCTGCCGGTAGGACTCGGCGCCCTTGGAGTTCGGATCGTAGCTCGTGATCGGCAGGCCGAAGCCGGGGGCCTCGGAGAGGCGGACCGTCCTCGGGATGATCGTCCGATACACGCGGTCGCCGAAGTACTTCCGCACCTCCTCGACCACCTGCTCCGAGAGCTTGGTCCGGGGGTCGAACATCGTCATCACGATGCCGGTGAGGCGGAGGCCCGTGTTCACGTTCTGCTGTACCAGTCGGACGTTCCGCAGGAGTTGACCCAGGCCCTCGAGCGCGTAGTACTCGCACTGGATCGGCACGATGAGCTCCTCGGCCGCGGCGAGGGCGTTCACCGTCAGCAGGCCGAGCGACGGAGGGCAGTCGAGGAAGACGTAGTCGAACACGCCGTTCCGGAGCGGATCGATCGCCCGAGCGAGGCGCTGCTCCCTTGAGAACTGGCTCACGAGCTCGATCTCGGCGCCGGCGAGGTCGATCGTGGACGGGATCGCGAACAGGTTCTCGAGCGGCGTGGGGACGATGGCGCCCTCGATCGGCGCATCGGCGGCGAGCACGTCGTAGACGGTCACGTCGCGGGCCTCGTGCCTGATCCCGAGGCCTGTCGAGGCGTTCCCCTGAGGGTCGAGGTCCACGACCAGGACCCGGTGCCGCTGTTCTGCCAGCGCGGCGCCGAGGCTCACGGCGGTCGTGCTCTTGCCGACGCCGCCCTTCTGGTTCGCGACCGCGATGATGCGCGCGACGCGAGCGCCGTCTCCGTTGGGGGCAGCCTTGGGCGCGGCCTTCCTGGCTGCCGCCTTTGACTTCCGTTGCGTCGCAGTGCGCTCGGCAGCGGACTTCTTGGAGGTGGACGACGACGGACGGGCTGCCCGGGGGGCGGAGGGCTTCGTCACTGCCGGGCCATGATAACGAGCGGCCCTCCGCTTTCAAGCACGGGCGTGCTGAGCACCTCGAGGACCGGCGTCCGTGTCCGCAGGTCCTCCGGCCGCTCCCCCCGGCCGGCGAAGTAGAGGAGCCGACCCCCCGGCCGCAGGAGTGGTTCGGCGATCCCCCAGGCCCTCGGCGCCGGGGCAAACGCCCGGGCGAGGCACGCGTCGACGGGCTCGGTGAGCGTTTCCGCGCGGACGCCGAGGACGCCCGCGTTGGACAGCCCGAGCTCGGCGACCGCGAGCTCGAGGAACGCCACGCGTCGTCGCCGGCTGTCGACGAGCCCGACCCTGAGGCCAGGGAGGCTGACCGCAACGACGATCCCGGGCAGGCCGGCACCCGATCCGAGGTCATAGGCGTCCCTCGCCCCCGCGAGCGGCGCGACGGCGCGAAGCGAATCCAGGACGTGCCGAACGCGGATCCTCCCGACGTCCCCCTTGGCCACGAGACCCGTCGAGACCGCCCGCTCCTCCAGCAGGCGCTCGTACGCGAGGAGCTTGGCGAGCTGCCGTTCACCGAGGTCGGCGCCCAGTTCGCCCGCCTGGGCGCGCAGGACCGCGGCGTCCGAGGCATGTTTCACGTGAAACGGGAACTTGAGGTCCGGGCGCTCACGCGAGCGGACGAATCACGACGCGCCGATCCACGCCCTCGCCCTCGCTCGAGCTCTCTGCCCCGGAGACCTCGGCCACCGTGTCGTGCACGATCTTCCGGAGGAAGGCGTTCATCGGCTCCAGCTTCTCGCTGCGCCCGGTCTGCGCGACGCGCTCGGCCGTATCCCGGACCCGGGCGGTGAGCCGGTCCAGCTGTCGCTTGCGGTAGTCCTCGACGTCGACGATCACGCGGGGCCGCACCTCGAGCCGCTGTCCGATGACGGCCCGGGCGAGCTCCTGGAGGGACTCCAGGGTCTGGCCGTGCCGCCCGATCAGCAGGCCCATGTCCTCGTCGTCGGAGGACTCACCGATCACGTCGACGTACATCGTTCCGGCGTCCATCGCCGGCTCGACCGTCGCGACGATGCCCATGCGCTCGAGCAGCCCCTCGAGGAAGTCGGCGGCCAGCTCGGCCTGGTCCTCCAGATCCTCGTCGCTCACTGGGTCGGGTCGCGACCTGACGCGGACCACGACGACGGCCTCCTGGGCGCCTACCCCGAGGATGCCCTGGCGGGGCTCCTGGACGACCTCGACGTCGGCCTCCTGCTCGCTGA
This sequence comes from Actinomycetota bacterium, assembly GCA_036280655.1. Classification (GTDB taxonomy): domain Bacteria; phylum Actinomycetota; class UBA4738; order UBA4738; family HRBIN12; genus DASSJM01. The sequence goes on from DASUQI010000020.1 coordinate 41,169, forward strand.
CGCCGAGCTCGCCGAGGGCGGCCTCGACGGCCTCCTCAACGCTTGGGCCGCTTCTTCGGATCTCCTCCACCGTTTCCTCCGCCGCCTGGCTTGCCAGGGCCCGACCCCGGCTTCTTCGTCCCCGGTTTCGGGTTGCCGGACTTCGGGCCTCCGGGCTTCCGGCCGCCCGGGTTACGGGTCCCCCCGGTCTCTCGGCGCTTCCGCTCCTGCTCCGCCCTGTCCATCATCGAGGACATGAAGCCCTTCTTCTCGGCCTTCTGCGGCTTCGAGCGGGCGTTCGCGGCCAACGTCTCCTCCGTCGGCCGCGTCTTCAGCATGAAGTGCTGCTGCCCGATCTGCCACAGGTTGGAGGTGGTCCAGTAGAGCACGAGGCCGGCGGGGAAGAAGATCCCGAACACGCCGAACAGGATCGGCATCACCTTCAGCAGGGCTTGCTGCTGAGGATTGGCGGCGCCGGGCGGGCTCGCCTTCTGCATCTGGCGCTGCTGGTAGAAGGTGGTCGCGAACATCAGGACCGCGAACACGTAGTACGGCACGCGTTCGAGCGGGGTCGAGGCGCACTCCACCGGGTAGACGATCTCGACGGCCTCCCCTCCGTCCGCCCCGGCGACCCGGTCGGGGAGCGTGCTTGGGGCCTCCTGCCAAGGAAGGCCGGCCTGGCAGAGGAGGTTCGTCGCGAGGAAGGTCGTGCCCCCGGACGGACCCGGCAACCCGAGCTCGTCGATCTGCGCTTGGCTCGTGATCGGCTCTCCGTTCGGATCGCACACCGGGATCTGCTGCGGTATCTGCTCGCTGACCGCGCGGCACAGCTCGCTCTCGAGCGGCACGTGGATCGGGTGCTGCGGCCAGCGGAGCACCGAGTACATCGCGATGAGGATCGGGAACTGCAGCAGCACGGGCCAGCACCCCGAGAACGGGTTCACCCCGTACTCTCGGTAGAGCTTCATGATCTCTTCCTGTTGACGCTGCTTGTTCCCCTTGTACTTCTGCTGGATCTGCTTCACCCGTGGCTGCACGATCTGCATGTGCTGCATCGAGCGGATCTGCTTGATGCCGAGGGGGAGCAGGATCAGCCGGATCACGACGGTCAGCAGGATGATCGACACCCCGTAGTTCGGGATGAGGTCGTAGAGCTGGGCTAGGACCCAGCCGAGCCCGTCGAGCAGCGCCTGCCACGGCGCGAACGCGATCACCGGGCGCCGCTTTGGGTTATTACCACGTCATACTCTCGGCTCCGCGAGCGCCGGGGGGGAACGTGGTCCACGCCGCCCTTCGTGAACGGTCCGCATCGCGCGACCCGCCACGCCGCCAGCGCCGTTCCTCGGACCGCCCCGTGCGTTCGGATCGCCTGCTCCGCGTACCGGGAGCAGGTGGGGGAGAAGCGGCACTGGCCGCCGAGCCAGCCGGACAGCGTCGCCTGGTAGGCACGGATCAGGCCGATCAGCAGGACCCGCACGGGCGTCCCGAGGGTCCAGACGACGTCGCGGAAGCGTCTCAACGGATCACCTGCGCGCGCGTCAGCAACTCCTCGACCTCCGATACCAGCTCGTGCGACCGGGCTCCGGCGATCGTCGCCCGGGCGACCAGGACCACGTCGTTCCCTTCCACGACCCTGGGCGCAAGCTCCCGCCACGCGGCCCGCAGGATGCGCCGGGCCCGGTTGCGAAGTACCGCGCCGCCGACCCGACGGCCGGCGACGAACGCCGCCGATCCGGCCCCGGGCGCGACGAACAGTACCACCCGGTCTGCGTGGAACGCCCTGCCATCGCTGAGGACGCGATCGACGTCCGTGTCGTCCGCCCAGCTAGGCGGACAGGCGCGCCCGACCCTTCGCGCGACGTCGCGCCAGGATCGATCGCCCGGCCCGTGTCCGCATGCGGACGCGGAACCCGTGCCGCTTGTGGCGGCGACGATTGTTCGGCTGGAAGGTTCGCTTCGCCATGGTCTCGAGAAGTCGTCGGATGTCCGGCCGCGGCCGGGTCGGTCGGCGAAGTATACCGACTGACGCCGGCGATCAGGCGCCCGACGCCGCGGCGGGAGAAAGTGTGACAAGAGCCCCCGGCGGACGAGCGGTTGGGAAAACCTCGGTGCTATCATCCCGCGCGCTTCCCTCCTGGCGACGCGGTTCCCTCCCCGCGCGGAGCCACGCTTCCCCCAACGTTTCCACAACTGTGGAAAGGTGCTGTGGATATCTAGTGGCGGTCGCATCGTACGAGGAGGCGGCGGAGCGCACCTGGGCGCACGTCGTCGAGCGCGCCCAGGCCGAGCTCACGGAGAGCTCGTTCTCCCTGTGGTTCCAGGGCGTCCGGGCAACGAGCCTGCACGACGGCGTCCTCGAGGTGGTCGCACCCTCCGAGTACGTCCGCGAGTGGCTCGCGAAGAACTACGTCGAGCTGATCCGGGAGGCGGCCACCGAGGCGCTGGGGTTGCCCATCCGCGTGGAGCTCGGCTCGGCACCGCCCGAAGAGGCTGCCCCGCAACGCGGAACCCCCGCGTCCTCGCCAGGGCCTCGAGACCCGGAACCCACACCCGCCCAGGCCGCCGCGACTGGCGGACCGTCGTCGTTCGGCGCCCCGGGACTGCCGTTCCCGAACTACACGTTCGAGACCTTCGTGGCCGGCCCATCGAACCGGTTCGCGCACGCGGCTGCGATGGCGGTCGCCGACACGCCACCGTCGAAGGCCTACAACCCGCTGTTCATCTACGGCGGCGTTGGCCTCGGCAAGACGCACCTGCTCGTCGCGATCGGGCACCAGATGTTCGGGCTCTCTCCGCGCCTGCACGTGAAGTACGTGACGAGCGAGAGCTTCATGGCCGAGTTCATCAAGGCGGTTCGCGAACGTCAGGGCTACCAGTTCGCCGCCCGGTACCGCGACGTCGACGTGCTGCTCGTCGACGACATCCAGTTCCTCGCCAAGCGCGAGGAGACGCAGACCGAGTTCTTCCACACGTTCAACGCGTTGCACCAGAAGGACCGACAGATCGTGATCGCCTCGGACCGGCCGCCTCAGGAGCTCGGCATGGAGGAGCGTCTCCAGTCGCGGTTCCGCCTCGGGCTGTGCGTCGACGTTCAGCCGCCCGACCTGGAGACACGGATCGCGATCCTCCAGCTCAAGGGCCAGCGCGACCAGCTGCGGGTCCCCGACGACGTGATGGAATACATCGCGAGCACGTTCGACCAGAACATCCGCGAGCTCGAGGGCGCCCTCGTCCGCGTCGTGGCCTGGGCCGACCTGACCGCCCAGCCGATCACGATCGGCCTCGCCGAGAAGGCGCTGGAGGACCTCCGCCCCCAGGCCGAGGCCGAGATCCCCCCCGACGTGATCCTCGAGGAGAGCGCCCGGTACTTCGGCCTCTCGGTGCAAGACCTGATCTCGCCGAACCGCTCACGACCGCTCACGACAGCCCGGCACGTGGCGATGTACCTGATGCGCGAGTGCAGCGGTCAGTCCCTCGTGAAGATCGGCGAGACCTTCGGCGGCCGGGACCACACGACCGCTCGACACGGGATCCTGAAGGTCGAGCGCGACATGCGGGCCCGCACGGCGACCTACCGGCAGGTCCAGGACCTGTCCAGGATCATCCGCGGGCGCGCGCGGGCCGGAGCGTGAGCCGTGGACGCGTCTGGGGGAACCGCGAGGATGCCGGTGGACGGTCCCTCGAGCGGGGCACCCGTATCCACGGATTCCCCCACCCTCTCCACATGTCCGACAGGGCCGCTACGCTCGGAGAACGGGGTGGTTTTCCCGTTTTCCACCGCCCCTACCACTACTGGATAGAAAGAGATGCAACGACGTAGAAGCAGGCAGGAGGTGGATCGGTGAAGTTCCGCTGCGATCGAGACGCACTGTCCGAGGCCCTGCAGACCGTCCAGCGCGCGGTCTCGGCACGGCCCGGGATCCCCGCACTGACCGGGGTGCTGCTGGAGGCGGCCGCCGAGGGCGCGCTCACGTTGACGACGACCGACCTCGAGGTCTCGGCGCGTTTGTCGACGGATGTGCAGGTGACCGAGGAGGGGACCGCGCTCGTGCCGGCCCGGCTGCTTGCCGACACGGTGAAGAGCCTGTCCGACGCGCCCGTGGAGGTCGAGGCCGATCAGTCGCAGGCGCGGATCCGCTGTGCCGCGTACGAGGGGTCGCTGCGCCTGCTGCCGGTCGAGGACTTCCCGGCGCTCCAGCCGCCCTCGGGGACCAGGATCGTCGCCGAGGCGCCCCGGTTCGCCGAGGCGGTCGGCCAGGTGGCTCGGGCGGCCTCGCGGGACGAGGCGCGGCCGGTGCTCACCGGCGTGCTGCTCGAGGTGAGTCGCGAGGGCGTCACGCTCGTCGCGACCGACTCGTACCGCCTGGCGGTCCGCGATCTCGTCGCGACCGCCGCCGGCGAGGCGAAGGCGATCGTTCCCGAGCGCGCGCTGTCGGAGGCGGGGCGGGCGGCACAGGCGATCGAGAAGGGCGAGGTCGAGGTGTTCGTCGACGAGAGCCAGGTGTCGTTCCAGACCGGCGCGCTCACCCTCACGTCGCGGCTGATCGAGGGCGAGTTCCCGAACTACCGGCAGCTCCTGCCCGAGAAGTACGAGAGCCGCCTCACGGTGTCGCGTCAGCAGCTGATCGACGCGGTGCGGCGCGTCGGGCTCCTCGCCCGCGAGAACTCGCCCGTTCGGCTCGAGTTCAACGCGCTCGGCGTCAAGCTCTCGTCGTCCTCCCCGGACGTCGGGCAGGCCGTGGAGGCTGTCGAGGCGCGCTACGAGGGCGAGGACGTGACGGCCGCGTTCAACCCCGGCTACCTCGCCGATGGGCTGTCGGCCGCCACGGGGGAGTCCGTACGCCTCGAGGTGCGCGACGGGCTGAAGCCCGGCGTCGTCCGCGGCGAGTCGGACGAGTTCACGTACCTCGTGATGCCCGTCCGGCTGCCGACGCCGGTCGGCTGACCCCGCGTTGCGGCTCGGCTGGGTCGAGCTCCGGGACTTCCGCAACCACGCCGAGACGCGACTGGACGAGCTCGGCGACGGCGTGCACACGTTCGTCGGCGCGAACGGCGAGGGCAAGACGAACCTGCTCGAGGGGATCGCGTTCCTGTTCTTCCTGCAGTCGCCGCGCTCGTCTTCGACCGAACCGCTCGTCCGGAGGGACGCGGACGGTCCCGCATACACGCGCGGCGAGGTCGAGACCGCCGGGGGCCGCGTCCTGATCGAGATCGAGATTCCGGGACAGGGCGCGAACCGCGTGCAGGTGAACCGCTCGCCGGTGCGCCGGCGCGTCGACGTCCGTCGGCAGGTGCGGGCAGTGTACTTCGGACCCGAGGACCTCGTGATCGCGATCGGCGATCCGTCGAAGCGCCGCGAGTTCATGGACGACGCGATCCGGTCGCTCTGGCCTGCCAAGGGTTCGGCGATGACGGGGTACGACCGCGTCCTCCGACAGCGAAACCGGTTGCTCAAGGAGTGGGAGGGACGCGGGGCACCGAAGGAGCTCGCGACCTGGGACGAGCAGCTCGTCGACGCGGGAGCGGCCCTCATGCGACTGCGGCAGGAGGCGTTCGACCGACTGTCGCCATCCGCGTCCGAGGAGTACCTGCACCTTGCGGGATACGAGCTCGCGTGCCGTTACGCGCCGAACGTGGTGGGCGAGCCGATCGAGGAACGGTTCGCGGGCCGGCTCGAGGAGCGCAGGGGCGACGAGCTCGTCCGCCGTACCACCCTCGTCGGTCCGCACCGCGACGAGCTCGAGCTCGAGGTCCGCGAGCTGGGCGCCCGGAGCTTCGCGAGCCACGGGGAGGCGTGGGCCGCGGCCCTGTGCCTGCGGCTCGGACTCGCGGCGGCGGTCTCCCAGGAGCTCGGCGACGCGCCGGTCGTGCTGCTCGACGACCCGTTCTCGGCGCTGGATCCGCGCCGACAGCGACAGGTCGCGACCCGGCTCGCGGACCGGGCGCAGGTGTTCGTGAGCGTGGCGGACGACGCCCACGTCCCGGAGACCTCCACGCGGGTGTGGGACGTCACCGCCGGATCGACGGAGCCGCGCTGATGCCGCACTCGAAGGGCTTCCGGTCGCGCAAGGACGAGCGGTCGCTGCACGAGAGCCGGCTCGGCGACGTCGTCGATGCGCTGTTGAACGAGCCCGCGTTCGCGCGGGGCAAGGCGATCGGTCAGCTCGCGGCCCGCTGGCCCGACGTCGTGGGCCCGCGCCTGGCCGCGGAGTCCGCCCCGGTGAGCCTGGATCAGGGGGTGCTCGTGGTCGCGGCGACGACCGGTCCGTGGGGTGCGCAGGTCCGGTTCCTTGCCGATCAGATCCGTCGGAGAGCCGAGGACGCGATCGGCGCCGGGAGCATCGCCAGGGTCCATGTGGTCATCCGAGAGGACCTGCGGAAAGGCTTGTAGCGCAAGGGTGCGCGGCCTGTCACCGGCGTCGCGGATGGTGGTCGAAACTGCCTTCGGCGTCACCCCCGATTGGTAGAATGAGGCAGGTTTCCAACGAGGTTCCCGTCGGCCCCCGAGACGCCCCGTCTCGAGTCCGGCGTGTCCGCGTTCCGCGACGGAGGTTCTTTGGCGAGCACGGCAACGAAGAGGGCGAGCAAGCCCGGACAGTACGGATCCGCCGACATCCAGGTCCTGGAAGGGGTCGAACACGTTCGGCTCCGCCCCGGGATGTACATCGGCACCACGTCGAGCAGGGGACTGCATCACCTCGTTTATGAGGTGGTCGACAACTCGATCGACGAGGCGATGGCCGGCGAGGCAGACCGCATCATCGTCCGGCTCCGCAAGGACGGGTCCTGCGTGGTCGAGGACGACGGCCGCGGCATCCCGGTCAAGCCGATCCCCAAGGCGAAGGACCGGCGCCCCGCGGTCGAGGTCGTCCTCACGACGCTGAACGCGGGCGGCAAGTTCGGCGGCGAGGGGTACCGGATCTCGGGCGGCCTGCACGGCGTCGGCGTCTCGGTCGTGAACGCGCTCTCGCAGAAGCTGACCGTCGAGGTGATGCGCGACGGCTTCACGTGGACGCAGAGCTTCGCGCGAGGCAAGGCGACGTCCAAGCTCACCAAGGGCAAGGCCACGCGCAAGACCGGGACGATCATCACGTTCTGGCCGGACCCCGAGGTGTTCGAGGAGGGCGTCGAGTTCGACGTCAAGCTCCTCGCCGAGCGCCTGCAGGAGCACGCGTTCCTGACCAAGGGCGTCGAGATCCAGCTGATCGACGAGCGCGGCGCGAAGCACGAGAAGCAGGTCTTCAAGGCCTCGGGCGGGATCGCCGACTTCGTCAAGCACCTGTCCGTCGGGAAGGACACGATCCACAACCGGGTCATCTCGATGGAGGCCCGCGAGTCCGACGCGGAGGCCGACATCTCGCTGCAGTGGACCGGAGCCTACTCGGAGTCGATCCACTCGTTCGCCAACACGATCAACACGCACGAGGGCGGGATGCACGAGGAGGGCCTGAAGAAGGCGCTCACCAACGTGATCAACCGCTACGCGCGCACCAAGAGCCTGCTCAAGGAGAAGGAGGACAACCTCCTGGGCGAGGACGTTCGCGAAGGCCTGATCGCGATCGTGAGCGTTCGGCTGCGCGAACCGCAGTTCGAGGGCCAGACGAAGACCAAGCTCGGCAATACGACGATGCGATCGCTCGTCGAGACCACGGTCAACGAGCACCTGATGACGTGGCTCGAGGAGCACCCAGGCGACGCCAAGCGCATCGTGACGAAGTCCTCGCAGGCTGCCAAGGCGCGCCTGGCGGCCAAGCAGGCGCGGGACCTCACGCGCCGCAAGTCGTTCCTGGAGGGCGGCGGGCTCCCCGGCAAGCTCGCGGACTGCCAGCTCACCGACCCCGCGGTGTGCGAGCTCTATATCGTCGAGGGCGACAGCGCCGGCGGCTCGGCCAAGCAGGCGCGCGACCCCGCTACGCAGGCGATCCTGCCGATCCGCGGCAAGATCCTGAACGTCGAGAAGGCGCGACTGCACAAGACGCTCGAGAACGCTGAGATCCAGGCGCTCATCACCGCGATCGGCACGGGGGTGGGGGACGAGGAGTTCGACGTCGACAAGACCCGCTACCACAAGATCGTGCTGATGGCCGACGCCGACGTCGACGGAGCGCACATCCGCACGCTGCTGCTCACGTTCTTCTTCCGCAACATGCGTGAGCTGATCGACGCGGGCTACGTCTACATCGCGCAGCCGCCGCTGTACCTGCTGAAGCAGGGCAAGGAGGAGCTGTACTTCTACACCGAGCGCGAGTGGGACCAGTACCGCAAGAAGGTGGACGGCAACAAGCCGCTCGACCCGCAGCGCTTCAAGGGCCTCGCCGAGATGGACGCGGACCAGCTGTGGGAGACGACGATGGATCCCGAGCGACGGACGCTGCTGCGCGTGACGCTCGAGGACGCCGCCACCGCGGACCGGCTGTTCACCGTGCTCATGGGTGAAGACGTCGCCTCGCGCAAGGAGTGGATCGAGGACAACGCGGCCGACGTCCAGAACCTGGACGTGTAGGGAGCACGATGGCGCAAGAGGGACTGTTCACCGGCCGGGTCGAGGACATCCAGCTCGAGGACGAGATCCAGCGCTCGTACCTCGACTACGCGATGTCCGTCATCGTGGGCCGGGCGCTGCCCGAGGTCCGCGACGGGCTGAAGCCGGTCCACCGCCGGATCCTGTGGTCAATGCTCGAGGGCGGCCTCCGACCCGACCGGCCGTACCGCAAGTCGGCCTGGGCGGTCGGCGAGGTGGTGAAGAAGTATCACCCGCACGGGCTTGAGGCCGTGTACGACTCGCTGGTCCGGATGGGGCAGGACTTCTCGCTGCGCCATCCGCTGATCGATCCGCATGGGAACTTCGGGTCGCCCGACGGCGACCCGGCCGGCGCGATGCGCTACACCGAGGCGCGCCTGTCGTGGATGGCGATGGAATTGTTGCGCGACATCGAAGCCGAGACCGTCGACTTCGTCCCGAACTACGACGGCTACGAGCAGCAGCCGACCGTGCTTCCTTCGCGCTTCCCCAACCTGCTCGTGAACGGCTCGGGTGGGATCGCGGTCGGCATGGCGACGAACGTCCCGCCGCACAACCTCGGCGAGGTGATCGACGCAGCCGTGCACTTCATCGACCACCCCGAGTCCAAGCCGAAGGACCTCATGAAGTTCATCAAGGGCCCGGACTTCCCGACCGGCGCCATCGCCATGGGCTCGGACGGCATCAAGGAGGCGTACGAGACCGGCCGGGGCTCGATCAAGGTGCGCGCGGTCACCACGATCGAGGAGTCCGCCCGCGGGACGCAGCGGATCGTCGTCACCGAACTGCCGTACCAGGTGAGCGTGACGCGCGTCGCCGAGAAGATCCGCGACCTGGTCCTCGGCGGCCGGCTGAAGGGCGTGTCCGACATCAAGGACCACTCGAGCGGGCGCGAGGGCCGCCGCCTGGTCGTCGAGCTCAAGCGCGGCGCCAACCCGCAGGTCGTCCTCAACCAGCTCTACAAGCACACGCAGCTGCAGGACAGCTTCGGCGTGATCATGCTCGCGCTCGTCGACGGTGTGCCGCGGACGCTCAACCTGGCCGAGGTGGTCGGCTACTACGTCGATCACCAGATCGACGTCGTCACCCGGCGCACGCGGTACGAGCTGCGGCGAGCGGAGGAGCGCGACCACATCGTCAAGGGCCTGCTGATCGCGCTCGACAACCTCGACGCGGTCATCAAGGTGATCCGCGGCTCGCAGGACGCCGACGAGGCGCGCGGCAAGCTGATGAAGCAGTTCAAGCTCAGTGAGATCCAGGCCAACCACATCCTGGACATGCCGTTGCGCCGACTCACGCGCCTCGCGCGCGCCGAGCTCGAGCAGGAGCACAAGGACCTGCTCGCCCGGATCCGTCACCTGAAGGCGCTCCTCAAGGACCCGAAGAAGATCCGCGCGCTGATCCAGGAGGAGCTGCTCGAGATCAAGAAGAAGTACGCCGACCCGCGCCGGACCCAGCTCCGCCCCGACGAGGGCGACCTCGACGTGCAGGACCTGATCGCCGAGGAGGACGTGGTCATCACGGTCTCGCGCGCCGGCTACGTGAAGCGCCAGCCGATCGAGAACTTCCGCCGCCAGGGCCGCGGCGGCAAGGGGATCCGCGGCGCGAACCTCAAGGAAGAGGACGTCATCAACGACGTCTTCACGACCACCACCCACCATTGGCTGCTGTTCTTCACGAGCAAGGGAAAGGTGTACCGGGTCAAGGTCCACGAGGTGCCCGAGGCGGGCCGCACGGCCCGCGGCACCTACGCGGCCAACCTGCCCGGGGTCTCGATCACCGGCGACGAGAAGGTGCAGGCGGTGATCGACCTCAAGGAGTACGCCGGGGGCCGGTACCTGCTGTTCGCGACGCGCAAGGGGATGGTGAAGAAGACGACGCTCCCCGAGTACGACTCGCCGCGCACCGGCCTCGCGGCGATCAGCCTGAAGCCCGGGGATGAGCTGATCGACGTGCGGCTGACCGACGGCAAGGACGACGTGTTCCTGGTCTCGCGCAAGGGCCAGACGATCCGGTTCAAGGAGAGCCTCGTTCGACCCATGGGGCGGCAGACCGCAGGCGTGATCGGGATGCGTCTGGCCGAGGACGACGAGGTGATGGTGCTCGGCGTCGCCTCGCAGGGCGAGGAGATGATCAGCGTCACGCAGCAGGGCTACGGCAAGCGCACGCCGCTGAAGGACTACCCGATCAAGGGCCGCGGCGGCAAGGGCGTGATCGGACACACGCTGACGAGGAAGACCGGACAGCTCGCCGGCGCCTTCGTCGGCTCGAAGGACCAGGACATGTTCGTGATCTCCTCTTCAGGCATCGTGATCCGGGTGGCCGCGGGCGACATCCGCCGGGTCGGCCGCGCGTCGCAGGGCGTTCGAACGATGCGGGTCGAGGAGGGGGCCACGGTCGTGGCGCTCGCCCCCGTGATCTCGCAGGTCGTCGACGAGGTGTAGGTCCCCGCCGTGGGCGTCGGTGCCGGGATCGCGCTGATCGTCGCGGGAACCGTCGTCGGCCTCCTGACGGTCTTCCTCCTATGGCACCGCATCCCGGCGGTCCTTGCGCTCGTCGTCGCTTCGGCGTGCGGGATGTGCCTGGCCGCCGGGGGACTGCTCGTGCAGGAGGACGTGGGCGCTGCCTCTTGGGCGTTCGCCCTCGTGCTGCTCGCGATCCTCGCCCCCGTGCACGCACGGTTGGTCTTCGGCCCGCCGGGTAGACGAGGGGTGCCGGTGGTTGCCGCGACCCGTTCCGCCGCGTAGAAAGTGACGAGACCCGTGAACGATCCCGCCGATCAGGCCACCGTCGCCGCACCCACCTCGCCTCCCACGGGCGCCGAGCCGACCGTGCCCACGGGTGTGCCGCCGTCCACCCGCCGCGTCGAGCGCTCGAAACCCCAAGGCTCGCGGCAGGCGCGGGTGGTCGTGCGCAAGCTCGGCCCGTGGTCAGTGCTGAAGCTCTCGTTCCTGTTCTACCTGTGCGTGATGGCCGTGTTCCTCGGCGCGATGGTGATCCTGTACGGGATCCTGAGCGCGGTCGGCGCGCTCGACTCGCTCACCCGCCTGATCCGCGACCTGTTCGCCGACCAGTCGTTCGAGATCCACGGGGACTGGCTGTTCACCCGCGGCCTCGCGATCGGACTCGGCATGGTCGTGCTCTGGACGCTGGTCAACGTGTTCGTGGTGTTCCTCTACAACCTGCTGTCGGACATCGTCGGCGGGATCGAGGTCACGCTTTCGGAGCGGCGGTAGGCGCTCGTGGTCGCCCCGCTTCCAGGCAGATGCGCAGGTCACACGCTCCATTGACACCGTTTCCGAGCCACGCGTACGCTCTCGTTCGGGCCCGGCTGAAGGCCCCTCGAGGAGATACCTCGGGCCTGTAGCTCAGCTCGGTTAGAGCGCATCCCTGATAAGGATGAGGTCGTTGGTTCAAGTCCAACCAGGCCCACGAGGGCGAAGAGGAGGCTGCGATGGCCGAAGAGACTGAAGAGAAGAAGAGCGGGTTCTTCGGGAAGCTCATGAAGATCGCGTTCATCGCGGCGATCGTGGCGGCGGTCGTTGCCATCTTCAAGCGCAGACGAGGCAAGGACCTGGAAGAGGACGAGTGGCAGGAGCTCCCGCCTCCGGCGGGCGGCTGAGCCCGACCCTTCCAGCGGCATCGTCGAGGGCCCGTGCGCCGCACGGGCCCTTCGTCGTTCCCCTCGATCCGCCGACGAGATCCTCCGCGCCGTGATGCAGGAGGCAGGCGCGGGCTCGAACCGAGGCCCCGCGGAGGCGTGGGCGCTCGCGCACCGGGCGGCGGACGCGAGCGGCGTGACGCTTCGCCGTTTCGAGAGCCTCGAGGATGCCGACCGGATCCTCCGGGTGCTGCAGGCGACGTGGGGAGGCCATGAGCCGTACCCCCGGGAGATGATCCGCGCGCTCGCCGACAGTGGGAACGAGCCGATCCTGGCGTTCGACGGGCCGGACGCGATCGGGTACGTGATCGGGTGGAGCGGCGTCGAGCCCGAGGACGGCCTCCACGTGCACTCGCACATGCTCGCCGCGCTGCCGGACCGGCGACATCGGGGCGTCGGCTTCGCGCTCAAGCTCGCGCAACGCGCGCTCGCGCTCGAGCAGGGGATCGACGTGGTGCGTTGGACGTTCGACCCGCTGATCGCCCGGAACGCATACTTCAACCTCCACAAGCTCGGGGCGGTGGCGGACCGGTTCGAACGCAACCACTACGGCGAGATGTCGGACGAGGTGAACGCTGGCGAACGCAGCGACCGGTTCACGGTGCGATGGGGCCTCGCCCGGAAGCCGGGCCCCCGCGCCGTCGAGGTGGGCGACGCCGCGCTCGAGCCGGTGGGGGAGGGACCCGGCGAAGTCCGATCGCCGGCCGGGAGGGCGGCGTCGGTCGCCGTCCCGCGCGACTACGCGGAGCTCCGCGGCGCGGAGCCATCGGTCGCCTCGGCGTGGCGCGACGCGTCGGCGGCCGCGATCGAGTCGTGTCTCGGCGCGGGGATGGTGGCCGCGGCGTTCGACGCGGAGGGCTCTCGGTACCTGTTCGTCGCTCGTGAGGATCTACCGGAGTGACGCGCGTCCGGTCGATCGAGCTGCGCCTCGTGGCGCTGTCGCTCGTGCGTCCGTTCCGCACGAGCTTCGGGGTCTGCACCGAGAAGGTCTGCATCCTCGCGCGGCTCGAGACCGACGAGGCGGCGGGCTGGGGCGAGTGCGTGGCCGACGTGCGTCCCGAGTACTCCGAGGAGTGGAACGACGGCGCGTGGATCGTCCTGCGGGACCTTCTCGGGCCGGCGCTCCTGGCCGGCGACACCGGTTCCGAGCGCGTGGAGGCGGCGTTCGCGTCCGTCCGCGGCCACCCGATGGCGAAGGCGACGCTCGTGGACGCGCTGATCGACGCCGAGCTCCGGGCCGAGGACCGCTCCCTCGCCGAGATGCTCGGCGCGACACGCGACCGCGTCGAGTGTGGTGTCTCGGTCGGCATCGCGGCCTCGACGGAGGAGCTGCTCGCCCAGGTCGACGGGTACCTCGCCGAGGGCTACCGGCGGATCAAGCTGAAGATCAAGCCCGGCACCGACGTCGAACGCGTCCGCGCGGTCCGCGAGGCGCACCCGGACATCCTGCTGTCGGTCGACGCGAACGCCGCATACACGCTCGACGACCTCGAGGTGTTCCGCGCGCTCGACGCGTTCGGGCTGCTCATGGTCGAACAGCCGCTCCACCAGGACGACCTGTGGGAGCACGCCGAGCTCCAGCGCCGCATCTCGACCGACGTGTGTCTCGACGAGTCGATCCGTTCGGCGGCCGACGCCCGCGCGGCGATCGGGCTCGGCTCCTGCCGGATCGTGAACGTGAAGCAGGGCCGGGTCGGCGGCCTGCTCGAGGCCCGCAGGGTCCACGACGCGACGGCGGAGCGCTCGGTGCCGGTCTGGTGCGGCGGGATGCTCGAGACCGGGATCGGGCGGGCGACGAATCTCGCGCTCGCGGCGATGCCGAACTTCCGGCTCCCCGGCGACACGAGCGCGAGCCGCCGCTACTTCCACGAGGACCTCACCGAGCCGTTCGAGCTCGCGCCCGACGGCACGATGGCCGTCCCCTCCGGCCCGGGCATCGGCGTGGACCCCGACCCGTCGATCCTCGAGTCGGTCACCGTCCGGTCCGATCGGCTCGAGAAAGAGTGACAAAATCGTTGCCGCCGCTTGACCGCTCGAACGGCCGCCCCATACAGTGCGCGATGAGAGACCGCTGCGACCTTCGGGTCGTGGCGGTTTCTCACATCCGGGGTCGGTTCGATCCTCGAGCCCCGGTCGCTCCGCCCGCGTATGACCGACCACGTCCGCGCATCGGCGTTCGTCGCCCGCCCTCGCCGCGGCCGCTCCGCCCTTCGTCGCGTCCGTCGAGGCGCGGGGTCCTAGACTCATCGCGTCGGGCCGTCTTCCAGGGAGCGAGGTCGCCACATGAGGAAGCGCGTCATCAGGGCCGGGGAGATCGAGATCGAGGACTCGGAGGGCCGGGTCCGCGCGCGGTTCGGCGTGTCGAACGAGGACCTGCCGTTCATGTCCTTCTACGGGCCGGACGAGAAGCTGCGGGCACGGTTCGGCGTCCAGTCCGACGGATCCGCCGGGCTCGCCGTCGCCGACGACGAGGGCAAGGTCCGCGCGACGTTCGGCCTGTTCTCCGACGGGTCGGCCAGCATGGCGATGGTCGACCGCAACGGCAAGGTGCGCGCGAAGTTCGGCCTCGGCACGGAGGGTTCGCCCACACTCGCGCTCCGGAACAAGGACGGCGAGCTCGGGTTCGTGTACTCGCTCGCGCAGCAGGGCGCCCCGACGATCTCGCTGCAGGACGAGGACGGCAAGGTCCGCGCCCGCCTCGGGCTCGCGGCCGAAGGGGCGCCGATCATCCGGCTGTTGAACAGCGACGGTGAGCTGCGCGCCATCATGGGGCTCACGGGCGACGGGTCGCCCGTCCTCCAGTTCCTCGACAAGCGGGGGGAGCCCGCGTGGACCGCGGGCCCGCCCGATGGAGATGGGGCGGCGTCCACCTCCGCGGAGGCGGAGTCCTCGGAGCGGGGCTGACGTCGCGTGTCGGGATGGTGGGCCGCGGCGTTCGTCGTCCAGTGGATCCTCCTCGCGGTGCTCGCGATCGCAGTGGTCGCGCTCGCCCGCCAGATCGGCGTGCTGCACCTGCGGCTGGCGCCGCTCGGGGCGCTGGAGGTCGATGACGAAGGACCGCCCCTGGGCGAGGCGCCCGAGGAGCGCGTCGCCCGGAGCCGGGAGGGCGCGAACGTGCTCGTCGGCGGCCCCGGCCCGCGGCGGCTCGTCGCGTTCGTGTCCCCGACGTGCCCGATCTGCGAGCAGGTGCTCCCGTCGCTGCCGGCATCCGCGAGCGCGGGCGGCCTCGCGCTCCAGGTCGTCTCCGATCCCGGGCTCGAGACGGCCTACCGCGTGCCCGGCGTGCCGTTCGTCGTCGTGCTCGACGAGCTCGGGATCGTCCGGTCGAAGGGGACCGTGAACTCGCTCGAGCAGGTCGAGGGGCTGGTCGACACCGCCGGCCGGAGGATCGAGGAAGCCGAGACCCTGGGCTCCGGCCGTTGAGCCGCGTCGAGCGCGCGGGGATCGGGCTCGCCCGACGCACGAGCCGGCGTTCGTTCCTCGGCCGGGTCGGCCGCGGCCTCGTGGCGCTGGCGGGGGGCTCGATGGTGGCGGTGGCGCTCGCGCCCGAACGCGCGGAGGCGCATCACATCTGCGGCCACACCTTCACCACGGGGTCGTGTCCGCACCCCTACGCGCCGCACTCGCGCACCGACGCGCACGGCTTCCCGGTCCATCCGACGTACGGCTACCCGGTGGACGACGAGGGGCTGATCTACCTGTCCCGCGAGCAGACGCGGCGCAAGGTGTGCCAGACGGTCGTTCCGGAGACGTATCCGTTCGTCCTGAACCCGAACTACGGCGGCGGGTGGAGCCGGTGCTGCGACGACCGGATCCGGCACATCCAGGACTGCTGCTCGACGTCGAGGATCCGGATCAACGGCGACGGCTCGGTCCGCGGCTACTGCCCCCGGGGGCGCCGGGTCTTCTGCATCACGTACCGGGATCTGAACGTCCGGTGCTGACGTGGTGAGCGGCCCGCTCGCGCTCGCCGTCGTCGCGGCGTCCGTCGTTGCGGGGATCACCTCGCTCTTCGGTCCCTGAGGCTTCTCGATGGTCGAGACCATCACCCCCGTGGTCCACGGGGGCCGGGGACGGCGGTGGGTCGGCCTGGTCACGCTGCATGCGGCAGGGGCGACGCTCGCCGCCGCGGCGTTCGGCGCGGCGCTCGCAGCGTTCGGCGCGCTCCTCGACGCGCCGTGGGATGTCGGTCGGGCGATCGTCGCGGCCGCGGCGGCGCTCTATCTGGCCGAGGTCTTCGGCGCCCGGGTCCCCGTCCCGCAGCTCCGGCGCCAGGTCCCGAACTGGTGGCGGTCGTTCTTCCCGTTCGGGATCGCATCGTTCCTGTACGGCGTCGGCCTCGGCGTCGGGTTCCTCACCTATCTCACCCGGGGGACGCTCGTGGTGGTGTCGATCGCCGCGTTCGTCTCGGGCGACCCGCTGGTGGGAGCGCTCGCGCTCGCGCCGTTCGGCCTTGCCCGCGGCCTGACGGCCTCCGTCGCGTTCCACGTCCGGACGGCCGACGAGGGGTCCGCGCTCGTCGAACGGTTGGCGAGGAGCGCGTCGTGGGCGGGGTGGCGGGTGGCACACGGCGTGGTGCTGTCCGCGGTGCTCACCACCTCGCTCGTCGCGTTCGGCGAGGTGGGCGGGCTCACCGACGCCGGCGCGGTCGCGGCGGCCGCCCTCGCGGTCACGTTCGGGGTCGCGTCGGTCGCGAAGCTCGTGCGGTGGTCCGCGTGGCGCCGATCGCTCGCGTCGTACGGCCTTCCAGGGTGGGCGGAAGGTCCCGCCAGGATCGGCGTGCCGGCGACCGAGCTCGCGATCGCGGTCCTGCCGCTCCTCGGGTACGCCTCGACGGGGGGACTGGTCGCCCTCGCCGCGCTCGGGACGTTTTCCACGGCCGTCGTGTGGGCGCGCGTGCACGTCGGGCCGAGGCTCGGGTGCGGATGCTTCGCGGGCGACCGCGTCCGCGACTACCGGTACCTGCTCCTCCGCAACGCGCTGCTCATGGCGATCGCGGCAGTCGCCTGGCTCGAGGGGGCCGCCCCCCCGCCGGCGATATCGCTCGCGCGGCCGATCGGAAGCGACCTCGTCGCGGCGCTCCTCGTGGTGTTCGGCCTCGCGCTCGCTACGTGGGTCGCCGTCCGGACGATTCTCGTCGTGCGTCGGAGCTCGGCCCGATGAGGGCTCGGACGGCCGCGCTCGGACTCGCCGCCGCCTCGATCCTCGTGCTGGCGTTGCCGGCGCTCGGCGGGACGACGTCGCTCGAGGATCCGAACGACACGAACGGGCGCCTCGACGTCCGGAACGTCACGCTGGACGACGCGGTCTCCCCGCTCGCGTGGCGGATCGAGACGTTCCGGCGGTGGACGGTCCGGGACATCTGGGATCGCGGCTTCGTCACGGTGCAGCTCGACACGAAGGGGGACGCCCGGATCGACCATCTCGCGGTCGTGGGCTCGAACGGCCGAGCCCTGATCGGGGTCCTCAACCGCGTTCGAAGCGACGGTCGCCTCGTCGAGATCGGGCGGTTGCACGCCGGCATGGCCGGCGGTCGCGCGGTCGCGCTCACGATCGCGCTCCACCGCCTGTCGATCGGACCGTACCGGACGTCGTTCTCCTGGAACGTCGTCACGAGCTTCCTTGGCGACAACTGCCCGCGAACGTGCTTCGACGTTGTCCCAGACGAGGGGATGGTCGAGCAACCGCTCCCCGGACCGAGCCCGTCCCCGACCGGCCCAACCGGACCGTCCGGGTGACCCGACCGGGTCGGGCTCGTCTTACACTGGTCCGGCGGGGACGTAGCTCAGCTGGTAGAGCACCTGCTTTGCAAGCAGGGGGTCGGCGGTTCGAGTCCGCTCGTCTCCACCACATCAACTCCCGAGCCTCGGTCGAGATGAACTTCGGCGCGAGTTCGACCACCTCGTCCTCGAACGGGAGGTTCTGCGCCAGTGCGACCTCTAGCTTCTCGACCTTCGAGCCCATAGCTACCCTCCTTGGGACCTGCTCTTTAGTTATCGGCACCGGGAAAGGCGGGAAGGCCGCCCTTTCGGACGGCCCTCCTGCCTTGCGTGGCTGCTAGGTAGACGAGAACGTCAGGGTGATCGTTACCTCACCCGTCCCCGTAACACCCGACCACAGAGCCGTGACCCCAGTCTCGAACTGGCCAGGGTACGGGTTCGTGTGGCCACCGACCGCGTCGTCCCAGTACGAGTTCGGCCCTCGCAGGTCGAAGTTCGTCACCGGGAGCGTGAGCTGTGGGTTGCTCACGTTCGAGAGCGGGTTGTTGTACACGGTGCTCTGGTAGACCAGGCGGAACTTGTTCTCCTGGCCGGCCAGGCTCGGGCTCAGCGTGGCGGACACCTTGACCTCGAGCTCGCCGTTCGCGAGGTTCTTGTCACCGAGTTCGATCGGTGCCACGTCGAAGCTGCCGAGCGGCACGTTCGGCACCGTCCCGATGAAGTACGAGTAGTAGGTCGGGTTGGCTGCGCCGTTCACCGGCTGCGTCCACGTGAGCGTGTGGGCGACGTTGTCAACCACCGGGGCGGTGAGCGCAGGGTATCCGGCCGGCTGCCCGTACTGGTATGCGAACGCGCCAGCGGTCAGCGTGAACGGCACCCACGCCTTCACCGTCAGGTTCCAGCTGATCGTTCCGTTGAGCACGTAGCCGAAGTCCGGCGTGGCGAGGATCGTGTGCGTACCAGGTGCCACGTCGTGGTTCCCGGCTGTGACTGCGGTTCCGTCCAGCTTGTAGATGACGCCCGTGGTCCCCGGGATCGTGACGAACCCGGAGGCGTTCTCCGTCTGGTGAGTCCTCGACGGAGCGGCGGGCGTTGCGGGGACGATCGGGTCGATTCCCGCGACCTCGAGCGTCCAGGCGTGCTGCCCGACCAGCTTGTAGTAGTCCCACGGCTGTGCCGTGACCAGGTAGGAACCTGGGTCGAGAGGCACGAAGTCCGTAGTGGCAAGTACGCCGTCGACGAAGTAGTGGACGCCCGTCGTCGCCGTGATGTCGATTCCACCCTGCGACGCGATTCCCGGGCTGACGAACTGCTGGTTGCGCGCGACCGGGGGCGCGGGCGTGACCTCCTCGAAGACCGGAGCCGCCGCGATTGTGAGCGTCCAGCCACCCTCAGGGTAGCCTGTCATCTCGTAGCCCGACTCGGCTTCCGCCGTCACGTCGTGGGTGCTCGCGAAGAACTCGTGCACCCCTCCGTCGACCAGAACCTCATCGAGGAAGTACCTGATTCCCTTGACCGTCGGGATGTTGATGCCGCCCTTGTTCGCGACACCCGGCGTGCCCGAGTACTCCTCGTCGAACGCCGTCGGCGCGACGACTGCCGCGGGCTTCAGGGCGACGGTGTAGCCATGCTGCTCCGTCGTGTTCAGCCCGAAGACGTTCGTCGCCGAAGCGACCAGCAAGTGCTGGCCGACGCCGGTGCCGTACCCGGTGAGCTCGACCGGGGTCTTGAACGCATCCTTAGTCGGACCCTCGTTCGTGACCGTGACGACCGGCTCGGCCGGGACGCCGTCCGGGACGAAGAACGAGTCGCCGTCCTGGAACGTCCACAGCAGAGCGGGCGGCGTGGCCATGTAGGCCTGCGCTGCCGCCTGCGTGCCGAACGGCCCGGCGACGAGAGACTGGCCCTTCGGGATCGCCGTAGAGACCGTGAACGCGCCGAGCTTGTCCTGGTAGATGTTCCAGGACCTCGGCGGCTTGGGAGCCGCCATTGCCGTCGCTGGCGCGAGAACGCTCGCCGCCAAGGCAAGCGCCGCGAGCCAGACTGTGATTCTGGGCCTCATCGTAGGCCCTCCTCCACGGCCCTTTCTGGGGCCGCCTTCAGGGGCGGTCTTTCTGGGATCGCCCTCGCATCCAGGCGTCGGAATAGCCCATGCGACGCTCCCAACGTGTGAGAGCGCCGGTGAGAATCGCGATTAGGGGGACTCTCCGGCTGGGCCTGCTCGGATCGGCCGTTCCAGACCTTCCAAGCACGGTTCTCCCGACTTGCCTCAGGCCTTGCCTCATGTGCTCAGCCTCACAGCCAGGCGACCCTACTCTCCGGACCGTAGGTCCTTTAACCGGCAGGACCTCTGCGGCCTTGCGCTGGAAGGGCAGACCTTAGGTGCTAGTTCGACAGCCAGGAGCGACTCGAGTTCCGAGGTCAGATCGCAGGCTCGCCGCGTGGCGCACACGATGGCGGCCGAATCATCCATATCGTGCACCATGAACTCATTCCTTGGTCCAGAAGTTCAGGTGTCGCCAGCTTCGCCTGATGGGGCGTAGGGTTGTCAGAGGAGACGGCGAGAGGAGGCGTCATGACTGATGACAAGCGCCGTCGTCAAGTTCCGTTTCTCGTGTCGTTGCTGGTTGCGTTGACCTTGGTCGCGGCGGCATGCGATTCGGACGACGATGGAGGGTCCATCGACGGTACAGACGGTGGCGGCACCTCGGTCGAGGTGACCCTACAGGAGTTCGCGGTTCTCCCGGCCGCGGAGTCGGCATCCGCTGGCGATGTGACGTTCAACGTCACGAACGAGGGGCCGGAGGACGTCCACGAGTTCGTCGTCTTCAAGACGGACCTCGAACCGGACGCACTACCGACCGCGCCAGACGGCTCGGTGGACGAGGAAGGTGAGGGCGTCGAGCTCATCGACGAGATCGAGGACATCGCGGTAGGGGACGCTCCGACGCTGACGGTTTCACTCGATCCCGGCAGTTACGTCTTCATCTGCAACATCGTCGAGGACGAGGACGACGAGACGATCGTCCACTACCAACAGGGCATGAGGACCGGCTTCACCGTCGAGTAGCGATCCTTCGCGAGGATCCCGGTACGAGTTGCGTCCGCCCTCGACCTCCAGGAGCTTGAGGCGGAGCATCTCTGAGTGGATGCCCACGGGCGTTGAACCGGGCGGACCTCTGCCAGCCTGCCTCCCGGGTTGTCCGGGCCCTCAGGCCACGCCCACCAACTCGCCCACGAGCGCGCGCACCCTGCTGTCGATCTCGTCGCGGATCTCGCGGACCTCCTCGATGGATCTCCCTGCAGGGTCGGGGAGGTCCCAATCGAGGTAGCGCTTCCCCGGGTAGATGGGGCACGCGTCGCCGCACCCCATCGTGATGACCACGTCGGCGGCCTTCACGACCTCGTCCGTCAGCGGCTTCGGGTACTCCTTCGATAGGTCGATCCCGATCTCGTCCATCGCAGCTGCGACGACAGGGTTGATCTCGTCCGCCGGTGTGCTCCCTGCGGAGCGGACGTGCACGCGGCCGTTCGCGTGACGATCGAGCAGGCCCGCCGCCATCTGACTTCGCCCGGCGTTGTGGACGCAGACGAACAGGACCTCGGGGACCTCCTTCATCACGCTCCCTTCGGATTGTGCGACCGCCCGCAAACGCTCTTGGGCGAATCGGTAGCTCAAGAGTGCCACGAGAGTGCCACGTACGTCTGGGTCGGAGCCCGCCAGTCTGTCCGAAGAGTCCTGCAGGCACTCGGCGACCGTCTCGGGCGAGGCCGGCGTACTCCTCGACGAGCTTCTCCTCAGCGTGGGTCGGATCATGCCTCCTCAGCGACCGGCGGCGACCCTAGTCACGGAACGTGGACGGAAGGTGAACGAGCCGCCGGGTCGGGGGCCGGCGGCTCGTTCGGATCCTCCTAGCAGCAGCCCCCCGGGCAGCAATCTTCAGGGCAGCAGCCATCCAGGCGCTCTTCCACGCTCGGCACCTCCTTACATCCATCGATGAGCCTCGATACGTTGACAGATACATCGACGTTCGTCAATATATTGATGTGAAGCTCGTCCAGGTCATCTCCGAGGAGTGTTGCCCCGAGGTGCTGAGCGCTCCGCTGGGCGCTGGGGAGGCCGAGGACGTGGCCGCGGCGCTCAAGGTCGTGGCCGATCCCGCCCGTCTCCGTCTCCTCAGTCTGATCTCGAACGCCGAGGGCGGGGAGGCCTGTGTCTGCAACCTCACGGAGCCGCTCGGCCTGAGCCAGCCGACCATCAGCCACCACCTGAAGGTCCTCGCCGACGCCGGGCTGCTCGCGCGGGAGCAGCGCGGCCGGTGGGCGTACTACCGCGTGGTCCCCGAACGTCTGGAGCTCTTGCGAGGCGCCCTCGTGACGCCCGCAGCGAGCCTCACCGCCTGAGAGGAGTACGACACGATGAGTGATCTTCGCGAAGAGGTTCGGGAGAGATACGCGGCTGCCGCTCGGGTGGTGCCCAAGGGTATGGCCGCCAACGACGCCGCCGAGGTCGGCGGCTGCTGCCCCCCAGAGGAAGGACTGGGCGTTCGCCTATACGACCTCGCCGAGCGGGAGAGCCTTCCGACCGAGTCGGTCCTCGCGAGCCTCGGCTGCGGCAATCCAACGGCGGTAGCCGAGCTTCGCGAGGGCGAGACCGTCCTGGACCTCGGATCGGGCGGCGGGATCGATGTCCTGCTGTCGGCCAAGCGCGTCGGGCCAACGGGCAAGGCCTATGGCCTGGACATGACCGACGAGATGCTCGAGCTCGCGCGCGACAACGCCCTGAAGGCCGGAGCGACCAACGTCGAGTTCCTGAAGGGCTACATCGAGGAGGTGCCGCTCGACGACGGAACCGTCGACATCGTGATCTCGAACTGCGTGATCAACCTTTCGACGGACAAGCCGAAGGTGGTGCGCGAGATGTTCCGCGTGCTGCGTAGCGGAGGACGCCTCGGCATCAGCGACGTCGTTGCTGCGGATGAACTCTCGCCCGCAGAACGCGCGGAGAGGGGCTCCTACGTCGGCTGCATCGCCGGCGCCTTGTCCTTCACGGAATACCGGCAGGAGCTGACCGAGGCCGGCTTCGTCGATGTGAGCATCGACCCCACCCATATCGAGGCGGATCAGATGTACGGGGCGATCATCCGGGCTCGCAAGCCCTAAACGCGCCGTTTACGCGCAGCCTCATCCGTCGGCTACATCACCGTGCCTTGATCATCTGGGATCGGTCAGTCCGGCTCGAGCCGGGACCCGGCCGCGATCGCGATGCGGGCGCCGACCCGTGCGAGGCGACGGAGCACGTCGTCACGGGTGAGGATGCCGACGAGACGTCCGAACGAGTCGAGGACGGGCAGGCGATGCACGCCTCGACGCTCCATCGTCTCGACGGCACGCATGAGCGGCCAGTCGGTGTGAGCGATGACGACGTCTCTACTCATCACCTCGGCGACCTCCACCCCGGTGAGCAGATGCTCGAACCGGTGGAATGGTCCCGACAGCACTGCGGTACGCATGCCTGCTCTCACCGTCAGGTCCTTCATCGTGATGAACCCGACGACACGTTCGCCGTCTTTGGCGGTCACCGGGGCGCCTGAGGCACCGGCGCGCTCCAAGATCCGAGCAGCTTCACTGGCGATCGTCGCCTCCGTCAACGTGACGACGGGAGCCCTCATGGCTTCCTCGACCGACCCCAGCAACTCCTCGAGTGCGACCATGCCTCCATCTCCTCGTCGCCTGCACGAACACATCCGCGGCCTTCCGAGCCATCCGACACCGTACGGCCCGGCCGCGTCTCCACGGGAGGTCGGACGTACCCAACGCGCGGGGCCGAAGGACCCTCCGGTCGGAACCATCCGCGTCCTACCTTCGAGACTGAGAAGGGGAGGTGGGTTGGATGAAGCACGTGAGCGATGTGATGACGTCCGATGTCGTGGTCGTCGAACCGGACACACCGTTCAAGGACCTGGCAACCCTGCTGCGCGAGCGACGTCTGAGTGCGCTCCCGGTGATCGATGCGGACCGGAACCTCGTCGGTATCGTCTCGGAGGCGGACCTGATCCTGAAGCAGGAGTACGGCGGGCCGAACGGGGACCGGCGAGAAGGCCGACGTCATCGCCGGGACCGCGCCAAGGCGGAGGCTGAGATCGCGGCTCGGCTCATGACGACCTCGGTCGTGACGATAGATCCCGACGCCACCCTCGCCCGGGCGGCGCGGATGATGCACCGGCACGGCGTCAAGCGACTGCCGGTGGTCGATCGTGACGGGAAGCTGCTGGGCATCGTGAGTCGGACCGATCTGCTGAAGATCTACCTTCGAACCGATGCCGAGATCCGCGAGGAGGTCGAGGACACCCTGTGCGGTTCCCCGGGATGGGTCGTGCCGGGCACGATCAGCGTGCTCGTCGAGGATGGCGTCGTCAGCCTCGAGGGTCAGGCGGAGCAGCGCAGCCAGATCCCGATGCTCCTGGGCGTCGCAGGGGCCGTCGACGGCGTCGTCGACGTGCGGAGCCGACTCGGCTACGAGGTCGACGACGAGACGCCGGCGCTCGATGCCGTGAGTCCTTGGGCATCGTTCGGCGCGAGGTTCGGGCGGCCGTAACCGCGCCCGGTGAGCGAGGCCGGCGCGTCTAGGCCCCGAGTCGCGTGTCGGCGTTGACCCGGTCGTCCCTCGTTCCGGGCGCAGCTCCGACCCGAACGCGGCAATCGGTGACCGAAGCCCCGGAGCGGGTGAGGAGCACGGGGTTGCAGTCCATCTCGAGCACCTCCCGGTGCGCCACGGCGAGGGCCGACACGCGATGGATCAGGTCTTCGTAGGCGTCGATGTCCACCTTCGGCCGGCCGCGGTAGCCCTGCAGCAGGGGAAAGGTCCGCAGCGACCGCATCATGTCCCGCACGTCGACGTCGGTGAGAGGGGGGATCCCCACGCCGACATCGCGGATCAACTCGGCCGTCGTTCCGCCCGCACCACAGAGCACCACCGATCCGAAGGTCGCGTCCTGTCCGATCCCGACGATCATCTCGACCTCGCCCTCGACCATCTCCTGGACGAGGAACCCGTCCAACGGCTCCTGCGAGGACCGGAGCCGGCTCTCCATCTCGGCCGCGGCCGCGGCGACCTCGGCGCGCCCCCAGAGGCCGAGTCGGACGGCGCCGACGTCGGACTTGTGCAGTGGGCCGATCGCCTTCAGCGCGACGCGGGCGGCGAGCCGCTCGGCCTCGCGCCCGGCCTCCTCCGGGGATCTCGCGACGGCCGAGCGCGGCGTCGCGATCCCGTAGCACGAGAGGAGGCGTGCCGCGCGTTCGGGGCTTAGCCAACCCCCGCCGTCGGACAGCGCATCGGCGATCGTCGCGGCCGCCTCGCCGGAACGGATCCCCTCGGGGCGCCGCACGACCCCCGGTGGCCGCGCTCGCCAGGACCCGAGCTTGGCCGCGTGCGACAGAGCGATCGCGGCCTGCTCCGGGTAGGCGAACGACGGGACCCGGGTCCTCGCGGAGGTGAGCCACTCGGGGGTTCCCCTGGACGCCATGAACGACGTGACGACTGGCACGCGGCCTTCGATGGTCTCGACCGCGGTCAGGATCGACCGAGCGATCTCGGGGGCGGCCTCCTCGAGCGGCGGGATGTAGATCACGATGAGCGCGTCGACCTCTCCCGACGCCCCCACGGCCTCGATCACCCGCGCGAAATCCTCTCCGCGAGCGGACGCGATCATGTCGACGGGGTTGCCCAGCGCGGCGGCGGAGGGCAGGAACGACCCGAGGGCGTCACGGACGCCCTGCGAGAGCGCCGGGACGATGAGCCCGCGGGACTCGGCGGCGTCCGCGCACTGGATGCCGAGACCCCCGGCGTTCGTGACGATCGCGACCCGATCCCCCTTCGGGAGTGGCTGGTTCGCCAGTACGTTCGCGACGTCCAGCATCTCCTCGAGCGTGTCCGTTCGGATCACGCCCGTCTGCCGGAACAGCGCGTCCACCGCTGAGTCGGAGGCCGCGAGGAGCGCGCCCGTGTGTGAGGAGGTGGCCCTCGTACCCGCGCTGCTCCGCCCGCTCTTCACCGCGACGATCGGCTTGCTCCTCGTCACCCGACGAGCGATGTGGGCGAACCGGCGGGGATTCCCGAAGGACTCGAGATACAGGAGGATGACGTCGGTGTTCGAGTCCTCCTCCCAGTAGCAGATGAGGTCGTTCCCCGAGACATCCGCCTTGTTCCCCACCGACACGAAGCTCGACAGGCCGAGCCCGAGCCGCGACGTCGCATCGATCACCGCCAGACCGAGGGCCCCGGACTGGGATAGGAACCCGACGCGCCCGGAAAGCGGCCACGACGAGGCGAACGTCGCGTCGAGCATCATGTCGGGGTCGGTGTTCAGGTATCCCATGCAATTGGGCCCGATCATCCGCATCCCGTGGTCCCGACAGACCCTGAGGAGCTCCCGCTGTCGTTCGGCGCCATCGATGCCCGATTCGGCGAAGCCGGCGGAGATCACGACGATCCCACGAACGCCCTTCTGCCCGCACTGCCGGATCGCATCCAGGACGGCGTCCGCAGGGATGGCGACGACCGCGACGTCGACGGAGCCCGGAACGTCGAGGATCGACCGGTACGCGGGGACCCCCTGAACGATGTCCGATCGCGGGTTCACGGGGTACACGACGCCCCGGAATCCTCGCAGCAGGAGGTTGTGGAACAGCCGGCCTCCGATGGAAGCGGGGTCTCGCGACGCGCCGATGACCGCGACCGCGGCGGGTTGCAGGAACATCCCGATCGCGGCGCGAGAGGCGGCGTCCGAGCGCGCCTCGAGAACCTCGAGCGCGTCCTCGTCGAGGCCCGTGGGGAACTCCACCTCGATCGTGCCGGGCAGGGCGCGGACGTGTGCGTGGAAGCCGGTCTCGCGAAGGACGTCGATCATCCGATGGTTCTCCGGGTACACCATCGCGATGAGGGTCGCGAATCCCAGAGTTCGTGCCACGGTGGCCAGTCGCTCGATCAGCAGGGTGCCGAGGCCGCGCCCCTGCCACGCATCGGCGACGCTCACGCTCAGCTCCGCTCGGTCCTCGTCGACCCGATAGATCTGGGCGCCACCGACGACGGTGCCACGGTCTCCTCCCTGCAGTGCCAGCAGCGTGATGTGCGTGGGCGGGTCGGCGTCCGCAGCGGATTCCGCAACGCGGGTCACGTCGATCGTCTCGTTCCCGAAGCGGAGGCGACGCGACTCGAGCGAGAGCCCGATCAGGTAGTCCTCGATCCGTCCGACATCGTCAGGCTCGGCGACCCGGACGCGAAGGGTACCCCCGTCCCGCAGCACGACGTCGTCAGGCTGCACGTCGATCGCCTTGGCCCGCTCGGACCCTGGGTCCACATCGGAACCCGACGCAGGGGTTAGGCATCGCGCTCGCCGAGCGCGTCCGCGATCCCGGATGCCCACGTTCGGACGTCGTCCCAGTCGCGGAAGTCACCGTCGGGCGCTCGCAGGGCCGTGGCGATCGCCCGCTCACCGAAGCTGAGTCGGCCGCGGTCCAGCCTGCCGGCGAACACGCGATGGTCTCGAGCGCCGGCGAGCTCGATCAGCGACGAAACGTCGACGGGGTCCTCGCTGGGCTTCGGCGGATCTCCGATCGGCCCGCTCGAGAACAACCAGACGGGTCTCGCCGAGAGCTGCGCCGCGTTCCGCTCGATGAACCCCCGAGCCGTCTTCATCCAGCGGCCGGCGTACACCGCGCTGCCGGCGACGACCGCCTCGTACTCGTCGACCGTCGCCGCCACCTCGATCGGGAGCTCGTCGACCTCGAGGCCGCGTTCGGAGAGCACGGCTGCGAGTGCCGAGGCGATCTCCTCGGTAGCGCCGTACTTCGATGCTGCGGTCACGAGGATCTTGATCGCTGACTCCTTCCTCCCAGAGCAACCTCTACACGGAGACCGCGGCGGGGGCAACCCGAGGACGAGACGCTCCGGTCGACCGTCGAAGGAGGCTACGGGGGATCGGCACGTCGGGCGTGGGCCCCTCGGCCCTGTGGAGACGACGCCCGCGCGCCCCCGGTGCTTCGGACAACAGCGAGAGGGCGACACCGATCACGATGCCCTGAAGGAGGCCGATCGCCACGGCCCCGACGGTCGTCGTGATCGCGATCACGAAGTCGAGGCGGCGCCTCCTCCAGAGGTCGAGGAGCGATCGCACCTCGATCAGCCGGAGGACGGCGGCGATCACCACCGCCGCGAGCGCCGTCGTCGGGAGGCTCTCGAGCGGATCCGTCAGGAACAGCAGCACCACGACCATCCCGAGCGCGGCGGTGACGCTCGCGAGCTGCGAGCGGCCGCCGACCATCTCCACCACGGCGGTCCGCGCAGCGCTCGCGCTGGTGGTGATGCCCCCGGAGAGTCCCGACGCGAGGTTCGCCGAGCCGAGCCCGACGAGGTCGCGGTTCGCGTCGACCTCGTACCCGTTCCGCTGCGCGAACGCCGTGGAGCTGACGATCGTGTCGGCGGCGGCGAGGATCGCGATCGCGGCCGAGATCGGGATGAGCGCCATGACGTCGCCGAACCCGACGTCGGGAACACCGATCGGAGGCAGTCCCGACGGGAGTGACCCCACGACCTCGACCTCCGAGAGCGCCGGTCCGGCGACCTCGACCGCCAGGGCTGCCGCCACGATCACGAGCACGGCCGAAGGGATCCGTGGTCGCGTCGCGGCCAGGACCACGATGACGACGAGCGCCGCCACCCCGAACAACGCCGTCCGAACGCTCCACTCATCGATGCGGGTCGCGATCTCGAGCGCGCGCGGGATCGAGTCGTCGTGTTCGACACCGAGGCCGAGCAGCCGCGGCAGCTGGCTGAAGATCACCACGAGGGCCAGACCCGCCTGGTAGCCGAGCAGCACCGGTCGCGTGAGCAGGCGCGCGACCACACCGAGTCGCAGCAGGCCCGCGGCGACGAGCATCACCCCGACGATGATCGCGACCAGGGCCGCGAGGCCGACGTACCGGACCGGATCCCCGGCGGCCAGGGGGGCGACCGCCACGGCCACCAACGCGGCGGTCGACGCGTCGAGGGCCACGACGAGCTGTGGCGAGGAACCGAGCAGCGCGTAGGCGATCAGCGGGAGGACGCAGCTGTACAGCCCGGCGATCGGAGGCACGCCGGCCACCTCGGCCATCCCCATGCTCAGCGGGACCGCGATCGTCACGATTAGCAGTCCCGCCGTGAGGTCACGGGGCAGCCACTGCCACCGGTAGCCATCGAGTGACCGGAACAGAGGGAGCGACCAATCGAGTCCTCCGGGTGTCCGCCACATCGTCATCGGCTCCAGCCTCCCGCCGACCAGAGCCGGTCGTTGGAGTCCTTGGACCCGGGTGGTGCGGGCCGTCCGCCCGCGTCCCCCGGTCGGGCTGGCCCGTCCGAGACCGGCGGACGGATTATCGGGTTCGGCCTTCCGGCGGGGGTTCGGTGGGGATGGCGGGGTCGGCCGCCCGCGAGCTATCCGGCGTGCAGTCCCCTGACGCTCATGGGAGCCCCAGCTCCGAACACGCCTGCTCCAATCCGGGGATGATGTCCGGATCGGAGCACGAGATGCCGGTCCCTGAGGCGATCACGACCCACTCGCCCGCATCGTTCCTCAGGATGACCTGCTCGCTGTCCTCCACGTTCGATCCCTGGGGGATGTTCCCGGGATGGGCGAGGACGAAGGCGTAGTCCCCCCGGCAGGCCTGGATCGTGACGGAGTCCCACACCATCGGGGCTGCGATCGACACCTGGGCGCGGATGGCGGCCAGGAAGTCGGACGCGTTGCACACAACCGGTGCGACCGGCCCCCCGCCGATCTCGCCCGCAGCGGAACGGAGCCGCTCGACTCGAGACTCCAGCCGGGCGACCTCGGCCTGGAAGGCGAGGATCTCGGCGGCGGACCGATCCGCGTCCGCCCTCAGTGCCTCGACGTCCCCGCGAGCCTCATCCCGCTCGCGCAGGGCGGCGGCGAGGAGGGAGGTCCGATCGCTGACCAGCTCGTGTTGCCAGACGTAGACCGTCGCGCCCGTCGCGCCCGCGACCAAGATCGCGACGACGATCGCGACCGCAACCGTCGTCCCCGGCGACCCGCTCCGCGCATGTCCATGCGCCGGTAGCCGGCTATCCGTCTCCGGGGGCTCGCCGGTCCGTCTGTGCTGAGAGGTCCGCATCAGATCAAACCCCTTCCTGACCCATGACCCGGCCGTCGACCGTGGCGATCGACCCCCAACGATCCCGTCGCTCCGATCAGAGTGTGCCCGCGTTCGAGGAGCATTCGAGGGGTCGAACGGCCCCTGCAGGAAGGGCTGTGCGGACGCGCTCCGGGCTGCGTCGAGGACCCGCGGACCATCGGTCCGCGATATCCGGGCCGATCAGCCCGGATATCGCGACCGGAGTCTTCCTACCGTTCACGACATGGGACCGTCGGTCGGACTGCCGCGGATGCACAAGGAGCCGGCCGAGCTCAGGGATTTCCTCCCCGAGACGGTCGCGCATCTCGGCCAGGCAGGCGCACGCGAGATCGTCCTCGAGGAGGGGTACGGGTCCGGTCTCGGGATCTCGGTCGACGAATACCTGCGGGCCTCGAGCCGGGCTCGTTTCGCTTCCTACGAAGAGTGTCTCGGGCAAGACGTCGTGGTGGTGATGCGATGCCCCGAGCAGGTCGATCTGCGACGTCTTCGGCGAGGATCCGTCCTGATCTCGATGCTGCACTACGCGACACGCCCGGAACGGACCGCGCTGCTGACGGACCTCGGCGTCCGGGCGGTCAGCCTGGATGCGGTCACGGACGGGTCCGGGCGACGGCTCGTCGAGAACCTCGAGGCCGTCGCCTGGAACGGCGTCCGTGCCGCCTTCCGCCAGATCCAACGACGGCATCCGCACTTCGATCATCCGAGCCGACGGCCGCTCCACGTGACGTGTCTCGGATCCGGTGGCGTGGGCGGTTGGGCGGTGTACGCCGCCACCCGCTACGGTGACCCTCAACTCCGCGAGTCGCTCGTCGCGACGAACGTGCCCGGCGTCGAGGTCACGGTGGTGGACTTCGACCTCACGCGGCACGAGGACTACATGCTCGGACGGCTCGAGCGCACGGATCTGCTCATCGACGCGACGAGGCGCTCGGACCCGAGCCACCCGGTCGTGCCGAACCGCTGGCTGTCGGCGCTCCCGGCGGACGCGGTGCTCCTCGATCTCGCGTGCGATCCCTACGATCTCGCCACGACGCCTCCGGTGGTGAAGGGCATCGAGGGGGTACCGCATGGGTCCCTCGACCGGTACGTGTTCCCGCCCGACAACGACGCATGGAACCGTGTCGATCCCCGGATCGATACGCGGAACCGGCGTCTGGCGTTGTCGTGCTACTCGTGGCCCGGCCTGGATCCGATCGGCAGCATGCGGACGTACGGCGAGCAGCTCGAGCCGTTCCTTTCCGTGGTGATCCAGAGGCCAGTGGGGGAGTGGGGAGGCGCGGGCGCGTCGCAGCTCGAGCGAGCCCTCGATCGAGCGGAGGTGTCGACATGGATACGCACGCAAGCCGCATGACGTTCGGCTTCCCGAGGATGCACAAGGAGGCGGGAGAGCGTCGAGACTTCCTCCCGTCGTTGATCCACCTCGTGGCCGATCTCGGCTACGAGGTGCGCGTCGAGACCGGCATCGGCTCGGGCATGGGGTACACGGACGACGACTACGTGTCCGGAACGCGCGTCCATGTCGTGGACGAGACGCAGGCGTACGCGCAGGACGTCGTCGTGATCCTACGGGCTCCGATCGGGAAGTTCGACATGATCCGTCGAGGAGCGGCGCTCGTCTCGATGCTGCACTTCCCCACGCGTCCCGCCCGCGTGCGACACCTCGAGCAGCTGGGGATCGACGCGATCGGCCTCGACACGATCGAGGACGACGAGGGTCGGCGGTTGGTCGTGAACAGCAAGTCGGTGGCCTGGAACGGCCTCGAGGCCGCGTTCCAGATGCTGGAGCGGACGTGGCCGCTTCTCGCTGCGCATGGACGCAGGCCGGTCCGCGTGACCGTGATGGGGGCGGGTGAGATCGGCAGGCATGCCGTCGAGGCATCCACGAAGTACGGCGATCCGGAGCGCGCCGAGCTCCTAATGCGGTACGGGGTCCCGGGCGTCGAGGTCGTGGCGATCGGGCGGAACATGACGTGCGACACGGAGTACATGAGGCGTCGTCTGTCCGAGACGGATGTGCTGGTCGACGCCACGCAGCGACACGACCCGTCCGTCCCGCTGCTCCCGAACGGCTGGCTCCGGTTCCTGCCGGTCCACGCCGTGATCTGCGACCTGGTCGTCGATCCGTACCTGCTGGATGCCGACCCGCCGACCGTCCGGGGCATCGAGGGCATCCCTCAGGGGAGCCTCGACCAGTATGCGTTCGACGTCGACGATCCGGCTTGGGATCAGCTTCCTCCACAGGTACCTACCGGATGCCGTCGGGCCGTGGTGTCGTGCTACTCATGGCCAGGCGTGCACCCGATGCGCTGCATGGAGATCTACTGCAAGCAGCTGGCTCCGTTGCTCGAAACCCTCATCGAGCGAGGCGGTCTCGCAGGTGTTCGCCCGGACGGCTCGTATCACGAGCGCGCGTTGTACCGGGGAAGCCTCCGAGCGCTCCGCCGGACCGACGAACCGGAGATCCGGTCGCCGGTTGACGCGTCCCTCCAGCTCGTCGGGAGCTCATAGCGGCGCGCGCGGTCCCGACCCGGTGGCCCCCGGAAACAGGGGCGTTCTCCCCGAGCGGATGAACGCACGCCGAGACAGACTCGAGGGTGGTGATGCTGTTTCCGGAACCACCGGAGGTGTCGACGATGCAGCAGACGTCTGGAGAGACGAACGGCCGACGACTGCGGCTGGTTGTCGCCGTCGACGGCTCGGAGGGCTCTACAGAAGCCCTGAGGTGGACGGCACGATTGGCCTCCATGACGGGATCGGAGGTCATCGCGGTTCATGCGCTCGAGCGCCCCGCCTACGCGGGGGGATATGTCCCCTGGATGTTCGGGATGGCGTCGTCGCCGGAGGGGTGGAACGAGGAATGGCTCCGCTGGGCCGACCGGGTCCGGCGGCAGCTGACCGATGAATGGTGTGAACCGCTGCGACGAGCCGGTGTGGCGTTCCGTGCCGACGTGATCCTGGGAGGGGTCGGAGAGCTCCTCGCCTCCATCCGGGACCAACGCGCGGATCTCCTGATCGTCGGGCGTCGAGGACTCGGGGGCTTCCGCGAGCTCGTGGTTGGGAGCTTCAGTCACCAATTGATCCATCACTCGCCGATCCCGGTCCTCGTTGTCCCGCGCCACGAGCAGCCTGTCTCGCCCCGAGCGAAGAGCTCGACGGCGACGAGCACCGCCTGACGGGCCGTCTTGCCGGGTCGGGGTTTCCGTCAACCGACCCGTGTGTCGTGGGACCTTCCGCCTCGAGTTCCGACCGCGCTCAAAGCTAGTGTCGTGGCAGAGGGCAGGTCTCTGCCCAGTCGGAAAGGAGGACGCCATGTCACGGATGGACGTCGTCGACGGAGCGGCCGCCCCCGGTGCGCCGCTCAAGCGCGAGATGGGTCTGCCGAGCGCGACCGCACTCGTGGTCGGCAACATGATCGGTTCCGGCATCTTCCTCTTGCCGGCCTCACTCGCCGCCGTGGCGCTGGTCTCGGGGTCCGGGTCGCTGCTCGCGTGGGCACTGACGGGCCTCGGAGCGATGCTCCTGGCCGCGGTGTTCGCCACGCTCGGCCGTGCGTATCCCAGGACGGGTGGACCATACGCCTTCGCGCACAAGGCGTTCGGCGACATGATGGGATTCCTCACCGCCTGGGGGTACTGGATCGCGGCCTGGGCCGGCAACGCTGCGATCGCGATCGCCTTCACCGGGTACCTGACGGTCTTCTGGCCGTCGCTCGGCGAGAGCAACCTGGCGATGGCCGGGGTCACGATCGGCCTCGTGTGGCTGCTCACGCTCGTGAACATCCTCGGTGTCCGGGAGAGCGCGGCCGTTCAGCTCGTCACGACCGTGTTGAAGTTCGTCCCACTGGCGCTGATCGGTGTGGTCGGCCTGTTCTTCATGAACACCGGCAACTTCACCCCGTTCGCGCCGAACGGGCTCGGCACCGGTGAGGGGATGTGGGGCGGCATCACCGCCGCCGCGGCCCTGACGCTCTGGGCCTTCATCGGGCTCGAGTCGGCCACCGTGCCGGCTGAGGAGGTGAAGGACCCCGAGCGAACGATCCCGCGGGCCACGATCCTCGGGACCCTCGTGACGACGCTCGTGTACATCGTCGCCACGGTGGCGATCATCGGCGTGTTGCCGCTGTCCCGGCTCGCCGAGTCTACGAGCCCGTTCGCGGCCGCGGCTGGAGAGATGTTCGGCGGGGCGTGGGGCAAGGCGATCGCCGCGGTCGCGCTCGTCTCGACGTTCGGTTGCCTGAACGGCTGGATCCTGATCCAGGGACGGGTTCCGTTCGCAGCCGCTCGGGACGGGCTGTTCCCGGCGCGATTCGCGAACGTCCACGGCCGCACGGGCACACCGGTCTTCGGCCTGGTGGTCTCCTCGCTGTTGATCACGGCGCTCGTGGTCATGAACTACAACCGTTCGTTGATCGATCAGTTCACCTTCGTCATCCTGCTCGCGACGCTGACGACGGTCGTGCCGTATGCGTTCGCGGCGGCCGCCGAGGTGACGCTGTTCGTCGTCGACCGCGAGCGGTTCGCCGGCCGGCACGTGGTCCGGTCGACGATCGTGGCCGCCCTCGGATTCGCGTACGCGATCTTCGCGATCTGGGGGATGGGCTGGGACATCATCGGGAAGGGATTCCTCCTCCTGATGGTGGGCGTCCCGGTCTTCGTCTACCTCGTGTGGAGGAACCGGACGCCACGGCCGATCTCCGTCCGGGAGCTGCCTCCGCTGCGCGTGGCCGAGCCGGAGCGCCCGGTCGGCGTGGCGACCAACGGAAGCAGAGCGGCAGGTGAAGGACGATGACACGACGCATCCTGATCATGGGAGCCGCGGGCCGCGACTTCCACGACTTCAACGTCGCGTTCCGCGACGACCCGGACAGCCGGGTCGTCGCGTTCACGGCGACGCAGATCCCGTTCATCGACGAGCGGACGTACCCGGCCGAGCTGGCCGGGCCCCGGTATCCGGACGGGATCCCGATCCACCCCGAAGAGCAGCTCGAGGCGCTGATCCGCGACCTCGCGGTCGACGAGGTCGTGTTCGCGTACTCCGACGTGTCGCACGAGGACGTGATGCACGCGGCGAGCCGTGTCCTCGCGGAAGGAGCCACGTTCGCGCTGCTCGGACCCCGAGACACGATGCTCGGGGCGGAGGTTCCGGTCGTCGCGGTCTGCGCGGTCAGGACCGGATGCGGGAAGAGTCAGACGACGAGGTACGTCGCCGAGCTGCTCAGACAGGAGGGCTACCGCGTCGTCGCCGTGCGGCATCCGATGCCGTACGGGGATCTTCTCTCCCAGCGGGTGCAGCGATTCGCCACGCTCGGCGACCTCGACAGCGCGCACGTGACGGTCGAGGAACGCGAGGAGTACGAGGCGCACGTGCGAGCGGGAACGATCGTGTACGCCGGCGTCGACTACGGCGCGATCCTCGAGCAGGCTCAACGCGAGTGCGACGTGCTGCTCTGGGACGGCGGGAACAACGATCTGCCGTTCTACCGACCGGACGTGCACATCACCGTGGCCGACCCGCTCCGGGCCGGGCACGAGCGCACGTTCCACCCGGGTGAGGCGAACCTCCGGATGGCCGACGCCGTCCTGATCAACAAGGTCGACGCCGCCGAGCCCGAGCAGGTGGAGGCGGTCGAGGCCTCGGTCCGCGAGCTCAACCCCGACGCGTCGATCCTGTACGCGAACAGCCGGGTGAACCTCGAGTCGCCGGAGATCGTGAAGGGCATGCGCGTCTTGGTGGTCGAGGACGGGCCGACGCTCACGCACGGCGGGATGAAGTTCGGTGCCGGCGTCGTCGCGGCCCGTCGGGCCGGCGCCGCGGAGATCGTGGATCCCCGCCCGTTCGTGAAGGGCACGATCGCGGAGATCTTCGCGCGATACGACGTCGGGCCGGTCCTTCCGGCGGAGGGGTACTCCCCGGCACAGCTCGAGGAGCTCGAACGGGCGATCGCCGACACACCCTGCGACGCCGTCGTGATCGGCACCCCGATCGACCTGCGGCACCTGATCCGGCTGCCGGTGAAGACGGTTCGGGTCACGTACGAGCTCGAGGAGATCGGACCACCATGGATCCGGGACCTCCTCGACGGCATCACGGCTCGCACGGGTCTTTCCGCAGCCGTGTAGCGCCGATGGGGCGGGTGGCCGGCACGGCCACCCGCCCTCGGCGGGCCGACCGGCCCGGTCCGATGGGGTCGACCTCCCCCAGAGAGCCAGGCGGTCCCGCACGTACGGTGGCTCCATGTGGATGGATCGAAGCGCTCGATCGGAGACCGTGGGCGGCGAAGCCGGCTGGCAACGGGGCGACCTCCTCGATGCGGTCGGGCTGCAGCCCGAAGCGGCCCTCGACCGGTTGCGCTCGTCTCGGCAAGGTCTCTCCCAGGAGGAGGCGTCATCTCGCTTGGTGCGAGCGGGGCCGAACGAGCTCCCACGCGCGCGAACCCGCAGCCTCCCGCGACAACTGATCGATCAGCTCATCCATTTCTTCGCCGTGATGCTCTGGATCGCGGCCGGCCTCGCGGTCATCGGAGGGATGCCTCAGCTCGGTGTGGCGATCGTCATCGTGATCCTCGTGAACGGCGTCTTCAGCTTCGTTCAGGAGTACCGCGCCGAACGCGCCGTCCGGGCGCTGTCGGCACTACTTCCGGAGACCGCGGTCGTACGCCGGGGAGGGCGCAAGCACACGATCCCGGCCGTCGAACTCGTTCCCGGCGACGTGGTGGTGCTGCGGGAAGGTGACCGCATCTCGGCGGATGCCCGCGTCCTCCGCTCGTCCGAGCTGAAGGTGGACATGTCGACGTTGACCGGCGAGTCGAGACCGGTCGGCCGGGTCGCCGAGCCGGTGGCCGGCGATCGCACCGATCCGCTCGAGGCTCAAAACGTCGTCTTCGCCGGGACGTTCGTGACCTCCGGATCGGGGATCGCTGCGGTCGTCGTCACGGGGGCGGCGACCCGCCTCGGCGGCATCGCTCGCCTGGCCAGCGAGGTGGTCCGGCGGCCGACCCCGTTGCGGGTCCAGCTGAACAAGGTCGTCCGCACGATCTCGATCATCGCCGTGGTCACGGGCGCCGTCTTCTTCGGCGCTGCGGTCGGGCTGGGGACGTCTCCAGGAGACGGGTTCCTGTTCTCGGTCGGGGTGATCGTCGCGCTCGTTCCCGAAGGGCTCCTGCCCACCGTTTCGCTCTCGCTCGCCATGAGTGCCAGCCGGATGGCACGTCGGGGCGTCCTCGTCAGGCGCCTCGAGTCCGTCGAGACGCTTGGGTGCACCACCGTCATCTGTACGGACAAGACCGGCACGATCACGACGAACCAGATGATGGTGCAGGCCGTGCACACGCCCGCCGGCCGCTACGAAGTCACCGGATCGGGGTACGACCCGGCCGGAACGATGCTGACAGCGGAGGGGCGGCCCCTGACCGAGATCCAGTGGGCCGAGTTGCGTCCGCTGCTGCACGTCGCCGCGCTCTGCGAGAACGCCCACGTCGAGTCGCAGGATGGGGCATGGCGCTGCATCGGCGATCCGACCGAGGGAGCCCTGCTCGTCCTGGCGAGGAAGGGCGGCATCGAGCGGGCCGCCGCGGAGCGGATCGCTCCGCGGGTGCGAGACTTCCCGTTCGAGTCGCAGCGAGGCCGGATGAGCACGGTCCACGTCCTCGCGTCCGGCGCGCACGAGGTCCTCGCCAAGGGGTCGCCCGAGGCCGTCCTGCCCTTGTGCAAGGCGATCCATTCGAAGGGGGAGGTGACGCCGCTCGGAGCGACGGAGGAGCAAGGGATCCTGGCCGCCGTCGACGCCCTCGCCGTCAGGGGCCTGCGGGTTCTCGCGTTGGCCCGTCGTGAGGTCGACGCACTCCCGGCCACCGCCAACGACGCCGAGGTCGAGATGGAGTTCCTCGGCCTGGTGGGGATGGCCGATCCGGTGAGGCCGGAGGTACCGGAAGCTGTCGCCCAATGCCGGGGGGCCGGGATCCGCCTCGTCATGATCACGGGCGACCACCCTGCCACCGCGATGGCGGTCGCCCGCGAGGCCGGGCTGGAAGCGCACACCGTCATGATCGGGTCGGAGCTCCCCGACGGTGACGCCGCCCTTGCGAACCTCCTGGTGACGCACGCGCCGATCCTTGCCCGTGTGGCGCCGGAGCAGAAGCTCCGCATCGCGCGCGTCCTTCAGATGCGGGGCGAGGTCGTGGCGATGACCGGCGATGGGGTCAACGACTCGCCCGCGCTCCGTCAGGCCGACATCGGGGTCGCGATGGGCAAGACGGGCACGGACGTCGCCCGCGAGGCCGCCGACCTGGTGCTCCTCGACGACAACTTCGCCCACATCGTGGAGGCGGTCGAAGAGGGCAGGGCGGCGTTCGACAACATCAGGCGCTTTCTGACGTATCACCTCACGGACAACGTGGCGGAGCTTGCTCCGTTCGTCGTCTGGGCCCTCTCGGGCGGCCGCATCCCGCTGATGATCACGGTCCTTCAGGTCCTGGCGCTGGACATCGGGACCGATCTCCTTCCGGCCCTTGCCCTCGGGGCCGAGAAGCCGGAGCCGGGGGTGATGTATCGGCCGCCTCGTCCAAGGCGTACGCGGTTGGTTGACCGGAAGGTGGTCGGTCGCGCGTTCGGGTTCCTCGGTCCGGTGGAGGCGGCGTTGTCGTTCGCGATGCTGCCGCTCGGTGCCGCGCTCTTCTTCGGATGGCCGGCGGAGCCGCTCCCGGCTTCGGGAGTGGACAGGGCGACCCTGTCGACGATGGTGTTCGCGGCGATCGTGCTCATGCAGATGGTCGTGGCGCTCGAATGCCGGGGCACGCCGGCATCGTTGTTCTCGATCGGACCGTTCGGCAACCGGCTCCTGAACGGCGCCCTGCTCGCCGAGCTACTCGTGCTCGCCGCGTTCGTGTACGTACCCACCCTCTACCACGTCCTCGGACAGCACTCCCTGACCTTGGCCCAGTGGCTGCCGGTCTTCGTGACCCCGTGGCTCCTCCTTGTCGCCGAGGAGGCCCGCAAGGCACTCGCGCGTGGCCGCCGCCGCCGCACCGTTCCGCTCGTGTAGCCGGAAGACCGGATGCGCCGGTTGCGGGATCGACGCACGGACGAGAGGTGGGTGAAGGGCGCGCCGAGAAGCTCGGATCGATAGGCGCACTCGGGCGGGAAGGCCGCGAACGCGGAACCAACGGCAATGTTCAGATCGCCACGGTCGCCCGCTCCGGTTGGTCCGCCTCTGAGGCGAGCCATGCGTAGGCCTCCTCCTCTTGCGCGAAATGAAGTCTCAGGATCGCGTGCAGGCCGTAGAGCACACGGCGCAGGTCGGCGAAGTCGTCAGGGCTTGGACCCTCGGAGGGCAGATCCGATAGCAGGTGGCCGAACACGCGGGCCAGGTGCTCGATCTCCATGTGGGCACGCTCCATCGTCCCCATCGGGTCCTCGCCGCCCATGAGCCGGGCTACGACCGGGTAGACCGCGGCCTCCTCCTCCTCCTCATGCTGGACGAGCCTCTCGAGCAGGAACCAACGGATCTGCTCGAGTTCGGTCACCGCCTCGTCCGGCTGGTACGTCTCGAGACGGTCGGCAACGGTCCGGATCCGCCGGAGGTGTGGGACGAACTCCTGATGCTCGGCCCGGAATCGGTCGCCGACGTTGGACCCAGGGCCGCTCCGCTGTCGCGTTTGCCGGTCCGGGCGAAGGGCCCGGAGCGCGTTGAGGATCACGGTCGCGTCGATGGCCTCCTGGACGAGCGCCCCGGCCACCGGTACCAACAATCCGAACGCACCGAACAGCATCCCGACGAACGACAGTCCCATCCCGATCAGCACGCTCTGGAGGGCGATCCCTCGCGAGCGCTGGGCGATCCGCATCGCCTCGGCGACCCGGTCGAGTTGGTCGACGACCAGGACCACGTCTGCGGCCTCGGACGACGCCGTTGCCCCACGAGCCCCCATCGCGACCCCGACGTCGGCCGCGGCAAGCGCCGGCGCGTCGTTCACGCCGTCTCCGACCATGACCGTGGGGCCGAATTCCCCCTCCGCCTTCACGGCGTCGACCTTGTCGGCCGGATCCCGCTCGGACAGGATGCGGTCGACCCCGATCGAGATGCCGACGGACTCGGCGACGTCCGGGTGGTCGCCGGTCACCATCACCACGCGCTCGATCCCCGCCCGGCGCAGGAGGCGGATCACGCGAGGCGTGTCCGAACGAACCGGGTCCTCCAGGAGGACGGCGCCGGCGACCTCGTCATCGACCGAGACCATCACGCACGACGATCCTTCCATCGCGCTCCGCCGCCGGACGTCGCGAGCCTTGACCGGGAGCGGAGCTCCGGCCGCGACCCAGCTCGCCTTGCCGAGCCCTACGTTCCGTCCATCGACGCGCCCGCGGATGCCGGAGCCGAGCTCCTCGCAGACGTCTTCCGGGAAATCAAGCTCCAGCCCGCGCTGCCGAGCCGAGGCGACGATCGCCGTCGCGAACACGTGCGGCGAGAGTTGATCGAGCGAGGCTCCGAGCCGGAGCACCTCGTCCGGATCGAGCTCACCGAACGCGAAGACCTCGGCCACCTCGGGTGTTCCCGCGGTCAGGGTGCCCGTCTTGTCGAACAGCAGGACGCGTCCGCGCCCGAGCGCCTCCAACGCTCCACCGCCTTTGACGATGATGCCGCGCTTGGCCGCTCTCGAGATGCCGGCCACGATCGCGATCGGGGCAGCCAGGATCAGCGGGCAGGGCGTGGCGACGACGAGCACCGCCAGGGCCCGGACGGCATCGCCGGTGATCGCCCACGCAAGCACCGCGACCACAAGCGTCACGGGGACGAAGATCAACGCGTACCGATCAGCCAGGCGGACGAACGGCGCCTTCTCCCTCTGCGCCTGCTCGACCAGCCGGACGATGCCGGCGTACGTGCTCTGGTCGGCGCTCGCGACCGCGCGCAGGTCGAACGCGGCGCCGGCGTTGACCGCGCCCGAACGGATCTGCTCGCCTTCGCCGCGTTCGACCGGTCGGGACTCGCCGGTGAGGGCCGATTCGCCGAGCACCCCGATAGCCGAAACGAGAAGCCCGTCGACCGGCACGACCTCCCCGGGCTTGACGAGCAACAGATCGCCCGCTCGCACGTCCCCGACCGGCACCGACGAGAGC
This sequence comes from Actinomycetota bacterium, assembly GCA_036280655.1. Taxonomy (GTDB): domain Bacteria; phylum Actinomycetota; class UBA4738; order UBA4738; family HRBIN12; genus DASSJM01. The sequence continues at coordinate 82,356 of DASUQI010000020.1, forward strand.
GAGCCGTCTCCGTACCGGTGCGCGCTCCGGGGCGCGCGTTCGAGGAGCGCCGAGAGCTCCCGATGCGCGCGAACGTCGGCGAAATCCTCAAGTGCCCGGCCGGTGGCCAGCATGAACGCGATCACTGCGCCGGCGAGGTACTCACCTAGCGCGAGCGCACCGGCCATCGCGAGGATGGCGATGAGATCCACACCGACCTGCCGTTTCACGATCCCCGACGAGACCTCCCACCCGATCGGCACCAACCCGATCGCTGTAGTCAGGCCCCAGACGAGGTTCGCCGCGTCGGGCTCGTCTGCACCCCATCGCAGAACGGCGCCCATCACGATCCCGAGGAGCGACAGGACGAGGAAGACGCTGCTTGCCGGCGGCAGACGGTTCCGCATGGCCGTCAGGCCCGATCGAACCGCGAGCGGACGCGTGACGGCGTATCGCTCTCGATGGCCATACGCAGCTCGGAGGACGCGCGGCCGTCCCGTGCGTCGATGCGACGGCGTGCCTCGATCACCGAGCTCGTAGGAGGAGTCGACGACTCCGGCAGCGCTCGGACAAGGTACGATCTCAGGAGGCGGGAGACCTGCCGACATCGGATCCGGTTTCAGCGTCATGTCACCTCCCACGGTCTGACGTCCGAGGCTGTGCTCCTCCCTCGACCGTCGACTTCAATCGTGCTCATGGGTCGCTTCAGCCGGGTGGGTCGTCCGACCCCAATCACGCGGGTCTGTCGTCAGGTTCGCTCGTCGGGCGGTTCTCCGCCCTACCGGTCTATCGAGATCCTGTTCGACCCGTTTCGATCACGCCGCATCGGCACTTCTCCCGACCGCCAGGAAGTAGGTTGCTGCGATCGTCACAGGCGATGACGCCGATCAACGCGAAGATGGCCACGGCCAGTGCCCCGACGATCGACGCATCGACGTCGCGCGCAGGTCACCGGCCTCCACGCTCCAGGACTGGGGTGCACCTGCATCCTGCGCGTGCCAGCCCGCCCAGCGTCGGGCACCGCGGTCCAGTGGCCCTGTCCCGAGGCGGTACTTCGGCCCTGGGGCCTTGCTACACGGGCAGGTAGCGTCTGGTGCGAAGGAAGGTGATCCAGATGGCGACCTACCAAGGTGCCTTCGACGGGCGTATGCCTGCGCGGACGATGGACGTGTCCGCAGTAGATGTGCTCGCTTCGGTGGTCGGCTATGTGTCGACGGTCTTGTTCGTGGGGTCGATCGCGACGTTTCTCGTATTCGCAGTCACGTTCGGTGTCCGCGAGGTGATCAGCTGGGCTTACTAGGAGGACCCGAGCAACCCGTTCCTCCTGGCCGCGGTGGGTGCGACCCTTCTTGGGGCAGCTCGGGGTCATGTACTGGGCTCTACCTCACCCAGGACCTCTCGCACATCACCGCAAGGCTCCCCAGGATCATGCCGTGGTCCTCGTCATCTCGGCGGGGGTCTTCTGGGCCGTCGATGCTGAGAAGCTCGTCCGTCGCCGCGTGTCTGCTCGGTCGACGGGAGGTTCCGCCGCGGGATTGGGCAACGAGCGCGGCACCGGAAACGTCCCTGACAGGCTTCCCGCGCCGGTCGGGACCAACGACCCTTTCCGCTGGCCATCCGTGGTCAGACAGTTGAGAGGCAGGTCGTCGAGAGGAGGGGACATGAAGTCTCGAACCGCTCAACGAGAGAGGCGCTCAGGGATCCGCTGGCTCGTCGCCGGAGCGCTTGTTCTCGCGGGGATGCTCGGCATGTGGTGGCTCGTCGCAACGACCAATCGGGAGGGTACGCACGACGCCGAGCTACTTCCGCTCTTCGCCCTGATCCCTCTGCTGATCGGGCTCTACCACCTTGTCCGCGCGCGGCTTCACCACGAGTGAGATCGGATTCGGGCAGGCTGGTTTGACGCCCGTCGCGCGGCGAGAACGTAGGGCGAGACGCAGATGGGACAGGCGGATCCGGAAGAGGTCGAGCCGACGTCCGAGAGGACCGTGGTGGCGGTCGATGGGCACGCCTGCCCGACGTGCGCTTCCGGTCGCAGCCGACATCGCTTGACGGCGACCGCTTCCGCGCCGGGCGTTCGTGTCCGACGCGGCCCTCCGACCGGCGTGTCACCGGTCGAGGATCCGTTCGCCGGCGTGGGCTTCGTCCTTCGTCCGGTGGATCGTTCCCGGCGGGTGCTCGGGAGGCGAATAGAGCGAGTACAGCCTCAGATCGCCCGTTCCGGTATTGATCAGGTTGTGCCACACCCCGGCAGGGATGACGATCGCCCAGTCCTCCTCCACGTCGTACGTGGCGTCGATCCGATCCTCGGCCGTCCCGAATTCGACCCGGGCCCGCCCCTGTTCGATCCGGATGAACTGGTCGGTGCTGGGGTGCGCCTCCCGACCGATGTCCTCTCCCACCCGGAGCCTCATCAGGGTGAGCTGCGTGTGCTCCCCGGTAAACATCACGGTACGGAACGTTCCGTTCTCGAGCGTCGACCGCTCGATGTCTCCGACCCAACCCAGCATGGTGCGTCCTCCTCTCGATCTCGCTGTCGTACGGCTTATGCCGGTCGCTCCAACGGGCGAGTCTCCATCGGCTCCCTCTGCTCGCCGTTCGTGACCGCGTGGCGCACGGTCGAGATCAGCCAGAGCGTCAGGATCGTCACCACGAGGACGGCCAGCATCGTCTCGCTACCGCCTACGAGCGTGATGACGCCGGCGGCGAGCGCACCGGCCCCGAGGACCGATGCGACGACCGCGTAGGCCATCGGGACACGGCGCCGGCCGCCGACGCCGTACACGGCGGACATCTGTGCCTGGTCACTCATGCAGGCCGCGTAGCCGAGGGCCAGGACGGCCGCGCCGACGACCCTCGTGGACAGGTCTTCGAACGCTGTTCCGCTCGACCAGAGTCCCCACAGGCCGGCCGCTGCCAGGACGAGCAGGGTGGCCCAACCGTCGCTCCGCTTGAGGTGCATCGTCGACCTCCTTCCGCTCCGCCCGTGCCCAATCCAGGCGGTCAACGACACCCTGCCACCGACGGTGGCGCGGTGACGGTGCACCCTGACCCTGCCGGGACGGGACCATCGCCGTTTCGCACCTCCGAGGTAGTGTTCGCACGCATGGGGGAGGGACGGGCCGCCATCAGGACCGAGGAGATCGACGCCGTCGTCTTCGATATGGACGGCGTGGTGACCGACACCGCATCGGTCCACGCCGCGGCGTGGGCACGGATGTTCGACCGGTTCCTCGAGGCCCGCGCCTCGGCGAGCGGGGCCGCCTTCACGCCGTTCACCGAGGACGACTACCGTCGGTACATCGACGGGAAGCCTCGGTATGACGGTGTCGGCAGCTTCCTCGCCGCACGGGGGATCGCGCTGCCCTACGGCGAACCTTCCGACCCCCCGGACGCGGAGACCGTTTGCGGGCTCGGCAACCGCAAGGATCGGGACTTCCTCGACCATCTCCGCCGGGACGGCGTCGCGGCCTTCCCCACCACGATCGCGTTGGCCGAACGGCTGCGTGGTGCGGGGCTGCGTACGGCCGTCATCTCCGCCAGCAGGAACCTGGACGCGGTGCTGGCGGCCGGGGGCGTCGAAGAGCTGTTCGAGGTTCGGGTGGGGGGAGCGGAGGCGGAGCGTCTCGGGCTCGCCGGGAAGCCGGATCCCGCGATCTTCCTCGAGGCGTCGCGGCGCCTCGGGGCCGTGCCCGGGCGAACCGCCGTGGTGGAGGACGCGCTGGCCGGCGTCGAGGCGGGGCGGCGGGGAGGGTTCGGGCTGGTCGTCGGCGTCGATCGCACCGGACACCGGGGGGAGCTCGAGGCGGCGGGCGCCGACGTGGTCGTCGGCGACCTTGGCGAAGTGGTGGTGGATGTCTCCCCGCGGTCCGTCCGCGACCTGCCCGACGCGCTCGCGAGGCGCGACGAGATCCGGATGCGGCTGAGCGGGCGACCGCCGGCCGTGTTCCTCGACTACGACGGGACGCTCACGCCGATCGTCGAGCGGCCGGAGGACGCGCGACTCCCCGATGCGGTCCGGCGCGCCCTGGAGCGCCTCGCATCAAGGCGGACGGTCGCCGTCGTCAGCGGACGCGATCTCGCCGACGTTCGCCGGATGGTGGGAGTCGACGGCCTCGTGTACGCGGGGAGTCACGGCTTCGACATCGCGGGTCCCGGTGGGCTCGCCGAGCAGCACGCGGTCGAGCTCCTTCCGGAGCTCGACCGGGCCGAGGAGGAGCTCCGGCCGCTGGTCGAGCCGGTCCCGGGGGCCCGGCTCGAGCGCAAGCGCTTCGCGATCGCCGTGCACGTTCGCCAGGTCGACGAGCAGGACGTGCCGCGCGTCGGGACGGCGGTCGATCGCATCGCCGGCGCGCACCCGCACCTCCGGAAGACCGTCGGCAAGAAGGTGTTCGAGCTCCGCCCGAACGTGGAGTGGGACAAGGGTCGTGCGGTGCTCCGGTTGATGGATGTGCTCGGACTCGATCGCGCGGACGTCGTGCCCGTGTACGCGGGTGACGACGTGACCGACGAGGATGCGTTCCGCGCCGTTCGAGATCGCGGGTTCGGTGTCGTCGTTCGGGGGGAGGACGATGACCGGCCGACGTCGGCCCGCTACTCGCTCGCGAACGCCGGGGAGACCGTCGCGTTCCTGGAGGAGCTGGCGTCGCTCGGCGACGAGACGGCCACGCCTGGGCATCCCGCGGAACGTGACAGCTCGGGGGCGTCCTGAACGGCTGGGTCTTCGCGTACGAGGGGTTCGACCCGGCACAGGAAGGCCTTCGAGAGGCGCTGTGCACGCTGGGGAACGGTCGGTTCGCGACCCGCGGGGCCGCGCCCGAATCCACGTCCGATGACGTCCATTATCCGGGGACCTACGCGGCGGGGGTCTACAACCGGCTCACGACGTCGCTCGATGGACGCGAGATCGAGAACGAGGACCTCGTCAACCTTCCGAACTGGCTCCCGTTGACGCTCCGGATCCAGGGAGGGCAGTGGTTCGACGCCCGCTCGGTCGAACTCCTCTCCTACCGACAGGAGCTCGATCTTCGGACGGGCACGCTCTCGCGGCGGGTCCGGTTCCGTACCTCGGAGGGGTTCGAGACGACCCTCGTCCAGCGCCGGTTCGTCTCGTTGGACGACCCGCGCATCGCCGGTCTCGAAACCACGATCGTCGCGGAGAACTGGTCGGGACGTCTGGACGTCCGATCCGGGATCGACGGCGCGGTGGTCAACGCGGGGGTTCCCCGCTATCGGGACCTGGCCAACAGCCACCTCATCCACATCGAGCAGGCCGCCGTCGACGACGCATCGGTCTCCATGGTGGTCGAGACCAACCAGTCGCACGTTCGGATCGCGACCGCCACCAGGACGACGGTGCTCGTCGACGCCGAGGCGGTCCCAATCGAGCGGCGTCTCATCGACGAGCCACGGTGGATCGGCCACGAGTTATCCCTGGACCTCTCGGTCGGTGGGACGGCGAAGTTGGAGAAGGTCGCGACCCTGTTCACGTCAAGGGATCCGGCGGTGTCCGATCCGGGTTCGGAAGCGGCCACCTGGGTGGTTCGATCCGACACGATCGAAGCCCTCCACCAGCGCCACCGCCGTGCGTGGGACCGAACATGGGAACGTTTCGACATCGGGATCGCCGGCAGCGAGCGGACCCAGCTGATCCTGCGCCTGCATGTGTTCCACCTCGTCCAGACCGTGTCACAGCACACGATCGAACTGGACGTGGGAGTCCCGGCCCGAGGGTTGCACGGTGAGGCGTATCGCGGTCACATCTTCTGGGACGAGCTGTTCATCTTCCCCCTGCTCAACTTCCGGCTGCCGATCCTGACCCGGTCGCTGCTCGAGTATCGACATCGTCGGTTGCGCGAGTCGCGCTGGGCGGCGCGTGCGCACGGCCTCCGCGGGGCCCTGTTCCCGTGGCAGAGCGGGAGCGACGGTCGTGAGGAGACGCAACGGGTCCATCTGAATCCGAGATCCGGTCGCTGGCTCCCCGATCACTCGCACCTCCAACGTCACGTCAACCTCGCGATCGCCTACAACGTCTGGCAGCACTTCCAGGTCACCGGTGATCTGCCGTTCCTGCGGCACCACGGCGCGGACCTCATCATCGAGTGCGCGCGACTGTTCTCGAGCCTCGCCGCCTACGACGAGGAGCGGGAGCGATACGACATCCCCGGCGTGCTCGGTCCCGACGAGTACCACGACGCGTATCCGGATCGCGACGAACCGGGATTGGACAACAACGCCTATACCAACGTGATGACCGCCTGGTTGATGTGCAGGGCGCTCGACACGATCGACGTCCTCCCCGGTCACCTGCGGATCGAGCTGCTCGACGAGCTGGATGTGACGGAGGAAGAGGTCGCCGGGTGGGACGATCTGAGCCGTCGGATCTTCGTTCCCTTCCACGACGGCGTCATCAGCCAGTTCGAGGGATATGAGCGACTCGACGAGTTGGATTGGGAGGCGTATCGCGACCGGTACGGCGACATCGCGAGGCTCGACCGGATCCTCGAGGCGGAGGGAGATACGCCGAACCGATACAAGCTCTCGAAGCAGGCCGACGTCTTGATGCTGTTCTACCTGCTGTCCGCCCAGGAGTTGACCGCGCTGTTCGAGCGACTCGGCTATCCGTTCGACCCCGCGCAGGACGTCCCCCGCAACGTGGAGTACTACCTGTCACGGACCGCTCATGGCTCGACGTTGTCGCGCGTGGTCCACGCGTGGGTCCTGGCGCGACTGGATCGGGCGCAGTCCTGGGAACACATGGCGGCCGCTCTGGAGAGCGATGTGGCGGACGTCCAGGGCGGCACCACGCGGGAGGGGATCCACCTCGGCGCGATGGCCGGCACGGTCGATCTCGTCCAGCGCGCCTATACGGGCCTCGTCGTGCGGGACGAGGGCCTGTGGTTCGATCCGGCACTCCCCAGGCAACTCACGCACCTCGACATCGAGCTGCACTACCGCGGGCACCGGATCCGGGTCCAGGTCACGCCGGAGCGGTTCCGACTCGCGACGCGCCCGGGAACGGCCGAACCCATCAGCGTGGGATTCCGGGACCTCGTCGTGGAGTTGCGACCGGGCGCTGAGATGGCATGGCCGCTCGAACCTGCTGAACCGGTCTGAGACATCGGGGCCCGCGGAGGGGGGGACCTTCTGCCCTGCTCAGAAGCGCATCGCGAGCGTAGGTTGACGACTGAGGAGGTGAACACGATGAAGCTTGCGGTGTACGACGAGATCGGAGAGCTCGAGCGCCGCATGGACGACCTGATGCGTTCGTTCTTCGGCCCGAGGATCCGGCTCACACGACCGGTCCTGCCGCTGTTCGTATCCAAGCCGTTCGTGCCGGTCACCGACGTCTTCGTTCGCGACGAGGACCTCGTGGTCCGCGTCGAGTTGCCGGGCATCGAGCCCGACGACATCGAGGTCACGATCGAGGGCGGATACCTGGTGATCCGTGGAGAGCGGAAGCGGGAGGAGGAGGTCAAGGAGGAGGCGTACTACCGGCTGGAGGCCGCGTACGGCACCTTCGAGCGGTTCATCCCGCTCCCCGAAGGGTTCGAGGAGCACGAGATCGAAGCCCTCTACACGGATGGGGTGTTGGAGGTGATCGTTCCTGCGGCCGCCAAGGCGCTGGAGCCTCACGAGCCGAAGAACATCCCGGTCAAGACGACCAAGCCCGCCGATCAGCAGGCGAAGAAGGTCGCGTAGGGATCTCGGGCAGGCGCTCATCGCTTGCCCGTCCCGGACGGTCACGGGTCGTAGGCCCCGTGACCGTCCTTCTGTTCACGGATGGCCCTTCGATCGCCGGGCCGGACGGCCCGGAACGGCGGGATCTGCCGGTGCGACGATCTGCACGGAGGCTCTTCGTCGAGCCTGAGGAGGTGCGTCATGTCGACGACCGAGTTGGACGCGGAGATCCGTCACCCGCAGGCGGTAACGGAGGTCCCTCAGCGGGTCGGAGCATCGAGATACCGGTTCGCGGCGGTCACCGTGTGCAGCGTCTGGGTGGCCCTCGCGGCAGCGAGCATCTGGTCGCCGGATCTCGTTTCCGGCACCGATCAGACACACGTGCCGATCGCCGCGTTCAGTGACTGGTTCTACGCGGTGATCGCGACCGGACTGGTGCTCATGGCGTTCAGCCGCCGGACGCCCGACGTGGGACGTTCGTCCTGGGCGGCCTTCGCCTTCGCGATCTCGGCCGTCTGGCTCGTCGTCGCGATCGTCAGCATCTGGACCCCGGACCTCGTGTCCGGCACCGACCCGACCCACGTGCCGATCGGCGCCCTCGTGAGTCCCATCGCCGGGGTGCTCGCCACGGCGTTCGCCGCGGTGTTCGTCGCCGGCAGCGGGGGCGGAACGGGGACGTCGGCCTAAGAGGGAGGGGCCCCGGGACGTGAGCCCACCTCGTGTTCGAGGGGGACCGGTCTTCAGGAGCCCGTAGCAGCCCACGCACGTAGGTTCTCGACGTGCGCGAGGGGCTCGGCCGCGTGCGGACAGTCGAGCGGGTCCTCACACGACGGGTTGCCCTCCATCGTGAAGAAGTTGAAGCGGCACGTGTCGCAGAAGACGTCGAGCTCTTCGGGGAGGTAGGGGCAGTCCCCCCACGCGCACGATCGCTCTCCTTCGCCCGTCGCGAAGTCGAAACCACACCCGGGACACCGACGGAACCCATCCCACCTCGCCATCTCGATCACCTCCACCCCTATGGGTACGCCCAGCGCTCGGACGCGTTCAGGGCCGGAGTGCCCCCTTGGGACGGGTCCGTCGGACCGGTCAGCAGATCCGGGGCAGCTGATCGCCTGCGAGCATGATCAGCGGCCGGGTCGTGCCGAGTCCAGTCCTCACGCTGACGCGCGGTGGACCCTCTTCGACCTCGCCGATCACCGCCGCGTGGGCGCCCAGGTCCAGCACGTGAGCTGCAGCGACGACCGGCTGCACGTCCTGCGGCGCCACGATCGCGACCGCCACCCCTTCGTTCGCGACGTAGAGGGGATCCAGGCCCAACATCTCGCACGCCGCCCGCACGGGCGGAAGGACGGGGATCGCGGATTCCTCGGCCACGATCGCGACTCCGGACGCCTCCGCGAGCTCGTTCAACACGCTCGCGACCCCTCCGCGGGTCGCGTCGCGCAGGCAGCGGACGTCGCCGGACGACAGCATCGCGTGGACGAGTTCGGTGAGCGGCGCGCTGTCGGACGCGAGGTCACCCCCGAAGGCGATCTCCTGACGCCGGGACATCACCGCGACCCCGTGCGAGCCGACGGGTCCCGTGACGATCACGCGATCGCCGGGACGGGCCCGCTCGGGCCCCACCTCGACGCCATCGGGGACCACGCCGACGCCCGCGGTCGTGACGAACAGCCCGTCGGCTCCGCCCTTCTCGACGACCTTCGTGTCTCCGGTCACGATCGTGACGCCGGCCCGTTCCGCGGCGTCCGCCATCGAGGCGACGACCGCTCCGAGCGTCTCCATCTCCAGCCCCTCCTCGATGATCAGGGCTGCGGAGAGGAACAGGGGACGGGCCCCCATCATCGTCAGGTCGTTGACCGTGCCGTTCACTGCGAGCTCGCCGATGTTCGAGCCGGGGAAGAACTTCGGCGTCACGACGAACGAGTCCGTCGAGAAGGCGAGCCGGAGGCCGTCGACCTGGACGACCGCGGCGTCGCCGAGTCGCGCCAGTTCGGAGGTGGGGTCGCCGAGGATCGGCACGAACAGCTCGCCGATCAGCTGCGCGGACAGCTTCCCCCCGCTGCCGTGACCGAGCACGACGCGCTCTCCGGGCGGCAACGGCACGGGACACCGCAACGCGAACTCGCGGACGGCTTCGTCGGTCACGCCCGCACCTCCTCTCGCCGCCTGCCGGCAAGGAAGTACGCCGCGCACGCCCCCTCGCTCGAGACCATCGGTGCCCCGAGGGGAGACTCCGGGGTGCACAGGGTTCCGAACGCCGGACAGTCGTGCGGCTTCGCTCGCCCGACCAGCACCTCGCCCGCGATGCAGATCTCCGACTCAGATGCCTGGACGCCGTCGTCTCGCGGGAACCGGAGCTCGGCATCGTGCGCCCGGAAGGCCTCGCGGAGACGCAGCCCGCTCTTCGGGATCACGCCGATGCCACGCCAGGCACGGTCACACGTCTCGAAGACCTCGGACACGACGTCGAGGGCCGGCCGGTTCCCCTCACGCACGACGGCGCGAACGTACTGGTTCTCGACCTGATGACGGTCGTCTTCGAGCTGCGTAACGAGCATGCGGATCCCTTCGAGCAGGTCGAGGGGTTCGAACCCCGTCACGACGATCGGCACCCGGTGGTCGCGCGCGATCGGCTCGTACTCGGTCCAGCCCTGGATCGCGCAGACGTGTCCGGGAGCGAGGAACCCCTGGACGCGGTTCCCGGGGGAGACGAGGATCGCCATGATCGCCGGCGGCACCAGCACGTGGGCGACGAGCAGCGCGAAGTTCTCGATCCCGAGCTGCTTCGCCTGCCGAACGGCCATCGCGTTGGCGGGAGCGGTCGTCTCGAACCCCACGGCGAAGAAGACGACGGTTCGGTCCGGGTTGCGCCGCGCGACCTCAAGCGCGTCGAGCGGCGAGTAGACGACGCGGACGTCCGCGCCGGCCGCCCGCGCCATGAACAGGTCCTCGCTCGAGCCCGGGACGCGCAGCATGTCGCCGAACGAGCAGACGATCGCGTCGGGACGCTTCGCGATCGCGATCGCCTCATCGATCAGCGCGAGCGGCGTCACGCATACGGGGCAGCCCGGTCCGTGCACGAGTTCGAGGTCGTCCGGCAGCAGCTGATCGATGCCCTGGCGGATCAGGGTGTGCGTCTGCCCCCCGCAGACCTCCATGACGGTCCACGGCCGGCTGACCGTGCGGCCGATCTCGTCCAGGAGCGCACGAGCGATGCCGTCGTCGCGGTACTCGTCCAGGTACTTCATCAGCGTGTCCCGGTCGTCCCGGGCCGGTACTCGTCCGCCGGCACCCCGTCGGGGGTCTTCGGAAGGTCGATGTCCTCCAGGTTTCCCATCTCGGCCAGGAGCGCGTACGAGCGCGCCGCCTCCTCCTCGTCCACGACCGAGATCGCGAACCCGACGTGGATGACGACGAACGATCCGACGTCGACCTCCGGCGCGTACTCGAGGCACGCGGCCCGTGTGATCCCGCCGAAATCGACCGTCCCCATCCGGATCCCGTCCTGCTGGTGGATGTCGACCACCTTGCCCGGAACTCCGAGGCACATGTTCGGTTACCCCCTTCCCGCGTTCGCCACGAGCACCTGGCCCAGCGCGATGCCCCCGTCTCCTACGGGAGCCTCCCGTGGGAGATAGACGTCGAACCCGACGGCCTCCAACCGGGTGACGAGATCCGAGGTCAGGAGGCTGTTGTTGAACACGCCGCCGGACAGGCAGACGCGCGACAGGCCGGTCGCTCCCCGGACCGCTCTGCACATCTCGAGCGTCGCGGCGGCCATCGTGCGATGGAAGCGACCGGCGACCTCGCCTGGCTGCCGGCCGCGCCGCAGGTCGCGCACCACCTCAGTGATGATGGGTCGTGGGTCGAGGGCGATGGCGCCCTCGTGGAGGCCGATGTCGAAGGGGTACTCGCGGGTCGCGCCGCCCTCGGCGGCCTGCTCCAGGAGGACCGCCGGGTGACCCTCGTAGGTCGAGGACTCGACGAGTCCGGCCAGGGAAGCCACCGCGTCGAAGAGCCGTCCCACCGAGGACGTGGTCGCGGCCGCCTCGTGCGAACGGATCTGCCGAAGTACCAGATCTACCTCGGTCGTTGGGGCGGCGAGGAGATCCACGGCGTCGTCGGCCACACCCGCCTCGTCTGCGTGTGCGAGCGCCATCCGCCAGGGGGAGCGGACCGCCGCGTCGCCTCCGGGCAGGGCGACCGGCCGGAGACAGCCGGCGCGATCGGCGGCGGCGGCGTCGCAGACGAGGAACTCTCCTCCCCACGCCGTGCCGTCGGTCCCCAGCCCGAAGCCGTCGAACGCCACGCCGATCACGCGCCCCTCGAGCCGGTGCTCGGCGATCACCGAAGCGACGTGCGCGTGGTGGTGCTGGACCGCGACCGTCGGCAGGGCGAGCCCCTGCGCGAACCGCGTCGTGAGGAAGTCGGGGTGCAGGTCGTGGGCGACGAGCTCGGGCTCGAGCCCGAACACCCGCCGGTAGCGTTCGAGCGCCGCGGTGTAGGAGGCCAAGGCCTCCTCGGTCACGATGTCGCCGATGTGCTGGGAGAGGTACGCCTTCCGGCCGGCCGCGAGGCAGAAGGCGCCGTGCAGCTCGGCTCCGGTCCCCAGGGTCGGGACGACGTCGGCGGCGAGCGGCAGCGGCGTCGGGGCTCGGCTCCGTGCCCTGCGCATCATCAGCTCACGACCTCGCCATACGCGTTCGACGCTGTCGTCGTAGCGCGCGACGATCTCGCGGTCGTGGACCAGGAACGCGTCGGCGATGTCGCCGAGCCGGCGGAGTGCGTCGGCGTTCTCGATGCAGATCGGCTCGTCGCTGCGATTCCCGCTCGTCATCACGAGCGGGCGCCCCACCTCCCGAAGCAGGAGATGGTGGAGGGGTGTCGACGGCAGCATCGCTCCCTGACGGCGATGGCCCGGTGCCACCGAGGGTGCGAGCGTGCCCCGGTCCTCCACGAGGACGATCGGGGCGCGGGGCGACGCCAGAGCCGAGCGCTCGGCCGGGCTCGGTCGGAACCGCTCGCCCGCCTCGTCGAGGCCAGCGACCATCACGGCGAGGGGCTTGTCCGGTCGTCGTTTCCGCTCCCGGAGGAGCGCGACCGTGGCATCGTCGGTGGCGTCGCACGCGAGGTGGAACCCGCCGAGCCCCTTCAGGGCGACGATGCGTCCGTCGGCGAGCAGCCGCGCGGCCTCCTCGATGGGGTCTCCGGCGATCGGGTCACCCCGCAGATCGACGAGCTCCAGGCGCGGTCCGCAGGTGGGGCATGCGATCGGCTCCGCGTGGAATCGCCGATCGGCCGGGTCGTGGTACTCGTTCGCGCACGCGGGGCACATCGGGAACGCACGCATGCTGGTGCGTTCGCGGTCGTAGGGGAGCGCCTCGATGATCGTGAAGCGCGGTCCGCAGTCCGTGCAGTTGATGAACGGGTACCGGAACCGTCGGTCGTCCGGGTCGAACAGCTCTCGCACGCACCGCTCGCACGTCGCGGCGTCGACCGAGACGAGGCGTTCCCCTTCGAGGCCGACGACGCTCTGGTCCACCTCGAACGTCTCGAACCCGATCGGCACGACGTCTCGCCAGCTGACCGACTCGACGCGGGCGAGTGCGGGCGCTCGGGTCTCGAGTGCCGAGCAGAACTCGACGAGGGCCGCGTCGCTCCCCTCGACGACGATCTCGACGACACCGCTCCGATTCCGGACCCAACCGGTCAGCCCGGCCTCGTCGGCCAATCGCCACACGAACGGTCGGAAGCCGACGCCCTGCACGACCCCGTGGACCTCGATCTCGCGCGCGGAGGTCTCGCTCGCGGGTCCCGTCATCGTCCGTGTGGTCATGTCCCCACCATCGATGGCCGTCGACGCCTTCATCGTGCCTCCGGTTCATCGCCGGGTGCCGGGTCGCTCGACCCGTCGGTTGCGGCACCTTCGGCCTGCGAGGCAAGGCCGCGTGCCTCCCGGACGATCGCCTCCGTGAGGTCGGGGAGTGCCGCGCGCACCGCCTCGGACATCGGCCGGCCCGCGGCGGTTTCCTCGGCCTCCACCCCAACGACGACGAACCGAGGGACCGGGCCGACAGCCCTCGCCACGCCGAACGCCTCAAGCACGCCGAACCCGTGAGAGGACAGCGAAGAGTAGATCTCGGCGGGCAGGCCGTCCGGACCCGCCACCGCCCGGACGATCGAGCCCGATGGCCGGCCGGCCCCCGGCGTGCGGATCGCATCCACCACCACGATCGCCTCGACCCCGGCCACGAGGTGCACGACGTCGAACGGGGCGGCCCGCGGCCGGACGTCGACGCCGGGGATCGACTCGAGCTCGCCTCGGGCTCGTTCGACCGCCACGATCCCGGCGGCGTCGTCACCGGCATCCGGGTTACCGCAACCGATCACCCGGACGACCGTCATCGCCCGCTCGATGACCGGTCGATCTCGAGACGGAGGAAGTGCGTGGCGCAGCTGATGCACGGGTCGTAGTTCCGCACGACCATCTCGCAGAGCCGGGTGAGCTCGTCGTCCGGTCGGTCGAGCACCCCCGGCAGGAATCCCCGCAGGTCCTCCTCCATGTGTCGCAGGTTCTGCGAGGTGGGGGGGATGATCTTCGCCTCGAGGATCCTGCCGCCCTCGTCGACCTCGTAGCGGTGGTACAGCGTCCCGCGCGGCGCCTCGGTGACCCACGTCGCCCGGCCGGCTCGGGGGGTGGGCTCGACCATCGGCGGGTCCGGTGCCGTGTACCCATCGATGATCCGGATCGACTCCTCGATCGCGAGGGTCACCTCTGCGGCGCGGGCGGCCATCGAGAAGAACGGGTCGGTCTCCGGCACCCGGAGCCCGACCCGCTCGGCCACCTCCCGCGCGACCGGCGTGAGCAGCGACGCGTTGAGGTTGACCCGGGCGAGCGGACCGAGGAAGTACGGGGTCCCGGTGTCGCTCATGAGCGAGTGGAGGGCGTTCGAGTGTTCGACCTGCACCTCGTGCGTCACCCGCTCGTAGGTCGTCGCGTCCCACCGCCGGCCGTTCGTCGAGGCCATGTCGCCGACGGTGATCGGGTATTCGGAGTCGTGCACCATCGAAACCATCTCGGCCGGGCGCGCGTACGACGGCGCCGGAAGCGACGCGACGAAGTCGGCGATCCCCGGCATCTCGCCGAGCGCCCATTCCAGGCGCGGGAGGAACGGCTCGAGATCCCGCGTACGCGGAGCCTTCGAGAATCCCCCGACGCGTGGGGACACCGGATGGATCTCCCGACCGCCGATGGCCGCCATGAGGTCGTTGCCGATCCGCTTGATCTCGAGCGCGCGCTTCACGAGCTCGGGGTGCTCGGTCGCCATCTCGATCGCGTTCGCGAAACCGAGGAAGTCGGGGGCGGCGAGCAGGAAGATGTGCAGCACGTGGCTCTCGATCCACTCCCCGCAGTAGAGGAGCCGCCGGAGCTCGTGCGTGCCCTCCGGCAACTCCATACCGAAGAGTTGCTCGAGCCCGTGGACCGCGCTCATCTGGTAGGCGACCGGACAGATCCCGCATATCCGCGGGACGATGTCGGGGACCTCGTCGAAGCGCCGGCCTGCCAGGAACGCCTCGAAGAATCTGGGCGGCTCGTAGATCTCGAGCCGCAGGTCCGTGATCTCGCCGTCCTCGACCGCGACGTGGAGCGCGCCCTCACCCTCCACCCGCGCGATCACGGGGACCTCGACCGACCGGTGCGTCATCTCGTCGACTCCTTCGGCTCGAGGGCGTCGGCGGCCTCGCGGAAGGGCGGCGCCCAACCCGTGATGAACCGGAACCGGTCGGCGGCGTCCTTCTCGGTCACCCCGAGCTCGATGAACCGCCGCCCGAGCGCGTTGGTGTTGTTGGAGGGCTGGGCGGGCCCGAAGCAGCCGTAGCAGCCACGGCCGAACCCGGGACACAGGGCGCCGCATCCCGTCCGCGTGACCGGGCCGAGGCACGGCTCGCCCTTCGCGACGACGACGCAGACGTAGCCCCGCCGCTTGCACTCGAGGCAGACCGGCGAGTCGGACACCCGAGGCATGGCGCCCGTGAGCAGCGAACCGAGGGCACCCAGGAGCTGTCCCCGGTCGACCGGGCAACCCGTCAGCTGCAGGTCCACGGTCACGTAGTCCGAGATCGGGTGGGAGTCCTCCAGCGATCGCACGTACTCCGGTGTCGGGTAGACGGTACGGACGAACTCGTCGTGCCTGCCGGTCGCGTTCCGCAGCGCCTGCACGCCGCCGCTCGTCGCGCACGCGCCGATCGTGATCACGATCCTCGACTCGTGCCGGATCTGCCGGATCTGCGCCTCCTGCTCGGGCGTCGAGACGGACCCCTCCACGAGCGTGATGTCGTACGGGCCGGGTTCGATCCGGCTCGAGGCCTCGGCGAAGTTCACGATGTCGATCGCGCCGGCGAGCTCGAGCAGCGCCCGCTCGGCGTCCAGGAACTGGAGCTGGCAGCCGTCGCAGGAGGCCATCTTGAAGACGGCGACGCGCGGCTTCCCGGTCTCGCTCACAGTTCGGGCACCTCCATGAGGTCGCGGACCCGGTCGTAGCGGAAGACCGGCCCGTCCGTACAGACGAAGTACGGGCCGAGCTGGCAGTGCCCGCAGATCCGGATCGCGCACTGCATGTTCCGCTCCATCGACACGTAGAGCCGTTCGGCGGGGACCCCGAGGTCGAGGAGGCCACCGCCGCTGAACCGCATCATGACCTCGGGTCCGCAGATGAACGCCGTGGTGCGTGCCGGTTCGATCTTCGCCTTCTCGAAGAGCGTGGTGACCACCCCGACGCCGTAGAGCCAGCCCGGCTCGGGCTCGTCCACGGTCAGGTGCAGCTCGACGCCGAGGCGCTCCATCGAGGCGAGCCACTCGTCGAGCTGCGCCTGGTACGGCAGCAGGCTCGGCGTGCGCGCCCCGACGAGCAGGAGCAGGCGGCGGAAGCGGTCTCGATGCCGCATCGCCCACTCGATCGCGGGGCGCACCGGGCAGACGCCGAGGCCGCCCGCGACGACGAGGAGGTCACCCCCCTCAGCCTCGTCCAACGGCCAGGGGCGGCCGAACGGGCCCCGGACGCCGAGCTCGTCGCCGGGCCGGAGATCCCGGAACGCGTCGGTCACGCGACCGGTGAAGCGGATCGTGTGCCCGAGCCGCTGCGGGTGCGACGGGTCCGAGCTGATCGAGATCGGGATCTCGCCCACGCCGAACAGGTACAGCATGTTGAACTGCCCGGCCTCGAAGGCGTAGCCATCGCCGTCCCCGTCGCGCCACGTCGACCAGAACGTGGATGAGTCGGGCGTCTCGGGGACGATCCGCTGGATCACCGCGACTCGGCTCGGCACCCCTTCGGGGTCGGCGGACCGGACCGCGTGGGGCGCCGGAACGCTCACGAGGTCACCACCTCCACCTCGCCGTCCGTGATGCGGATCGCCGTGATCTCCTCGGTCACGTCGATGCCGACCGGGCACCACGTGATGCACCGGCCGCAGCCCACACACCCCGACGTCCCGTACTGGTCGATCCACGAGGCGAACTTGTGCGTCAGCCACTGTCGGTAACGGGAGGCGCGCGTCGTTCGCACCGATGCGCCCGCGGCCCAGCTGTGCTCCTGGCTGAAGCAGCTCGCCCACTCCCTCGTCCGCGTGGCGACGTCGCCCGAGAGCGACACGTCGTCGACGACGTCGTGGCAGAAGCACGTGGGGCAGACCATCGTGCAGTTCGTGCATGCGAGGCAGCGGTCGGCGACCTCCTCCCACCGGGGATGCTTGGCGTTCCGGTACAGGAGACTCGGCAGGTCCGAGGTGTCGAGCCGGCGGCCCATGCGGGTGGCCGCCTCCGATGTCACTCGCTCGGGTTGCAGCGTCTCTTCCGCCGTCGCCTCGCGCGTCTCGACCGCGTCGAGCAGGTGCTCGCCGCGTTCGGTGCCGACCTCGACGACGAACCCGTCATCGAGCTCGGTGAGGGCGAGATCGAACCCGATCGTGCACCGGGGACCGGTCCCCATCGAGACGCAGAAGCACGTCGCGCCGGGCTCCCCGCAGTTCACGCCCACGAACAGGGCGCGTTCGCGACGGCGCCGGTATCGGGGGTCGACGTCCATGAAGACGCGATCCTGTACGGCGATCGCGTGGAGGTCGCACGATCGGAGGCCGACGAACGCGAACGGCCGGTCGCCTTCGGGCGCCGGCGTCGCCCGCGTGCCCCCGTCGCGGGAGATCGTCGACAGCTCCTCCCGGGAGGGGAACAGGTAGCGCTTGCCCGCATCGGGACCGTGCGCCCATCCGAACACCCGGTCGTCATCTCGGGACGTGAGTCGGTAGGTGCCGGGCCCCTGTTCCTCGCCGACACCGGCCGGAAGGTCGCCGGCGCCCTCGATCCGGTCGAGCACGATCGCTCCGTCGCGGACCGTCGGCCCGATCAGGTCGTAGCCGTCCGCGATCGAGCGCAGGAGCCCGTCGAACGCCCGCCGGTCGAGGTACCTCATCACCGCCATCCGCGACACTACCCCCTTCGGGGTCGAGCTTCGTCGGGCCCGGGGCGATCCCAGGAGGGACAACGGCACGGTCCGGGCGGGACCATGGTCCCGCCCGGGTCGCCGGTCACGCACCAGGCACGAGCCAGGTCTTCCGAGGAAGGACCTTCGGCCCGTCGACAGCCCGCCGAACGGCCCCTGGCGCCGGCGCGCTGCCTCGTCAGAGTGCAGCCCATGACCGGCGCCCCACGGGAGGGGCGCGGCGGATGGACCAAGGAGGTGCGTGATGAAGAAGGCCTTCCCGATCGTGCTGATGGTGATCGGCCTGGCGTTCGTCGTGGGCGGCACGTACACGGTGTTCCGTGGCCTCGACGCTCGCGACCAGGTGCGAGAGGAGCTCCTTGCGCAGAACATCGTGACGCCGGAGGACGCCTCCATCCCCAACACGCAGGTGACGGACGCCGCCACCGCGGAGTCGATGGCGGACATCATCAACGTGCACGCACGCGAGGCGACGGGTGACCGCTCCTACGCGGAGCTCGGCCGGTACCTGACGCCCGACGGTGGGGACACGAGCGACGAGGCCGAGGCGCTGAAGGACTCCGAGGGTAACCCGGTCGCGAACCCCGTTCGGGATGTCGCGTTCACGGCGTCGGCGCTGCGGACGAGCCTGTACGCGTCGATCCTCGCGTTCAACGTCGCGGACCTGGTGGTCGGTCTCGGCGTTGCGATCGTGGTGCTCGGCCTGGCCGTCGGTGGCATCGGCGTCGCCCTGGCGGCGCTGGCGATCCCGGCCCTGGCTCGCCGCTTCCACGTCCAGCCCGTGGCCGCACAGCACGGCTGATCCGCATCTCTCACGACGAGCTGCCCGGTCATCCACCGGGCAGCTCGTTCGCGGCATCCGGGCCGCGCGCGGTCTAGACGACGCCCTGATCGAGCATCGCGTCGGCCACCCGGATGAACCCCGCGATATTCGCGCCGTTCACGTAGTTCCCCGGCGTGTTGTACTCCTCCGCCGCCTCGAGGCACCGCTGATGTATCGACTTCACGATGTCCTTGAGCCGCGCGTCCACTTCCTCGCGGGTCCAGTGCAGGCGCTCCGCATCCTGCGTCATCTCGAGACCGGAGACCGCCACGCCTCCGGCGTTCGCGGCCTTGCCGGGACCGAACAGGATCCCCTCGCCCAGGAACCGCTCGATGCCGTCGGGAACCGTGGGCATGTTCGCGCCCTCGCAGACCACGAACACGCCGTTGTTGAGCAGGTTCGCCGCGTCCTTCGCGTTGATCTCGTTCTCCGTGGCGCTGGGGAAGGCGCAGTTGGCGGGCACATCCCAGAGCGGGTTGGAGTCCGCCTGCGGGTCGGCGGGCGTGAACGTCGCATCCGTGAATCGCTCCGCGTACTCGTGGATCCGCCCGCGACGCTCGTTCTTCAACGCCTTCACCCATCGCAGCTTCTCGAGGTCGATCCCGTTCGGGTCGTGCACGAAACCCCCCGAGTCCGACAGGGTGATCGGCCTGGCGCCCATGTCGATCAGCTTTGCGGTCGTGTACTGGGCGACGTTGCCCGACCCGGAGACGAGACATACCTTGCCCTCGAGCGCGTCGTCGCGCGTGAGGAGCATCTGCTGCGCGAAGTAGACGGACCCGTAGCCCGTGGCCTCGGGACGGATCAGTGAGCCGCCCCACCCGACACCCTTGCCCGTGAGTACCCCGCTGAACTCGTTCCTGATCCGCTTGTACTGCCCGAAGAGGTAGCCGATCTCCCGCGCCCCCACGCCGATGTCCCCGGCGGGAACGTCGGTGTTCGGCCCGATGTGTCGTTGGAGCTCGGTCATGAACGACTGGCAGAACCGCATCACCTCGCCGTCGCTCCTGCCCTTCGGGTCGAAGTCGGCGCCGCCCTTCCCGCCGCCGAGGGGGAGGCCCGTCAGGGCGTTCTTGAACACCTGTTCGAAGGCGAGGAACTTGAGCATCCCCAGGTCCACGGTGGGCTGGAAGCGCAGTCCTCCCTTGTACGGTCCGATCGCGCCGTTCATCTCGACCCGGTAGCCCCGGTTCACTCGGATCTCGCCCGTGTCGTCGACCCATGGGACCCGGAACATCAAGACGCGCTCGGGTTCGAGCAGGCGCTCGAGGATCCGACCTTCGCGGTATCCGAGGTTGCGGTCCAGCACGACGCGCAGCGACCCTAGGACCTCTGACACGGCCTGATGGAACTCGGGTTCGTGCGGGTTGCGTTCGATCAGGTCCGAGATGAGTCGGTCGACGTCTCCGTTCATCGTCGGCCTCCTTTCGAGGGTCTCTGTTCGACCGTAGCGCCTCAGTTCCCTCTCGATCCTCGTCGATGGCCCCGTCCCGTGGGGGACCGATGGCCGGCCCGAAGCGTTGCATCCGGAGAGCGCTCGTAGGGGGTCGCTCGCGCCCGAGCGTCAGACGGCGGTGTAAGGGAGGTAGCGGGGCTGCCACATCATCGCGTCCACGGCCTTCTCGAGCTCGTCGTCGCCGAGATGGCGGCCGACACCCTCCTCTCGCGCGGCTCTCGCGACCTCGATCGCGACCGCTCTGGAAACCAGGCGAAGGTCGGACTGGCTCGGATACAGCGCCCCATGTCGGAGTCGCTCGTCCGGCGTGGCAGCGGCCAACGCATCGCTCGCAACGAGGAACATCTCGTCCGTGATCACTCGGGCTTCCGCGACCACGGCCCCGAGTCCGATGCCGGGGAAACAGAAGGCGTTGTTCGCCTGGCCGATCAGGTGCGTCCGATCGCCGCGGACGACGGCCTCGAACGGGCTGCCGGTCGCGACGATGGCTCGTCCCTGCGTCCACTCCAGGACGTCCTCCGGCCGGGCCTCGGTCTTGGAGGTGGGGTTCGAGAGCGGGAGGATCACCGGGGTGGGGGTATGGGCAGCCATCTCTCGGATCGCGGTCTCGCCGAACGCGCCGGGCGAGCCGCTCGTGCCGATCAAGAACGTCGGATGGACGCGCCGAACGACGGCCTCGAGCCCGTACCGCTCGCCGGGAACGAAGCCGTAGGTCGCCATGGCATCAGCTCCGAGTGCGAATTCCTCCTTGTCGGCGTCCAGTCGCTCGCGGCCGAGGTACGTCAGGCCGCGAGAGTCGAGCTGGACGATGGCGCTGTGGATGAGGTCCTCGGGCGCGCCCTCCCGGCGGAGCCGAGCCCGGAGGAGGCGTGCGATCCCGATCCCCGCCGCCCCGGCGCCGAGGAACACGGATCGCGACGCGGCGAGCGGCCCGCCCGTCACCCGAAGCGCCGACGTGATCCCGGCCATCACGACCGCGGCCGTGCCCTGGATGTCGTCGTTCAAGCTCGTGATCCGGTGCCGGTAGCGATCGAGCAGGCGGATCGCGTTGTGCTGCTTGAAGTCCTCCCATTGGAGGACCGCGTGCGGGAAGACCTCGATCACGCCCTCGACGAAGGCCTCGATGAACTCGAGGTACTCGATACCCCGCAGGCGCGGGTGTGGATAGCCGAAGTAGTCCGGGTCGGCGAGCAGCGCCTCGTTGTCGGTCCCCACGTCGAGGGAGACGGGCAGCGTGAGCGCCGGATGGATCCCTGCTCCCGCCGTGTACAGCGCGAGCTTCCCGACGGGGATCCCCATGCCGCCGGCGCCCTGGTCGCCGAGCCCGAGGATCCGCTCGTTGTCGGTCGCGACGATCAGGCGGACGTCATCGTGCCGCGCGTTCGCCAGCAGATCGGGGATCCGATCGATGTCGTCGGGAGTGAGCCAGAGTCCACGGGGCCTGCGCATGATGTGGCTGTATCCCTGGCAGGCGCGACCGACGACCGGCGTGTAGACGATCGGCATCAGCTCCTGGAGATGTGCGAGCAGGAGCGCATAGAACAGCGTCTCGTTCCGATCCTGGAGCGCTGCGAGCCCGATGAAGCGCTCGAGGTCGTCCCGTTTGCGGCGATTCTTGGCGAGCTCGAGCCTCACCTGCTCGTCGAGCGAACGGACCCGTGGAGGCAGGAGCCCGCGGAGGCCGAACATCTCGCGCTCCTCCTCGGTGAACGCGGTGTCCTTGTTGAGGAGGGGTTGCTCGAGGAGCTCATGCCCGCGCTGGTGAACCGGCACCGAACTCCGTCCCGTCCGCAGAGCGTCGACCCATGTGCGTTCGTCAGTCCGCTCACGCTCGATCGTCGCGCTCATGCCGCAGCCACCTCCCTCACGGGCAGCTTCGAGAGCTCGTCGACCACCCTGCCGATGACGTCCTTCGCGTCGCCGAAGAGCATCTGCGTCTTGTCGAGGTAGAAGAGATCGTTCTCGACGCCGGCGAAGCCCGAGCGCATCGAGCGCTTCACGACGATGATCGACGCCGCCGCGTCGACGTCGAGGATCGGCATCCCGTAGATGGGACTCGTCCTGTCGGTGCGCGCCGCCGGGTTCACGACGTCGTTCGCCCCGATCACCAGGACGACGTCGGTCTGGGGGAGCTCGGGGTTGATCGACTCGAGGTCGAAGAGCCGGTCGTAGGGAACGTTCGCCTCTGCGAGCAGGACGTTCATGTGTCCAGGCATCCTCCCGGCCACCGGGTGGATCGCGAACCTGACCTCCACCCCCCGGCTCAGGAGCGCATCGCCGAGCTCGCGAACCTTGTGCTGGGCCTGGGCGGCGGCCATCCCGTATCCGGGCACCACCACGACCGATCGGGCGGCATCGAGCAGGAACGCGGTCTCCTCCGGATCGACGCTCCGGACGGGACGGTGCTCGATCGTCCCCTCGGCTCCGGCCTCTGCCCCGAAGCCGCCGAACAGGACGTTCAGGAACGAGCGGTTCATCGCCTTGCACATCACGATCGACAGGAACAGGCCGCTCGAGCCGTCGAGGGCGCCGGCGACGATCAGCAGCTTGTTGTCGAGCACGAAGCCCATCATCGAAGCCGAGAGTCCGGCGAAGCTGTTGAGGAGCGAGATCACGGTGGGCATGTCGGCGCCGCCGATCCGGATCACGAGCATCACGCCGAACACCAGCGAGAACACGACCACGGCCGGGAACAGGGCGGTCGCTCCGGGGTTCGCCACGAGCAGGCCGACCATGATGAGCGCCGCTCCCAGGATCGAGAGGTTCACGAGGTTTTGACCGCGGTACACCCATGGCCGGTCTCGGACGATCCCTTGCAGCTTGCCGGCCGCGACGAGCGATCCGGTGAACGTCAGGAAGCCGAGGACGACCTCCAGACCGAGGGTCACCATCGTGGTCGCGTCGATCTCGGGTCGCCGGAGGTAGAACTCCGCGGTGCCGACGAGGCCGGCCGCCAGGGCGCCGAAGGCATGGGAGAGCGCCGTCCTCTGGGGCACCGCGGTCATCGGGACCAGGAGGCCCAGCGGCACGCCGAGCGCGACGCCGGCCACGATCGCGATCGCGATCCACCGGAACTCGACGATCTCGAACTCGAAGAGCGTCGCAACGACCGCCACGAGCATCCCGACCTCGCCCGTCCGGACGCCGCGCCTGGCCGTCGTCGGGTGGGACAGCCACTTCAACGCCAGCACGAAGCACGCCGCGGCGAACAGATAGGCAAGCGGGAGGAGCGTGTCGTTCACGATCTCGCTCACGGCGGCACTCCCGTCGGGTCTCGTGGGGCATCGCGCGCCTCGCGACGCTTGAACATCTTCAGCATGCGGTCGGTGATCAGGAACCCGGACACGATGTTCGTCGTCGATGCGAACACCGCGATGGCTCCGAGGACGGTGGCGAACGCCGCCTCTCCTGCACCCGCGAGGATCAGCGAGCCCACGATCGAGATGGCCGACAAGGCGTTCGTGAGCGACATCAGCGGTGTGTGAAGCAGGCCGGGGACCCGCGTGATGACCGCGTACCCCAGGAACGACGCCAGGACGAAGATGAACAGACTGATCTCGAGCGTCTCAGACATCGCGCGCCTCCTCGAGCGCCTCGAGGACACGTGGATGGACGACCTCCCCGGCGCTCGCGACCAGCGTGGCGCGGACGATCTCGTCCTCCTCGTCCACCACGATCCGTCCGTCCTTCGTTATCAGACCGAGGAACGCGGCCGCGTTCTTCGCGTACATCAGGCTCGCGTCGTGGGGAACGGTCGCCGGCAGGTTGGTCGGCCCGAGGATCGAGACCCCGTTCTCGGTGTGGATCGTTTCGTCGCGCCGGGTGAGCTCGCAGTTGCCGCCGCGCTCTGCCGCGCAGTCGACGATCACGGCCCCGGGATGCATCCCGGCGACCGCATCGGCCGTGATCAGGACCGGAGCGCCCGCGCCGGGGATGAACGCGGTCGTGACCACCACGTCGACGCCCGCGACGACCGTGGAGAGCAGCTCCTGCTGACGCCGATAGAAGGCGTCGCCGAGCTCCTTCGCGTATCCGCTCTTGTCCTCGGCGTCCGCGGGCGCAAGAGGAAGCAGGACGCTCCGCGCACCGAGGCTCTCGATCTCCTCCTGCGCGGCGGGACGAACGTCGTACGCCTGCACGAGGGCGCCGAGCCGACGGGCCGTGGCGATCGCCTGGAGCCCCGCGACCCCGGCGCCGATCACGAACACCTGGGCCGGCGGGATGGTGCCGGCAGCGGTGGTGAGCATCGGGAACAGCTTCGGCAGATGGTGGGCCGCCAGCAGGGCGGCGCGGTAGCCGGCCACCGTCGCCTGCGATGAGAGGGCGTCCATCGGTTGGGCACGGGTGATCCGCGGCATGAGATCGAGCGCGAACGCCACGAGCTTCGCCTCGGCCGCCGCGCGGACCGCGCCGGGCGAGCCCAGCGGGTCGGCCATCCCGATCACGACCTGGTCGGGGTGGGAGTCCGCCGGCCCGAGCCCGTCCGCGCCCCATCCACGCACGCGCACGACGATGTCCGCCTCGAGGATGTCCGCTCGGCGGCCGAGTCGGGCCCCGTGGGTCTCGTACGCGTCGTCTGGGAAGCCGGCGGACGCGCCGGCACCCCGCTCGACCAAGACCTCGAGACCCGATCGCGTGAGTTGCGGGACAACCGCGGGAACGATCGCGACCCGGGTCTCGCCGGCGTCGGTCTCGCGAGCCACGCCGACGGAGGTCGGCGGCCGCTCCGCATCGAGGGTCATGACGACCTCCCGGTTCAGCCGGTGAGCTGGCGGGCTCGCATGGAGTGCTGGAAGATGGCCCAGCCCTCGAAGTCCTCGGTCTCGGCGCCACGATCTTCCGCGATGAAGTCGTCCGCCAGGTCGAGGATCTCCGCGTCGTCCAGCCCGTAGCGGTGCAAGGTCTCGCGGGCCTCGTTCGCCAGCAGGTGGGCGCATTCGGTCTCGCACGCGACCGGGTGTCGGTGCCCGGGTGTCCCCCCGGGCTCGGACCGTCGATCAGCGAGCGGTCCGACGGGTAGGTCGTGCGGGACCGGATGATCCTCGTGGCGGAGTGCTCTGCGGTGCCGGCCCCTGCTCCAGATGTGGTGGCGGGTCACCGGTGTCACCCCCTTCGAGACCTCTTCGGTCTCATCTGAAGTATCTGGTCGCACGGAGTCCCCGGAGGGGGTCATCCGGCCCAGCTTGCCTGGGCCACGCGGCGCTCGGGTGTGATGGCGCGGCCGTGGTCGTTACGTCTGGACCGAGCCCGGGATCCCTCGCCAGTCGTAGGGGCTCACGTAGCTCACGAGCATCTGCACGTAGTTCGACCGGGCGTACGCGATGGGGTCGGGGACGTTCGCCTGGCTCGCGCTCCCCTTGAGCTGTTCGATGCTCGCGTAGTCGTGTTCCTCCAGCCACGCTCCGAGGCCCTCGAGGACCTTCCCCAGGTGCTCGGGGCCGTGACGGAACAGCGCGCTCGCCATCATCGTCACGTCGGCGCCTGCGAGCAAGAGCTTCACCGCGTCCTCGGCCGACCAGACGCCGGTGGTCGCCGCGAGCGAGCACGACACGCGTCCGTGCAGGATCGCGATCCAGCGCAGCGGCAGTCGGAGCTCGTCGCTCGTCGACAGCTGCAGCCGGGTGTCCACCTCGAGCGTGTCGAGGTCGATATCCGGCTGGAGGAACCGATTGAAGAGCACGAGCCCGTCGGCCCCGGCCTCGTCGAGCCGGCGTGCCATGTTCGCCATCGACGAGAAGTACGGCCCCACCTTGACGGCAAGCGGGATCGTGATGCTCTCGCGGACCGCCGCCACGAGGTCGAGGTACCGGCGCTCCACCTCTCCACCACTCTCATCCGGATCCGATGCGACGAAGTACACGTTGAGCTCGAGCGCGTCGGCGCCGGCATCTTCGATCAGCTTCGCGTACCGGACCCAACCGCCATCGGTGGCGCCGTTCAACGAGCCGATCACCGGGATCTCGAGCTCCTTGCGGCACGCCTCGAGGTACCGGAGGTACTCGTCGGGACCCGTGTTGTAGTCCTCGAGCTCGGGAACGTACGAGAGGGCCTCGGGGAAGGACTCTGCCCCTGTCTCGATCACGCGGTGGGTCTGCAGCTCGTCGTGTTCGATCTGCTCCTCGAACAGGGACTGCATCACGACCGCCGACGCACCGGCATCCTGCAATCGCCGAAGGGTGTCGATCCTCGCCGAGAGGGTGGAGGCCGACGGCACCAGCGGGTTCGAGAGTTCGAGCCCCAGATAGGTCGTTCGAAGGTCCACGCTCATGTCTCCGCCCCCTCCATCTCGCGGGAACCCGTCCCGTCGTCCTGTGGCATCCGTCCCGGAAGGTCTCGCTCGACGCCGGCCAGCTGCTCGTAGAGCCGGCGCCGCTCGTCCGCGTCTGCCTGCGCGAGCCGCTGGAGCGCCGCGTGCTTCTGCGGCCTCGTTCGGCCCAGCATCGCGAACCGAGCCTCCTTGGCCTGGAACGCGGCCAGCGGCTGCGACGCCGAGCGGCTGTCCAGCTGCATCGGGTGTCGTCCGCCCGCGGCCAGCCGCGGGTCGTAGCGCCAGAGCGGCCAGAACCCGCTCCGGACCCCTTCGGCCTGGTGCGACATCGAGGTCGACATGTCGATCCCGTGGGCGATGCACGTCGAGTAGGCGATGATCAGCGACGGGCCGGGCCAGGATTCAGCCTCCGCGAACGCCTTCACCGTCTGGGCGTTGTCGGCGCCGAGGGCGACCTGCGCCACGTAGACGTTGCCGTAGCCCGCGGCGAACAGCCCCAGGTCCTTGCGCCCGATCGGCTTGCCGGCGGCCGCGAACTTCGCGACCGCACCCCGGGGCGTCGCCTTCGACGCCTGACCCCCCGTGTTCGAGTAGACCTGGGTGTCCAGGACGAGCACGTTGACGTCGCGCCCACTCGCGAGCACGTGATCCAGGCCCCCGAACCCGATGTCGTACGCCCACCCGTCGCCTCCGACGATCCACACGGTCTTGCGCGCCAGTGCATCGGCGATCGTGAGGAGGTCCCTGGAGGCGTCGTCCTGCCGGGCGTCGAGCCGGCGCTTCAGTCCGGCGATGCGCTCGCGCTGCTCGGCGAGCTGCGACTCGTCCTCCTGCGAGGCATCCAGGATCGCCTTCGTCAGGGCGGGATCGAGGCTCGGGCCGACGCGCTCGAGGAGCGAGCGGGCGGACGCCGCCTGATGGTCGAGCGCGAGGCGCATCCCGAGGCCGAACTCCGCGTTGTCCTCGAAGAGCGAGTTCGACCAGGCGGGGCCGCGGCCGTCCGCATCGCGCGCCCAGGGCGTCGTCGGGAGGTTCCCCCCGTAGATCGACGAGCAGCCGGTCGCGTTCGCGACCAGGATCCGGTCTCCGTACAGCTGCGAGAGGAGCTTGAGGTAGGGCGTCTCCCCGCAGCCGGCGCACGCCCCGCTGGACAGGAACAGCGGCTCGAGCATCTGCGAGCCCTTGATCGACGCGACCTTCACGTCACGACGGTCGGCCGCGGGGATCTGCAGGAAGAAGTCGAAGCTCGTCCGCTCGACTTCGAGGTGCTCGAGCTTCGGTCGCATGTCGATCGCCTTGTGCTTGGCGATTTCCTTGGAGCGCGCGGGGCAGACGTCGACGCACACGCCGCATCCGGTGCAGTCGTCGGGCACGACCTGGATCGTCATCCATTTCCCCGGATCCTCGCGGTCGCGCCACTCCTTGTGCCGGAACGTCTCCGGAGCGTGATCGGCGGCGATCGGCTCGTAGACCTTCATCCGGATCGCCGCGTGCGGACAGACGAGCGCGCACTTCGCGCAGTCGATGCAGATGGCCGGGTCCCAGATCGGGATCTCGTGCGCGATGGAACGGCGCTCCCACCGAGCGGTGTCGGTGGGGAACGTCCCGTCGACCGGCAGCGCGGAGACGGGAAGGAGGTCGCCCACCCCGGCGACCATCATCGCGATCACGCGTCGCACGAAGTCGGGAGCCTCCTCGGGAACCGGCGGGAGACGATGGCGGTCGCCCGTCGGTTCGTTGGGCACCCGTACCTCCTGCATCCCCTCGAGGGCGGCGTCGATCGCGGCGAAGTTCTGCTCCACGACCGAGCGGCCGCGCTTGGCGTAGCTCTTCTCGACCGCGGCCTTGATGCGCTCGACGGCGTCGGCGGGCTCGAGGACGTCCGTGAGCGCGAAGAAGCAGGTCTGCAGGATCGTGTTGACGCGGGGACCGAGTCCAGTCGCCGCCGCGATCCTCTGCGCGTCGATCACGTAGAAGTGCAGGTGCTTGTCGAGGATCGCCTCCTGGATCTCGACCGGAAGGTGAGCCCAGACGGTCTCGGGCCCGAACGGGCTGTTGAGCAGGAACGTCGCGCCGGGCGCCGCGACGTCCAGGACGTCCAGCCGCTCCAGGAAGCCGAACTGGTGACAGGCCACGAGATCCGCCTGACCCGAACCGATCAGGTACGTCGAGCTGATCGGGCGCGGTCCGAACCGCAGGTGCGACGTGGTCACGGACCCGGACTTCTTCGAGTCGTAGACGAAATACCCCTGCGCGTACCGATCGGTTCCCTCGCCGATGATCTTCACCGAGCTCTTGTTCGCGCTCACCGTCCCGTCTGCGCCCAGGCCGTAGAAGACGGCGCGTACGACGTCGGAGGCCTCGGTCACGAACGAGCGGTCGATGCGGAGGGAGGTGTGGGAGACGTCGTCGACGATCCCGACGGTGAAGTGGTCCTTCGGCTCCGCTTCTTCGAGCTCGTCGAACGCGGCCTTCGCCATCGCAGGATCGAACTCCTTCGATGACAGACCGTAGCGTCCTCCGATCACCCGCGGCATCTCGACGCCGGTGGTGGAGGCGCGGTTCGCGAGCGCCGTCACGACGTCCTGGTACAGGGGTTCGCCGATCGCCGCCGGGTCCTTGCATCGATCGAGCACGGCGACGCCTCGCACGGTCGGCGGGAGCGCGTCGACGAACGCATCGACGGAGAACGGTCGGAAGAGTCGAACGTTGACGAGGCCGACCTTGTGGCCCCGCTCGACCAGGGCGTCGACGGTCTCGCGAGCCGCGCCCTCGCCCGAGCCCATGAGGACCACGACGCGTTCGGCGTCGGGCCGTCCGTGGTAGTCGAACAGGTGGTAGGCCCGTCCGGTGAGCTCGGCGAACCGATCCATCGTCCGCTGCACGATGCCGGGCGTGACCGCGTAGAAGGGGCTGGCGGCCTCACGGGCCTGGAAGAACACATCGGGGTTCTGGGCGCTCCCGCGGAGCACCGGGTGATCGGGAGAGAGGGCACGCTCGCGATGCGCCCGGACGAGACGATCGTCCACGAGCGCCCGGAGCTCGTCATCGTCCAGTCCCACGATGCAGTTCATCTCGTGCGACGTACGGAAGCCGTCGAAGTAGTGCACGAACGGAACCCGGCACTCCAGCGTCGACGCATGGGCGATCGCCGCCAGGTCCTGCGCGGCCTGCACATCCGACGACGCGAGCATCGCCCACCCGGTGTGTCGCACGGCCATCACGTCGCTCTGATCGCCGAAGATCGACAGCGCGTGGGTCGCGAGCGTTCGCGCGGCGACGTGGATCACGGCAGGCGTGAGCTCGCCCGCGATCTTGTACATGTTCGGGATCATCAGGAGGAGCCCCTGGGACGCGGTGAAGGTGGTGCACATAGCCCCGGCTTGGAGCGCCCCGTGCAGGGCGCCCGCAGCCCCGCCCTCGCTCTGCATCTCGATCACCTGGGGGACCTGGCCCCACAGGTTCGTCGTCCCGGCCGCCGACCACGCGTCTGCGAGCTCGCCCATCCCTGAGGACGGGGTGATCGGGTAGATCGCGATCACCTCGGACAGGCGGTGCGCGATCCTGGCGGCGGCCTCGTTCCCGTCGACGGTGACCACGTTCGTGCGCGCAGACATCGCTCCTCCTCACGGCAGGATGCGCGTGAGCGAGGCGCTTGGCCGAAGGCTCTCGACCCGTCGCCGGGGGGCCGTTCGGCCCCTCTCGCTCAGCCCTGGGACCCGGGCGTGGTCGTGTGTCGCGCGAGGTAGGCGGCCGCCTCGGCCCGCCTGGCCACCTCGAGCTTCGACAGGATGCTCGAAACGTAGTTCTTGACCGTCTTCTCGGCGAGGCTGAGCTCGTCGCCGATCTCCTTGTTCGTCTTGCCGTCGGCGACCAGCGAGAGGATCCGCTCCTCCTGGGGTGAGAGCCGGGCTAGGCGTTCGTCCTTCATGAGGTGCTTGCCTCGGCGGAGGCGATCCAGTACCGAGCTCGTGACGGCGGGGTCGAGGAGGCTCTCGCCCTTCCCGACGGTCCGGATCGCCCGGACGAGCTCGCCGCCCTTGACCTCCTTCAGGACGTAGCCGGAAGCGCCGGCCATGATCGAGGCGAAGAGGGCCTCGTCGTCGGCGAACGACGTGAGCATCACGACGCGGGTGTTGGGGTGCTTGGCGAGGATCTCCCGGGTCGCCTCGATCCCGCTGCCGTCGGCGAGGCGCACGTCCATCACCACGACGTCGGGACGGGACCGGTCGGCCTCGTCGATCGCCTCTCGGACGGAGCCGGCTTCCGCGGTCACGACGATGTCCTCGGTCGCCTGGAGGAGCGCCCTGATCCCGCCTCGCACGACCTCGTGGTCGTCGACCAGCAGGATCCGGAGCGGCGGCTTCTTCGAGGACTTCTCCGGCACGAGGGAATCCTACCCCCGGGGGGTGGAAGGCTCTCGTGCGTGCAGGTGTTCGGCGACGCCCTCGAGGAAGTCCTTGAGCGTGGCTTCGGCTACGCGGTGGAGCAGCGCGCGATCCAACACCCGGCCGACCACGCCCAGGGGGGCCTGGTAGCGGGCGCTGATCGACAACTGGGTGCGGGCGGACCCGAGCGCCGCCAGTTCGATGTCACCGTCGAGGCGCGGGAACAGCCACTGGGCCCCCGTCGCGCGCCAGGTGACGGGCAGGGCCATGACGGAGGATGTCCCCCGCGGTGCTCCGAGCTCGATCTCGACCTTCTTGTCGATCCGCCGACCCTCCGAGCCGAGACCGACCTCCGCCAGCAGTCGGTGCCCACGATCCTCCGCGGCCTCCAGCATGCCGGGTATCCACCTGCTCGGGTCGTCGAGCAGTCCCGCCCGGACGGCCTCGAACGGGAGAGCGAGCTCCACGTAGTAGCGCGCGAACATGGCCCACACGATGCGCGATGGCCGTGCGACGTCAACGGGGCGAACGGCCCGTGGTGTTCGGGACCTCGGCCTCCAGACCGTGCCGGGGGAGGGGGTGATGATCCCGTTCATGGGGACACACGGTCGAACGGTGCTGGTGGTCGAGTCATTCGCGGCCGAGCGCGAGCGCCTGGCTGCAGCGCTCGAGGACGACGGGTTCCTTGCCCTCTTGTGCCCCGGCCCATCGGAACCCGACTCCTCGTGCATCGGTTCACGCGGCGGCGCCTGCCCGCTCGAGGCCGAGGCATCGGTCGTGGTCCTCGACATGAGCATCGGGAGCGACGAGGCCATGTTGGGGACGCCGGCGGAAGACCTGCTGGGCATGTATCTGGAAGGCGGTCACCCGGTCGTCGCGCTCGACGATCATCGGCGCGGGGGAGAGCCGGGGCAACTGATCGCGATGCGGCGGCATCCCGAGACACGGGATCTCCTCGCCGCGGTACGCCGGTTGGCACCCGACGCCGACGCTACGACCGCAACGGCAACTCGATCCTGACCGTCGTTCCGAGGCCCGGGGTCGAGTCGATCGAGGTGGTTCCTCCGAGACCGGCGGCGCGCCGCTCCATGTTGGCAAGCCCGTCGCCGCGCCGGACGCTTGCCGGATCGAACGCCTTCCCGTCGTCGTCGACCTCGAGCACGGCGGAACCGTTCCGCCGGTACAGCGACAGGCGGCACGTTGCCGCGCCGGAGTGACGGCCGACGTTCGAGAGGGCCTCGCGCGCGAGCTGCACCACATCGCCGGCCACGTCGGCAAGTCTCGACGCGACCGCGTCGTCGAGATCGACCGCGGTCACGATGCCGCTCTTGCGCTCGAAGTCCTCCACGAGCGATCGAAGGGCCGCATCGAGCTGTCGGTCGCCGAGGATGCCGGGGCGCAGGCCGAAGATGTAGGTGCGCAGGTCGCGGATCACGCGGTCGAGTTCCGCCACCGCCGCCTCGATCCGCTCCGACGTCTCCTCGTCGGGGGAGCGAAGCGCCGCCCCCTGCAGCCCCATCCCGACGGCGAACAGGGCCTGGATGACGCCGTCGTGCAGCTCCCGGGCGATGCGCTCTCGGTCCTCGAGGACCCCAAGGCGCTCGACCTCCTCATAGAGGTGCGCGTTCTCGATCGCGACCCCCGCCTGGGACGCCAGGATCACGAGGGCCTGCTCGTCCTCCTCGTCGAACTCCGCGGCGTCTTGCTTGTTGGTGAGATACAGGTTCCCGAAGACCGTCCCGCGCGAGATTACGGGAGCACCGAGGAACGAGGTCATCGACGGGTGGTTCGGCGGGAACCCGTGCGACAGCGGGTGGTCGGCCAGGACCGGGATCCGGATGGGACGCGGGTCCTCGATCAGCAACCCCAGGATGCCGTGGCCGGTCGGCGGGTCGCCGATCGCCGCACGCTGCTCGGGGGTGATCCCCGTCGTCACGAACTCGGCGATGAGGCCGTCCTTCCCCAGCACACCGAGCGCTCCGTACTGGGCATCCGTAAGATCGGCGGCTGCCTCGATGATCCGCTGGAGGACTGCCTGAAGGCTGAGCTCGGAGGCGAGCGTCAGCCCGGTACGGATCAGTTGGTCTCGTCGGTCCACGGGGTGGGAGCGTATCGCGGTCCCAGGCTGCGAGCGCCGGCCGGATAGGGACTCGTCGGTGATCGAGAGCCGAGGTCACGCGCCAGGATCGAGACCCCCCGGGCCTCAACCCTTCACGCGAGCCTCAACCCTTCAAGATCACCCGACCCGACCATGCGGATCTCCTCGGAGTGTCTTGAAGATCCTGTTGGACCACACCTGCAGCCCCAACATGGCCTCGACGTACTCCCTGACCTCGCGCACCCTCGAACCCGGTGTCGGCCGCAGCGCCAGCACGTGCTCCAAGCGGCGCTTGACCTCCTCGTGGATCACGTCCGAGAGCAGCCCTACGAGCTCGTCCGGGCTGCCCGTCTCGATAGCCTGCTCCGCGACGGGGATCACCGGCCCCAGGTCGAGCCCGGCCGGCTTCAGCCCCGTGTAGGGGGCGTTCTCGCCGCGGCGATGGACCCGCACGACGGTCTCGAAGAAGTACAGGTCGGCAACCTCGCGCGCTTCGGGACCGGCGGTGCGCGCGGCCGTCGACCGGGCGAACGC
This sequence comes from Actinomycetota bacterium, assembly GCA_036280655.1. Lineage (GTDB taxonomy): Bacteria > Actinomycetota > UBA4738 > UBA4738 > HRBIN12 > DASSJM01. The sequence continues at coordinate 116,084 of DASUQI010000020.1, forward strand.
GGCTCGGACCTCTCCTTCACTCTCCTCCTTCACGAAGGGCAGCACCAGGTCGACGTTCCCCTCGTCGAGGGCCCGGATCGCGGCCTTGACGACGGGGCCGTCCAGTGAATCGCAGTGCGGTGGCATCGCTCGACACCTCCTCATGACCGGCGGCACGCGGCGCCGGCGCTTTCACGTTCAGGCTACGGCCGTGATCGTTGCCCCGAAGGGCCGAACGGCCCGGAGAGTCCGTGAACCGGCTATGGGCCCGTGCTCCTGGGCGGCACCGAGCGAGTGGGTTGCGAGGGACCATCGATCGGGGCCGCTACTCGACGACGCGCAGCGTGGATGGGACATCCATGCGACGAAGTCGACGGAGGGTGAGCAGCGGCGCGAGCCCGACCGCGAGCACGCCGAGCGCGAGCGCCGTCGCGATGGTAGTCGGGGAGATGGATACGATCATGCCGAGGTCGGGCATGTCGGTGGCAGCCCCCGAGACGATCCACCGTACGGCGAGGATGCCCAGACCGATGCCGATCAGGGTCCCGAGGATGCCCACGAGGAGCGCCTCGACGGTGAGTCCGCGCAGCACCGCGGCCGGCCGCACCCCGAAGGCGAACATCGTCGCGTGATCGCGGGCTCGCTCGTCCACGCTGATCGACGCGGCGTTGAAGGCGATCAGCAGCGCCAGCAGCAACACGAACAGCTCGAGGAAGCGCAGGATGTCCGTGAACCGCGCCATGAGCTCCTGCAGCGTGGTGGCCGCGGCGTCTGCCTCCTGTGCCGAGGCGACCCCCGGCACCTCGAACAGGGCGCGCTTCAAGGTTCCGAGGTCGGCGCCTGGCTCGGGAGCCACCAGGACCACGTTCGCCGCACCGGCGAGGCCGAACCGAACGGCGTCGGCGCGGTCGAGGTAGACGAACGACCGGATCGGGTACGGGTGGACTCCGATGACGCGCATCGGTTCCTCCGTGGAATCGAACGCGGTCGTCCCTTCCTCGACGACGGGGTGCCGCACCGTCACGACGTCCCCGGGTGCGAGGCCCAGATCGTCCGCGGCCTCTTGGGCGATCACGATGCCGGGCAGGTCGCCCGCCGGCACCGCCTGTTGAATCGTCGGGTGCCAGACGTCGTTGTTGAGGTCGAACGCCTCGAGGAACACGTTCACCGGGGCACCCTCAGCGCCGAGCAGTTGGCCGCCCATCCGGAGCGACGGCGTCGCGCTACGGACACCGGGCGTCGCGGCGATCGTCTCGACGGTCCCCCCGGAGGCGGGCACGATGCGGTTGAGCTCAACCTGGAGTCGATCGGGCGCGCCCGCCCGGACCTCCTGCACACCGGCGTCGATCGTGGCGTTGAACGAATCGATGCCGCCGACCACGCCGACCATCGCGCTGATCGCCGCACCGAGCCCGATCGCGGTCAGGATCGTTCGTCGCGGCGCGCGCAGGACGTTCCGGAGCGGCATCAGGCCGAGGCTCGTGCCGTGCGCCGTGAGCCTCTTGAGGAGCGGTGTCAGCCCGCTCGCTTTGGCCGCGAGGTGCCCGGTCCGAAGCGCCGCCACCGGTGGCACGCGCACCGCTCGCCACACCGGCCAGAGCGTCGCCGCGATGGGCAGCAGCAGGCCTAACACCGCGGCTTCCATGAACTCACCTGTCTGGAACGAGGTTCGGAGGACGGGCATCGGGATCAACGACTCCAGCACCCGCGGAGCCCAGCCGCGACCAGCAACCCGACCCCGACGCCGAAGACGACGCCGAGCGACGCTACCTCGAGCCCCATCAGCATCGGGCGGAGCGCGATCGACCATCGAGGCTGCCCGAGCGCCATCCCGACGCCCAGCTCGCGGCGCTTGGACTCGACGACCCGGCTCGTCAGGTTGAAGGCCGCGAACACCGCCGCGCCGAAGATGAGCACCGCGTCCATCGTGCGGCGGTCGTTCTCCATGTCGCCGTAGAGCGCCATGTAGGCGGGGTCGTCGTCGATCGTCGACACGGTGGCGGACAGCGACGGGAGGGCGACCTGCAACGCGGCCGCGACGTCGGCCTTCGCCGCTTCGTGGTCGATCCCGGGCTCCAGCCGCAGCACCAGATCGTTCACCGCCGTTCGCGCTGGCCAACTCCTGTGCCACCTGCAGGGGGGCGACGACCACGGCGAAGTTCGATTCGGCAAGGAACGCCCCGGTTTCGGTCGTGACCATGAAGTACTCGGGGGTGTAGACCGTGCCTACGTACGGCAGGCGGACCCCGCCGGGGAGGCCGATCTCGCCGGACGGGAGCAGGTCGTAGGCGTGGGCGAAGTGGCTCTCGAGAACCACGCCCGGACGAGCGACGTCGGCATGGGTGAGGGTTCGACCGCCCGTGACATCGAGCGCATCGACATGCGGACCGTCGCCGGCGACATCGACCCCGATCAGCGCGCCGGGGACGAGGATCGTGCGCCCCTCCCGGGATGCGTCGACCTGCGTCGGGGTGATCAGGCGCTCTTCCGCGACGGCCACGTCGCTCAGTCCGGCCACCGCTTCGAGGAGGGTACCGGCCTGCACCGTGCTCCCGTCGGGGAGGTCGACCCGGATGTCGTGCGCGTGCAGGAGCGAGTAGCTCTCGTCGTAGGAGACCTGGCGCCAGGCGGTCATGCTTCCGAGTCCGGCCGACACGCCGGTTCCCACCGCGATGGCGGCGACCTGGGGCCAGCGCACCCGAAGGTCTCGGGCGGTCCATCGTAGCCAGAACCACGGCCGAAGCATCACGCCACCTACCAGTGCAGGTCGGCGATGGGGGCCCGCCCACCCTTCGGCGGGCCGTCGCCGGACAGCTCGTGAGGGAAGTGATCGCGACGTTCGCCGAGTCCGACATCCGTGAGGATCCGATCGATATCGGCATCCGCCCCCGCCACGTCCGCCCCGAAGCGAACGTTCTCGGCCGCCGTAAGCCCGGGGAACAGGTTGAAGCTCTGGAAGATGAAGCTGACCGTGCGGCGCCGGAACTCGAACAGGTCCTTGCGCCTCGCTCCTGAGATCCGCCGCCCGGCCACCGTGACCGTGCCCGACGTCGCTTCGTCGAGCGCCCCGACCAGATTGAGCAGGGTGGTCTTCCCGCTCCCGGATGGGCCCAGGACCACCACGAACTCACCTTCGTCCACCTCGAGGTCGACTCCCGCAAGCGCCGTGACGCTCACCCCATCGAGCTCGTAGCGTCGGGAGACGTCCTCGAGCAGCACCATGGTGGCCGTCTCGTCTCGGTGCCCCGGGTGCCGAGCCCGTGTCAGCACCGATCCGATGAGCGATGTCGGTCCTCGCTGATCCATGCTGATCCTCCTGATCCCGTCCAATCGAACGGAACGCTCGTTCCCAGGGGTCCAACGACTCACGTTCGGCAGGACGGACGCGAACGGCGCCGGCCGTCGGAACGCCAGAGGTCGGGTGCCCAGCGGCCGAGGGGCCTTCGGCCCTGAGGGTCGGAGGGTGGGTCTCCTAGATTCATGTTGAGGCGGGCCGTCGACGACCCACGACGGTCGCGGACGGAGAAACGAACTGCAGGAGGGACCAAGGAGGGGATCATGGGCAACCCGGTGGTGCACTTCGAGATCGGCGGGCTCGACGCTGAACGAACCCGCGCCTTCTACTCCGAGCTGTTCGATTGGGACGTCGAGGGCGATCCCGGCGGGTACGCGCTGGTCGATACGCGATCGGACGCGGGCATCCGCGGGGGCATCATGCAGACACCTCCGCAGGCGCAGCCGTACGTGACCTTCTACGTGGGCGTCGACGACCTGGACAAGTACCTGACGCGTGCTCAGGAGCTCGGGGGAACCAAGGTCCTCGAGCCGATGGAGGTAGGGCGGATCGGCGCGTTCGCGATGTTCGCCGACCCGGACGGCAACCTCGTCGGGCTGTTCAGGGAGAACGCCTAGCCCGAACGCCGACACCGGCCGAGACTACGTCGGCGACCCGTCGAACCCGGAGCGTCGGATATGCCAGGAGCCCCGGAACACGTCCCGGGGCTCCTCAGCGCTGCATCGCCTCACGCCGCCTTCGGCAGATGCGTGTGGACGACCCCCGGCTCCTCCACATCCCGGCGGACCGGTCGACTGCGCACGTAAACCCAAACCGTCACGACCAGGATCGCGGCCAGCACGATCGCCGCCACGACTCCCGCCCAGACTGAGCCGTCCGTCGCCGTCCCGGGTGTGATCGGCGGTGTGACCGGCGGGATCCCGATGCCTGTCATGGGACGTCACCTCCTGCCCACCAGCATGGGTGCCCGTCGCAGGGGGCGCCCACGGTCGAACGGCCCGCGCTCTTGATGACGGTCAGATACACCAGCGCGTTCCACCCCGTTATCGACACCACGTCGACCACGGGTTGGAGCCGATGCAAGGGATCCGCTGGACCGGTCCCGGGGCGCGATCGACCGCCGCCGTCACGAGCTGAGTGCGTTCGACGCGGCCACGGGTGAGGCGCCTTCTCGCAGGGCCTCGGCGGTGCGGACCCGGACGCACCGCGTGACGCTGAATCGACGCAGGTTCCGGAGCTCCTTGTCCCCGAAGTACCTCTCGACCGCGTCCGTGGGAACGAGCTCAGGCCGGTCGACTTCGAGCGTCTCCCCCTCGTGCACGATCGTCGCGCATCCGTCCGCGAGGACGTTCTTCAGCCAATCGGTGTTCGGCCCGTAGACGGTGGCGATCACGAACCCGTCCTCGGTGAGCCGCGCCGCGACCGGCGTCTCGTACGTCCTCCCCGACACGCGACCCCTGTGACGGATCACGGAGGCGTATGAGCCGGGTGTGCCGGCGGACCGCATCTGGAACGGGTTCCCGATGCCCCGAGCGAACCGGCGAACCGCGTTCAGCACCCATGGGGTCTTCCTCGGCATCCCGATCCTGAACACGACGATCATGAGAACGAGGAGCAGGGCCCCAGTCACGACGACGATCGGTGCCACGGGTTCTCACCCCCTCTTCGAGTTATGGACCTGCCAACAGCCTCGCTTCGCCGCAGCGGATCGCCCAAGGTCGAACGGCCCTGTGCGCCCGTTACGAGTTGAGCTCGGTGGGGCGCCCGCACCCTCCGCCCGCAACGCTAGGTCCGGATGGTGACCTTGCTGGCTCCAGCGCCGATCTCGACGTCGAACCGACCGGCGCGCCGGTCGTAGTCCGGGCTCCGCCAGTCGGTCTTCCCGCCCGCGGACCCGAGCCGGAAGTCGTCGACGGCCAGGTCGGACACACCGCCCCCGACGTGGACCCGAACGGGAACGCCCGCCGGCCGCATCAGCTCGACCTCGCTCGCTCCGCCCCCGATCCGAACGCCGATGGTCTCCCTCGGGCGAGGCAGCCTCACCTCTACGTGGGAACTGCCTCCGGAGATCTCCAGACCCCGGAGCTCCAAGTTGCCGAAGTCCGCCACGACGTGCGACATCCCCCAACGGGCCTGGATGTACCACGGGACCCGTCCGGAGAGCGTGATCTCGCCGTGGACGGGGCGGAGGCTGGGCCGGTATCTCACGGTCACGATCCCGCCGTCGACCCCGATGTCGGGCACCTTCCCATCGAACCGGGCGCGGAAGAGGTGCTCCATCGAATCGTCCACCCGGAGGGTGAGGTGGGATACGCCTCGCGTGAAGACGAGGTGTCCGAGGTCCACCGAACCCAGCGGGAGGGCCACCTCCTGCGCAGTTCGGGTTGCAGTCATCGCGTTCTCAGCTCCTCTCACGTCTCGATCGCGAGCCTCGATCCCACGCTACGCACGCCGACCAGCCACCTCCAGGGCCGAAGGTCCTCCCGTACGACAGCGCGTCAGCATCAATCCGCATGGCCGGGCAGCGAGTGGAGACCGGTCATCGGGAGCGACGTCCCGCCCGTCGAGGCTTCCTTGGCGTTTTGCGCCGGGAAGGGAGGGTCCTGATGGCCCCCGAACGACGGGCCCGGTGACCGCTGCCACGCCGTGGGAAGGCGGTTAGACGTGTCGATGGTCGACGAAGGAAACCGAGATGGCTCCACTGAAGATCTTGCTGATCGGGTACAGCGGCGCGAACAACACCGGCGCCGAGGCCCTCTTGCAGGCCGACATCGAGGACCTTCGAGCCGTGTTCGGCGAGGAGGCCCTGCTCACCATCCCGGCGCTCAAGGATCCGGCGAACCTGCGCCGGTATCTGCACGAAGGACCGGCACTCCGCATCGTATCGATGCCGTCGGTCTTCCCGGTCGCGACCCGGCGCCTGGTCCGTGAGCACGACCTCGTGGTCCTGGTCGAAGGCAGCGCCTACATGGACACATGGACGTCCGCATTGCTCTGGTACTTCCTCTGGGCCACGCGCTGTGCGTACCGGGAGGGCAAGCCGTGCCTCGCGTACGCGGTGGACGCCGGCCAGCTCCGGCCTCGCAATCAACGCCTGGTCCGGCGCTGGGCGAGTACGACGGATCTGATCGTCACCCGGTCCCGAGCGGCCGCCGAGCGTCTCCGCGGGTGGGGGGTCACGGCGCCGATCGAGTGGAGCGCCGACAACGCCTTCAACTTCGACCCGCGTCCCGAGGACGAGGAGTGGGCCCACGCGATCTGGCCCGGCGACCCCCGGCCGCCGATCGGGATCGCGGCGGTCGACTTCTTCCGGTGGCCCGTCGTGATCCGGCCGTGGGGGCGCTCGGAGGATCGCTATCGCTGGCCGTACTTCTTCTCGACCTCTCCGGCGCGCCGACGCCGGAGCACCGACCTCGCCGCGAGCTACGCCTGCCTCGCGGATCGCGTGATCGAGCGCCACGACCGGTCGGTCGCACTCGTGTGCATGGAGGAGCTCGACGAGCCTGTCGCGAGGGCGATCCACCACGAGATGGAGCACCCGGAACGGGCGAAGGTCTTCTCGTCCCGTGAGCAGGACGCGTCGAGGATGACGGCGCTCCTGCAAAGCCTCGGCGTGCTCGTGACATCCCGGTACCACGCGTCGGTCCTGTCGCTCGCCGCCGGCGTGCCGCAGGTCGCCGTCGGACACGATCTCCGCCTCCGCACCTTGTACGAGGAACTGGGGCTCGAGCCGACGCACTTCTTCGCTCCCGACGACGACCCGGCGGTCTTCGCCCGCGTCGCCGAGACCGTTGAGGCGCTGTTGTTGGATCCGGGCGGCGTGCGCGATGCGCTCCATGCCGGCTACGAGGCGCACGTCTCGGCAGCTCGCCGGAACCGGGAGCTCTTGCGCGGCTTCGCCGCCGCACATGGGTGGGGTGTGCCCGCATGGGCGACGTAGTCCTGCTCACCGGCGGAACCGGATTCCTCGGCACGGAGGTAGCGGCACGGCTCTTGCGCCGCGCCGATCTCGAGATCGTCGCGCTCGTCCTCGCGAGCAGCGACGACGACGCCGTCCACCTCTCGAGACGTGCCTGGTGGCACCGGCCTGAACTGCGCGAGGCGCTCGGCACCCGTATCCATGCCGTGGCCGGCGACGTCGCGGAGCCCCATCTCGGCCTCGATCCTGCCCGGCATGGGGATCTGCTGGATCGAGTCACCCAGATCGTGCACACGGCCGCCGACCTGCGGGCCGACGCGTCCGTCCAGGAACTTCGCGCCACGAACGTGGACGGCGTGGCCAACGTCTTGGAGTTCGCGCGGTCCGCCGAGGGGATCGAGAGAGTGGTGCACGTGTCCACCGCGTACGTAGCGGGCCGTCGACGAGGCTCCGTGAGCGAGGACGATCTGACCGGCGAGTTCGGGTTCGCGACCGCGTACGAGCAGACGAAGTACGAGGCGGAGCGGCTGGTCCGCGAAGCGGCGTCCCAGCTGCCGATCTCGATCGTCCGCCCCTCCATGATCGTCGGCGACTCTCGGACCGGCGTCATCAAGACGTTCAACACCTTCTACGTGCCACTCCGGCTCTTCCTTTCCGGCAGACTGCGGATCGTTCCGGCGCGTCGCAGCCTCCGCGTCAACATCGTGCCGGTCGACTACGTCGCCGACGCGATCGTCCGACTGATGTTCGATCCCGCAGGCGCCGGGCTGACGTTCCATCTGACCACTCCGACGGACGAGCTCCCCACCGCCGGGGAGGTCATCGCCTTCGCACGCCGGTGGGCGCGGGATCGGCTCGACGTCCGGCTCCCGTCGCCGCTGTTCCTCCCCGTCGGTTCCCGAGCGTGGGGACGCATCGGCCGCGTGCTCGCTCCGTACTTCAGGGAGCGGCGTCGGTTCCGCCGGGACCACACGGACGAGGTGCTCGGTCCGACGGTGCCGGATTGGCACGACTACCTCCCGATCCTTCTGGATCAGGCGACTGCCCACGGATTCCTCCATCGGTCCGACCGCACCGTCCACGAGCAGGCAGCGTTCCGGATGGCCAGCCGGCATCTCCCCGTCAGCTTCGTCGACGTCGACGAAGACGGTGCCAAGAAGCGTCGGTCGGCGGCCGTGCTACGCGGCGAGATCACCAGCGCGACCGCGGCGCTCCGCGCGATGGGCGTGGGGTACGGGTCAAGGGTCGCGATCGTCGGGTCGAACAGCACGCGGTACCTGGTCGCGGATATCGCGATCGGACTATCCGGCGGTGTCAGCGTCCCGCTGTATTCGACGGCGCCGCCCGACGACCTCGCCGACGTCTTGCGGCGAAGTCGCGCGGAACTCCTGTTCGTCGGCACGAACGCCGTGATGAACCGCATCGACGAGCTCTCGACGACGGTGCCGATCATCTCCTTCTGTACGGACCAACCTTCTGCCCACCGCGACGTGGTCAGCTGGACCTCGTTCCTCGCGAAGGGCGAGCACGCCGAGCTTCCTGCGTTCTCGCCGGTCGGTCCGGACGATCTGGCCACCATCCGGTACACGTCGGGCACCACCGGACCGCCCAAGGGCGTGGCGTTCACGCACGCCCAACTTCGGTGGATGGCCGAGACGATCGCATCGCTGATCCCCTGGAGCGCCCGAGTTCGACCGGCCCGATACCTGTCCTTCCTGCCGATGAGCCACGTGGTCGAAGGCATCTTGGGCGCGTACAGCCCGTACGACCTTCCCGCTCCGGTCGAGATCACGTTCCTCGGGGACCTTCGGCGTGTGGCCGCGACACTTCCCGCCGTGCGCCCGACCGTCTTCTTCTCTGTGCCTCGGCTATACCAGAAGGTGTGGGAGGGTCTCGGTCGAAGCCGGATCGGCGCCCGCTACCAGCGCATGTCGGAAGGCCGCCTTCGCCGGCTCCTCCGGCCGGTCGTGCGTCGCCGGTTGCTTCGCCGTACGGGCCTCGACGCATGCGTGCAGCTGATGGTGGGCTCGGCTCCGGTCGATGAAGAGCTCCTGCGATCCTTCCGTGAGCTCGGAGTGGAGATCCACGACGCGTACGGGCTGACCGAGGCCCCGCTCGTGGCGCTGAACCGCCTCGGCCGGAACCGTATCGGGACCGTGGGTGAGCTCCTTCCCGAAACGCAGATCCGTGTGGCGGATGACGGAGAGGTTCTGGTCCGAGGGCCGCAAGTCATGGTGGGGTACGTCGAGGAGGATCATCAGCCATTCCGAGGCGGCTGGCTCTCGACCGGCGACCTCGGCCACGTCGACGAAGGCTGGCTCGTCATCGACGGTCGCAAGAAGGACCTGCTGAAGACCGCGTACGGGAAGTACGTCCAGGCGTCGAAGATCGAGATGCTGCTTCGCCGGATCCCCCTGGTCGCGGACGCGATGGTCGTTGGCGAGGGCAGGCCCTTCTGCACGGCGCTGTTGTGGACGGACGACATCGGGGGCACGGCAGCGATCGATCGTGCCGTGCTCGAGGTGAACCGTCGACTGTCACACCCCGAACAGGTGAAGCGGTGGGCCGTGCTTCGAAACGACCTGTCGATCGAACGTGGCGAGCTCACCGCCAACCTCAAGCTCAAGCGCCATCGACTGGAAGCGAGGTTCCGCGGCGCGATCGAGTCCCTGTACGAAGGGCATCCGGCCGCTCCGATCAAGGCCGTCGACCGGGAGGAGGTACGCACGTGAGTCTCCGACTGCGTGCCCTCGAGCTCCACGTCCCCAGGTGGGTGGCCCGGTCGGCCATCCGACGTCTCTTCGAAGCGACCGGGTCCGCGTTCGGTTCCGATCCCATCTGCACGGACGGCTCGGACCACATCGCCCTCCTGGAACGTTATGCGGCGTTCAGCGCCACGTCGGCGGAACGGGCCCTCGCCGATCGCACCGATCTCGACGACCTCTCCCGTCGCATGTGGAACAACGCCTACGCGCTCGGGGAGTCACTCCGCCGTCGACTCGGCGTCCGCAGTCGCGAGGACGCGCTGCGAGCGGCGAGGATCGCATACCGGATGATCGGCATCGATGTCCGAGCGGACCCACGCGGCGACATGGTCGTCGATCGATGCTCCTTCGCCGAGCGGTACTCGCCGCAGGTGTGTCGGGTCATGTCCTCACTCGATGCCGGCATGGTCGCGGGGCTCACGGGCGGGGGGCGGTTGACATTCTCCGAGCGGATCACCGAGGGGCGGCCTCGCTGCCTGGCTCGGATCGCATGGGAGGGGGCGCCCGGACCATGAAGCGACGCGCGATCGTCGTGGGCAGTGGGGCCGGCGGGGCCACGGTCGCCAAGGAGCTGCAGGGCGACTTCGACGTCACCGTGCTCGAGGCGGGTAAGGACTTCCGACGCGCCAAGCTGGAGCGAGGATCGATCGAACGATTGCGCCGAAGCCGAGCGCTCGTGGACCCGCGATCGGTGCGCCTCGTCTATCCGCCGATCCGCATCCGCCGGACACCGGACATGCTCCTCGTGAACGGCATCGGCACGGGGGGCACGACGACGATGGCGACCGGGAACGGCGTCCGGATGGACGAGGGCATCCGCGCGCTCGGCCTCGATCTCGACCGTGAATTCGAGGCGATCGGCCGCGAGATCCCGACCAGCACCGCGCACCGGCAACGATGGCACCCGACGACGCGACGCCTGTTCCGTGCGTTCGACGACCTCGGCCTTGGACCGACCGTGATGCCGAAGATGGGCGACGCCCCCCACTGCCGGCACTGCGGCCGGTGCATGCTCGGTTGTCCGTACGGTCGGAAATGGGACAGCCGCCAGTTCCTCGACGAGGCCGTTGGGCACGGCGCTCGCCTGGTGACCGGGTGCCGCGTGAGCGAGGTCGTGATCGACGGCGGTCTGGCGAGGGGTGTCGTCGCGCGAAGGAAGGCGCTGGATCGGTTCGTCCCAGCCGACCTCGTCGTGCTCGCCGCCGGGGGGTTCGGGACGCCGGCCATCCTCGAGCGGTCGGGGATCGCATGCGAACCGAGGCTCTTCGTCGATCCCGTCCTCACCGTTGCGGCACCGGTTCCGGACGCCTGGCAGTGCAACGAGATCGAGATGCCCTTCGTCGTGCAGCGCGAGGGGTACATCCTGGCTCCGTACTTCGACTGGATCAGCAGCCTGTTCCATCCGCGGTGGCGGTACCGTTTGCAGGACATCGTGGGCATCATGATCAAGCTCGCGGACGAGAATGTCGGGTTCGTGTCGGGCCGCAAGGTGCACAAGCTGCTCACGCCGGCCGACCGTTCGCGCTTGGACGAAGCGGTTGGTCTCGCCACCGAGATCCTCGGGTCCTTCGGCGCCGATCCCGAGCACGTGTTCCCTGGGATCGTGCACGCCGGTCACCCCGGCGGCATGTTGCCGCTCACCGAGGCGTCCGCCGCAACGCTTCACGACGCCCGGCTGCCCGAGAACCTCTTCGTTGCGGACGCGACCCTCTTCCCGAGGTCGCTGGGCAACCCACCGATCCTCACGATCATCGCGCTGGCGAAGCGCGTCGCCCGGATCTGCGCCGATGGATCCGCCCATTTAGGAGTGGTTGGGCGTGCTTGACACGGTTGAACCGGTCGGGGAACGGGGGCCGGTGCGCGGCTGCCTCCATCGCCAGTTCCGCTGTGGCGTTCCCGTAGGTCGGACCCCCGCTTGGTGGGAATACGGTCTGAGGACGGTCGAGGGGAGGAAGGACGATGACGAAAGGCAGCACGGGCGCCGCAGCAGGTGGTGGCGCCCTCTACGGTCTTGGGATCTTCGGCGCACTGTTCTACTACTGGCAGCAGGCCGATTCGTTCTGGGAGTACGTCTGGGCGGTCTTCCCGAAGGCGATCTTCTGGCCGGCGTACATGGTCTACGAGGGGTTCAGGGCACTCGGGGCGTAAGACGGACCTCCGCCCGAGCCTCGCACTGCGACAGTGCGCCTCCCCGTGACGGCGGAGGCCCCGCGCCGCGGGGCCTCCGCCGGAACGGCTCCTATCCTTCGTCCATCGGCTGCCCGGTCTCGAGCAACGTCTTCAGGTCACTGAGGACGAGTGCCCAACCGCCGCCACCCTCGTAGATGTGCGCGACGCTCGCGACGGCCGCCGCGGTCTTCGGCGCGTTCTCCAGCTCGTGCGTCAGCGTGAGCCTCGTGAGCCCGCCGTCGTCCTCCTCGATGTCCCAGATGAGGCGCGTGGCTCCCTCGCCCGCGAGCTCGGGGTCGAAGAGGAACCGCCAGGTCTGCACGAGCCTGCGGGGCGGGTCCGCCTCCAGCACCTCGCCGTCGGCGAGCGCCTCGGGCATCCCCATCGCCTGCTCCTTCGGCCCGGCGATCGCCCGGAAGCTCCCGCCGGGGCGCAGGTCGTACTCCATGCGCCCTGGGTAGCCGAACCTCGCGTTCCACGCAGGGTCGGTGATCGCATCCCAGACCACCTGCGGCGTCGCCTTGATGTAGACGCGGTAGACCTGCGTCGTCACGGCGGTTCCCGTATCCGTCGTCATGCCATCTCCTCCTCCAGCTCGGTCTTCAACTCCGCGAGCGCCGAGACCTGACGCTCGCGGTACTTGTCGATCCACCGGTCGTGGATCAACCGGATGGGCACGGGGTTCAGGAAATGCAGCTTCTGCCGGCCCGACCGGCGGGTGACGACGAGCCCGGCGTCCTCGAGGACCCGCAGGTGCTTCATGACGCCGAACCGCGTCATCTCCAGCTCGGACTCGAGCTCCGAGAGCGTGCGGCCGTCACGCACGAAGAGCCGGTCGAGGAGGAAGCGGCGCGTCGGGTCCGCGAGGGCCTTGAATACCCGGTCGTCGTCCACGGCTCGAGGATAGGTGACCAAAGAGTCACATGTCAAGCCTCAGGACGTGCCTGTTCGGGTTCAAGGATCCGGCCCCAGGCGCCGAAGCAGAGGGGGTATCGGGACTGCTTCGCCGCGCGGTCGGCCTCGGCCGTGCGCGAGCCGAGAAGCGAGCGGGGGTCGGGACGTGGGTCGGAACGGTCGGATCGCATGGGGCGCCGGGGCTTTCGGCCTGGTCGCGCTGCTCGTCGCCACGATCAAGCTCTCGGGGGGATCGCTCGTCTCGGCCGAGGCCGAGGCCCAACGATGGGCCGAGGACAAGGCGCTCGAGGTCGTGGTCTCCGGCGTCGGCCCGGAGATCGTCGCCAAGGACGTGGCCGGCGACGACTATCGCAGGCTGCTGGTCCGCATCCAGGCCGGCATCCTCTCCGAAGACCAGGCGACCACCGTCCGGATCTGGCGCATCGACGGGAACCTCCTGTTCTCGACGGCGCAGCAAGACGACGTGGCCGAGGTCACCCTCCCCGCCGAGCCGTCGATCGAGCGCGCCGTGGGCGGCGAGGTCGTAAGCGTCCTGTCGGACGAGACGACGAGGGTGCCCGGCCTGCGTCCGGCGAAGCAACCGCTCTACCAGACCTTCGTCCCGTTGCAGCCGTCCGGCGCCACGTCGGTCATGGGCGTGGTGGAGATCGACCAGCCGTACTCGTCGATCCACGACCCGGCCCTGCGTCTGTGGCGGCTGCTCCAGATCGTCCTCGCCGTGGCGCTCGCGGGCGTCGTGCTGGGATTCGCCCGGTCGGCGTGGCAGCACGCCGCGATCGGGGCGCGGCTGACGGCGAACCCATCGGCTCCCGGGGCCGCGCGGGCGACGCGCGAGGACCGCAAGCGCGAGCGCGCGCGGTCGATCGCCGCGCGAGTCTGGCCGCGCACGCGCCGGGCACCGGCGGCGGACCACGTACCCTCCTCGGTTCCCTCGCCCGACGTTCGCGCGGCCGAGTCGCGCATGGAGGAGCTCGACCTGAAGGTCCGCGCGGCGGAGGCCGAGCGGGAACAGCAGGTCGGCGAGGTCAAGCGCCTCCGCGACGCCCTGGAGGACAAGGAGGCGGAGCTCGCGATCGCGCGAGAGGGCGTGAGCCCACGCGCCGAGGCGAAGCGGGAACGCAAGGTCCTGGCGGAGGCGCACACGCGCGCCGCGGAGGCCGAGCGGAAGGCGACGCTGGCCGACAAGAAGAGCGAGGACGCGGCGAAGCGCGCGATGGAGGCGAGTACCCGCGCCCTCGAGATCGAGGCGCAGCTCCGCTCGTCCGAGGAGACGATCGGCGCGCTGCGCAAGGAGCTCGCGACGGCGCATGCGGAGCTGAGCCGGGCCCAGGTCGAGCGCGACGGTCTCGCCGACGAGCGGTCGCGGCTCGCGGCGGAGGTCGAACGGATCGAAGCCGAACGCGCCGGCCTGGAGGCCGCGCTCGCCGGGTCGAAGGCCGACCTCGTGCGATCGACCACCGGCCTCCAGACGCAGATCGCCGCCGTCGGGTCGGACACGGGTGCCGCACTGCTCGAGCAGCGCGCCACGACCGCCGAGATGCAGGTCGCGGACTCTGATGAACGCGTCGCCGACGCCCAGGGCCCGCTGGTCCGGTCCGAGGCGAGCCTGTCGGAGGCGCTCGAGAAGCTGAGCGAGCTGGAACAGGCGAGGGAGGCGCTCTCGGCCGAGCTCGCGCAGGTGAAGGGCGTGCCGGTCGACGACATCTTGGCGCTCGAGCAACCCGCGGACGGGGTCGGTGGAGACGACGAGGTGAAGGTCAAGGTCGGCGGCGGCTCGGATCCGTCCGCGGAGCAGGACGACGACGAACCTCCGGCCGGACTGTCGCTCCGCGAACGGCTCGCGCGAGCCGCGGCGGCCCGGCACCGCGGCGCCCTCAGCTGAGCCCTACGGACGCGGGAGCGGGTCGACCGCGTAGGTCGACAGGAGCGCCGACGTGACCGCCCCCGCCGGAAGCACCTTCGGCATCGGGTAGTCGTACCGCCGGCTGAGCTCGAGGTGCGGCCCGCAGAGGGGCACCATCCTGCCCCCGCGATGGCGCACGACGACCTCGACATCGCTCGGGGCGTGGATCGCCCACAGCGAGAAGCATAGGTAGCAGACGAGCCGGACCCGCTGCGGGTAGGCGAACGCCGCGCGATAGCCGAGGTCGTGCTCGGCGATCAGGCCCCAGATCGCGACCGTGCCGAGGACCGCAGGATCACGTGTCCGGCGGAGCGTCTCGGCCTCCGCGACGGCGTGCAGGCCGCACGTGCAATCCAGATCGGGGACCGCGTGATGGCGGGACTTCGTGCACGTCGCGGACGCCGGCACGCGCGCGGGCCACGGCTTCCCGTCGCCGGCGATCGGCAACAGCCGGACGCTCGACGCGTCCCGGGAACCGGCGAGGGTCCACGTGCGCCACGCGACGATCGGCTCGGTGCGTGCGGGCGACGCGACGTCGTACCGGAGCGCGTCCATGCGTCAGGGATCCGGCCGTACGGGTTCGGGCTCCGCCGGCTCTTGGGGAGCCGCGGGCTCCGGGGGAGCCGCGGGCTCCGGGGGAGCCGCGGGCACGGGGGCGGGCTCGGGAACCAGGTCGGGCAGCGGCAGCGAGACCGGTTCGATCTCGATGATCCGACGTGGCTGGCCGATGTCCATCCGAGCGCTCCCTCGACCGTGCACGAACAGCGTAGGCGCGCTCCGGCGCCGGCGCCACCCCCCCGCCTCAGAGCTGGACGAGCTTGAAGATGCCGCTGAACGTGCTGAAGTAGATCGCGCCCGTCGGCCCGACCTCGAACGACAGGGTCCCCCCGCCCGCGTTGGCCACCACCTCGCGGCTCGCGATCCCGTCCCGGGCCTGGTTGATGGTGAGCCGCGTGATCCGGGCGTTCGTCACCGCGCCGTGGAACGCGGCGCCCTCGCTCTGCGGCCCGAGCCCGCACCCGTCGCAGAACGCGATCCCGGTGATCCCGATCGTCGCCTGGTACAGGGTGGCGGGCAGCACGGGGTTCGGGCCGTCCTGGTTCGTGTTCTGCGGCGCGTTGCCCGAGCAGGTCTCGTTGGGTCCCCAGCCGTAGTTGCGCCCGGACTCGACCACGTTGACCTCGTCGTTGCATTCGGGACCGTTCTCGGTCTCCCACAGGACGTCCGTCTCGGGGTCGAACGCGAACCCGAACGAGTTGCGGATCCCGTACGCGTAGACACGGTCGTCGAACGGGTTGTCGTTCGGCACTCCGCCCCCCGGACGGAGGCGGAGGATCTTCCCCCGCTCCTCGTTCGACAGGTCCTGCGCGTTCGCGGCGTCCACGGCGTCGCCGACGATCGCGTACAGCATCCCGTCGGGGCCGAACAGGATCCGCCCGCCGTTGTGGGACGTCGCGCCGTTCGCGTTCGAGACCATCACGCGCCTGCCGACGCCGCGCCCGTCGCGGTCCCGGTAGCGCAGGATCTGGTTGCGGACCGCACCGCCGTCGATGTTCCGCGTGGCGTAGACGTACACGAACGGTGTGTCCGGGTACCGGGGGTGCAGCGCGACCCCCAGCGTGCCGCGCTCGCCGTCCCCGTTCACGCGGGGGACCTGGACGAACAGGCGGTCCCCTCCCGTGGCGCGGTTGTAGATCCGAACCTCGCCGGTGTTCTTCTCGACGTACCAGATCTTCCGTCCCGGGCCGAACGTGAACGCCACCGGCGCGTTGAGGCCGTCCACCACCCGGCGCACCTCGATCGCCGCCGAGGCCTCGGGGGGGGCGAGAAGCGTCGTGCCGCCTGTCACCAGGGAGGCGACGAGGATCCGGACGACCGTCCGCGCCGCCTGTCGGCTCATCTCGTGGCTCCTCTACAGTTCGTCGCATGAGCGCCTCGATGTACGGGAGGATCGTCCGGCGCGTCGAGGACCCGAGGTTCCTCACCGGTCGTTCCCGGTACGTCGAGGACCTCGTGCCCGAACGCGCCCTACGAGCAGTCTTCGTCCGCTCCATCCTCGCGCACGCCCGCGTCATCGGCCTCGACGTCGCCGAGGCGGCGGCGATGCCGGGGGTCGTGGCCGTCTTCCGGGCGAGGGACCTTACCATCGCGGCCGCGCCCGGGGAGGCCGACCCGTTCGAGCGCCCGGCCTTCGCATCCGACGTCGTGCGGTTCGTGGGCGAGCCACTCGCGCTCGTGGTCGCCGACACCCGCGCCCGGGCGCAGGACGCCGCCGAGACCGTGGTGCCGGAGCTCGAGCCGCTCCCGGTGGTCCTCGATCCGCGGGCGGCCGCCGACCCCGGGTCGCCGCTCCTGTTCCCCGACGCGGGGTCGAACGTCGCCGACGCGTTCGAGGAGGCGTGGGACGAGGACGTGCTCGCCGGGTCGGACGTGGTGGCGCGGGTCACGGTTCGCCACCAGCGGGTCGCGCCCGCTCCGCTCGAGACCGAGGCGGTGCTCGCCGAGCCCGGCGGCGACGGCTCGCTCACGGTGTGGGCGTCGACGCAGGTCCCGTTCTCCGTGCGGGATCAGATCTGCGAACGCCTCGGCCTCGAGGAGGACCGGGTCCGTGTGGTGGCGCCGGACGTCGGTGGTGGGTTCGGCGCCAAGCAGGAAGCCTTCCCCGAGTACGTGGCGATCGCCGCCGCGGCGGCCCGGCTGGGCGCGCCGGTCGCGTGGGTGCCGTCGCGATCCGAGAGCATGGTGTCGCTCACGCACGGCCGGGCGCAGGTCCACGAGGTGGAGCTCGGCGCGACGCGCGACGGGCGCCTCGTCGGTCTCCGCGTGGACATCGTGTCCGACATGGGCGCCTACCCGATCGCCACGTACCTGGCGGACACGGCGAGGTCGATGCTGTCGGGCGTGTACCGCATCCCGCGCATCGCGTCACGCGGGAGGTCGGTGGTGACGACGACACCTCCGGTCGGTCCGTACCGGGGGGCCGGCCGTCCCGAGGCCACCCTGTCGATCGAGCGAGCGGTCGATGTCCTCGCGGCCGAGCTCGACATGGATCCGGTAGAGCTCCGCCGCCGCAACCTCGTCCCGAACTACCGGTTCCCGTTCACCACGGCGGTGGGCTCGACGTACGACGTCGGCGACTACGAGCGGGCGCTCGACGAGGCGCTTCGGCTCGCCGGCGTGGAGGAGCGGCGCCGTGAGCAGGCGGAGCGGCGCGCCGCCGGCGACCGTCGCGCGCTCGGGATCGGGGTCGCGGCCTACGTGGAGCGCACCGGGTCCGCCCGGAAGGAGTTCGCGTCGGTCGAGATCGAGGCGGACGGCTCGGCGACCGCACGGATCGGGACCTCCTCCTCCGGCCAGGGGCACGAGACGGCGTTCGCGCAGATCCTCTCCGGCGTCCTCGGTATCGAGGTCGCAAGGATCCGCGTGGTCCATTCGGACACCACCGCCGTCGAGCGGGGCGAGGGCACGTTCGCGTCGCGGTCGCTACAGATCGGCGGGTCGTCGCTATTCGAGGCGGCGGGCGAGGTCCTCGAACGGGCACGCGAGCTCGCCTCGACGTTCCTCGAGGCGTCCCCGGAGGACATCGTGCCGACCGACGGCGGGCTCGGCGTCGCCGGGTCGCCGGCGTCGGCGATCGCGTGGAGCGATCTCTCGGCGGCGTCGGACGGCGGATCGCTGTCCGCGAGCGCCCGACGCTTCCAGCAGGAGCTGACGTTCCCGTTCGGCGCCCACGTGGCGATCGTCGAGGTCGACGTCGACACGGGCGAGGTCCACCTGCTCGAACACGTGGCGGTCGACGACTGCGGCCGCGTGCTGAACCCGATGATCGTCGAGGGGCAGGTGCACGGCGGGCTCGGCCAGGGGATCGCGCAGGCGCTGTTCGAGGAGGTCGTGTTCGACGAGCACGGGACGCCGGTCACCTCGACGCTCGCGACGTACCTGTTCCCGGCGGCCTCGGAGCTTCCGTCGTTCACGACGCTCCGCATCGAGACGCCCACGCCGCTCAACCCGCTCGGCGCCAAGGGGATCGGCGAGTCGGCGACGATCGGCTCGACGCCGGCGATCGCGAACGCAGCCGTGGACGCGCTCGCGCACCTCGGCGTCCGGCACCTCGACCTGCCGCTCTCGCCCGAACGCCTCCTGCGCGCGATCGGGGAGGGCGGCGCGTTCTGATCCGCCGCTGCTAGGGTCGCTGCGATGCCCGCCGCGCCGAACTGGGAGCTCCGGCTCCGGGCCCCCACTCGAACGCTGCCGACGTGGTCGCCGGGCGCGCCCGAACGCCTCGTCTTGCGGTCCGACGAGGGCGGCTCCTACCAGGCCTACACGTGGGACCTCGCGACCGGCGACGTCCGCCGCGTCACCCACGAGCGCGTGGGCGTCCTCCTCGCGTCGGTCTCCGGCGACGGGTCGGAGGTCGTCTGGTTCTCGGACCCGACCGGCGAGGAGGCGGGGCGGTGGCTCGCGATGCCCTTCGGAGGGGGGCGGCCCCGCGAGGTGCTGCCGGGCGCCCCGCCCGGGTGGCCGGACGGGCTCGCGCTCGGTGCCGAGCTCGCGGTGGGCGTGATCGCCGACCGCGGGGGATTCGGCGTCTACGTGTCCGAGCGCGGCGAGGCGGCCAAGGAAATCTTCCGGGACGTGGACCTGGTCTCGTTCTCGGGCACCGACGAGCACACCGAGGGGTTCGACCTCGCCGGCCTGTCGGCGGACGGGTCGCTCGTGTGCATCGAGGCGGCGAACGACGGCGACAGCCTCCATCGGCGGCTGGTCGCGCTCGATCCCCGGACCGGCGCCGTCGTGGGCGAGCTCGCGGATCCGCCCGGGTTCGCCCTGTGGGCGTTCGCCTGGTCGAGGGTCCCGGGCGACCGCCGGCTCCTGTTCGGGCACGAGCTCGCGGACCGGCTCCGGCCCGCGATCTGGAGCCCCGACACGGGCGAGCGCGTCGACCTCGAGGTCGACCTGCCCGGCGACGTCACCCCGATCGACTGGTGGCCCGACGCCGGATCGGTGCTCCTTCGCCACCGCTTCCGGGGCAGGGACCGGCTCTACCGGTTCGACCTCGCCCGCGGGACGATGACGGCGATCGACCACCCGGACGGCGAGATCCATGGCGCGCGCGTTCGACCCGACGGCCGGGTCTGGATGCGTGTCTCGAGCGCGGACCGGGCGCCCGAGCTACTCGACGACGCCGGCGAGGAGTTCCTGCCGGCGGCGCCCGGCGGCCTGCGCACCGGCCGGCCGTATCGAGAGTGGCTGTTCCGCAACGCCGCCGGCGATCTCGTGCACGGCTGGCTGGCGATGCCACCGGGCGACGGGCCGTTCCCGATCTACCTCAAGGTCCACGGCGGACCCGACTGGCTGTACATGGACACCTGGTTCGCCGACGTGCAGTCGCTCGTCGAGGAGGGGTTCGCCGTCGCGATGGTCAACTACCGCGGGTCGATCGGCTACGGACGGACGTGGCGGAACCACATCGTCGGGAACATGGGGCTCCCCGAGGTCGAGGACGTCGTGTCGGGTCTCGACGACCTGCTCGCGCGCGGCGTCGCCGACCCGGAGCGGATCGTGATCGGCGGCTGGTCGTGGGGCGGGTACATCACGCTGCTCGCGCTCGGCCGCTACCCCGACCGGTTCACCGCCGGCGTCGCCGGCGCTCCGGTCGGCGACTACCTGGGCTCGTACGACGAGTCCGCGCCGTCGCTGCAGGCGTGGGACCGGTCGCTGTTCGGCGGCGTCGTGACCGACATGCCCGAGTTCGTCCGCGAACGTTCGCCGATCACGTACGCGGACCGCGTCCGCGCGCCGGTGCTGGTGCTGATCGCCGAGCACGACACGAGGTGCCCGCCGAAGCAGGCGCACGACTACGTGGACGCGCTCCGCGAGGCCGGCGGCGAGGCCGAGCTCTACACCTACGACGAGGGTCACAACTCCTACGTCGTCGACGAGGAGATCAGGGAGTGGCGCGCGGTGTTGGAGTTCCTCGGGCGGAGGATTCGGCTTCCCTGAGCCCTACTCGCCGACGGTGATGAAGTTCCGCCACTCGCCGTTCTCGTCGATCGCCAGCCGCGGTCCCTGGTAGCCGGTCCCGCCATCGATGATCAGCGTGATGTCCTCGTCGGAGTACCCCAGTGCGGCGAGGTCGGCGCGTTCCTGCGGGGTGAGGTTCTCGAAGTCGCTGTTCACGAGGTACGGCCAGAAGTAGTAGGTGCCATATCCCGGCCCGATCTCTCGGCTCGTCGGCGGCATCTCGAGGATCTCGACCATGACGTCGAGCTCGGACGGGTTCGCCCGCCACTCGGGGATCGGGTCGCTCGCGTCGCCGAGGTTGTAGATGAACGTGACCGGGTCGAGGAGCTCGGCGAGCGCATCGAAGTCCTTGGCCTTCGCGGCGTCGTAGATCTGCTGCGCGGTGGCGGCGACGTCGGGCGGGACACCCTCGACGTTCACACTCGGCTCCGAAGGCGTGGCCCCCATCGGCGTCCGGATTGGCATGAGGGCGGCCCCCAGGCTTTGGCCCAAGGCGTCCGGATTCGTGAGGAGCAGGGTCGCCGAGCCGTCGGGGGTCAGCGAGACCTCGATGTCGAATGCGAACCTCCCGCCGGTGAGCTGGGAGCGAGCCGAACCGAGCGATGGCTCTGCGGTCGGCCCGTCGAAGACGTTCGCCTCGACCGTGGGTGCGCCGTCGAACGGACCCGGGACTTCGCCCGAGACGTGGACGAGGGCGGGGTCGCTTCGGTCGTACTCGATCGGCTCGACCAGCATGTTGCCCGCCTCGACGACGCTCCAGACGCCGTTTGGGCCCGTGTCGCCGAGCTGCCGGAGACCAACGACGACGGGCGGAACGCTTTCGTCGAAAGCGGCATTCGAGAGCAGGATGATCGCGTGGTCGTCCCGCTCCTGCGAGACCTCGGCCCGGACGTCGTCGAGCTGCCAACCGAGCAGATTCGTCGCGAAAAGCGTGGCGGTGCCGTCCGGCGTCGTCCGGAGTGGCATGTGACCCTCGTCGATCGCCTCCTGTGCGGTCTCGAGCGCGTCGGGCGACGTCTCCGGCCACAGCCCCTGGAACGTCGCGGGGTTCGGGCCGGTCGTCGTCGGGACCGGGGCCTCCGGATCCGAGGCGAGCCGGATCGCCGACACGCTCACGGCCACGAACGCGATCACCGCTACGACCGCTCCGGCTCCCGTCAGGGCTCGCCGCCCGCGGGCCTTCCTCAGCGTCGGGGGCGCCGAGCGTTCGAGCTCGACCGGCATCTCCGACGCGAGGTCGTGCAGCAGATTCCGCAGCCGCGTGTCCATCACTCGTCCTCCCACCGGTGTTCGGGCAGCTCGGCCCGAAGGCGATCCATGCCCCGGGAGACCAACGACTTCACCGTTCCCACCGCCACCCCGAGGGCCTGGGCCGTGTCCGCCTCGCTGAGGTCCTCGTAGAAGCGCATCACGATCGCCGCCCGCTGCTCGGGGCGCAGCGTCATGAGCGCACGCTGCAGGCGGTCGCGTTCGGCGAGGTCCTCGCCCGCGGGCGCCGTCTCGTCCGGCCGCTGCCGTTCGAACCACGCCCGCTCCACCTTGCGGCGGCGGAACTGCGACCGGGCGAGGTTCACGATCGTCCGGCGCAGGTACCACCAGAACGCGTCGCGGTTGCGCAGGTCGTGGAACCGCCCGAGCACCTTGACGAACGCGTCTTGCACGAGGTCCTCGGCGAGCGCGCGCTCGCCGGTCAGCAGGTACGCGAGGCGGAGCGCCTCGGGGGCGTGGGCTCGGTAGAGGTCGTCGAGACCGCCTTGACTTGCTGCCTGGCGTCGCCGTTCCACGGTGAGGACCATCTCACGGGCCAAGACGCGCAGGTCCCCCCGCGGGGTTCCGGGATCCCTGCCGACCAGCCTGTTCAGACCAGGCCCTGGTCGAGCATCGCGTCGGCCACCTTCGTGAACCCCGCGATGTTGGCGCCGTGCACGTAGTTGCCCGGCACGTCGTACTCCTCGGCGGTCTCGCGGCACTGCTGGTGGATCGCCTTCATGATGTCCTTCAGCCGGGCGTCGACCTCCTCGCGGGGCCACTTCAGCCGGAGGGAGTCCTGGGCCATCTCGAGGCCCGAGACCGCCACGCCGCCGGCGTTCGCGGCCTTGCCGGGGCCGTAGAGGATCCCGGCGTTCACGAACTGCTCCACGCCCTCGGGCACGGTCGGCATGTTCGCGCCCTCGCTCACGACGAAGACGCCGTTCGAGAGCAGGTTCGCCGCGTCCTTCGCGTTGATCTCGTTCTCGGTCGCGCTCGGGAACGCGCACTCGGCCGGGATGTCCCAGAGCGGGTTGTGGTCGTCGCCCGGATCGGTTGCCGTGAAGGTCGTGCCGGGGAACCGCTCCGCGTACTCGGCGATCCGACCGCGCCGCTCGTTCTTCAGCTCCATGACCCACTGGAGCTTGTCGATCGTGATGCCCTTCGGGTCGTGCACGAACCCGTCCGAGTCCGAGAGCGTGACGGCGAGCGCGCCCATCTCGCTCAGCTTCTCCACCGTGTACTGCGAGACGTTCCCACTCCCGGAGACGAGACAGGTCTTTCCCTCGAGGCTGTCCTCGCGGGTGAGGAGCATCTCGTGCGCGAAGTACACCGCGCCGTAGCCGGTCGCCTCCGGGCGGATCAGGGAGCCGCCCCATTCGAGCCCCTTGCCGGTGAGGACGCCGGTGAACTCGTTCCTGATCCGCTTGTACTGGCCGAACAGGTACCCGATCTCGCGAGCGCCGACGCCGATGTCCCCGGCCGGC
Organism: Actinomycetota bacterium; assembly: GCA_036280655.1. Classification (GTDB taxonomy): domain Bacteria; phylum Actinomycetota; class UBA4738; order UBA4738; family HRBIN12; genus DASSJM01. Next base: position 139,788 of record DASUQI010000020.1, read on the forward strand.
ACGTCGGTGTTCGGGCCGATGTGCCGCTGCAGCTCGGTCATGAAGGACTGGCAGAAGCGCATGACCTCCGCGTCGCTCTTTCCCTTCGGGTCGAAGTCTGCGCCGCCCTTGGCGCCGCCCATCGGCAGCGTGGTGAGCGCATTCTTGAAGATCTGCTCGAACGCGAGGAACTTGAGGAGCCCGAGATACACGCTCGGGTGGAACCGGAGTCCGCCCTTGTACGGGCCGATCGCGCTGCTCATCTCGACGCGGAAGCCGCGGTTCACGTGGATCTCGCCCTCGTCGTCCATCCACGGGACGCGGAACATCACCACGCGCTCGGGTTCGATGATGCGTTCGAGGATCCGCTCGTGTCCGTAGTTCGGATGCCGTTCGATCACGAGCTCCACGGACGCCGCGACCTCGCGGACCGCCTGGTAGAACTCGGGCTCGCCCGGGTTCTTGGCGGTCACGTCGTCCATCAGGCGGTCGACGTAGCGGCTCACCGGTCCCCCTTCGTCGCCGGATCCAACCGGCAGGAGGGAACGCACGCGCGCCCTCCCGGACAAGCCTATACGGGAGCGGTCTGGGCCGGGACGCCACTCCCGGTGCACCGTCGCGGGGGCCGCCCGTACACTCGGGTCGTCGTGACCGTCGCTCGACCACCCCGCCCGTGAACGTCTGGGTCGTGCTCGTCGCCATCTTGATCGCGCTCGCGATTGCGTGGGTCGGTCTGACCGCACTGCGGGCGGCGTCCGGCGTCGGCTCGACCCGCGAGCGGATCGAGCCCGAGGACGTCGAGGAGCTCGATGTGCGTCTGGTCTGCCGCGAGTGCGGGACGGAGCTCCGCGTAACGCGGATCGGGGAGCTGCAGATCCCGCGTCACTGCGGCGAGCCGATGGAGGTCGTCCGCGGGAGCGAGGCTGACGGCGGCTAGCGCCAGCGGGTGGCCGCGATGAAGCCGGCCGCGATCACGCCGAGCCCGATCCAGAGCCAGTGCTGCTGCGTCCCTCCCGGCAGCAGGAAGTCCGCGTAGTTGAACACGATGATCAGCACGCCGAGGAGGATCAGGCCGAGGACGAGGTAGCCGTACCAGGCCGGGCTGGCCTTCGCCTTCTTCTTCGGCGGCGGGGCAGCGTACGGACGCGTGCCGCGGCGCTGACGCTGTCGGGACTTCGGCATGGCCCCCGATGTTACCCGGGGGATAGCCGCAGGGATCGGTCGGCGACGGCCTCGACCGCGAGCCTGGTGAACGGGGCCGGCCGAACGCCACCGGAGGCCCACAGCCCTGCCTGGTCGTTCCAGTGCGGCGACGCCGGGTTGCCGGACTGGCCGGTGGTGAGCACGGCCACGGACGCGTCCGCATCGCCGAGATCCGTCACGAATCGCCACGACGGCACGACCACCGCGTCGAACCCGAGCCGCGCGTCGACGCCGGCCTGCAACACGGTCTGCTCGTCCCCGCCGAGCTCGTGCTCCGCCGCGACGAATACCTCGCCGACGCCCGGGAGCCGCGCCATCGGATGCGCGAACCGCGCGTGGTGGATCGCGCCCCATCGCCACGTGTCGCGTTCGGGGCCGAGCCGCGCTTCGAGACCGGCGAGCGCATCCTCGAGCGCGGCACCGAGGAGCTCGGCCCAGGTGCCACCGCCCGGTGGCGGCTCGTCGCGTTCGAGCATGGCGGGGAGCGCCATGCAGACGAACGGCTCACGCCATGCGAAGTACCGCGCGAAGGTTTCGGGATCCGCGTCGCGGCCGAGGACCCGGGCCGCGATCTCGCCGAGCCACGTCTCATAGACCGCGGCGGCCGCCGACCCGGCCGCGAGGTCGCCGTCCCAATCGCGCAGGAGCTCGAGACCCCAGCGCCCCGCATCGGACGTCGCGTCGACCTCCCGCAACCGCGGGAGGAGCCGTCGCGCGGGGAGCGAGACCGTGTCCACCTGGAGCGCGACCGAAAGCTCGATCGAGAGGGCCTCGGTCTCGCGCAGGACGTCTGCGATCCGGTTCGCGCGGAACGGCGGGTGGAAGTCGAGCCCGAGCAGGTGCGGATACGCGTCGTCGTGCACCCGATGGTTCGCGGTCGCGATCACGCCGCCCTCCGGATCCACGGACCATGGGAGCTCGTCGAACGGCACCCAGGCGTCCCACTCGTGCTCGGAGGTCCAGCCGGGTACCGGCGCCGAGCCGTCGCCCGCACGGCGGACGGGAAAGCGGCCGGTGCACTGGTAGCCGATCGTGCGGGCGTCCGCATAGCCGATGTTCAGGCCCGGGCAGCCGAATCCATGGACGGCGCGGCGGAACTCCTCGAACGAGGCTGCCTGTGCCATCTCGACGAAGGTCCACGGCTCGACGACCCCGTCGGCCGCCGTCCATCGGAGCGCGAACGTCCCGTCCACGGGCTCGAACTCCGTGCCCGCGACGCCGACGGCCGCCGTATCGAGGATCGGGCCGTGGCGCGTCTCGCGCACCTCGAACGTGAAGGGGTCGGCCCCGCGCACCTCGATCGACTCGGCGTGCACGAGCAGGGGCTCCCACCCGCCGTCGAACTCGGCCGCGGTCTCGTCGTCGTCCAGCCGTTCGACGTACAGGTCCTGGACGTCGCCGGACGCGATCGTGAGGCCCCAGGCGTGGTGCCCGGTCGTCCCGATCAGGATCCCCGGCGCGAACGGGAAAGCGACCCCGCGCACCTCGTACGCCGGGGCACGCAGGTGGGTCTCGAACCAGGCGGCGGGCTGCTGCACCAGCAGGTGCGGGTCGTTCGCGAGCAGGGGCGCCCCACTCGCGGTCCGCGAGCCCGCGACGACCCAGTTGTTCGAGCCCTGGGCGCTCGGGCGGGGGAGCCGGTCGAGCAGTCCGTCGGCGAGCGCGTCGAGCCCGGCCGTCGTTGCCGCGGTGAGCTCGGCGGACCCCGGCCGGGCGGGCGGCAGGAGCGCGTCCGCGTCGGCACCTGGCCGTTCCGACAGGCGGAGCCGCAACAGCTCGCGGTCCCAGTTGCCCGAGAGCCCCCAGGCGATGTACGCGAAGACGGCCGCCCAGGGCTCCAGGCCCTCGGGCAGGTCGGGTTCGACGGCGAGGAGCCGGTGCTCGAGCGGCGGCGCGGGCATCGCGGCCACCCACGCGCGGGCGCCGTCCACGAACCGGCGAAGCATCGTCAGCGAGTCCTCGCTCCAGCGCCCGATCTCCAGAGCGCCGATCCGGTGGAAGCCGACCGTCCGGGCGAACCGGTCGGCCGGGATGCTGACCTCGCCGAACCATCCGGCCAGCCGGCCGTTCGCGGCGCGGAGCGCGAGCTCGATCTGGAACAACCGCTCCGAGGCCTGCACGAACCCCTGGGCGAACCAGAGGTCCTCGAGGGAGTCCGCCGACAGGTACGGGATGCCCCATCGGTCGCGCAGGACCTCGACGGGCCGCTCGAGCCCCGGCACCGCGAGCTCGCCCTCGTACGGGGGGAGGGCCTCCCGCGCGGCCGAACGCAGCTCCTCGAGCGGGTCCGTCACGGGCGGGGAGCCTACCCGGCGGCCGCCGACCCGCTCCGAGCGCTGGAGGCGGGTTGAGCGCGCGGCCCCCCCTCTGGAATGATGCGCGACGTGACCGACCATCGGCCGTGGTTCGCGACCTATCCGCCCGAGGTCCCCCACACGGTCGAGCCGTACCCGGACCTGTCGGTGTTCGGCATGCTCGAGCAGTCGGCCCGGACCAACCCGGACGCGACGGCGATCGGCTGGTTCGGCAAGCGGCGCTCGTACGCCTGGCTCCTGTCGGAGGTCGAGCGCTGCTCGGCCGCGCTCGCCGGGCTCGGCGTGGGCCGGGGTGACCGCGTCGCGCTGATCATGCCGAACTGCCCGCAGTACATCGTCGCGTTCTACGCGACCGTTCGCATCGGTGCGGTCGTCGTCGGCAACAACCCCCTGTACACGGATCGGGAGATGGAGCTCCAGCTGCGCGACTGCGGCGCGAAGGTCGTGATCGTGCTCGACCTCATGTACTCGGACTATGCCGACGTGTTCGAGACCGTCGGCATCGACCATGTGATCGTGGCGCGGCTCAACGACTACATGCCGTTCCCGAAGAAGCAGCTCGCGCCCGCGCTGCGGTTCAAGAAGCGGCAGCTCGAGCAGGGCAAGCCGTGGCCCCCCGTCCCGAAGGGCGCCCCGGTCAGCTGGTGGGAACGATGGCTCGCCGCCGCGGGACCGGCGCCGGTCGCGGCCCGGCTCGACCCCGCGAAGGACGCGGCCGGGTTCATCTACACGGGCGGCACGACCGGGATCTCGAAGGGCGCGATGCTCTCGCATCGCAACATGGTCGCGAACGCGATGCAGGCGGTCGCGTTCCTCCAGCTGAAGCAGGGGGAGGAGGCGCTCCTCGGGCCGCTGCCGTTCTTCCATTCCTTCGGGATGCTGACGATGAACGTCGCGATCCGCGTCGCCGGCAAGATGGTGCCGATCCCGAACCCGCGGGACCTGCACCTCGTGCTCGAGGAGATGGCCAAGGAGAAGCCGACGTTCGTCCCCGGCGTCCCCAGGCTCTTCAACGCGCTCAACGAGTCGCCGCTCACGAAGAAGTTCGACCTGCGGTCGGTGAAGGCGTGCATCTCGGGGGCGGCGCCGCTCCCCACCGCCGTGGCCGAACGCTTCGCGCAGATCACCGGCGGGGCGAAGCTCGTCGAGGGCTACGGGCTCACCGAGTGCTCGCCGGTCACCCACGCGAACCCGCTCGACGCGCCGCGGACCGGGGCGATCGGTGTGCCGATGCCCGACACGGACTGCAAGATCGTCGACCTCGAGGACCCGGACCGGGAGCTCCCGGCCGGCGAGCGCGGCGAGCTCTGCATCCGGGGGCCGCAGGTGATGCTCGGCTATTGGAACCGGCCGGAGGAGACGGCGCTCGCGATCCGGAACGGCTGGTTCCACACGGGCGACGTCGCGATCATGGAGCCCGACGGTTTCTTCCGGATCGTCGACCGGCTGAAGGAGATGATCATCGTCTCCGGGTTCAACGTGTACCCGAATGAGGTCGAGGACGCGCTCTACCACCACCCGAAGGTCTCGAAGGTCGCGGTGATCGGCGTCCCCGACGACACGACGGGCGAGGCCGTCAAGGCGTTCGTCGTCCTGAAGGAGGGCGAGACCGCGACGCCCGAGGAGATCGTCGCCTGGGCGCGGGACCCGGAGAACGGCCTCACCGCGTACCGCGCGCCCAAGCAGGTCGAGTTCCGCGACGAGCTGCCCGAGACGATGGTCGGCAAGGTGCTCCGCCGGGTGCTGGCGGAGGAGGAGCGAAGCAGGGCCGGAGCGGGCGCGCCTCCCGCTCCGTGAGCCCGCTCCCGGTCGATCTCGGCGAGGGGGCGCTCCTCCGCAAGCTCCGCATCGAGGATCTCGACCCCGTGTGGGGGCTGATCCAGACAGAACGCGAGCGCATCGGCGCCTGGATGCCGTGGGTCGAGGCCACCAGGACGATCGACGACCAGCGTGAGTGGCTCGAGGGTGTCATCCGGGACGAACGGAACCTCGACGGTCTCGGCATCTTCGTCGATGGAAGCTACGTCGGCGGCGTCGGGATGGTGATGGATGCGTTCCGGATCGCCGGCGACATCGGCTACTGGATCGGGGGCGAGCACGAGGGCAGGGGCCTCGTGTCCCGGGCGGTGCGGGCCATGATCGACATCGGCTTCCGAGATCTCGGCCTGCACCGGATCGTGATCCGTGCCGGCGAGGAGAACCATCGGAGCCGGGCGATCCCCGAGCGTTTGGGGTTCACGCGCGAGGGAGTCGCGCGGGGCGAGGGCCGGGGTTCCGGCGGGTTCTACGACCTCGTCGTCTACAGCGTGCTCGAGGACGAGTGGCCCCCCAAGGCTTGACCGCCGTCGTCTTCGACCTGTTCGGAACGCTCGTCTACGAGTTCCCGCGGTCGGACTGGAACGAGTGGCTCCGAACGGCGGCCGCGGTCCTCGAGGCCGATGCGGATGCGTTCGAGGCCGCGTGGTCGGCGACCGGGATCGAGCGGCAGACCGGGCGGCTCGGCGACGTCGAGGAGAACCTGCGGACCGTCGCCGCCCGGGCGGGGGCGTGGCCGACGGACGCACAGATCACGGAGGCGCTCGAGGCGCGCGCCGAGATGTACCGGCGGTGGTTCGTTCCTCGGCCCGGGGCGGAGGAGGTGCTCGCCCGGCTTCGCGCGGACGGGAGGCCGCTCGCCCTCATCAGCATGTGCGCGCCCGACGCGCCCGCGATGTGGCGGTCGTCCCCGCTGGGCGGCTCGGTCGACGTCGAGGTCTTCTCGTGTGAGACCGGACTGCGCAAGCCGCATCCCGAGATCTACCTGCGCGCGACCGAGGAGCTCGGCGTGTCGCCGGCGGCCTGTCTGTACGTCGGCGACGGCGCCTACGGCGAGCTCTCGGGCGCGGCGGCGGTGGGCATGCACCCGGTCCTGATCCGTGACCCGGACGAGCAGGAGGAGATGCTCCGTCCCGAGGCCGAGGAGTGGACGGAGGGCTCGATCGGAACGCTCCTCGAGGTGCCGGGGCTGCTCGCGTCGGGCGGCTGACCCGTCAGAGGGCGCCGACCGCGCGCGCGGCGTCGAGCGCGGTCTCGAGCTCCTCGTCGGTGAGCGCGCGGAGCGGGGCGCGGACGTCCGGACGGACCGGCACCCCGCGCGCGCCGAGGATCGCCTTGAGCGCCGGCTGGAACGGCAGCGACCCGAGGCGTTGCCGGAGCGTGGTCACGTGCTCGCCCGCCTCGGCGCTGCGATCGTGGACGAGCGCCGCGACGATCTCGGGGAACGCGGTCGCGAGCCCCGACACCGCGCCGGTCGCTCCCCGTCCGAGCGCCTCGAGGACCAGCGGCTCCGACCCGACGAACAGATCGAGTCCGTCGAGCGCGTACGGCTCGACGGCCTCCCAGGGCGTGTCGGAGACCTTCATGCCGGCGAGGTTCGGCGCCTCCTCGCGCAGGCGTTCGATCGCCCGGACCGGGATCGCGTACCCCGACCGCGCGGCGAACTCGTACACGTAGAACGGGAGCGGCGCACACGCCCCGGCCGCCGCGCGCAGGTGGTCGAGGACGGCGGCCGCGTCGAGCGGGAAGTAGGGCGGGGCGATCACCGCCACGGCATCGGCGCCGATCTCCTTCGCGTGCGCCGCGAGCTCGACGGTATCGGCCGTGGACTGCGCGCCGGCGTGCACCGCGACCAGGAACCCGTCCGGGCGGGTCTCGAGGAAACGTTCGGCCGCGCGTCGGCGTTCGTCGATCGAGAGGAGCACGCCCTCGCCGGTCGTTCCGCAGGCGAGGAGGCCGTCGGTGCCGCCGCCCGCGAGGAAGCGGACGAGCGGGCCGAACGCCTGCTCGTCCAGGCGCCTCCCGCCGTCGGCGAGCGGCGTGACCGCGGCCGTGATCGCTCCCCGAAGCACGGCCCGGATGCTACCGGCTGCCCGCGAAGGTCTCGCGCTCGTTTGGCCCGGAGACGGGTCGGGAACCATCCGATCGACACGGTCGATCGAAGGAGGATCCGATGTGCCTGACCTGCGGGTGCGGCCAGCCGCACGAGGACCACGGCAACCCCGACAACTTCACCTACGAGGACCTTGAGAAGGCGGCCGATGCGGGGGAGGTCTCCGTGACCGACGCCGTCAAGAACATCCAGGACGGGATGGCGAACGTCTGATGGCCGCGATGAACGAACGACCGACGGAGGACCTGCGCTGTCCGATCTGCGGCAAGGGCGTGCTCCGCGACATCGCCTACGACGAGAATCCGGCGGAGCCGAACGGCATCAAGCAGGCACCCGAGAGCGTGGAGGTACTGACGTACACGTGTGGGCACGAGGTCGAGGCCCACCGGCTCGAGGAGGCCGCGCGGCGAGATCCCAACGTCGAGCGCAGGGAGTCCGAGGAGACCGTCGGGGACGTCGGGCTGACCTGACGCCGAGCGGCTACGCCTACCGGTCGAACTGCGCCCGCTCGGTCGAGCCCTCGAGCGCGGTCGTCGACGAGGTCCCACCGCTCACGACCTGCGACACCGCGTCGAAGTACCCGGTGCCGACCTCCCGCTGGTGCCGGACCGCGGTGTAACCGTCGGCCTCGAGCTCGAACTCACGCTCCTGAAGCCGGACGTAGGCCGCCATGCCCTCCTCGGCGTAGCCGCGCGCGAGCTCGAACATCGAGGCGTTCAGCGCGTGGAAGCCGGCGAGCGTGATGAACTGGAACCGGTAACCCATCGCCCCGAGCTCCTTCTGGAAGCGGGCGATCCGGTCGTCGTCGAGGTTCTTGCGCCAGTTGAAGCTCGGCGAGCAGTTGTACGCGAGGAGCTTGTCGGGGTAGCGGGCGTGGATCGCGTCGGCGAACGTGCGCGCCTCGTCGATGTCGGGCGTCGAGGTCTCGCACCAGAGCACGTCGGCGTACGGCGCGTAGGCGAGCCCCCGCGCGATCGCCGCCTCCACGCCACCGCGGACGTGGAAGAAGCCCTCGGCCGTGCGCTCGCCCGTGAGGAACGGCTCGTCTCGCTCGTCCGCGTCGCTCAGGAGCAGCGTCGCGGCGTCCGCGTCGGTCCGCGCGACCAGCACGATCGGGACATTCGACACGTCGGCGGCGAGGCGCGCCGCGGTGAGCGTGCGGACGAACTGCGACGTCGGCACGAGCACCTTGCCGCCGAGATGACCGCACTTCTTCTCGCTCGCGAGCTGGTCCTCGAAGTGCACGCCGGCGGCGCCCGCCTCGATCATCGAGCGCGCGAGCTCGAACGCGTTCAGCGGCCCGCCGAACCCGGCCTCGGCGTCGGCCACGACCGGAGCCATCCAGTAGGTCCCGTTCACGCCCTCGGACCAAGCGATCTGGTCCGCCCGTCGCAGCGCGTTGTTGATCCGCCGCACGAGCGCGGGGACGCTCGGCGGAGGGTAGAGCGACTGGTCCGGGTAGGTCTCGCCGGCGAGGTTCGCGTCGGCCGCGACCTGCCATCCCGAGACGTAGATCGCCTGGAGCCCCGCCTTCACCATCTCCACGGCTTGCCCGCCGGTCATGGCCCCGAGCGCCGGCACGTAGTCCGAACTCGAGAGCAGCGACCAGAGGCGTTCGGCGCCGAGCTTGGCCAGGGTGTGCTCGATCGAGACCGAGCCGCGAAGGCGGATCACGTCCTCCGCGGAGTACGTGCGTTCGGTCCCGTTCCAGCGCGCGGCAGTGCTCCAGTGGGCGCGCAGCGGCTCGGCCTCGAGGCGTATGCGGTCGTTCGACGTGAGTTCCATGGTGTGCCTCCCGGGTACCCGTCCCCGTTGGGGGAGAAACGAGCGACCCCGCGGTCGCGAGGGTCGGCAGGCGCTCGGGGCCCGGCTCGCGGGCCCGGCGCTAGGGCACGGCTACTCGGAGATTGAACGGCCGTTCAAACACGGCCTCAGTCTGCCAGAAGCGTCTCGCGCGCGCAAGGGTCATCGCTCGGCGGGCGGCTCGGAGGCGCCGACGGCCTCGGAGGTCGCCTCGGGCTCCGAACGCTCGGATCCCGCCCGACTCGCGGGGTCCGCCCGGCGGTCGCGCACGAACAGGATCCATCCGGCCGCCGAGACCACGGCTGCGGCCGCGATCAGCAGGCCGAGCGCGAGCAGGAACGTCGCCTGTCGGTCCACGGGCGCGAGGCTAACGGAATCCGTCGGGGGCCATCGCCGGTCGCGGTCGTGCAAGATAGGCACGTGCGGCTGCCGGTGATGCCCCCCGTCTCGCCGATGCTTTCGAAGTCCGTGAAGGACATCCCCGTCGGCCCGTTCGGCTACGAGCCGAAGTGGGACGGGTTCCGCTCGATCGTCTTCCGTGACGGGGACGAGGTCGAGATCGGGAGCCGGAACGAGCGGCCGATGACCCGGTACTTCCCCGAGGTGGTCGAGGCCGTGAAGGCCAACTTCCCGGAGCGCGCCGTGATCGACGGCGAGCTCGTCGTGCCCGACGACGAGATGCGCCGGCTGGAGTTCGAGATGCTGCAGCAGCGGATCCATCCGGCCGAGAGCCGGGTGCGGATGCTCGCCGAGCGCGTGCCGGCGCACTTCGTGGCGTTCGACCTGCTCGCGCTCGGAGACGACGACTACACGCGATGGCCGTTCTCCAAACGGCGCGCGTCGCTCGTGCGGGCGCTGAAGAAGGCCCGGTCGCCGATCCACGTCACCCCGGCGACGACCGACGTCGGGGTCGCGAAGCAGTGGTTCGACGAGTTCGAGGGAGCGGGGCTCGACGGCGTGGTCGCCAAGCCGCTCGAAGGGACGTACCAGCCCGACAAGCGCGTGATGTTCAAGATCAAGCACGAGCGCACCGCCGACTGCGTCGTCGCTGGCTACCGCCTGCACAAGTCGGGTCCGGACGCGGTGGGATCGCTGCTGCTCGGGCTCTACGACGACGAGGGCCAACTCTCGAACGTCGGCGTGATCGGCGCCTTCCCGATGGAGCGGCGCCGCGCGCTGTTGAAGGAGCTCGAGCCGCTCGTGACGACGTTCGACGGCCATCCATGGAACTGGGAGGAGCTCGCGCAGGGGCAGACCCGGAACCCCAGGAGCTCGGAGGGAAGCCGGTGGAACAACAAGAAGGACCTGTCGTTCGTCCCCCTCCGGCCCGAGCGCGTCGTCGAGGTGCGGTTCGACCACATGGAGGGCGACCGGTTCCGGCACACGGCGCAGTTCGTCCGGTGGCGGCCTGACCGCGACCCGCGATCGTGCACGTTCGAACAGCTCGAGGAGCCGGTGAGCTTCGACCTGGCCGAGATCCTGGGCGTCAGTCGCCCGTAGGGGCATCCCCCCGGGCGGCGCGCCGCTTCGCCTCGGCTCGGCGCTCGGCCTCGAGCCGCTCGAGGTCGACGTCGCTCATGTCGAGGTAGGTCATCGCCCCGGCGATCGCCCGGTGCCCGGCGGTCGACGAGATCAGGTCGTGCATCTGCCGCGCGACGCGCCGGTAGGTCGGGTGTCCCTGCGGCGAGGACCGCAGCTCGATCAGGTGCATCGCCTCGCGCGCGTTCATCTGCATCACGAACCGGATCCGGTAGGCCATCGCGACGGCGTACTGGGCGACGTCGGGACCGGCGTGCTCGGCCACGATCGCCCACGTCAGCGCCGAGTCCTCCATCACGCGGTTCCACTCGTCCGTCATGCCGGCGTCGGCGATCACCTCCGGCGTGTCGAACCCGTGCGTCGGCGAGAGCGCCTGCCACTCGAGCGTGAGGAGCCGATGGCGCTGGAGGTCGCGGAACGCGCCGTAGTCGCACAGCACGTCGAATCGGTAGCCGGTGCGCTCGAACGCCCGACCCGGCCGGTGTCGCCGGTTCCCGCGCTCGCCGAGGTAGGCGCGAAGCACCGCGTCGCGCTCGTCCACGCTCATCGTGTGCGCGAGCGACTGCAGCCGGTCGTCCGGGAGCGACGACGACGCGAACATCGCCGCCGCGACGATCTTCTCCTCGCCGAGCGGGTCGTAGTCCGTCAGCGTCACGGCCTCGCGGTGGCCCGGTTCGATGCCCTCGGTGAACTTCCCGGTGACCTCGCGGGTGGCCTCCCTCATCTCGCTCAGATATCGCGACCACGCGACCCCCCGGTCCGGCAGGTCGACCCGCTTCAGGAACGCGGGGATCACCTTGCGGAGCTCGACGAGCATGAGGTCCGCGTACTCGCGCACCTCGGCGAGCGGGTGCGCGCGCATCCGGATCAGCATCTGCTCGTAGGACTGCCCGGTGGCGAACACGCCGAGATTCGAACGGGTCCCCGCCGGTAGCAGCACCCGCAGCGTGTCGCAGGTCTTCGCGGTGATCGTCGAGCGGTAGAGGAAGTCGGAGTCGCCCGGGTCCTTCGGGAAACGGTCGGCGAACAGGTCGTACAGGGGTTGGAACAGCCGCCCGTACGTCTCGAACGTCCGCGTCGCGAACGCCTCGTACGCCTCGCCGGCCGGACCGCCGGCGATCTCCGGCGGGACCGTGAGACGCCAGCGGTTCCCCGGGCGGTCGTCGTAGCGCATGTAGCGGGTCGACTGCTCGAGATAGGCGGCGAGGCGCCCCCACTCGATGCCCTTCGCGAGAAGCTGCGACGCCTGCTCGCACGCGAGATGCACGCCGCCGAGCTGCGCCACCGAGTCGTCGCCGAACTCGAAGAACACGCGGTCGAACAGCTGCTCCGCCTTCTCGACCTTCACGCCCTCGAGTCCCGGGACGGCGCCCGCCTCGAGCGGCTCGGCGAACTCGTCCAGGAACAGGCGCCGGAGCGGCTTCGGTGTGCGCGAGTAGCGGGCGAACAGCGCCCCCTTCACCACCTCGGGCAGGTTCGTGAGCGCGAAGACCGGCCCGTCGAGGTTCGTGAAGTGCGGCTCGAGCCGCGCGCGTTCCTCGTCCGTGAACTCCTCGCGGACGAACCAGAGCGACACGCTAGCCGGTCTCGCCGGTCTCGCCGGTCTCGCCGGTGGCGCCGGTCGGCGGCGCGGGCTCCTCCCGCGGGAAGAGCGTGACCTGCTGCCCGGGCTGCACGACGGTGCCTGCAGCGGGATCCTGGGCCGCGACCTTGTTCGCGTTGTTCGGGCACAGGGGGTTCGGCGGCGCGGTGTCGCCGGCCGCCACGGGGACGAGGCCGGCGGCGCTGAGCTCCTGCTGCGCCGAGCCGAACGACTGACAGGTCACGTCCGGCACGGTCACCTCGTCCGGCCCGGTCGAGACGAAGATCGTGACCGGCGTCCCCTCCTCCACCTCCTCGCCCACTGCCGGGTCGGTCCGCGTCACGAGGCCCTCGTCCACCGATTCGCTCCCCTCCTCCTCCGGCCCGCCAGGCTCGAGGCCGAGCTCGAGCAGCTGGGCCTGCGCGTCCTCGACGGTGGCGCCCTGGAGGTTCGGGATCACGACGGTGTTCGGCTGCGCCACGATCGTGAGGTTCACGATCGATCCCCGGTCGACCTCCGCGTCCGCCTCGGGGTCCTGGGCGACGACCGTGCCGGGCTCCTGCGTGTCGTTCTGGGCCGGCACCCGGCGTTCGATCACCGGGACGAGGTCGGCCTCCCGGAGGGTCTGCTCCGCGACGGAGCGCGACTCGCCGACGACGTCCGGGACCGCCACCTGCACGCCGGTCTGCCCGTTCTCGTCGGCCAGGAACGTCGTGGCGAGGAACCACAGCAGGAGGCCGAGCAGGCCGATCAACACGAGCGTGACCGCGATCGGTATCCACGCGCGGCCCTTGCGCTCGGGTTCCGGCGGCGTGAGGACCTGCGTCGTCTGCGGCACCGGCCGGTCGAGCACCTGCGTCGCCCCGGCGGCGAGCAGCGGCGTCGTCTCGACCGGCAGGCCGTGCTTGACGCGGTCGAGGTCGGCCCGCATCTCCTCGGCCGACTGGTACCGGTTCGCCGGGTTCTTCGCGAGCGAGCGCAGGATCACGGCGTCGAGCTCGGGCGTGACGTCCGGGTTCAGCTTCGAGGGCGGGAGCGGCTGCTCGAGCACCTGCTTCGAGGCCACCGCGACCGGCGAGTCGCCGAGGAACGGTGGGCGGCCCGTGACCATCTCGTACAGGACACACCCGAGCGAGTAGATGTCCGAACGCCCGTCGACCGGCTGCCCCTGGGCCTGCTCCGGCGACAGGTACGACGCGGTGCCGAGGATCGCGGCGGTCTGCGCGACGGTCTCGGCGGTCGTCGTAACACGCGCGATGCCGAAATCGGTGACCTTCACCTCGCCCTTCGGGCTGAGCATGATGTTGCCGGGCTTGATGTCGCGGTGGATCACGCCCTGCGCGTGCGCGGCCTCGAGCGCCGTCAGGACGTCACTGGCGATGTCGATCGCGCGGTCCGGCATGATCCGGCCGCCGCCGGACAGGAAGTCGGCGAGCGTCCGGCCCTCGACGTACTCCATGACGATGTAGTGCACGCCGTCGTCCGAGCCGGTGTCGAAGACCGAGACGATGTGCGGGTGCCCGATGCGGGCCGCGGCCTGCGCTTCGCGACGGAACCGCTGCACGAAGCCGTCGTCCTCGGCGAACTGCGGGGCGAGGAGCTTGATCGCCACGGTCCGGCCGAGGACGGTGTCCGTCCCGAGGAAGACCTTGGCCATGCCGCCGCGCCCGAGCTCGCGCTCGACCCGGTAGCGGCCCCCGAGGGTCACCTGCTGGTCGATCTCGTCCTCCTCACCTCAGATGTACGGCTCCGGTCACCCGGAGAGCGCGGCCTCGATGACGGCCCTCGCGATCGGCGCGGCCACCTGCCCCCCCGTCGCTTCGCTGCCAAGGCTACCCCCGTCGAGCACGATGACGGCGACGGCGACCTGGGGAGCCTCGGCCGGCGCGAACGAGACGAACCAGGCGTGCGGGTCGGCCCCCTCGCCGTGCTGGGCGGTCCCGGTCTTGCCGGCCACCGTCACACCGGGGATCTGCGCGGCCGTGCCCGTCCCGCTCTGGACCACCGACACCATCATCGCGGTCATCGCCGCCGCGTTCTCGGGCGAGAGCGGCCGGGAGAACTCGTTCGTGTCGAACGTCGCGATCACGCGCCCACTCGGGTCCCGGACCTCGGTCACCAGGCGGGGTTCCATCAGCGAGCCCCCGTTCGCGATCGCGGCGCCGACGAGGGCCATCTGCAACGGGTTGGCCGCGACGTCCTGCTGCCCGATCGCCGAGATCGCGACGGCCGGATCTCGGCCCTCGAACGTCTCGGGCGCGGGGAACACGCCGGAGACCCACGGGATGTCGAACGGGACGAGGTCCTCGCCGGCCTCCGCGGTGAAGCCGTAGAGGCGCGCCTGTTCCGCGAGCGCCTCCGGCCCGAGCTCGAGACCGATCTCGCCGAACGTCACGTTGCACGAGTCGCGGAGCGCCTCGGCGAGCGTGATCGTCGACCGGCCTCCGACGCAATGCGAGCCCCCGAAGTTCTGGAGCGTCTCGTCGGTGAGCGGGAGGTCGAGCTCCGGCGGGTTCGGCCACGTGCTCTCGGGGCCGAACCCGTTCTCGAGCGCCGCGGAGGCGGTGACGAGCTTGAACGTCGAGCCCGGCGGGAAGAGCTCGTCGCTCGCCCGCGACAACAGGGGCTTCTCCGGGTCGGCGTTCAGCGCGTCCCACGCCTCGCGCACCTCCGCGGGGTTCTGCGACGCGAGCAGGTTCGGGTCGTACGACGGCTCGGCGAGGAGGGCGAGGACGTCCCCCGTCGACGGATCGATCGCGGCGATCGCGACGTCGCCGGCCTCGGCCGCCGCCGCCTCCGCCGCCGCCTCCTGCACACGGGGGTCGAGCGTCGTGACGATCGTCGCCCCCTGCCTCGGCCGGCCGAGCACGAGATCGGTGAACGTCTGTGGGAGTAGCTCGGGCGCGGTCCCGGCCAGGAAGTCGTTGAACGTCGACTCGAGCTCCGACCGCCCGAACGGATACGAGTAGAAGCCGGTCTGGTGCGCGTAGAGCTCGCCGTGCGGGTACCGGCGCTGGAACCGCAGCTCGCCCGGGCTCCTGCGGCTCGACGCGAGGACCGTCGTCCCGTCGTTCGCGAGGATGCTGCCGCGGTCCACCTTGTACTCGGCGATCAGCAGGCGCTTCGCGTTCGCGGGGTTGTTGGCGATGCGATCGGCGGCGAACACCTGGATGTAGTTGATCTGCAGGAAGACGATGAGGAACAGGGCGGTGAGCGCGAGTCCGAGCTTGCGGATCTGGCGCTCCATCTACGCCCTCCGCCGTTCGGCCGGGCCGCTCGAGAGCCGCACGAGGAGCGCGAGCAGCACGAAGTTCGAGATGAGGCTCGAGCCACCGTAGGAGACGAACGGCAGGGTCACGCCGGTGAGCGGGATCACCCGGGTCACGCCGCCGACGATCACGAACGCCTGCAACGCGACGAGCGTCGACAGCCCGACCGCAAGCAGCGTCGAGAAGCCGTCGGATGCGCGCATCCCGATCCGCAGGCCCTTGCCGACGAGCACGAGGAACAGGAGCAGGACCGCGGTCGATCCCAGCAGGCCGAGCTCCTCGCCGATCGCGGCGAAGATGAAGTCGGTCGCGGCGAACGGGATGATGCCGGGCGACCCCTGGCCCAGGCCGGTCCCCACCAGGCCGCCGGTCGCCATCCCGAACTGGGCCTGTGCGAGCTGCCCGTAGCCGACGCCGAAGACCGTGTCGGGGTCGAGCGCGTTCAACCAGATGTCGACGCGCAGCTGGACGTGGTCGAACAGCAGCCACCCCGCGTACGCGCCGACGGCGAACAGCACGAGCCCGATCACCAGGTAGGAGGCGCGCCCCGTCGCCACCCAGAGCATCACGACGAAGATCCCGAAGTACAGGAGCGAGGCGCCGAGGTCGCGCTGCAGGAACAGGATCGCGAGCGAGGCTCCCCAGGCGAGCAGCACCGGCCCGAGGTGCTTGACGGGCGGGAGCCGGAGCGGGCCGATCCGCGATGTGGCGACCTGGAGGAGTTCGCGCTTCTGGTTCAGGTACGACGCGAGGAAGATCACGATCAGCACCTTGCCGATCTCGGCGGGCTGGAACCCGAGCGGGCCGATCTGTACCCACAGGCGCGCGCCGTTGATCGTCTGCCCGATGCCCGGCACGATCGGCAGGAGCAGGAGCAGGAGGCCGAGCAGGCCGATCGTGTACGTGTACGCGTCGAGCATCCGCGCGTCCCGGACGACGACGAGGGTGATCGCGAACGCGATGAGGCCCACGAAGATCCAGGTCGCCTGTTCGGCGGCGAGGCCGCCGGAGAGCCGGAAGATCATCGCGAAGCCGATGCCGACGAGCACCGCCGCCGTCGGGAACAGCGCGGGATCGGCGCGGGCTGCGAACGCGCGGATCACGAGGAGCCCGCCGACGTAGCCCCCCGCGAAGATCGACGCGTAGACGGCGAACGTCGCGGGGAGTTGTCCGCGCTTGCCGAACCCGGCGATCACGTACGCGCCGATCGACAGGACGAGCGCGAGGACCGTGAAGGCGATCGCCGGGGCGAGCGCCGCGCGGCCGCGGGACGCCGCGGGCAGACTCACGTCACGGTGGGCTGGAAGCGCTCGACGTCCTTGCGGATCTGCTCCACGATCTCGTCGGCGCCCGCCCGGTCGTCGGCCGTGATGCCCTCGGGCAGGTCCCGGTACTGGTGCAGCGCCTGCGCGTCCTCGGCCCGGATCGTCGTCTCGACCACGACGGAGCTGAGCTCGACGCCGGCGACGTCGGTGGGCACGCCACGGAAGATCGCGACGCGCCCGTCCGAGACCCCCACGAACCACTGACGGTCCAGGTACAGCTTCCCGCCGACGACCCCGAGCACCAAGACGGCGACGGCCACCCCACCCCACAGGGCGACCTTCCTCCCGCGCCCGAAGGACCGGCGTGGAGTCGGAAGAGGAGCCGGGCTCGGCGAGCGCGCGGGCGGCCGAGCCGCGCGCTCCCTCGTCGCGGTCGTCGCGCCGCCGGCGCGGCTCGGCC